>NZ_JAVDXN010000001.1:0-1091812 GCF_031457955.1 Mixta sp. BE291 | reverse complement strand
GAAGCTTCTCACCTTCTCCCGTCAGGGGAATGTGCTGCATTACAAACTGGGTTTTAATATTGGGCAGGTACTTAAGATGGTGGTGGGAGAAGGATAACTCGTCGCTGCGCTCCTCGCCCTGCGGGCCGTGCTGCGCACGTTGTCTCGCGCTGCTCGACTCGAACCTCGTCGAAGCTTCTCACCTTCTCCCGTCAGGGGAATGTGCTGCATTACAAACTGGGTTTTAATATTGGGCAGGTACTTAAGATGGTGGTGGGAGAAGGATTCGAACCTTCGAAGTCTGTGACGGCAGATTTACAGTCTGCTCCCTTTGGCCGCTCGGGAATCCCACCAGATAAAACAGGTCAATAATCGTTGTCGCTTTCCGTATCGGTCGTTTCAACGGCTGAAACGACACGTGTCCGTAAAATCTACCAGGCTCGCCTGGCGGATTTGCCCTTCTGTATAAACAGAAGAGTGGTGGTGGGAGAAGGATTCGAACCTTCGAAGTCTGTGACGGCAGATTTACAGTCTGCTCCCTTTGGCCGCTCGGGAATCCCACCACGGGTCAGGACAATATTGCCTGAAAGCGGGGCGCATCATAACAAATGAAACGATGCTGTAAAGCGCCCCAGGAAAAAAAACGGTTCGTTCGCCGTTTTTTTACCCATGACGCCGCTTTGTTAAACAATCGGCGTCGTTAACGCCGCACTTAAAGAATAATTGTGCGGTTGCCATACACAAAAACGCGTTGCCCCAGCACTTTATACAGCGCTCGGCTTAACACATTTTTTTCTACATCGCGTCCTGCGCGCATCATCTCTTCCGCCGTGTAGCTGTGATCGACATTAATCACATCCTGCATGATGATCGGGCCTTCATCCAGATTGTCGTTCACGTAGTGAGCGGTCGCGCCAATAATTTTTACTCCGCGTTCATACGCCTGGTGATAAGGGCGTGCGCCAATAAACGCCGGCAGGAATGAGTGGTGAATATTGATGATCTGATTAGGGTAGCGTTGCACAAAAGAGGGCGTCAAAACGCGCATATATTTTGCCAGCACCACATAGTCAGGCTGATAACGGTCGATCTGCTCCGCCATTTTATTATCGTGCTCTTCGCGTGACAGCCCTTCATGACTAACCAGAACAAAAGGAATATCAAAACGCTCCACCAGCGAACGCAGCGTATCGTGATTGCCAATCACGGCGGCAATTTCCATATCCAGCCCGCCGAACGCGCTTTTCATCAGCAGGTCGCCCAGACAATGTGCCTCTTTGGTGACCAGAATCACCACGCGACGCCGACCGGCGCAGTGCAGTTCGCGTACCGAGCCCTGCGGCAGCGCGCTGTCAAGATCCGCCAGCAGCGTCGTATCGTTAAAAATGCCTTCCAGCTCAGTACGCATAAAAAAGCGCCCGGTGCGGTGATCGACAAACTCATTGTTTTGCACAATGTTGAGTTCATGCTTGTAACAAATGTTAGTGATCTTGGCGATAAGACCCTTGGCGTCAGGGCAAATTGTCCGTAGGACTTTACGTTGTATAGTTTGCGCTTGCATGCGTTATCAATCCTGTCGAAGCGAAATAGCGATGAATCTGAACGGCTCCAGCATTACCGGCCGCAACACTTTTTGTATTTTTTTTCACAGCCACAGGGGCAGCGGTCATTACGGCCAACCTGTGGTGTGGTTCCGTCAATATAGTACCAGCGTTGATCCTCACGGACAAAGCGCGAGCGTTCATATACCGCGCCGGAACGTCCGTTTTCGACATAACGCGCAAAAAATGTCACATAAGCTTCATTAACATGAGAACCGGCCTCGCAGGCGACAATATTTAAGCCTTCCCAGCGGGTTAGCGAAGCATTTTCAGACAACGCCTGACGCAGCTCAGCAGAGCGATGCGTTTGGTGCCAGGTCGCCAGTAAATAATCGACGTCATGTCGGGAGTAAGCCGTATAGCGCGAGCGCATCAGGGCTTCCGGGCTGGCAGGGATCTCCTCGCCACTTAGATAGCGACCGCAACATAGGCTATACTGCAATCCGCTGCAGCATGGGCAATTTTCAGACACGTAAACTCCAGGTTTTGCATCAACAGGGCGAAACACGTTATTTTACGTTATGTTATCTGACCCGAACGTTTAACGCTATTCAGTGAAGAGGGGTTTCAACAGGAATGCAATGAGACAGGTAAAAACAGGACTGGCGCTGGGCTCAGGCGCGGCCAAAGGATGGGCGCATATCGGTGTGATTGATGCATTGTTGCGTGCGGGAATCCAAATTGATGTGATTGCGGGTTGCTCTGTCGGCGCGTTAGTGGGCGCTGCGTGCGCAACGGAACGCTTGCCGCTATTAGAGAAATGGGTAAGGTCTTTCGGCTACTGGGATGTGATTCGGTTGATGGATTTTTCATGGCAGCGGGGTGGGTTACTGCGCGGCAATCGCGTGTTTAACCATATTCGCCGTCTTATGCCAGATGAGTCTATCGAACAGTGTCATATTCGCTTTGGCGCGGTAGCCACTAATCTCAGCACCGGGCGAGAGCTGTGGTTAACCAACGGCGATCTGCATCAGGCGGTTCGTGCCTCCTGTAGCATGCCGGGCCTGCTGCCGCCGGTCAGTCATAATGGCTACTGGCTGGTGGATGGCGCGGTGGTTAATCCCGTTCCAGTATCCCTTACCCGCGCGCTGGGGGCGGATATTGTCATCGCCGTTGATTTACAGCACGATGCACATCTTATGCAGCAGGATCTCTTCTCTGCCACACCCACGCAAAATCTGCCGGAGGAAGCGACATCCTGGCGCGGTAAACTGCGCCAACGGTTGGCACAACATTTAACACAGCGACGTACTGCGCTTTCGCCTGGCGCCATGGAGATTATGACAACCTCAATTCAGGTTCTCGAAAATCGTCTGAAGCGTCACCGCATGGCAGGGGACCCGCCGGATGTAGTCATACAGCCCTATTGTCCCCAGATCAGTACGCTTGATTTTCATCGTGCAGAGGAAGCGATTGCAGCCGGAAGAGCTGCGGTTGAGAAAAAAATGGATGAATTATTACCGTTAGTACAGAGCCGGTAATGAAAATAGGTCAATCACACATGTTACTTCAGGCAATTCTGACAGGCACAAGTGCGTTTTTTGAACCACTATTGAATTATCTGGCTTACGGGGGGAAACAATGGAAAAACCATTAACGGGAAAACAGATCTTAATCGTAGAGGATGAGGCTGTTTTCCGCTCCCTGCTGGAAAATTTCTTGTACTCGCTTGGCGCTAAACTGCTGGTTGCCAGCGATGGTCTTGATGCTATCGAAACGTTGCGCTTCCATCAGCCCGATTTGCTGATTTGCGATTTAGAAATGCCTCGGATGAACGGCATCAAGCTAGTGGAACATTTACGCACCAACGGCAATCACGTTCCCATTCTGGTCATTTCTGCCACTGAGCAGATGTCCGATATTGCGCATGTTCTGCGTCTTGGCGTGCAGGATGTGTTGCTTAAACCGATCAGAGACATGGAGCGCCTGCGTGAGGCGGTCTACGAATGTCTTTATCCGTCGATGTTTACCTCCCAGGTGGAAGAAGAAGAACAGCTGTTTCAGGACTGGGATGCGCTGGTCAGCGATCCCAAAGCGGCCGCCAAGCTGCTTAAACAGCTGCAGCCGCCGGTTCAGCAGGTTATCGCCAACTGTCGAATGAATTATCGTCAGCTGACAATGGCGGAACAGCCTGGGCTGGTCCTGGATATCGCGGCCTTATCCGATAACGATCTGGCGTTTTACTGCCTGGATGTCACGCGCGCCGGTGATAATGGCGTGCTGGCTGCGCTGCTGTTACGCGCGTTATTCAACGGGCTATTGCAGGAGCAGCTTTCCGGGCAAAAACAGCGGTTACCTGAATTAAGCAGCGTACTTAAACAGGTTAATTTGTTATTGCGTCAGGCGAATCTTAAAGGGCAGTTTCCATTATTAGTCGGGTATTATCATCAAACGTATAAAAACCTGATTTTGGTCTCGGCTGGCTTAAACGCAACGCTGAACATTAGCGATCAAGAAATACAGCTTAGAAATGGTGTGCCTTTAGGCACGATGGGCAGTACACATCTCAACCAAATTAACCAGCAGGGTGAGGCCTGGCAATGTCAGGTATCGGGGAATGGAGGACGGCTGCGGCTGATGCTGGCGCCTGAATAATAAGCGAATGCTTTTTATTTTTGCGCTGCACAGACAGGCGTTAGTATAAGTTTTACACTTGGGTAATAGTCTTAATTTCACTGGAAAGAAGTTATCCAGGATAAATCCGGCGCCCCTGAACTGATATACTCGTTTCGTTTTTTAAATCGACATATCAAGTATTAACTTGAACGGCCTATAAGAGAGGTATCTTAATGTCTGCCTATAAGTCTAAAGTAAAAAAAGCGGTAATCCCCGTTGCTGGTTTAGGGACGCGCATGCTGCCCGCAACCAAAGCCATTCCAAAGGAAATGTTGCCTCTGGTTGATAAGCCGTTAATTCAGTATGTCGTTAACGAATGTATCGCTGCCGGGATCAATGAGATTGTGCTGGTTACGCACTCGTCAAAAAACTCCATTGAAAACCATTTTGATACCAGTTTTGAGCTGGAGGCGATGCTGGAAAAACGCGTTAAGCGTCAGCTGCTGGATGAAATCCAGTCAATCTGTCCGCCGCACGTCACCATCATGCAGGTGCGTCAGGGTATCGCAAAAGGTCTGGGCCACGCGGTAATGTGCGCGCATCCGCTGATTGGCGATGAGCCGGTTGCCGTCATTCTGCCGGACGTGATCATCGATGAGTACGAATCTAACCCGACCAAAGATAACCTGGCTGAAATGCTGAACCGTTTCGACGAAAGCGGCCGCAGCCAGATCATGGTTGAGCCGGTTGCCGACGTTACCGCTTACGGCGTAGTGGATTGTCAGGGTGCAGAACTGCAGCCGGGCGACAGCGCACCGATGGTGGGCGTGGTAGAGAAGCCAAAAGCGAGCGAAGCGCCATCTAACCTGGCCGTGGTAGGTCGTTATGTGCTGTCTGCCGACATTTGGCCGCTGCTGGCAAAAACGCCTCCGGGCGCAGGCGGCGAAGTTCAGCTGACCGACTCCATCGCGATGCTGATGGAAAAAGAGACCGTTGAAGCGTATCACCTGAAAGGCGTCAGCCATGACTGCGGCAACAAGCTGGGTTATATGCAGGCTTTTGTTGAGTATGGTCTGCGTCATCCGTCACTGGGCAGCGATTTCAAACAGTGGCTGAACGATACAGTTGAAAATAAAAAGTAATTCACACAGCAACAGGATAACGCAATGAAAGTCACCGTATTTGGTATCGGCTATGTGGGTCTGGTTCAGGCTGCGGTTTTGGCCGAAGTCGGACATGACGTTCTTTGTATTGATGTCGACGCTAACAAAGTCGAAAATCTGAAGAAAGGGATCATTCCCATTTACGAGCCAGGTCTGACGCCGCTGGTTAAGCAAAACTACGAAGCGGGTCGACTGAACTTTACGACCAATGCCGAAGAGGGCGTTAAACATGGCGTGATGCAGTTTATCGCTGTGGGCACGCCGCCGGACGAGGATGGCTCTGCCGATCTGAAATATGTTACTGCGGTAGCACGTACCATCGCTCAGCATATGGACGGGCATAAAGTGGTGCTGGATAAATCTACCGTACCGGTTGGCACCGCCGATCGCGTACGTAGCGTTATGCAGGAAACCCTGAATGCTCGCGGGCTGGATCTGACCTTTGATGTGGTCTCCAACCCAGAGTTTTTGAAAGAAGGCGCGGCGGTCAGCGACTGTATGCGTCCTGAGCGTATCGTCGTCGGTACGGATAATGACGAAGTCGTTGAGCTGCTGCGCGAGCTGTATGAGCCGTTTAACCGCAACCACGACCGTCTGATCCTGATGGATATTCGCAGTGCTGAGCTGACTAAGTATGCGGCTAACTGCATGCTGGCGACCAAAATCAGCTTTATGAATGAGATCTCGAACCTGGCGGAACGCCTGGGCGCGGATATCGAAAAAGTGCGTCAGGGTATTGGTTCCGATTCCCGTATTGGCTACCACTTTATTTATCCTGGCTGCGGCTACGGCGGCTCCTGCTTCCCGAAAGATGTGCAGGCGCTGATCCGTACGGCGGAAACCATTGGCTATAAACCACGTCTGCTGCAGGCGGTGGAAGCGGTCAATGACGATCAGAAACTAAAGCTGCCAACCTTTATTAAACGCCACTTCGGTGACGATCTTAAGGGCAAAACCTTCGCGCTGTGGGGCCTGTCATTTAAACCCAACACCGATGATATGCGTGAAGCATCCAGCCGCGTGCTGATGGAAACGCTGTGGGCTGCAGGCGCAACCGTACAGGCGTTCGATCCGGAAGCGATGGACGAAGCGCAGCGCATCTATGGTCATCGTGCGGATCTGAAGCTGATGGGAACAAAAGAAGCCGCGCTGCAGGGTGCTGACGCGCTGGTTATTTGTACCGAATGGCAGAACTTCCGTGCACCGGACTTCGATGTTATTAAAAATGCCTTAAAACAACCCGTGATTTTTGATGGTCGTAACCTGTATGATCCAGAAAGAACGACTAAACGCGGTTTTGTTTATTATGCAATTGGCCGCGGAGCGTCTATTCAAATTGCATAATTAATGAGGTAAATATGAACTATCTGGTTACCGGCGCGGCAGGGTTTATTGGTTTTCACGTTACCCAACGCCTTCTGTCGGCCGGTCACCAGGTTGTCGGTCTCGACAACCTGAATGATTATTATGATGTAAATCTTAAACGTGCCCGCCTGAATCAAATCACTTCTTCAGATTTTACTTTTATCGAAGGCGATTTATCTGACAGAGACGCAATAGCCTCACTGTTTGCAAAGCATGATTTCCAGCGCGTTATTCACCTGGGCGCGCAGGCCGGGGTTCGTTATTCCATTGATAATCCGCATGCTTATGCTGATGCCAATCTCACGGGGCACCTTAATATTCTCGAAGGTTGTCGTCATCATAAAATCGAGCATTTGCTGTACGCTTCTTCCAGCTCTGTTTACGGTCTTAATCGTAAAATGCCATTTTCTACCGACGATAGCGTAGACCATCCGGTTTCGCTGTATGCGGCAACGAAAAAAGCGAATGAGCTGATGTCTCACACCTATTCACATCTTTATGGTATCCCGACTACCGGTTTGCGTTTCTTTACCGTCTACGGACCGTGGGGACGCCCGGATATGGCGTTGTTTAAATTCACCCGCGCTATTATCGCGGGCGAAAGCATCGATGTTTATAACAACGGCGAAATGCGCAGGGATTTCACTTATATCGATGATATTACCGAATCGATTATCCGCCTGCAGGATGTGATCCCGCAAAAGGACCCAAACTGGACGGTAGAAACCGGTTCGCCAGCCACCAGTTCAGCGCCTTATCGCGTCTATAATATTGGCAACAGTCAGCCGGTTACCTTAATGGCTTATATAGAGGCGCTGGAAAAGGCGTTAGGGGTAGAGGCGCAGAAAAACATGCTGCCGATGCAACCGGGCGATGTGCTGGAAACCAGCGCGGATACGCAGGCGCTGTTTGAGGTGATCGGGTTTAAACCGCAAACGGGCGTGGAAGAGGGCATCAAACGCTTTGTAGAGTGGTATCGGGCTTTTTATAAGGTCTGAGATGAATAAAAAAAAGGAAGCCGGTGGCTTCCTTTTTTTTGGGCGCGGCCTGGTGTGACAAATACAACAAAAAGACCAATAAAAAACCCCATAACAAAATGGGGTTAAGAGAAGCACCCTGAACAGGAATTACAGCAGAAAATCATCCAGCTGCTTGCCTTCCTCTTCAATGGCTTTCTTGATTACCGCAGGAGTACGGCCCTGGCCAGTCCAGGTTTTGCTTTCGCCATTTTCATCAACGTATTTGTATTTAGCCGGGCGCGCAGCGCGTTTGGCTTTACCGCTGGTTTTGGTTGCTGCCATGGTCTGCAGCAGTTCATTCGGATCAATGCCGTCAGCAATCAGCATTTCACGATACTGTTGAAGTTTACGCGTACGCTCTTCAATTTCAGCCTGCGCCTGACTTTCTTCTTCGCGGCGCTCATTAACAACCACTTCCAGTTTCTCCAGCATCTCTTCCAGAGTTTCCAGAGTACATTCTCTGGCCTGGGCGCGCAGTGTACGGATGTTGTTCAGAATTTTAAGTGCTTCGCTCATTGTCCTAATCTCAAAATATATTGGGTGGGAGAAATGTTCTGCCTGATAATAATAGAGGTGGAAAAAAGGAACTGCAATAGTTAATTTTGTAAGAAATTCACAAAGTGATATTAAAGTGAGATTTGCATAACGCAATTGGCGGAAAGTTATAGTTGTCTCAGGCGAAAATAAGCAGGTCGCATTAAAGTCTATACTTAAACAGCCTTAGCCTTGCAGGGGATTATCTGTTCAGCTTAGCGCTCAAAATCAGCGTATAACCTAAAATGTTCTCTTCATTATGCTTAAAACGTGAAGGTTCATGGCGGGTAAAAAGGGGCATAATAAGAACGTGCTTTAGGATCTTATCATTTAATGCGGTGGCCCTGGATTATGCGCTAAGGCTGATGTTGTTTAACAAGCGCCGCGGTTATAGCAGAGAATCATATTGCAGGTTATCCCGCTGGGGGCGCAGACGCTATGATACAATCGTCAGCGTTTTTTTTGTTTAACCCTTTTGGCGGAGTTCGGCCCTATGGCTCAGCTTTATTTCTATTACTCGGCGATGAATGCCGGAAAATCCACCGCATTGTTGCAATCTTCTTATAATTATCAGGAAAGAGGCATGCGGACTTTGGTCTGGACCGCGGAGATAGACGATCGCTTTGGCAGCGGTAAAGTAAGTTCACGCATTGGCCTTTCATCACCGGCTAAATTGTTTAACAATCAGACTTTACTGATGCATGAAATTACTGAAGAACATGAGAAAAAGCCGGTACATTGCATACTGGTTGATGAATGCCAATTTTTGACGCGTGAACAAGTTCGGGAACTTTCTGATGTTGTCGATTATCTTGACATACCCGTATTGTGTTATGGCCTGCGTACTGATTTCCGGGGTGAATTATTTAGCGGCAGCCAGTATTTATTGGCGTGGGCCGATAAGCTCATCGAATTAAAAACCATTTGTCACTGTGGCCGCAAAGCAGGCATGGTGCTGCGTCTGGACAGCGCGGGCAAGCCCTATGCTGAAGGCGAGCAGGTGGTTATTGGTGGCAACGAGCGCTATGTTTCAATGTGCCGTAAACATTATAAAGAAACGCTGGCTAAGGGCTTTTTACCGCCCGTTGAGCGCGACTAAAGGGGTTAACTACCGATGGGGTGTTTATCGCCTTAAGAAAGCGTACAGGCGTTTTTAACAGGGAAGACACAGATCTTTTCAGGCAGGAGTGAAAAGGGCGTTGAGAGCGCAGAGATAAAAAAACCCGCCGAAGCGGGTTTTTTATTATCTGAAAATCAAACTTTTTTCGCTTTCTTCTCAGCTTTCGGCGCTTTGACCGGCTGTGCAATCATCGCTTCAGAAACGGACTCAAAGGGTTCTACATATTCACGACCGTAGAACGTATCCAGCATAATCTGTTTCAGTTCCGCAATCAGCGGATAGCGTGGGTTAGCGCCGGTACACTGGTCATCAAAGGCATCATCAGCCAGCTTGTCTACTTTCGCCAGGAAATCTGCTTCCTGAACGCCCGCCTCGCGGATAGATTTCGGGATCCCCAGCTGCGCTTTGATCTCTTCCAGCCACGCCAGCAGTTTTTCAATTTTCTGTGCGGTGCGGTCGCCGTCAGCGCTCAGACCAAGGTGATCGGCAACCTCGGCGTAACGACGGCGCGCTTGCGGACGATCGTACTGGCTGAACGCGGTCTGTTTAGTCGGGTTGTCATTCGCGTTATAGCGAATGACATTCGAAATCAGCAGGGCGTTTGCCAGGCCATGCGGAATATGGAACTCAGAGCCCAGTTTATGCGCCATGGAGTGACATACGCCAAGGAAGGCATTGGCGAAAGCGATACCGGCGATGGTGGCGGCGTTATGCACGCGTTCACGCGCAACCGGATTTTTTGCGCCATCGCGATAGCTGTCCGGCAGGTTTTCTTTCAGTAACTTCAGCGCCTGCAGCGCCTGGCCATCAGAGTATTCATTGGCCAGCACGGAAACATAGGCTTCAAGCGCATGGGTTACCGCATCAAGACCACCGAAAGCAGCCAGTGACTTCGGCATATTCATCACCAGGTTGGCATCCACAATCGCCATATCTGGGGTCAGCGCATAATCCGCCAGCGGATATTTCTGACCGGTAGCGTCATCGGTCACGACTGCAAACGGCGTGACTTCTGAACCGGTACCTGAAGTGGTTGTGACCGCGATCATTTTCGCCTTCACGCCCATTTTCGGGAACTTGTAGATACGTTTACGGATATCCATAAAGCGCAGCGCCAGCTCTTCGAAATGGGTTTCAGGATGCTCATACATCACCCACATGATTTTAGCTGCATCCATCGGAGAACCGCCGCCCAGAGCAATAATCACATCCGGTTTAAAGGAGTTCATCTGTTCCGCGCCTTTGCGCACGATGCTCAGCGTCGGGTCAGCTTCGACTTCAAAGAAAATTTCCGTTTCAACGCCGTGCGATTTCAGCACAGAGGTGATCTGGTCAGCATAGCCGTTATTAAACAGGAAGCGGTCGGTGACGATAAAGGCGCGTTTGGCGCCGTCGCTCGCCACTTCTTCAAGCGCAATCGGTAGCGAGCCGCGGCGGAAATAAATAGATTTAGGAAGTTTGTGCCACAACATATTCTCAGCTCGCTTGGCCACGGTTTTCTTATTGATAAGATGTTTAGGACCGACGTTTTCAGAAATAGAGTTGCCGCCCCATGAACCACAGCCCAGCGTCAGAGAAGGGGCCAGTTTAAAGTTATACAGGTCGCCGATGCCGCCCTGGGAAGCCGGGGTATTAATCAAAATGCGCGCGGTTTTCATTTTGTCGCCAAAATAGTTCACGCGTTCATGTTGGTTGTCCTGGTCGGTATAAAGACAAGAGGTATGACCGATACCGCCCATGGCCACCAGTTTTTCCGCTTTGCTCACCGCCTGTTCGAAATTTTCCGCACGATACATCGCCAGCGTCGGCGAAAGTTTTTCATGCGCGAACGGCTCAGATTCATCCACCAGCTGGACTTCACCGATCAGAATTTTGGTGCTGGCTGGAACGTTGATACCGGCCATTTCAGCAATTTTCACCGCGGGCTGACCCACGATAGCGGCGTTCAGGCCGCCGTTTTTCAGGATAATATCCTGTACTGCTTTCAGCTCTGCGCCCTGCAGCAGATAGCCGCCATGGCTAGCGAAACGCTCGCGTACCGCATCGTAAACCGCATCAACAACGATCACTGACTGCTCAGAAGCACAGATCACACCGTTATCAAACGTTTTCGACATCAGAATGGAGGCGACGGCACGCTTGATATCGGCGGTTTCGTCAATCACCACTGGCGTATTACCTGCGCCAACGCCGATAGCGGGTTTACCGGAACTGTATGCGGCTTTCACCATGCCCGGTCCGCCGGTTGCCAGAATCAGATTGATATCCGGGTGATGCATCAGCTGATTAGAAAGCTCAACGGAAGGCTGATCGATCCAGCCGATAATATCTTTCGGCGCACCGGCGGCGATAGCGGCCTGCAGCACTATATCTGCGGCTTTATTGGTGGCGTCTTTTGCCCGCGGATGCGGTGAGAAGATGATACCGTTACGGGTTTTAAGGCTAATCAGCGCTTTAAAAATAGCGGTAGAGGTAGGGTTCGTGGTCGGGACGATACCGCAAATCAAGCCGGTAGGTTCGGCGATAGTGATGGTGCCGAACGTATCGTCAGTGGCCAGGATGCCACAGGTCTTTTCATCTTTATAGGCATTGTAAATATATTCTGAGGCGAAGTGGTTTTTAATCACTTTGTCTTCCACAATACCCATTCCGGATTCTGCCACGGCCATTTTTGCCAGTGAAATACGTGCATCGGCAGCAGCCAGCGCGGCGGCACGGAAAATTTTATCAACCTGTTCTTGAGTGAAATTGGCGTATTCGCGCTGCGCTTGTTTTACTCGTTCAACAAGTGCGTTAAGTTCGGCGACATTGGTAACGGCCATAATGCTCTCCTGATGGAAGTTTAAACTCTTTTAGTAAACAAGCCTTATCGGGATGCGACATAACGCTTAACGGAGCAGGCAAATAACCTGATTTGCGCTTTACTTACTCCATGCTGTTTACTGAAAGAGTTTCTATGGCGCAGGTGCCAATAAGCGATGGCGTGCGTCGTTATCCATTCCTTTTGATGCGGTCAGCTTACCTGGATCGGGGTAGATGATTATTGATTCAGATCAATATTCCTTAAAGCTGACACCTTTCAGCTTGATTATTTTTTGACCACAATCACGCTTTGGCTAATCTGCTGTAAACGTGGAAGATTTTCGCATCATGGACTAAACAATAACTTAACATGAGTTTTTACGCCTGATTTTAGCGTTAAGTTAAGCTTATTATCCTGGCGTTAAGCGCTGGTAAGTGGATGATATTTCCATTAAATTAGGGCGGTTTTCATTGGCGCATTTGCGGAGAGTTTGTGAATACCCTTGCACTGGATCTGTCTGGCTATATTAAATTTTTTGTTGGCCTGTTTGCGCTGGTGAATCCCATCGGCATTATTCCTGTTTTTATCAGTATGACCAGCTACCAACCGGCGGCTGAAAGAAACAGGACTAACCTGACGGCGAACCTTGCCGTGGCGATTATTCTTTGGACTTCGCTGTTTCTCGGCGACGCCATTCTTCATGTCTTTGGCATCTCAATCGATTCTTTCCGCATCGCGGGCGGCATTCTGGTGGTGACTATCGCCATGTCGATGATTAGCGGCAAGCTGGGCGAGGATAAGCAGAACAAGCAGGAAAAATCAGAAACGGCGGTACGGGAAAGTATTGGCGTTGTCCCGTTGGCTTTGCCGTTAATGGCGGGACCGGGCGCTATCAGTTCAACCATTGTCTGGAGCACCCGCTATCACAGCTGGATTAACCTGCTGGCGTTTAGCATCGCCATTGCGCTGTTTGCTTTTTGCTGCTGGCTACTGTTTCGCGCCGCGCCGATGATGGTACGCGTGCTGGGGCAAACCGGGATCAACGTGATTACGCGTATCATGGGTTTATTGCTGATGGCGCTGGGTATTGAATTTATTGTCACCGGACTCAAAGCCAGCTTCCCGGGCCTGATTAATTAATTCTTCATAACCGGTGTTAGCGCGGCATCGGTTATTCTGATTTCTACCTTAGTGCCACTTAATTTTCCTCCTGAACGGTTTTTTGCCCTGAAAACGTGCAACCGCCGCAATTTGCTGCACTTTTACGGTGCACCTATTCATTCCGCTTAATAAACCCGAGCAGTTATTAGCTTAACTGCTGATTTTTCTGCGTCTTTCCCTTTTTCGGTGGGAAATGTGATTATTTTCACATCTATTGCTGCGTTACTTTTCTAATTTATAAGGCTTTTATCAGGGGTTTTACGCGGAAGGGAGGCGATCATTCTGTGTAAAGCAATTGTTATGATTTTTTGACTGTTTTTCACACAGTTGCTTTATTTGTCAGCAGCCAGTGACCCGCAATATGATATTTTTTCATTTAATATCAAAGCAATAAACCATAATTCATTGATAAAAATAACGCTTCCGTGTGATGAACGATCGTGATAAAAGAGAAATAGATAACATTTTTACTATTTGTTTTTGGCACAAGAAAAATTCATCTGTTAACTTCCAGTTAAAGATTTTTTTTGACCCTGGCAAAGTGAGAACGAATTTTGCTTTATAGCCTGCAGGTTACTCTCTAAGAGCAAAAGGTTTTATGAATCCAGCAATCCATTTAGGTTATGGCAAAGTCATAACCGCCGTTCTTGTGACTTTGTGTTGTCATGCCCAGGCCGCCAGCGTGCCGCCGACGGCGGTGTTAGCTCAGGATCAAAGCATTACCATTAATAACGGTACGGAAGTCGCCTCGCTGGATCCGCATAAAACGGAAGGCGTGCCGGAAAGCGATGTGATTACCAATTTGCTGGAGGGGCTGATTGCCACCGATAACCTGGGCCATATGGTGCCGGGCGTGGCTCAGCAGTGGCAGCAGCAGGGCAACGTCTGGACATTCACCTTGCGGCCGGACGCCCGCTGGAGCAATGGCGACCCGGTCACGGCAGCGGATTTTGTTTACAGCTGGCAGCGGCTGGTGGATCCGAAAACCGCGTCGCCCTACGCCAGTTTCCTGCAATATGCACATATTTTAAATGTTGATGAGATCATCGCTGGCAAGCAGCCGCCCTCCGCATTGGGCGTGAAAGCGCTGGATGACCATCATCTGCAGGTTACGTTGAGCCAGCCGGTACCCTATTTTACTGCAATGCTGGAACATACCGCGCTAAAACCGGTTCATCGTCAATCTATCGAAAAATGGGGCGATAAATGGACGCGCCCGGAGCATTACGTTGGCAACGGAGCCTATACGCTGAACAATTGGGTGGTTAATGAGAAAATTACCCTGAAGCGCAACCCGCACTATTGGGATAATGCGCATACGGTAATTGAAACTGCGACCTTTTTACCGATCAGCTCAGAAACCAGCGACGTTAACCGCTATCGCAGCGGCGGAATCGATATTACCAACAGCGCGGTACCGCCTGAACTGTTCCCGATGTTAAAGAAACAACTGGGCGCGCAGGTGCATGTCAGCCCTTATCTCTGCACTTTCTATTATGAACTGAATAACCAGCGCCCGCCGTTTAACGATGCGCGCGTGCGCGCGGCGGTTAAATTAACGCTCGATCGGCAAATCATCGCGGAAAAAATCATGGGGCAAGGGCAGATTCCCGCCTTTGGCTTTACGCCGCCCTATATCAATGGCGCTAATTTTAGCGCACCGGCCTGGTTTAATCAGAGCCAGGCTGAGCGCAACGCCACGGCGAAAAAACTGCTGGCTGAAGCGGGCTACAGCGCGCAAAAGCCGCTGACATTTAACTTGTTGTATAACACTTCCGATCAAAATAAAAAGCAGGCGATCGCCGCCGCGTCGATGTGGAAAAAGAACCTCGGCGCCAACGTCACGCTGCAAAATCAGGAGTGGAAAACCATGCTGAATACGCGGCACGAAGGGAATTACGATGTGGCGCGTGCTACCTGGTGCTCCGACTATAACGAACCGTCCACCTTCCTTAATATGCTGTTAAGCGACTCCTCAACCAATACGGGCTTTTACCGCAGCCCGGCATTTGATGCGCTAATGGCACAGACGCTGGTAGCGGATGATGCCCAGCGCACCGCGCTATATCAACAGGCGGAAGCGCAGCTGGATAACGATTCGGCGCTGGTGCCGGTCTATTACCGCGTCAGCGTACGGCTGGTAAAACCCTGGGTTGGCGGGTTCACCGGCAAAGATCCGCAGGACAGACAAAACGTTAAGTATTACTACATCACCAAACATTGATTCGCTGCCCGCTAAAAATGGCGGGCGGTAGATGATGGTAACCCTAGAAACAGGGAGCAAACCCTGTCCGGCTTCAGGTTCCGAAACCGATGACAGGTAACCCGTACAGCGGGGGAAAGCCGAAGGTTTATGCCTCGGTCATTATAAAAAAACTGGAGTAAACATGACCAACATCACCAAAAAAAGCCTGGCGGCGCTGGGCGTTATGGCAGCGCTGGGCGTATTAACCGCTAACAGTGCGCTGGCGGCCAACGTTCCGGCTGGCGTTCAACTGGCGGAAAAACAGGAGCTGGTAAGAGGCAACGGCGCTGAGCTGCAGTCGCTCGACCCACATAAAGTCGAAGGGGTGCCGGAAGCGTATGTGAGCCGCGATCTCTATGAAGGGTTGGTAATCAACGATGCCGACGGCAAGATTCAGCCGGGCGTGGCGGAAAGTTGGGAAAGCAAAGAGGGCGGTAAAGTCTGGATTTTCCATTTGCGTAACGGTGTGAAGTGGTCAAATGGCGAGCCGTTAACCGCCAATGATTTCGTTTACAGCTGGCGTCGCCTGGCCGATCCGAAAACTGCGTCGCCATACGCCAGCTATCTGCAATACGGCCATCTGCTCAACGTGGATGATATTATTGCCGGGAAAAAGACACCGGATACGCTGGGCGTGAAAGCGGTTGATGACCATACGCTGGAAGTGACGCTGAGTGAAGCCGTACCTTATTTTATTAAATTAGCGATTCACCACTCTATGTCCCCGGTTTATCGACCGGTGGTGGATAAGTTTGGCGATAAGTGGACGCAGCCGGAAAACTTTGTCGGCAACGGCGCCTTTAAGGTGAAAGAGTGGGTGATTAACGAACGCCTGGTGCTGGAGCGCAACCCGCAATACTGGGATAACGCCAAAACCGTGCTGAACAAAGTCACGTTCCTGCCGATCTCTTCTGAGGTAACGGATACCAACCGCTATCGCAGCGGCGGCAGCGACATGACCTATAATTATCTGCCGATTGAGCTGTATCAGAAACTGAAAAAAGAGATCCCGGAACAGATTCATGCCGACCCGTATCTCTGCACCTATTACTACGAAATTAACAACCAGAAGCCGCCGTTTAACGATCCGCGCGTACGTGCCGCGCTGAAGCTGGGTATCGATCGCGATATCATCGTTAATAAGGTCAAGGCGCAGGGTGAAGATCCGGCGTGGAGCTATACGCCGCCGTTTACCGATGGTATCAGTCTGACCAAACCGGAATGGATGAACCTGACCCAGCAGCAACGCAATGAAGAGGCGAAAAAGCTGCTGGCCGAAGCGGGCTATACGGCGGATAAACCGCTGTCATTCAGCCTGCTGTATAACACGTCCGATCTGCATAAAAAGCTGGCGATTGCCGCCGCCTCAATCTGGAAGAAAAACCTCGGCGTTGAGGTGAAGCTGCAAAACCAGGAGTGGAAAACGTTCCTTGATACACGCCATCAGGGCAACTTCGATGTAGCGCGCGCTGGCTGGTGTGCTGACTATAACGAACCTACCAGCTTCCTGAATACCATGCTCTCTGACAGCAGCAATAACACCTCGCATTATAAGAACCCTGAATTCGATAAGCTGCTGGCGCAGGCGTTAAGCGCGAAAGACGAAGCGGCGCGCAGCCAGCTGTATAGCGAAGCGGAAAAGCTACTGGATAAAGATTCCGCTATCGTGCCTGTTTATTATTATAAAAACCTGCGTCTGGTGAAACCTTACGTCGGCGGTTATACCGGCAAAGATCCGCTGGATAATTCGCATGATAAAGATCTCTATATCATCAAACATTAATGCAGGTTTCCGGGCGGCCTCAGGCCGCCCATTTTGAGCTATATGGCTTCTGTTTTACAGCAGAAGCCAGATTCATCAGGTATGAGCAATGTTAAAATTCATCCTGCGTCGCTGCCTTGAGGCAATTCCGACGCTGTTTATTCTGATTACTATCTCATTCTTTATGATGCGCCTCGCGCCCGGCAGCCCTTTTACCGGTGAACGCACCTTAACGCCGGAAGTGATGGCCAATATCGAAGCGAAATATCATTTAAACGATCCGATGTGGAAGCAGTATGTCGATTACCTTGCGCAGCTGGCCCACGGCGATTTCGGTCCGTCGTTTAAATATAAAGATTATTCCGTAAACGATTTAGTTGCCGGTTCATTCCCGGTTTCCGCCAAACTTGGCGCGGCGGCTTTTATTTTTGCCGTGCTGCTGGGCGTCACCGCGGGCGTGGTTGCCGCGTTAAAACAGAACAGTAAATGGGATTATGCGGTAATGGGGGTGGCAATGACCGGCATCGTCATACCCAGTTTTGTGGTGGCGCCGCTGCTGGTATTAATCTTTTCCATTACCCTGAAATGGTTGCCCGGCGGCGGCTGGAACGGCGGCGCGCTGAAATTTATGATCCTGCCAATGGTGGCGCTGTCCCTTGCCTATATCGCCAGCATTGCACGTATTACGCGTGGCTCGATGATTGAGGTGATGCACTCCAATTTTATTCGTACCGCCCGTGCGAAAGGCCTGCCGACGCGGCGTATTGTGTTACGTCACGCCTTAAAGCCCGCGCTGCTACCGGTACTCTCTTACCTGGGGCCCGCCTTTGTCGGCATTATTACCGGTTCGATGGTTATCGAAACCATCTATGGGCTGCCAGGAATCGGCCAGCTGTTTGTTAATGGCGCGCTAAACCGTGATTATTCATTGGTGCTGAGCCTGACCATTTTGGTCGGCACATTAACTATTGTGTTTAACGCCATCGTTGACGTGCTGTATGCCGTTATCGATCCGAAAATTCGTTATTAATACCGGGGCTCGCCATGATTTTAAGTAAGAAAAATAGCGACGCTCTTGATACGTTCAGTGAAAAGCTGGAAGTGGAAGGGCGCAGCTTGTGGCAGGACGCGCGGCGTCGCTTTATACATAACCGTGCGGCGCTGGCCAGCCTGTTTATTTTATTGCTGATCGCGCTGTTTGTGATTATTGCGCCATGGGTCTCTCCGTTTACCTATGATGATACCGACTGGGCAATGATGTCCGCCGCGCCGGATATGGAATCAGGTCACTATTTTGGCACCGACTCTTCAGGGCGCGATCTGTTAGTGCGCGTGGCGATTGGCGGACGCATCTCACTGATGGTAGGTATCGCCGCCGCGCTGGTGGCGGTTGTCGTCGGCACCCTGTATGGCACGTTGGCAGGCTACCTGGGCGGCAAAACCGATTCTGTCATGATGCGTTTGCTGGAAATTCTGAACTCCTTTCCGTTTATGTTCTTTGTGATCCTGCTGGTTACCTTTTTTGGGCAAAACATCCTGCTGATCTTTGTCGCTATCGGCATGGTTTCCTGGCTCGATATGGCGCGAATTGTGCGCGGGCAGACATTAAGCCTGAAGCGCAAAGAATATATTGAGGCTGCTCAGGTTGGCGGCGTGTCAACCATCAAAATTGTGCTGCGCCATATCGTGCCTAACGTATTGGGCGTGGTGGTGGTTTACGCCTCACTGCTGGTGCCGGGCATGATCCTGTTTGAATCCTTCCTGAGTTTCCTTGGCCTTGGCACCCAGGAGCCGCTGAGCAGCTGGGGCGCGTTGCTGAGCGACGGGGCCAACTCGATGGAAGTGTCGCCGTGGCTGCTGCTGTATCCGGCGGGTTTTCTGGTGATTACCCTGTTCTGTTTTAACTTTATCGGCGATGGCCTGCGTGATGCCCTCGACCCGAAAGATCGTTAAGGAGTTTCCCGATGAGTACGATTGAAGTTCAGCCAGCGATGGCGAAAAGCGCGGGAAGCGACTTACTGCTTGACGTGAAGGATTTACGCGTCACTTTTGCTACGCCAGACGGCGACGTCACGGCGGTGAATGACCTGAACTTCAGCCTGCGGGCGGGAGAGACGTTAGGCATTGTTGGTGAATCCGGTTCCGGGAAATCGCAAACCGCGTTTGCGCTGATGGGCTTGTTGGCCAATAACGGGCGCATCGGCGGTTCCGCGCGCTTTAACGGGCGCGAAATCCTTAATCTGCCGGAGAAGCAGCTGAATGCGCTGCGCGCCGAACAGATGGCGATGATTTTCCAGGATCCCATGACCTCGCTAAATCCCTATCTACGGGTAGGCGATCAGCTGATGGAAGTGTTACAGCTGCATAAAGGCATGAGCAAAGCGCAAGCGTTTGAAGAGTCGGTGCGCATGCTGGATGCGGTGAAAATGCCGGAGGCGCGCAAGCGCATGAAAATGTATCCGCATGAGTTTTCCGGCGGTATGCGTCAGCGCGTGATGATTGCCATGGCGCTGCTCTGCCGGCCGAAGCTGCTGATTGCCGATGAGCCGACCACCGCGCTGGACGTTACGGTGCAGGCACAAATCATGACGCTGCTGAATGAGCTGAAGCACGAGTTTAACACCGCCATTATCATGATCACCCATGACCTGGGCGTGGTGGCGGGCATCTGTAATAAAGTGCTGGTGATGTACGCCGGGCGCACCATGGAATATGGCAACGCGCGCGACGTATTTTATCATCCTGCGCATCCTTACGCGCTGGGGCTGCTGAATGCGGTGCCGCGGCTGGATACCGAAGGCGAGTCGCTGCTGACCATTCCGGGTAATCCGCCTAACCTGCTGCGTCTGCCAAAAGGGTGTCCGTTTCAGCCCCGTTGCCCGTATGCCATGGAAATCTGTGCCGCGCCGCCGCCGCTGGAGGCCTTTGGTGAAGGGCGTCTGCGCGCCTGCTTTAAGCCGGTGGAGGAGTTAGTATGAACGCCGTAGCTGAGAAAAAAGTTCTGCTCGAAATTGCCGATCTCAAAGTGCATTTCGATATTAAAGATGGCAAACAGTGGTTCTGGCAGCCGCCGAAAACCCTGAAGGCGGTAGATGGCGTCAGTCTGCGTCTCTATGAAGGCGAAACGCTGGGCGTGGTGGGCGAGTCCGGCTGTGGCAAATCCACGCTGGCGCGGGCGATTATCGGCCTGGTCAAAGCCACCGATGGCCGCGTCGCCTGGCTGGGGCGCGATCTGCTGGGACAGAGCGATGAAGAGTGGCGTAAAGCACGCAGCGATATCCAGATGATTTTCCAGGATCCGCTGGCTTCGCTTAACCCACGCATGAACATCGGCGACATTATTGCGGAGCCGCTGCGCACTTACCATCCCAGCATGCCGCGTCAGGAAATAAAAGATCGTGTGAAAGCGATGATGATGAAGGTGGGGCTGCTGCCGAACCTGATTAACCGCTATCCGCATGAGTTTTCCGGCGGTCAGTGCCAGCGTATCGGTATCGCCCGCGCGCTGATTCTGGAGCCAAAGCTGATCATTTGTGATGAGCCGGTGTCGGCGCTGGATGTCTCTATTCAGGCGCAGGTGGTAAATCTGCTGCAACAGCTACAGCGTGAAATGGGGCTATCGCTGATTTTTATTGCCCACGATCTGGCGGTAGTGAAACACATTTCCGATCGCGTGTTGGTGATGTACCTGGGGCATGCGGTCGAGCTGGGCACTTACAGCGAGGTGTATAACAATCCGCAGCATCCTTATACCCGCGCGCTGATGTCTGCGGTTCCGATCCCCGATCCCGATCGGGAAAAGAACAAAACTATCCAGCTGCTGGAGGGAGAACTGCCTTCGCCAATTAATCCGCCGTCGGGCTGCGTATTCCGTACCCGCTGTCCGATTGCCGGGCCTGAATGCGCAAAAACCCGCCCGCTGCTGGAGGGCAGCTTCCGTCACGCGGTCTCCTGCCTGAAGGTCGATCCACTGTAGTATTGCGTGATAAAAAAAGGCTGCCTGAGGCAGCCTTTTTTCTTGCGCCCAGGGACGTTATTCACGCCACAGAATATGGCACAGTTTATGATCTTTCTCGCGGCACAGCAGAACGCGGGCAAAGACGTCGGTTACCGGCTCGCCTTCCGCTTCACCCAGTCCAATCACCACTTCGGCAAAAAAGTCGGGGTTAAGATCGTAATCGACATGCTCACTCCAGTCTTCGGAAGGATCGAACAGCTCCGCGCCGCCGCGTTCTTCAAACTGCAAATTAAACAGGATGATATCGGCCGGGTCGAGGTTATCGCCCGCCAGCTCCAGAAAAATATCGTAAGCCTGTTCCAGCGTTTCATCTTCAGTAAGACGGTTATTTAAGTCCATGATTGATCCCGTATGCCCGCAGGCGTCATCGCATTTCCGCACCTTTTACAGCAACGGACTAAAGAAGTAAAACAGTCGTTCAACGATCCGCTGCCACCAGGGACGACGCGCCCAGCGTTTAGCATCCACCAGCCGGGAACGGGCGATATAATCATCCTGCACATGCGCCAAATCGTTGCCGAAGCCATCGTCATCAATAACCAGCGTGATTTCGAAATTCAGCCATAGGCTGCGCATATCAAGGTTAACGGTGCCGATCAGGCTCAGTTGCCCATCCACCAGCACGCTTTTGGTATGCAGCAGGCCGCCTTCAAACTGATAAATTTTTACGCCCGCTTCCAGCAGCTCGGTAAAGAACGCGCGGCTGGCCCAGCCCACCAGCAGAGAATCATTGTGGCGCGGCACAATAATGCTGACGTCAACCCCGCGCAGCGCCGCCGTACAGATGGCATGCAGCAAATCATCGCTGGGCACAAAGTAGGGCGTGGTCATAATCAGCTGCTGGCGAGCGGAATAGACCGCTGTTAACAGCGCCTGATGGATCATATCTTCCGGGAAACCAGGGCCGGAGGCGATCACCTGAATAATATGGCCGCTCTCCTGCTCAAAAGGCATCACGTTAGTGTCGGGCGGCGGCGGCAAAATGCGTTTACCGGTTTCAATTTCCCAGTCGCAGGAGTAGATGATGCCCATGGTGGTCGCCACCGGGCCTTCCATGCGCGCCATCAAATCGATCCACTGGCCCACACCGGCATCCTGTTTAAAATAGCGCGGGTCAACCAGATTCATGCTGCCGGTATAGGCAATATAGTTATCAATCAGCACGACCTTTCGGTGCTGACGGAGATCCATCCGGCGCAGAAAAACACGCAGCAGGCTCACCTGAAGCGCCTCGACCACATCAATTCCGGCATTGCGCATCATCGCAGGCCACTGGCTGCGAAAAAAGGTCACGCTACCGGCGGAATCCAGCATTAACCGACAGTGTACGCCGCGCCGCGCCGCCGCCATCAGCGATTCCGCAACGTCATCCGCCAGGCCGCCCGGGTGCCAGATATAAAACACCATCTCAATATTATGGCGCGCCAGCTGGATGTCGCGGATCAGCGCCTTCATGGTGTCGTCTGTGCTGGTCAGCAGCTGCAGCTGATTGCCCTTAACCCCGGCAATGCCCTGACGATTTTCGCACAGCTGAAATAACGAGCGCGCTACGTCGCTGTGTTCGGTGGCAAAAATAGAGTGACAACTTTTTAAATCATTCAGCCAGCGCGCGGTCGAGGGCCACATGGTGCGCGCACGTTCCGCGCGTCGTTTACCCAGGTAAAGCTCGCCAAAGGAAAGATAAGCAATAATGCCGACCAGCGGCAGAATATAGATAATCAACAGCCAGGCCATCGCTGAGGTTACCGCACGGCGTTTCATCAGAATACGCAGCGTCACGCTGGCAATCAGTAACCAGTAGCCGAAAAATAATAGCCAGCTAATCAGAGTGTAAAAGGTGGTCATTAAGTGGAAATCCGGTTCGCGCTTTGATGCAGGAAGTGTACGTGGAGATAGCCAGCGGCGAAACCCTTTGTCGTTCATCGGTAACGGGAAGGATGTTGCCGCCAGGTGAAAAGGGCTATAATGCGGCGCGTTGTTTGGCAATCGGACATATATTATGAGGCGAAGCAGGAATGAAGTTGCTCGCTGGCGTATGTTGCGTCAGGTCCAACGTAAAAAGGCGCGCTGGCTGGAAGGGCAGTCGCGGCGTTATCGGCGCATCCACAATATTCGCCACCAGCTGGCGCAGCAGCAAGGCCGTTCAGTGCTGTTTATCAACAACTTCTGGTAATAAAAAAAAGGGAGCGTTCAGGCTCCCTTGATGTTTCTCTGAGGCGGCTCATCCCCGCATAGTTATCTTTACCCGCAAGCCAGCCAGCTCTGGTTAAAATACGCGCTTAAACGGCTTCACGGCGACCTGTTTATAGACGCCCGCTGCGATATAAGGGTCATCCTCAGCCCAGGACTGCGCCGCTTCCAGTGAAGGAAACTCAGCGATCACCGTTGAGCCGGTAAAACCCGCGGCACCCGGTTCGTTACTGTCAACCGCAGGCATCGGGCCCGCCACAATTAAACGACCTTCATCGCGCAGCAGTTGCAAACGAGCAAGGTGGGCCGGACGAACGGCGCTGCGCTTTTCCAGCGAATCGGCGCTGTCTTCGGCATAAATGACATATAGCACGGTAGTTACTCCTGTAGGGGCGGGTCAGTTTGGCAGTTACGTTAAGTTATCGTAAAGTTTTGTGCAAATGAAAAGATAATGGCTTGTTGACCTGCGGCAATGAACGCGGGTTTTATCCTTTTTTCTTTCCTCCGGGGTCGAGGGGTTGTTGAAATTGATTGCTATTTGCATCTAAAATTGCAGCCTCACTTGACCAAACGAATAGTTATGACAACGCTGACGACTCCTTTACCTCGCCGCTTATCAGTATCCATGTTGCTTTCAGTGGCGCTGCACGGCAGCGTGATTGCCGCTTTGTTGTATGCTTCGTTTAACCGGAGCGTTGAAGCGCCTAAAATGTCGCAGCCGATCAGCGTCTCGCTGGTGGCGCCAGAGGTGCAACCGCAGGCACAGCCGACACCGCAGCCTGCGCCGGAACCGGAACCGCAGCCGGAACCTGAGCCAGAGCCGCAGCCCGCGCCGGAACCGCCTAAGCCGGAACCGGTGCCGATACCAAAACCCGAGCCGAAGCCGAAACCCAAGCCGAAGCCGAAGCCGGTGAAAAAAGAGGTGGTGAAGCCGCGCAAAGAGGTTAAGCCGCAGACCGAGCCGCGTCCGGCATCGCCTTTCCAGGAAAACAGCGCCAAAACCACGGCGGCTAAACCCTCGACGGCACCGAAAACGTCGCCCGCGCCGTCAAATACCGTCTCCGATGGGCCGCGCGCGCTGAGCGTCGGCAAGCCGGGTTATCCCGCGCGCGCTTTTGCTTTGCGTATTGAAGGCCGGGTGCGGGTGCAATATGACGTGGATAGCAGCGGGCGCGTTGATAACATCCGCATTCTGTCAGCGCAGCCGCGTAATATGTTTGAGCGCGATGTGAAGCAGGCGATGAGAAAATGGCGCTATGAGAGCGGCAAGCCAGGCAGCAACCTGACGATGACTATCGTGTTTCGCATTAATGGCGGCACCAGCCTCGAATAACCGGCTGGCTAAAACCCGCGTGTTAAGCAAAAAACAGAGGTGTCGCGCGTGCGCGGCATCTCTGTTTTACATGGTGGACGCAGCGCTTTATTCAGCGCTGGACGGCGTCTGTTGATTATTTCTTCCTGCCGGTAGCGGGCGAGATTTTCCTTCTTCATCCACGGCGACATAGATAAATATTGCCTCGGTAGTACAGTAAAACTGACCCAGCGGTTCAGAAGAGACTTTTTTTATCCATACTTCAACGTTAATGGTCATTGAGCTGCTGCCGGTGCGGATACAGCGGGCATAGCAGCTCACCACATCGCCCACCGCAACCGGTTTGAGAAACGTCATGCCATCGACGCGTACCGTCACCACGCGCCCTTCGGCGATCTCTTTGGCCAGAATCGCGCCGCCAATATCCATCTGCGCCATTAGCCAGCCGCCAAAAATATCGCCGTTAGCGTTGGTATCGGCCGGCATCGCCAGCGTGCGTAACACCATTTCGCCTTGCGGCTTACGATTATTATCCATTGCTCAGTTCTTCAGTTAAGGCAATAAAAACCCGGCGCGTATTGGCCGGGCGGAACCGCGTTATTTTCCCTGCTGGGGCATCAGACGATAAATATAAACGCCGCTCAGCAAGGTAAACAGCAGCGTCAGGCCGGTCAGCCCGAACACTTTAAAATTAACCCAAAATGCCTGCGACAGCCAAAAAGCGACGTAGATATTGGCCAGCCCGCACGCCAGGAAAAACAGCGCCCAGGCCATATTCAATTTGCGCCAGGCGTGCTGCGGCAACACCAGCTCTTTCCCCAGCATGCTTTGAATCAACGGTTTTTCCATAAAAAGCTGGCTGAATAATAACGCCAGGGCAAACAGCGTATAAATCACCGTAACCTTCCACTTAATAAACTCATCGTTGTGGAAAACCAGCGTCAGGGTGCCGAACACCGTTACCAGCGCAAAGGTAAAAAGCGCCATTTTTTCCAGCTTGCGATAAAGGAACCAGCTGGCAACCAACGCCAGGCCGGTTGCGGCAATCAGCGCGCCGGAGGCCACGTAAATATCGTACAGCTTATAAAAAACGAAAAAGACCACCAGCGGAAGAAAATCGAGTAGTTGCTTCATAATGAATTCCAGATCGTGCCCGCACACTAAAACATAACGGCATACCAACGTATGCCGTCAAGTCTTAACGCAGCAGCATATAAAGACGGAACAGATAAATAACCAGAATTGCCGAAACCAGGTTGCTTAAGGCATTAAGCAGCACTGAGGCGACGTTGGCCGGTAAAACGGTAAAGGAAGAGGCCAGCAGCAGCAGCGCCATTTTTGCCAGCAGCCAGACGATCACCGCTGGTGCAATCAGACGAATATGTGACCAGGCGAGACGGGCGCTGGTGCGCATGGCGGCAAAAATACCGGTTTTCTCAATCGCCATCACCACCGGCGCCAGAGAAAGCAGGATGCCCAAAATAACGCCGGGCAGCACCAGCACCATAAAGCCCAGTTGCACCACGAGGGTAATGAGAAAGGTCAGCAGCAGCAAACGCGGTAGCAGCGGCGCGGCAGCACCGATGGCACGCAGCGCGCTGGTGCGCTGACCCGCCGATACCAGCGGAATCAAGCAGAGCATCGCGCCGAGCAGCAGCGTATTGCCCACCAGCGAGGCAAAGGTACCGGCTGCTGACGCGCGTAACAGCACCTGCTGCTGTTCCGGCGTCAGGTTTTGGATTACCTCGATTAACGACGTCGCGCCGCCATTATCGCCTTCGCTCAGAATCGAGAGTTGTTCGGCGCCCGGCGTCAACGCATGGCCGATCACCACCGTAATCAGTGACGTCAGTAAGGCTATCAGCACAATAGTGACCAGCTGATGGCGCAAAAAATTTCCCGTGTCACGGTATAGCGAGCCCGCCGTGATGGACATGTACACTCCTTTGGTAATTACCGGTTTACAGATCCGGCGATTGTACATGGTCTGGCGTGGGACTGGCACCCAGACTTACATAACTTTCAGTAAGCGGCGGAATTGATGAAGAAAACAGCGGCGGCAGGCCATATTTTGCTCGTGCGCGGTCGCAGGTTTCATTCAACACACCGTTTTCACCCGACATCGCAAATTCACGACAGGGCATGGGGCGGCATCGAACCAAAATCACACGGAAGATCAGCAAAGTAACCCTTCATGTAACTTCCCGCAACGGAAATTTCACAGGTGTTACCGCTTTGTTTATTGATCTAAATCAATGTTGGCTTTTTTAAGCAGACTGAAAAAATTGATCTACATGATTTTTCAGCCGTTTCGTTGTAAAAGGTGTTCTTGATTCTTTCCCGCTACTTAAGAATAGGTAGTGGTTAATCCTTTTTAATTAAACAAGGAGTAGTTATGAAACGGGCTGCATTAGCGTTGGCATTTCTCTCGGCTGTACCGGTGATGGCCAGCGCGCATCAGGCGGGTGATTTTTTTATGCGTGCGGGTAGCGCGACGATACGTCCCACCGAGGGATCGGATAATGTGCTGGGAATGGGCTCTTTTGACGTCGATAACAATACGCAGCTTGGCCTGACCTTCACCTGGATGGCGACCGATAACGTTGGCTTTGAACTGCTGGCGGCGACGCCGTTTCGCCATAAAGTCGGCCTGGCGGCAACGGGCACGCTGGCAACCGTACGTCAGCTGCCGCCTACGCTGATGGCGCAATATTACTTTTTCGACAGCAACAGTAAGCTGCGTCCTTATATCGGCGCCGGGATTAACTACACCACGTTTTATGACGCTGATTTTAATCAGACCGGGCGCGATGCGGGCCTGAGTGATTTAAGCGTTAAAGATTCTTGGGGCGTGGCCGGTCAGGTGGGGCTGGATTATGAGCTTGATCAGGACTGGATGCTGAATATGTCCGTCTGGTATATGGATATTGATACCGAAGTTAAATTCAAAGCGGGCGGGCAGCAGCAAAATATCGATACGCGTATCGATCCCTGGGTATTCTTCTTTGGCTTAGGTTATCGTTTCTGATAGCACCGCTAAAGGTTTCAGGCCGCTGAAAAGGCGGCCTGAGCGAAAATAATTTAATTTTCATAACCTCTGTTTTTCTCTATTTCCTTCCCATGCTGGCTTTCTATGCCATTCTTATAAAAGCACGTTGATTGATAATAAAAACTAACCCGTAGCGTCCATAAAGACAACTGTAGCGTTATTAAAAGTAAGCGTTAGGCTGCTATGCCAGCGCAATGGCATCATATTAGCGCCCACCCTTTAAATAAGTATAAAAAATCAATATTAATGCAGGCCGTAAAAAGCGTTTATTGATAGTAATGGCGCCCGGAAGCGTTTTTAATCGACAACCCAAAACGTAACAAATACGTGCTGGAAGCCGTTGAGCCGACGCAGGGTAATGACGTTTATGACGAAGAAAATCATAAGGTTAAAAGGATTGTATGGACGTGGTGTGACTTCAGTGTAAACCGCGCTGAAGGCTTGCATTACTCCTGAGTCAGCATTCAACACCGGGAGAGTAAGTGTTTGTTTTATAAGAAAAGGTATTTTAAATGTTCGTAGCAAATACAACAAGCGGTAATATTATAGCGACGCGATACGCTCAACTGAACAGAGACGATTCAGGAACAGGTGACAGTAAAATCGCACATGAGCTAAAGAATGTAAAAAATGATAATGAAGCTGTTTTAAAAAAACATAATTTTCTTGATAAGGTAAAAACTTTTCCGAAACGAATTTTTAATTATATAAAAAAAGTTATTTGTTTGGGGCGTTATGATAGCAAAGATTTAGAGTTCAGCACCACGGCCACTAAAAATCTTAAAGCCCAGACGCTGGAAAAGCAGCAAGAAAAAGGAATTAGCGATAACCAGATAGCGCTGAAGATATTAGTTGATCAGTTGCGCAAAAACAAACCGGCACTTAAAACCATAGGGCTATTTAGAAAGGCTGCTAATACTAACAAGCTGGATAAACTCATGAAAGACATGAACAAGCCGGGCCAGCCGTGGATAGTTTCCCCGAAAACCGATATCCTGGTTATTTGTGATGCCATTAAGCGAGTAATGGAAAAGTCTATCACGAAAGAAGAGCAGGGCAGATTTTCAGGTTTTAAACAGGTATTTCTTGAAAAGGGAACATTGCCGCCTTTAAAGGATCTTCCTGAAGCTTATAGAATAATACAGCCATTGATGGAAGATATGCTGGCAGTCGCAGAAGAAAATAAAATGAATGCGCATAATTTAGCCATTGTTATTGCCCCAAGGTTTTTTACTGACACGACAGGGCAATTGGCTGAAATAACAGATAAACCCATGACTGATGAAGAGCGAAAGAATGAAATTGACGCGCAAATGGCTAAATCAAATGAAAAAAATAAATTTTTTGAGGCCTTGCTCGTGGAATATTGCCAGAATAAAAAAGAAAACGTAAGTCATGAATCTGCCGCTTAGTGACGCTAAATATGCAGCAATTTTAGCGTGATAAGCTTCAGATTTACCGCTCTGGTAGAAGAAGCGAGATCAAGGGAGCCTTGCCCGTGGCAAGGCTCCCTTACTTTAGCGCGTGGCCGCTTTCAGCCCACTGACAAAACGCGTCAGCTCGGCCAGCATGACTTGCGGCTCGGCATGATGTTTTTCAATGATTTTGACAATCGCAGAGCCGGAGATCGCACCATCGGCACCGGCCGCGATCGCTTCTTTTACCTGTGAAGGTTCCGAAATGCCGAAGCCCTGCAGCGTAGGCGCGGCGTGATATTCGCGCAGCTTATCGATCAAATGTTTTAACGGCAGGCTGGCGCGATTTTCCGCGCCGGTAACGCCAGCCCGCGACAACAGATAAATATAACCCCGCCCGTAAGAGGCAACCGCGCGCAGCAGATCGTCATCGGCATTCGGCGGACAGATAAATATCGGCGCAATGTTGTGGCGCATCGCCGCCTGACGGAAGGGGCCAGACTCTTCAACCGGCACGTCGGCAACCAGCACCGAATCAACGCCAGCCTGCTCGCAGCGAGCATAAAACGCATCGACGCCATTGGTAAACACCAGGTTGGCGTACATCAGCAGTCCGATCGGTAAATCGGGATATTTCTGGCGGATGGTGGTCAGCATCTCAAAGCATTGTGCCGGTGTGGTTCCGGCAGCAAAGGCGCGCAGCGTGGCGTTTTGAATGGTGGGGCCATCCGCCAGCGGATCGGAAAAAGGGATCCCTAACTCAAGGGCGTCGGCACCGGCGGCAACCAGCGTATCGATAATTTGCAAAGAGAGTTCCGGCGTAGGATCGCCCAGCGTGACGAAAGGAACAAAAGCGCCTTCTTTGCTGGCCTGCAGACGTTTAAACAGCTTTTCGTAACGTTCCATTAGATCTCTCCCTGCGCTTTCAAAATATCGTGAACGGTAAAAATATCTTTGTCGCCGCGTCCTGAAAGGTTAACCACCAGCAGCTGCTCTTTCTCAGGTTCTTGCTGAATCATCTTCAGCGCGTGCGCCAGCGCATGCGCCGACTCCAGCGCCGGAATAATACCTTCCGCCCGACAAAGCTGTTTAAACGCCGCCAGCGCTTCGTTATCGGTAACGGAAACATACTCAGCGCGGCCAATGCTGTTCAGGTGCGCATGCTGCGGCCCCACCGACGGGAAATCGAGCCCGGCGGAAATGGAATAGGACTCTTCAATCTGGCCATCTTCGGTCTGCATCATCGGCGCTTTCATGCCGAAATAGATGCCAACTCGTCCATGCTTCAGCGGCGCGCCATGCTCGCCGGTTTCAATACCGTGTCCCGCAGGCTCCACGCCAATCAGCCCAACATCTTTCTCATCAATAAAGTCGGCAAACATACCGATAGCGTTGGAGCCGCCGCCCACGCAGGCGATCACCGCATCCGGCAGACGCCCTTCGGCCTGCAGGATCTGCGCTTTGGTCTCTTCGCCGATCATGCGCTGAAATTCACGCACAATGGTGGGATAGGGATGCGGGCCTGCGGCGGTGCCAAGCATATAGTGCGCGGTCTCATAGCTGCCGGACCAGTCGCGCAGCGCCTCATTACAGGCATCCTTCAGCGTCGCGGAGCCGCTGTGTACCGGGATCACCTCTGCGCCCATCAAACGCATGCGGAACACGTTAGGCGACTGACGCTCGACATCTTTGGCGCCCATATAGATCCGGCATTTCAGGCCAAGCAGCGCGCTGGCGAGCGCCGAGGCGACGCCGTGCTGACCGGCGCCGGTTTCGGCGATGATTTCCGTTTTGCCCATGCGTTTCGCCAGCAGCGCCTGACCCAACACCTGATTGGTTTTATGCGCGCCGCCGTGCAGCAGATCTTCGCGCTTCAGGTAGAGACGGGTTTTGCTGCCTTTGGTCAGATTCTGACAAAGCGTTAACGCGGTAGGACGTCCGGCGTAATTTTTTAGCAGGTCGTTAAACTGTGCCTGAAAGTCCGCATCGCGCTGAGCGCTAACAAAGGCTTCTTCCAGCTGACGCAGCGCGGGCATCAGAATTTGGGGAACATACATGCCGCCAAATTCGCCGAAGTAGGGGTTCAGTAATGTCATGTGCGTTATTCTCCTTATTGGCGCCCGCAGTGCGGACGTTTGCTGTCAGTAGGCGCGCAGCGTTTGAAACACGGCGGCGATCTTGTCGGCATCCTTGATGCCCGGCGCGCTTTCGACGCCGGAGTTAAAATCGAGCCCGGCACAGCCCAGCTGCGCGGCCAAGACGCAGTTATCTGCGCTCAGGCCGCCCGCCAGCAGCACATTATCCAGCGGTTGCCCGGCGAGCAGCGACCAGTCGAACCGCTGACCGCTGCCGCCAGCGCCGTTATCCAGCACGTAGCGATCAACCTGCCGCAGATCGCGCGCCGGAAGCTCGTCGCTGACGCTGAGCGCTTTCCAGATAGCGGTCTCAGGCGGCAGTTCAGCGCGTAGCGCATCAATATAGGTCTGGTCCTCGCTGCCGTGCAGCTGAACGGCGCTTAGCGCTAACGTCTGGCTGGTGGTGACAACGTCACTAATTGCTGCATTGCGGAACACGCCAACATAGCGTAACGCGGCCGCGGCGATAATGTTTTGCGCCTGCGCGATATCGATATGACGCGGCGATCCTTGCGCGAAGATGAGTCCGCCATACACCGCGCCTGCCTGGTAAGCCGCCCGGGCATCTTCCGGTCGGGTCAGGCCGCACACTTTGTTATCACCAAGCAGCACGCGCCGTACCGCCTGATGCAAATCTGCTTCACTCATCAAGGCGGAGCCGATTAAAAAACCATTGGCAAAGCGGCTTAGCTCACGCACTTGCGCATAGCTGCCAATGCCGGATTCGCTGATTACCGTCACGCCATGACCGAGACGCGGCGCCAGCTGGCGAGTACGATCCAGGTCCACAGAGAGATCGCGCAGGTCACGGTTATTAATGCCTACGACTTTAGCGCCCAGTGCCAGCGCGCGCTCCAGCTCCGCTTCGTTACTGACTTCGGTCAGAATACCCATTTGCAGGCTATGCGCGACCGCCGCCAGCTGGCGATATTGCTCATCATCCAGCACGGAAAGCATCAACAATACCGCGTCGGCCTGATAAAAGCGCGCCAGATAAATCTGCCAGGGGTCGATAATAAAATCTTTGCACAGCACCGGCTGGGTAACCGACGCGCTGACCAGCGGCAGGTAATCGAAGCTGCCCTGAAAATAGCGCTCATCGGTGAGTACCGAAACCGCCGAGGCGTAATCTTTATACACTTCGGCAATCGCCACCGGATCGAAATCGGCGCGGATCACGCCTTTGGATGGCGACGCTTTTTTGCACTCCAGAATAAAGGCGGTGCGGGCACCCTGCAGCGCATGGTAAAAACTGCGCGTTGCGGGCACCAGCTGCTGCTGAAAAGAAGCCAGCGGCTGCGTTTTTTTGCGGTTTTCTATCCACAGCGCTTTATCGCGAACGATCTCATTCAATACGGTTTGCATCTCTAGCCTCTTGCTGCCAGCGCGACTACGCGCTCATATGCCTGACCGCTCGCTATCGCTTGCAGCGCCCGCTGGGCATTGTCGCGTAAATCTTCATTGCCGAAAATTTTCAATAACATAGCCACATTTACCGCCACCGCATGCTGGTGTGCCAGCTCGCCTTTACCCTGGAGCAATTGCGTCAGAATGTCACGGTTTTCTTCCGGCGTGCCGCCCGCCAGCGACGCTTTCGTATGGTAAGGCAGACCGAAATCGTCTGGCGTCAGCTGATAGCTGGTAATGTCGCCGTCGCGCAGCTCCGCTACCTGGGTGGCGCTGTGAATCGCCACTTCGTCCATGCCGCCGCCATGAACCACGGCGGCACGCTGATAACCCAGTACCCGTAACGTTTCCGCAATCGGCAACACCAGTTCCGGACTGTAAACGCCAATCACCGCCAGCGGCGGGCGCGCCGGATTAATCAGCGGCCCCAGCACATTAAACAGCGTGCGGCTTTTCAGCTGCTGACGTACCGGCATCGCATGGCGAAAGCCGGTGTGATACTGCGGCGCAAACAGAAAGCAGACGTTAAGATCGTCCAGCGCCTGACGCGCCTGTTCAGCCGGTAAATCAAGGCTGATGCCAAACGCGGCCAGCAGATCGGACGAGCCGGACTTGCTGGAAACGCTGCGGTTACCATGTTTCGCCACCTTCAGGCCGCAGGTCGCGGCGACAAAAGCGCTGGCGGTAGAGATATTAATGCTGTTGCTGCCGTCGCCGCCGGTGCCGACAATATCGGCAAAGGCGTAGTCAGGACGCGGGAACGGGCGCGCATCTGCCAGCAGGGCCGATGCGGCTCCGGCGATCTCCTCCGGGCGTTCGCCGCGGACTTTCATCGCAATCAGCGCCGCCGCCAGCTGCGTTGGCTCCAGCTGACCGGTAATGATGGCGCTGAACAGCTGATGGCTTTCGCTGCGCGTCAGGGTCTGCGCCTGATAAAGCTTCTCCAGAATATGTTGCATCCTTTTCTCCTTTGCTTATGCCAGCGCCCAGGCCAGAGTTTGTTCCAGCAGGCGCGCGCCCTGCGTGGTCAGAATGGATTCCGGGTGAAACTGAAAACCGCATACCCGGTCGCCATCGTGACGCACCGCCATCACCATGTCGTTGAAAGTGGCGTTGATCGCCAGCTCGTCAGGCGTATTGCTGCCCACCAGCGAGTGATAGCGCGCCACCGGCAGCGGATTACTCAGTCCGGCAAACATCGCCTGATTATCGTGGGTCACTGCGGAGGCTTTGCCATGCAGAATTTCGCCCGCCTGGCCTACGTGACCGCCATAAGCTTCGATAATCGCCTGATGCCCAAGGCAAATACCGATAATCGGCAGATGGCCGCGCAGACGCGCCAGTAGCGCTGGCATACAGCCCGCGTCGGCTGGCGCACCGGGGCCGGGCGACAGCATCAGCACCGGGTTTTCCATCTGTTGCAGACGCTCAATTAAGGTGTCGGCCGGAACGGTATTACGATAAATCACCACGCGATGACCAAAGGTGCGCAGCTGATCGACCAGGTTGTAGGTAAAGGAGTCGATATTATCGAGCAGCAAAATATCAGCCATTAGAATGTCTCCTGGCAATGATGGGCGGTGGCGATGGCGCGCAGCACGGCGCGCGCTTTATTGCGGCTCTCATCCGCTTCGGCCTGCGGCTGGGAATCCAGCACCACGCCTGCGCCCGCCTGAACGGTGGCGATGCCATCTTCAACGTAGGCTGAGCGGATAACAATGCAGGTATCGAGATCGCCGCTGGCGGTGAAATAGCCGACCGCACCGCCATAAACGCCACGCCGCGTGCCTTCCGCGCCGGCAATCAGCTGCATGGCGCGTACTTTCGGCGCGCCGCTAAGGGTGCCCATATTCATACAGGCGCGATACGCGTGCAGCACATCCAGGTCCTGACGCAGTGTGCCCACCACGCGGGAGACCAAATGCATAATAAAGGTATAGCGATCGACCTTGGTCAGGTCGGCGACGTAACGGCTGCCCGGTTCGCAGATGCGCGCCAGATCGTTGCGGGCCAAATCAACCAGCATCAGATGCTCTGCCAGCTCTTTATGATCGGTACGCATCTCCAGCTCAATACGGCTGTCTAAATCGCGATCCAGCGAACCATCGGCATGGCGACCACGCGGACGCGAACCGGCAATCGGGTAGATCTCAATCTGGCGCGAGGCGGCGTCATATTTCAGCGAGCTTTCCGGCGAGGCGCCGAATAGCGTAAAATCGCGGTCCTGCATAAAAAACATGTAGGGGCTGGGGTTGTTGTTTTTCAGCGTTTCATAAGCTGCCAGCGGCGACGGGCAGGGCAGCGAGAAACGACGCGACGGCACCACCTGGAAAATTTCGCCGATACGAATCGCCTGCTGCATGTTGCTCACCACATCGCAATATTCTTCATCGCTCTGGCTACAGCTCAGGGTCATCTGTTCTACACGCTGTACCGGCAGCGGCTGGGCAGGCTGCAACATCTGCTCATGCAGCTGATGAATGCGGCGCTGTAAGCGTTGGAACTCATCGGTCGAAGGCGCAAACAGACTGGCCTGTAGCCGCGCACGCTGATGTTGATGATCGAGTACCAGCAGCGTCTCGGCCAGATAGAAGCAGAAATCAGGGCAGCGCTGCTCGTTGCGTAACTCAGGTAGCGGCTCAAAACCCGCCACTAAATCGTAGGCGAACAGGCCGCCCAGCAGCATCGACTCACGTTCATCCTGCGGCGCATCAACCAGCTGCACAATCAGACGCAGCGCATCAAACACGGAAAGGGATTTCAGTCGCGAATCTTCATCCTGATTGGCGCCAGGCTGCGGAAACAGCAGTTCACGGCCATCGGGGCGGTGCTGGTTGCTGACCTCGGCAGGCAGCGCACCATCCAGCAGCGGCAGCAGCTGACGGCCATTTTCCGAAAGCGCCTGCACGGTTACGCTGTTGCCCAGGGCGGTGATGCGCAGCGCGCTGTCAACAATCAGCAGGCTTTTTAAATTACGTTTGCTGTCAATATCCGCCGATTCCAGCAGCAGCGTAGCCGGGCGTGCGCCGCACAGCTGATGAAAAACCGCAGCGGGATCTTCACGATAGGGGGCCGAGCCGGTAATCACTTTCAATCCAGGTTTCGCATTCAACATAATCGGTTCTCTAAAAATCGCTCAAAAAAAAGCCCGCATCGGCGGGCTCAGGTATCAGCATGTGATTCATCCAGATGCGTGACATCATCGCCCTTCAGCAGAAGCGCGCCACCATCCTGTTGTCAATTTATGCTTAAACATCATCATGGATACCCCCGTGTGAACTTGTGTACTAGTTAACTAGTTCGGTGGTGGGTTGTCAATACTTTTTTATATCACGCTTAATCCGTTATGATGCAGCGTCGTTTTATGTTTTTCAGGAGTTATTTTGACCGCAACCACGCCGATAAGCGCCTTTCCCATTTACGATCTTCACAGCCACACCCGCGCGTCGGATGGTTTGTTATCCCCGCAGGAACTGGTGCTGCGCGCCGTTGAGATGCGCGTTGGCGTACTGGCGATTACCGATCACGATAGCGTGGCTGGCCTGGCCGCCGCCCGCGAAGCGATTAGCCAGCACGCGCTGCCGCTGCATCTGATCGATGGCGTTGAAGCCTCCACGCTCTGGGAAAATCATGAAATTCACATTGTCGGACTGGGTATCGATCCCGCTCATCCGTTGATGGTGGAATTTCTCGCCGGACAGAGCGCGTGCCGCCTGGCGCGCGCCAGGTTAATGGCTGAACGGCTGGAAAAGGCGCAGCTCCCTGGCGCGCTGGAAGGGGCGCTGGCATTAGCCGATGGCGGAGCGATTACGCGCGGTCATTTCGCCCGCTGGCTGATCGCCCAGGGAAAAGCCAGCAATATGGCCCAGGTTTTCAAACATTATCTGGCGCGCGGCAAAACCGGCTACGTACCGCCACAATGGTGTACAATTAAACAAGCCGTTGATGCTATTCATCATTCCGGCGGTTATGCGGTATTGGCGCACCCGGGACGTTACGGTTTATCGGCCAAATGGCTGAAACGCCTGATTGCCCATTTCGCCGAGATCGGCGGCGACGCCATGGAAGTGGCGCAGTGCCAACAACCGCCAAACGAACGCAGCCAACTGGGACACTACGCACAGGAATATCAACTGGCGGCGTCGCAGGGCTCCGATTTTCATCAACCCTGTCCGTGGATTGAGCTGGGTAAAAAGCTGTGGCTGCCGGGCGGCGTAGAAGCCGTGTGGACCCGCTTTCCCGCGTTAATGCCCGCTGCGGAGAGGTGATAAGAGGTTAGCTATGAGTCAGATGTTTCATATTCATCCCGACAATCCCCAACCGCGCCTGATTAGCCAGGCGGTTGATGCGCTGAACAAAGGCGGCGTGATTGTCTATCCCACCGATTCGGGCTATGCGCTGGGCTGTCGGCTGGAAGATAAAAACGCCATGGAGCGTATCTGCCGTATTCGTCAGCTGGACGGCAACCATAATTTTACGCTGGTGTGCCGCGATCTCTCTGAGCTGTCGACCTACGCCCATGTGGATAACAGCGCGTTTCGGTTGATTAAAAATAATACGCCGGGCAACTACACCTTTATTCTGAAAGGAACCAAAGAGGTGCCGCGTCGTTTAATGAACGACAAGCGTAAAACCATTGGTTTGCGCGTGCCCTCGAATCCGGTAGCGCTGGCGCTGCTGGAAACATTAAACGAGCCGATGATGTCGACCTCATTAATGCTGCCGGGCAATGATTTTACCGAGTCGGACCCGGAAGAGATTTCCGATCGTATCGGCAAGCTGGTGGATCTGATTATTGATGGCGGCACGCTGGGACAGCAGCCGACCACGGTGGTTGATTTAACCAGCGATACGCCGGAAGTGATTCGTGAAGGCGTTGGCGATACCCGGCCTTTTCGCTGAAACCTGACCGGCGCTGGACGCCGGTCAATCCATCAGGAAGCGATTGCGGCATCCAGCCAGGCTTTAAAATCGGCGTAGGGCAGGTAAAGGGAAACATCCTTCAGAATCACCTTGTTGCTACGCCGGTTTTTGATCGCTTTGCTGTAGCCAATAATCACCCCGCCAATGGTATCATCCGCATTGTATACCGCGCCGCCGGACATGCCTTGCACCACGCCTGCGTTAGAGGCCATCGCCATACAGGGCGCTTTATTCCAGCTGTTGCGGATCGCCGTACGCGCCAGATTCACGCCGCTGGAGGCGACCGGCATAGCGGAGATAAAGCTGTAGCCGTACATTTTTACGCTATCGCCTACGCGGCTGGGGCGAAACACCGGCAGCGTTTTCATCTCGTTTTTATGATACACCACCGCCAGATCGCAATAAGGATGCCAGGCCTTAACCCGCTGCACGGAATATTTAGCCACGTGCGCGGCGGTTAAACTGTATTCAGGCGTCAGGGGGATACTGGTGCCCAGCGTACCCAATCCTAAAACGGTCGGAATGCCGGTGAAATTCATATCAACACGTTTCATCGCCTCGCGGCTGTATTCATATTTACCCACGGAGCAGCCTGACAGCAACAGCATCGCCGTGGCTGCCAATAAAGCGTTCATTTTCATTGTCGTTAAAACCATTTGAGTATGCCTTTAAATCCCTGGTGAAGATTTTGCGGCATACAAGTTAATCGCCAGTTATCGGCGGTTAATACCGGCGGTTAGCCGGCTCGTTTATTGTTTAAAGCAAAATATTTTTAAATAAACAGCAAACTGTTTACGGCAAGACGGTTTACTGACGAAACCGTTCATTACGTTGTTATCAGCGGCGCTGATTTTACCGCAGCGTTAAGCAGGGTAAAGTTCAGCAAGTAAAGTCCGCTTTGCGCCTGTGACATCGCCGCGGGCAGAAAGCGTAACGGGCGGTGAAAAAAACATCAGGATCGCACTTAACCTTATCGGCAGCGCCACGGAAAACTCCAGTGCAGGAAACTCAGGCAAGTCAGTAAACTTCATGTATACTATGCGGCCACATTGCACCGGGCCGCCGTAAAAAAGGCGTATTCAGGGCAAACCCCCTTTTCAGGTCATGGCTCGCCACGCCGTGACAGAAGCAATAAACGACGCCTGTGAAGGCGACAGTGAGGCAGCTCAATGAGCGAAAAGTTACAAAAAGTATTGGCGCGGGCCGGGCATGGTTCGCGTCGTGAAATAGAAGCAATGATTTCTGCCGGTCGCATCAGCGTGGACGGCAAACTGGCGACGTTAGGCGATCGCATCGAACCCAACGCCACGGTAAAAATCCGTATCGATGGGCATGTCGTTTCTGTCAGTGAATCCAATCAGCAGGTTTGTCGCGTGCTGGCTTACTATAAGCCGGAAGGTGAACTCTGCACCCGCAACGATCCGGAAGGGCGTCCGACGGTGTTTGATCGTCTGCCGCGTCTGCGCGGCGCGCGCTGGATTGCCGTTGGGCGTCTGGATGTAAATACCTGCGGCCTGATGCTGTTTACCACCGATGGTGAACTGGCTAACCGTTTAATGCATCCCAGCCGTGAAGTCGAGCGTGAATATGCCGTGCGCGTATTTGGCCAGGTTGATGATGCGAAAATTCGCCAGCTAAGCCTCGGCGTACAGCTGGAAGATGGCCCGGCCTCGTTCCGTACTCTGAAGTTCACCGGCGGCGAAGGCATCAACCAGTGGTATAACGTTACCCTGACCGAAGGGCGTAACCGTGAAGTGCGTCGTCTGTGGGAAGCGGTTGGCGTTCAGGTGAGTCGCCTGATTCGCGTACGCTACGGCGATATTAATTTACCGAAGGGGCTGCCGCGTGGCGGCTGGACCGAGCTGGATTTGCAGCCGGTTAACTATCTGCGTGAGCTGGTAGAGCTGCCGCCGGAAACCATTAGCAAAGTGCCGGTAGAAAAAGATCGCCGTCGCACCAAAGCGAACCAGATCCGTCGCGCGGTGAAGCGTCATACGCAGGTGAGCGGCAATCGCCGTCCGGCCAAGCGCGGCGAAAGCCCTAAACGCGGTTAATCGCCACGTTGATGGATAAAAAGGCATCCCTGGGGATGCCTTTTTTATTGCTACCAGTCAATGCCCTGTTGCGCCTGAATACCTGCATCAAACGCGTGCTTAACCGGCCGCATTTCGCTGACCGTGTCCGCCAGTTCCAGAATATCGCGATGACAGCCGCGTCCGGTAATAATCACGCTTTGGTGGGCGGGGCGCTGCTGTAGCGCCGCGATAACCTCTGCCAGCGGTAGATAATCAAAGCTGAGCATGTAGGTGATTTCATCCAGAATCACCAAATCGAGCGTTGGGTCCTGCAGCATACGCAGCCCATGCTGCCAGACGGCAAGGCAGGCGGCGGTATCGGCGGCGCGATCCTGCGTTTCCCAGGTGAAGCCGGTGGCCATCACCTGAAATTCCACGCCGTGTGCTTCCAGCAGGTTACGCTCACCGTTCGGCCACTCGCCTTTAATAAACTGGATCACCCCGACCTTTTTTTGATGGCCTACCGCGCGCGTCGCGGTGCCAAAGGCGGCGGTGGTTTTCCCTTTGCCGTTGCCGGTAAACACCATCAAAATGCCGCGGGTTTCGTTGGCGGCTTTGATGCGCGCATCTACCTGTTCTTTCAGGCGCTGCTGCCGCTGCTGGTGACGATCGTCCGCGGCCATTATTCTGCTGGCCCTGGTTTACGACCCGGCTGCGCATCAAAGCTGATGCCGGTTTTGCGGCGACTGTCATCGCCCATCAGGTAAAGATAAATCGGCATAATTTCCGCTGGCGTTTTCAGCCTGCCCGCATCCTCTTCCGGGAAAGCGCTGGCGCGCATTTTGGTGCGTGTTCCGCCAGGATTGATGCAGTTCACCCGCAAGTTACGGTTTTTATACTCCTCGGCCAGCACTTGCATCATGCCTTCGGTGGCAAACTTTGAAACAGCGTAAGCGCCCCAGCCGGAACGGCCTACGCGGCCTACGCTGGAGCTGGTAAACACCAGCGAGCCCGCCTCTGCTTGCAGCAGCAGCGGCAACAGCGCCTGGGTCAGAAAAAAGGTGGCATCGACATTAACGCGCATCACCTGCTGCCAGATGTCAGGCGCGAGATCGGCAAGCGGCACGATTTCGCCCAGCAGCCCGGCGTTGTGCAGCACGCCATCCAGACGCGGCACCTGCTGCGCCAGTTCGCTGGCGAACTGTTGGCAGCTTTCCGGCGTCACCGATTCCAGATCGAGAACATGCATTAGCGGCGCCGCTTTGCCCAGCGCGCTGATTTCATCGCAGACGCGCTGTAGCTTTTCTGCATTGCGGCCCAGCAAAATAACCTGCGCGCCGTAGCGTGTATAGGTGAGCGCAGCTTCACGGCCAATTCCGTCGCTGGCCCCGGTGATAAGGATAATTCGATGATCAAGCAGATCGCTTTTCGGTTGATAATGCAAAACGTCTTCCTCGGCGAGTAATGGTTCAGCGCGGGGCTGAGAAGATCTTAGGGGGAGTTATGCCTGAAAAATATTTTCAATTCAACGTCGCAGCGCCCATTTCCCGGCGGCGGGCCGCTTTACAGGCGACGAGCCAGGCCGACTCGGCTACACTACCAGGTTTCAGAAAGGACCTTAACAAAGGCGGATAGAATGGATTTACTGTTTTTCTATGCACTGTTTTTAGCGAAAGTGGTTACGGTGGTGGTGGCTGTTGCGGCGATTGCCCTGATTTTGGTTAACATTACGCAACGCAAGCGCGGACAAAGCGGGCAGCTGCAGGTGACGCAGCTTAACGAGCGCTATCGGGAAATGAAGCAGGCGATGCTGCTGGCACTGTTGCCGTCACATGAGCAAAAGCTGCGTCATAAAGCGGAAAAAAAGCAGCAGAAACAGGAAGCGAAGAGTGCTAAACAGCGCGCGAAGCAGGGCCTGCCGTCTGCTGAAAAGAAACCGGTGCTGTACGTGCTGGACTTTAAGGGCAGCATGGATGCCGGTGAAGTCATCTCGCTGCGGGAAGAGGTTTCCGCCGTGCTGGCGGTAGCGCGTGAGCAGGACGAAGTGCTGCTGCGGCTGGAAAGCCCAGGCGGCGTGGTGCATGGCTACGGGCTGGCGGCTTCGCAGTTGCAACGTCTGCGTGAAAAAAATATCCGTTTAACGGTTGCGGTGGATAAAGTCGCCGCCAGCGGCGGTTATATGATGGCCTGTGTGGCTGATCATATTATCGCCGCGCCTTTCGCTATTATTGGATCGATTGGCGTGGTCGCGCAGGTGCCTAATTTCAATCGTCTGCTGAAGCGCAACAATATTGATGTGGAGCTGCATACCGCGGGTGAATATAAGCGCACGCTGACGCTGTTTGGCGAAAATACCGAGCAGGGCCGCAATAAATTCCGCGAAGATCTGAATGAAACGCATTTGCTGTTTAAACAGTTTGTGCAGCAAATGCGCCCGGTATTAGATATCGATCGGGTTGCGACCGGTGAGCACTGGTACGGCAGCCAGGCGCTGGAGAAACAGCTGATTGATGGCATCGGCACCAGCGACGATATTATCATCGATCGCATGGCACAGTTTAACGTGGTCAGCGTGCGTTACACGCGCCGCAAAAAACTGATGGATCGCTTTACGCAAAGCGCCGCTGATAGCGCGGCGCGTCAGCTGCTGAAGCTGTGGCAGCGTGGCGATAAGCCGCTGCTGTAAACCATTAGCGCCCGGTCAGGCCGGGCGTTAATCGGCCAGGTGATATTTCTCTGAGAGCGCCACCGTCAGCGCTTTAAATATGTTGAAAACCGCCGTGCTTTTGGCCGTGGGCAGTCCATTTTCATCAAGAAAATAGTCGCCGCGAAAAATCAGCAGCGAACCTTTTTGTTCCACTGCGCTGGCGCTGATGCCGGCAAAATAATCGTCATGTTCGCGGATTAGCGCATTGGCTTTTTCGAGTATTTCTTCGCGGGAAAGTGCGACCGTTGGTGCGTTCATTATTTAATCCTGTTTTGACAGATGACTATTCTCTTCTATATTACTGGCCTGTTACCCCTGACCGCAAATTAACCCGCGCTATTCTGGTGGGGCAAAAAAGCGGCAAAAGTGGCGTAAAACCAGGTGAGATGCTAATTAGGTTGCGTATCAGATTTTATCAGGTACAGTGTGGGCGTTTCAGTGTCCGGGCGTAAAAATGGCTTTACGCAGGCAGCAACGAGCGTCGTATTCCGGCTAAAATCGTCCTCTAATCAGTACGATAAGCTGTCTTAAATTAGGTTGCTGCTTAAAATCAGGCAAGGTTGAATTGTTTCTGAGGCGCTCATACCAGGCTGACACGCGGACTGGCAACGCTGGAAAGCGCCATCATTACATTCGGACGTATTCATCAGGTAAAGGTAAATATGGGTAAAGCTCTCGTAATAGTCGAGTCCCCGGCAAAGGCCAAAACGATTAATAAATATCTCGGTAAAGACTACGTGGTTAAGTCCAGCGTGGGTCATATACGTGATTTGCCGACCAGTGGCTCGACGGTGAAAAAGAGCGCTGACGCTAAACCAGCCAAGAAAGTGAAGAAAGATGAAAAGACGGCGCTGGTTAACCGTATGGGCGTCGATCCGTGGCACGGCTGGAAAGCTGATTATCAAATTTTGCCCGGTAAAGAGAAAGTCGTCGCTGAACTGAAAACGCTGGCGCAGGAAGCCGATCATATCTATCTCGCAACCGACCTTGACCGTGAAGGGGAAGCCATCGCCTGGCACCTGCGGGAAGTGATCGGCGGCGATGATAAGCGCTTTAGCCGCGTGGTTTTTAACGAAATTACCAAAAATGCGATTCGTCAGGCGTTCGACAAGCCGGGCGAGCTGAATATCGAACGCGTTAACGCACAGCAGGCGCGCCGCTTTATGGATCGCGTTGTGGGCTATATGGTTTCGCCGCTGCTGTGGAAAAAAATTGCGCGTGGGCTTTCCGCCGGACGCGTACAGTCGGTTGCGGTGCGGCTGGTGGTGGAGCGCGAACGTGAAATCAAAGCTTTTGTGCCGGAAGAGTATTGGGAGCTTAGCGCCGATCTCACCACGCCAAAAGGCAGTGATTTGCCGATGCAGGTCACCCATCAGGGTGAAAAACCGTTCCGACCGGTTAATAAAGAACAGACTCAGGCAGCAGTAAGCCTGCTGGAAAACGCGCGTTTTCGCGTGGAAGATCGTGAAGACCGACCGACCAGCAGCAAACCAGGCGCGCCTTTTATTACTTCCACGCTGCAACAGGCGGCCAGCACCCGTCTCAGCTTTGGCGTGAAAAGAACCATGGCGCTGGCGCAGCGGTTGTATGAAGCGGGCCATATTACCTATATGCGTACCGACTCCACCAACCTGAGCCAGGATGCGGTGGCGATGGCGCGCGGCTATATTGAGTCCAGCTTTGGCGATAAATACCTGCCGAAAACGGCCAACGCCTATGCCAGCAAAGAGAACTCTCAAGAGGCGCACGAGGCGATCCGTCCCTCTGACGTTAATATCCAGGCTGAACAGCTGAAAGATATGGAAGCGGACGCCCAGAAGCTGTATCAGCTGATCTGGCGCCAGTTCGTTGCCTGTCAGATGATGCCAGCGCAGTATGACTCCACCACGCTGACGGTAGCGGCGGGGGATTTCAAACTGAAAGCCAAAGGGCGCATCCTGCGTTTTGACGGCTGGACCAAAGTGATGCCAGCGCTGCGTAAAGGCGATGAAGATCGTATTCTGCCTGCCATTGAGATTGGCGATGAGTTGAGTTTGCAACAGCTCAACCCAAGCCAGCACTTTACCAAACCACCGGCGCGTTTCAGTGAGGCTTCGCTGGTGCGCGAACTGGAAAAACGCGGTATTGGTCGTCCCTCTACCTATGCGTCGATTATCTCTACCATCCAGGATCGCGGCTATGTGCGCGTGGAAAGCCGCCGCTTCTATGCGGAAAAAATGGGTGAAATCGTAACCGACAGGCTGGAAGAGAATTTCCGCGACCTGATGAGCTACGACTTTACCGCGCATATGGAAGATAACCTCGACCAGGTCGCCAACGATCAGGCGGAGTGGAAAGCGGTTCTGGATGATTTCTTTGCCGATTTCAGCAAGCAGCTGGATCAGGCGGAAAAAGATCCGGAAGAGGGCGGCATGCAGCCGAACCCGATGGTGCTGACTTCCATTGATTGCCCGACCTGTGGGCGTGAAATGGGGATTCGTACCGCCAGCACCGGCGTCTTCCTTGGCTGTTCCGGCTACGCTTTACCGCCAAAAGAGCGTTGTAAGCAGACCATCAATCTGATTCCGGAAAATGAAGTTCTCAATATTCTGGAAGGCGATGATGCAGAAACCAACGCCTTGCGTGCGCGCCGTCGCTGTCAAAAGTGCGGCACAGCGATGGACAGCTACCTGATCGATAATCACCGTAAGCTACACGTGTGCGGTAACAACCCCAGCTGTGACGGTTATGAGATCGAGCAGGGCGAATTCCGTATCAAAGGCTATGACGGCCCGATTGTTGAGTGCGAGAAATGTGGTTCTGAAATGCACCTGAAAATGGGGCGCTTTGGTAAATACATGGCCTGTACCAACGACGACTGTAAAAATACGCGCAAGATATTACGCAATGGCGAAGTCGCGCCGCCGAAAGAAGATCCGGTGCCGTTACCTGAGCTGCAATGTGAGAAATCAGACGCTTACTTTGTTCTGCGTGATGGTGCGGCAGGCGTGTTCCTGGCGGCCAATACTTTCCCGAAATCACGCGAAACCCGCGCGCCGCTGGTGGAAGAGCTGCTACGCTTCCGCGATCGACTGCCGGAGAAGCTGCGCTATCTTGCTGATGCGCCCGTGGCTGACGATCAGGGAAATAAAACGCTGGTGCGCTTTAGTCGTAAAACCAAACAGCAGTATGTCAGCTCTGAGAAAGAGGGCAAAGCCACCGGCTGGTCAGCGTTTTATGTGGATGGCGAGTGGCGCGTAACGGAAAAATAAGCCACGTTTTTATCACTGTTAGCTGACGCTGATAAAAAGAAAGCGTCAAACAGTAGAAAAATTTAGGCGAACGGCCAGGCCAGTCTTTGACTGGCCTTTTCTTTTGGTTTGCTTATAGCTAAAAGCTATACATCAGGCGCAAAAATGTTATAGTCGTTATAGCGTTATTTCTGAAACTTCCTATCGCTATAACTCGCCCGCCATGCGCCTTTTCCCGAGAACTTCCCGGACTGCGCGCGGGTTTAGTGCGTGACTAAATCCGGATGCATAACTATGAAATTGCAACAGCTGCGTTACATCGTAGAAGTGGTTAATCATAATCTGAATGTCTCATCAACGGCGGAAGGGCTTTATACCTCGCAGCCGGGCATCAGTAAGCAGGTGCGTATGCTGGAGGATGAACTGGGCATCCAGATTTTTGCCCGCAGCGGTAAACATCTGACGCAGGTTACGCCTGCCGGTGAAGAGATTATTCGCATTGCACGTGAAGTGCTGTCAAAAGTTGAAGCCATTAAAGCGGTCGCGGGCGAGCATACCTGGCCGGACAAAGGTTCCCTCTATGTTGCCACCACGCATACTCAGGCGCGCTATGCGCTTCCGGGCGTGATTAAAGGCTTTATTGAGCGTTACCCACGCGTCTCGTTGCATATGCATCAGGGATCGCCGACGCAAATTGCTGAAGCGGTGTCCAAAGGCAACGCCGATTTCGCCATCGCCACCGAGGCGCTGCATCTGTATGACGACCTTATCATGCTGCCTTGCTATCACTGGAACCGTGCCATTGTGGTAACACCCGATCATCCGCTGGCGGGCAAAAGCGAGGTAACGATTGAGGAGCTGGCGGAATATCCGCTGGTTACCTACACCTTTGGCTTTACCGGCCGCTCCGAACTGGATACGGCATTCAACCGCGCCGGTCTGACGCCGCGTATCGTCTTTACCGCCACCGATGCCGATGTGATTAAAACCTATGTGCGGCTTGGGCTGGGGGTAGGCGTCATTGCCAGCATGGCGGTTGACCCGGTGGCCGATCCCGATTTAGTACGTATTGAAGCTGCTGATGTTTTCACTAACAGCACCACTAAAATCGGTTTTCGCCGCAGCACCTTCCTGCGTAGCTATATGTATGATTTCATTCAGCGTTTTGCGCCCCACTTAACGCGTGACGTGGTTGATACCGCGGTAGCATTACGCTCAAATGAAGATATCGAAGCGATGTTTAAAGATATCCGTTTACCGTTTAAATAAAATAACCACAAATAAAGAAGGGTAATAAGGCCGCGCTTGCGGCCTTTTCTCTTTAATACCAGCCAATTGCACAAATTTTGAAATCTTTAGGATCATTTTTCTGTAAATGAAACATTCATCACATGTTTTTTAATTGTTATTAATTAAATGAGAAACAGTACACACTTTCAGTCGGGGAATTTTGCGCACCGCCAGGACAATTCCCATACTCAAGTTAAACCGAACCCGTAACAGCAGCCAGTAAGGGATCAGAAATTTTTTATCAGGTATTAACTGGATCGGTTAGTTATTTTCGGCAGGTTATTTGAGTTAAGGAGAGATTATCGACGGGCAAGGAAGTTAAGTTTTGCTAATATGAAATTCAACGAACGATAAATTACACTTATCGTTGAACTCAACAAAAATAGCTGGATTTTTGGTCTTAAAATGTTTAGGATTTCTCCTAAAAGCTGATTGAACTTATCAATCGTTTTACTGAGAGTGATTATCAAAAACTATGGCTATGAGAATTTCAATACAACCTGGCGTACAGGACAATGCCCCGAAAGTGGCAAAGAGTGGCAGCAGCATCCGTCGCAAAGCCTGGTTGGCAGTGTTTGCAGCGTGTGGCCTGTTCTGGACAGTTGTTGCCTTAATGATTTGGCAGATCTGGAGTTAATTATGTGGGAACAAGCAATGCCGCTTAAAACGCAGCCGGTCCGCAAATTAAAAACGACCAGCTGCAAATCCAAAGCTCAGGAAAAAGTGACCATCCCGGAATCCTGGAGCCTTAATGATGCGCAACGCAGTTTTATTGAATTAATGCTCGATAGTAATAATAAATAAATCATAATTATTCGCATTTGCCCGAAAAAATATAATAAGTATTCATTTTGCTTTTCTGTTGATCGGCAAACCGATCGGGGCGCGCTAGCTGCCCGATAAATTTAACCAATTACAGCATTCGGTAGAATCTATTTCCGCTTTTAATAGATTCGTTATTCAGTGATTATTGGTCAGAAATCGACCTGAGAGGGTGCCTAATGAATATTACTCTGTTTCCGTTGTTTAGCGCTTCCGCCTATTCTTTATTAGTCTGGATTGCAGCAGCCTGGCTATTAATGCAATAAGTTACTGCTCTCACTCTCTTTCCGTCTTAGCGCCTCGTCTGTTTTCAGCGGGGCGTTTTGCTTTTCTGGCCCCGCTGCTGTTCCTCCTGCCATTCAGCGATAACCCATCATGTGTCGATTTGTGTTGTTATCAAAACGTTAATCACAGTTTGTACTATGTTTAACACAGACCTTGTTAAGCATCGGGTTATTACGCGTATTATAAAAAGGAGGAGCTATGTCGTTATCCCTGCGAGATAAAAGTCAGGACACGCTGGACGTCGATGGGCAACACTATCATTTTTATAGTCTTCCACGTGCCGCTGAACAGCTGGGCGATCTCTCCCGTCTACCTAAATCCCTGAAAGTATTACTGGAAAACCTGCTGCGCTGGCAGGATGAAAGCTCCGTGACGACTGATGATATTCAGGCGCTGGCCGACTGGCAAAAAAGCGCACATGCCGATCGTGAAATTGCTTACCGTCCCGCGCGCGTGCTGATGCAGGACTTTACCGGCGTACCGGCGGTGGTTGATTTGGCGGCGATGCGTGAAGCGGTAAAATGTCTGGGCGGCGATGTGGCGAAAGTGAATCCGCTTTCGCCGGTAGATCTGGTTATCGACCATTCCGTTACCGTTGACCGCTTTGGTGACGATAACGCTTTTGAAGAAAACGTCCGGCTGGAGATGGAACGTAACCATGAACGTTACGTTTTTCTGCGCTGGGGGCAAAAAGCTTTCGATAAATTCCGCGTTGTGCCGCCGGGCACCGGGATTTGTCACCAGGTGAACCTGGAATATTTAGGAAAGGCTGTCTGGCATGAAGAGCAGGACGGCAAGCGTGTCGCTTACCCTGATACGCTGGTCGGCACCGACTCGCATACCACTATGATCAACGGCCTTGGCGTGCTGGGGTGGGGCGTTGGCGGCATTGAAGCGGAAGCGGCGATGCTGGGGCAGCCGGTCTCGATGCTGATTCCCGACGTGGTGGGATTCAAGTTAACGGGAAAACTGCGTGCAGGCATTACCGCCACTGACCTGGTGCTGACGGTGACGCAAATGCTGCGTAAGCACGGCGTGGTCGGGAAATTCGTTGAATTCTATGGCGATGGACTGGACGATTTGCCGCTGGCGGATCGCGCGACCATCGCCAATATGGCGCCAGAGTATGGCGCGACCTGCGGTTTCTTCCCCGTTGACCACGTTACCATTGGCTATATGAAGCTCACCGGTCGCAGCAGCGAACAGGCGGCGCTGGTGGAAGCCTATGCTAAAGCCCAGGGTTTATGGCGCAATCCGGGCGAGGAGCCGATCTTTACCAGTTCGCTGGCGCTGGATATGAGTGAAGTTGAAGCCAGCCTTGCCGGTCCAAAACGTCCGCAGGATCGCGTCTCGCTGGGCGACGTGCCGCAGGCCTTTCAGCAAAGTAATGAACTGGAAGTGAACCGCGCGCAAAAAGATCATCATGCCGTTACCTATCATGACGGCGAGCAGGAACTGGAGTTAACCGATGGTGCGGTCGCTATTGCCGCCATTACTTCCTGTACCAATACCTCTAACCCAAGCGTGCTGATGGCCGCCGGTCTGCTGGCAAAGAATGCGGTTGAACGTGGCCTACAGCGCCAGCCGTGGGTAAAAGCCTCGCTGGCGCCAGGATCAAAAGTGGTCTCGGATTATCTCGCTACCGCGCGCCTGACGCCGTACCTTGATCGGCTGGGCTTTAACCTGGTGGGCTACGGCTGCGCCACCTGTATTGGTAACTCCGGGCCGCTGCCGGAAAATATCGAAAACGCGATCAAAGAGGGCGATTTAACGGTGGGGGCCGTACTTTCAGGCAACCGTAACTTTGAGGGCCGTATTCATCCGCTGATCAAAACCAACTGGCTGGCTTCGCCGCCGCTGGTTGTCGCCTATGCGCTGGCGGGCAATATGAATATCAATCTGCAAAGCGAGCCGCTCGGCGAAGACAAAGCGGGGCAGCCGGTCTATTTAAAGGATATCTGGCCTACGCCTGATGAAATCACCGCTGCGGTACAGCAGGTTTCCAGCGATATGTTCCACAAAGAGTATGCCGAGGTGTTTGACGGCACGCCTGAGTGGCAGCAGATCAAAGTCAGCGAAGCGGCTACCTATGACTGGGATGAAGGCTCTACCTATATCCGGCTGTCGCCGTTCTTTGACGATATGGAAAAAACGCCGAAGCCGGTAGAGGATATCAAAGGCGCGCGCATTCTGGCGATGCTGGGCGATTCGGTCACCACTGACCATATCTCCCCGGCGGGTAGCATCAAGGCGGAAAGCCCCGCGGGGCGTTATCTGCTGGAGCGTGGCGTCGAGCGCACTGATTTTAACTCCTACGGTTCAAGGCGCGGCAACCATGAAGTGATGATGCGCGGCACCTTCGCCAATATTCGTATTCGCAACGAGATGGTGCCCGGTGTTGAAGGCGGCATGACGCGCGTGGTGCCGAACGGCGAGCAGCTGTCGATCTATGACGCCGCGATGGTTTATCAGCAGCAGGGAACGCCGCTGGCAGTGATCGCCGGTAAAGAGTATGGCTCTGGCTCCAGCCGTGACTGGGCGGCAAAAGGGCCGCGCCTGCTGGGCATTCGGGTAGTGATTTGTGAATCCTTCGAGCGTATTCACCGTTCCAACCTGATCGGCATGGGCATTTTACCGCTGGAGTTTCCGCAGGGCGTAACGCGCAAAACGTTAAACCTGAGCGGCGATGAGCTGATTGATATTGAAAACCTGGCGGATTTAACCCCAGGCGGCACGGTAAATGTCACTCTAACGCGGCCGGATGGCAGCAGGGAAGTGCTGGCGACACGCTGTCGTATCGATACCGGTAATGAACTGACCTACTATCAGAACGACGGGATATTACATTATGTGATTCGTAATATGCTGAACTAACCAGCGCCGGGCAGGCAGGAAACGCGTAAGCGAACCGCCTGCCTGTCCGGCGTCGTTATCAGGATTTAGGCAGCAGATGGCCCATCTTTTCCGCTTTGGTATCCAGATAATGGGCGTTTTCCGGGTTACGTCCCACGATCAGCGGAACGCGCTCGACGATATTGATCCCGGCTTCGCTCAGAATCTCTACCTTACGCGGATTGTTGGTCAGCAACCGCACTTCATCCACGCCCAGTAGCTTAAACATATCGGCGCAGAGCGTGAAATCGCGCTCGTCTGCCGCAAATCCCAGATGGTGATTCGCTTCAACGGTATCGTAGCCTTTATCCTGTAGCGCATAGGCGCGGATCTTGTTTAACAGGCCGATATTGCGGCCTTCCTGACGATGATAGAGCAGCACGCCGCGGCCTTCTTCAGCGATAGCATTCAGCGCCGCCTCCAGCTGAAAACCACAATCGCAGCGCAGGCTGAACAGCGCATCGCCGGTCAGGCATTCAGAATGCACGCGCGCCAGCACGGCTTCATTGTTATTAATATCACCAAATACCAGCGCCACGTGGTCGTGGCCGGTAGCCAATTCTTCGAATCCCACCATGAGGAAATCACCCCAGGGCGTAGGCAGTTTAGCTTCTGCCACCCGTTTAAGCTGCATGTGACTCTCCAGAACCATCTTAGGTTGCGCTATCATCAAGATAGCGCCTTGTTGGTCAACTTGACCAAAATCATGGCGTCTATTTTGCCATAACCCGTCTGCGTACGGGTAATACGTCACGACGATTAATGTAATAACGCACAATTATCTAACTAATCTTGCTTATGTTATTCATTTATAAGCTATTATTAAACGCTATCCGCGTAAACGTTTATTAATCACAAGGAAGCCGCATGCTGGAAATAGCAAAACGCACCGCCTTTGGCGCTCTGTTACTCTCGGTTCTGCCGCTACTGATGTGGCTTGCCGACTGGCAATGGCAGCCGGGCGGCAGCGGATTTGGGCTACGTTTGCTGTTCTGGATGACCGAGACGGTGACGCGCCCGTGGGGGATCCTCACCAGCGCTATCTTATGCGCCTGGTTTTTATGGTGTCTGCGCTTTCGCTTAAAGCCTGCGCTGTTTCTGCTGGTGATTATGATCGCCGCGATTCTGGCCGGGCAATATACCAAATCCTTTATCAAAGCGCGGGTGCAGGAGCCGCGCCCCTACGTGCTGTGGCTGGAGAAAACCCACGGCATTCCTGGCGATGCGTTTTACCAGCTGGATCGCCAGGCGCGCGGCCAGATGGTTGAGCAGCTGGTGGCGGATGATGACCATATTCCACAGTGGCTGAAGCGTCACTGGGCGTTTGAAACGGGCTTCGCCTTTCCATCGGGACATACGATGTTTGCCGCCAGCTGGGCGCTGCTGGGCGTAGGGCTACTGTGGCCGCGCCGTCACCGCAAGACCGTGACGATTCTGATGATATGGGCCGTGGCGGTAATGGGGAGCCGCGTGCTGTTAGGCATGCACTGGCCGCGCGATCTGCTGGTGGCAACATGGATCAGCTGGCTGCTGGTAACGCTGGCTTGTTGGCTGGCGCAGCGCGTTTGCGGCCCGCTGACGATTCCGCCCGATGAGCATCAGGAGATCGCCCAACGCGAACAGGATAAAGAATCATGATTGCAAAGCGGCGTTTTGCCCCCATAACCTGACTGGAAAAACAGATTTTTGCTGAGATAGCGCTTTTACCCGTTATCTCAGCAAGCATCCTTATAACATTTTTGGCATAATCCTTTGGCTTACACCGAATTACAGGACGAAACGTGAAATATTTACTGATCTTTTTACTGGTTCTGGTGATATTCATCATCTCTGTGACGCTTGGCGCGCATAATGACCAGGTTGTCTCATTTAACTTTCTGATTGCGCAGGGTGAATACCGCATCTCCACCTTACTGGCGTCGCTGTTTGGCGCAGGGTTTGTGCTGGGTTGGGCAATTTGTGGGCTTTTCTGGCTACGCGTTCGCGTCTCACTGGCTAACGCGCAGCGTAAACTCAAGCGTCTGCACCAGCAAAACGTTCAGACTGAAAACGTAACCCCGTCACAAACGCCCGTCGTCAAGGAATAACGCCTGATGTTGGAACTGCTGTTTCTGTTACTGCCCGTGGCCGCTGCCTATGGCTGGTACATGGGGCGCAGAAGTGCGCAACAGGATAAGCAGCAAGAGGCTAATCGTCTGTCACGCGACTATGTGACCGGCGTAAACTTCCTGCTTTCGAACCAGCAGGACAAAGCGGTCGATCTTTTCCTGGATATGCTGAAAGAGGACAGCGGGACGGTGGAAGCGCACCTGACGCTGGGTAATCTGTTCCGCTCACGCGGGGAGGTGGATCGGGCGATACGTATCCACCAGTCACTGATGGAAAGCGCCTCTCTGAGCTATGAGCAGCGTCTGCTGGCGGTGCAGCAGCTAGGCCGCGATTATATGGCGGCCGGGTTATACGATCGCGCTGAAGAGATGTTTGAACAGCTCACTGACGAAACGGACTTTCGACTTAGCGCGCTGCAACAGTTGCTGACCATCTATCAGGCCACCAGCGAATGGCAGAAAGCGATAGATATGGCGGAGAGGCTGGTTAAGCTGGGCAAAAGCCGCCATCAGATGGAAATCGCGCATTTTTACTGCGAGCTGGCGCTGCTGGCAATGGGCAGCGACGATCTGGACCGCGCGTTTAACCTGCTGAAAAAAGGCGAAGCAGCCGACCGCCAGAGCGCGCGCGTCTCTATCATGATGGGGCGTATCTTTATGGCGAAAGGCGATTACGCCCGCGCCGCCAGCCACCTGCAGCGCGTGATTGAGCAGGATAAAGAGCTGGTCAGCGAAACGCTGGATATGCTGGAAACCTGTTATCAACAGCTGGAACAGCCGCTTATCTGGGCTGATTATCTGCGCCGCTGTGTGGAAGAGAACACCGGCGCGCTGGCGGAGCTTTACCTGGCGGATATTCTGGAACGCGAGCAGGGCGCAGACGTGGCGCAGGTCTATATCAACCGCCAGCTGCAGCGACATCCCACCATGCGCGTTTTCCACCGCCTGATGGATTTCCACCTGCACGAGGCGGAAGATGGCCGTGCCAAAGAGAGCCTGATGGTGCTGCGTGATATGGTTGGCGAGCAGATCCGCACCAAGCCGCGTTACCGCTGCCAGAAATGCGGTTTTACCGCCCATGCGCTTTACTGGCATTGTCCTTCATGCCGCGCATGGTCAACCGTGAAGCCGATACGCGGGCTGGATGGTCAATAGCGTCATCCCGTTGGCGCAATCTGTTTAACAGTGGGTTACTTTGCTATTATTTAGTTACAACATACTTTTGATTAAGCACACAGGCAATCGCCTTAACCACGGTGCATAGCTCGCCAGGCAGGTGGATTATGACGGTGAATGCGGCAGGTTAAAGCTGTTTTCCGCCGCCTGCGGCAGGTAGAATACCTGGCGTTTTCTCATGCGCCATGCGGTGCCCTATTGTTGAAGGAATAGAGATGTCTCAGCCTCAAAACCGAATTGATTCGCCCGTTCTTATCGCGCTTGATTACGCTGACCGTAACCGCGCGCTGGCCTTTGTCGAGGGCATCGATCCCACCAGCTGCCGCTTAAAGGTCGGTAAAGAGATGTTCACGCTTTTCGGACCGCAGTTTGTTCGTGAGCTGCATCAGCGTGGTTTTGAGGTATTCCTCGATCTAAAATTTCATGATATTCCCAACACCGCCGCGCATGCCGTTGCCGCCGCCGCCGAGCTGGGCGTTTGGATGGTAAACGTTCACGCCAGCGGCGGGGCGCGTATGATGAATGCCGCCCGTGAAGCGTTAATGCCTTTCGGCAAAGATGCGCCGCTGCTGATCGCGGTAACCGTACTGACCAGTATGGAGGCCGCCGATCTACACGATTTGGGCATTACCGCGACGCCAGCAGAACACGCCGCGCGCCTGGCGCGCCTGACGCAACAGTGCGGGCTGGATGGCGTGGTTTGCTCTGCCCACGAAGCCGCAGCCTTTAAGCAACAGTTTGGCGCAGACTTCAAACTGGTTACGCCGGGCATTCGTCCCGTTGGCAGCGAGGCGGGCGACCAGCGCCGGATTATGACGCCGCAGCAGGCACAGCAGGCGGGCGTTGATTATATGGTAATCGGACGCCCGATCACCCAATCGGCCGATCCGGCCGCTACGCTACAGGCTATTCTGACTTCCCTGCAGGAGGGTGCATGAGCCATAAAGATAATCCGTTGGTCTATTCCACCGACAGTGGGCGCATTACTCAGCCGGAAACCAAAGCGCCACGCCCGAAAGGCGACGGCATCGTGCGCATTCAGCGCCAGACCAGCGGACGCAAGGGCAAAGGCGTTTGTATTATCAGTGGCCTGGATCTGGATGAGGCAGAGCTCAACAAACTGGCGGCGGAACTAAAGAAAAAATGCGGCTGCGGCGGGGCGGCGAAAGAGGGCCTGATTGAGATCCAGGGCGATAAACGTGACGAAATAAAAAGCTTACTGGAAGCAAAAGGCCTGAAGGTCAAACTGGCCGGAGGGTGAAAAAACAAGGCCGTTCAATGAACGGCCTTGTCGTATAGATGCGCTGCGTAGCCCTAAATTATAGTTATATTAACGGTCGATCTGATGACCAATGATCCCGCCGACAGCCGCGCCGCCGATGGTGCCCAGGCCACTGCCGTTGGTCAGCACAGAGCCACCAATAGCGCCAGCGCCAGCACCAATTGCTGTGTTGCGGTCACGTTTAGACCAGTTGCTGCAGCCCGCTAATGAGAGGGCTAAAACCGCAGCCAGCACGGTAGCGGAAATGCGTTTTGCATTGTTAGTCATAATTACTTCTCCTTTATTGTTGCTCACAGAGGAAACCCTCTAAGTATAGTCGGGTTACTCCGCGTCTCTGGTTCGCTGACCGTTTATTTTGCATCGAAACGCTTTCTGTTTAGCCGCTGTTAAGGCGCAACAGCATTCATTTCCATGCATCGATTCAGGTCAGGAACAGCAATTGTACCGCTAAAAATAAGGGTGCTAATAATCACCCATGGTTCAATTGCATTGATTAATTATAGGCACTACCAAAAGTTACAACAGGTTAAAAACTCCTAATTAGCTGCACAAAATTGGGTTGTCAGCCAGATCGCGCTATCTAATCAGCCAGCGCTTCCATACCTTTAGCGCGCCAGCCCTATAAAAATAGTGCATTTACTAAAGGGTGGATGGAAAAAATTATGCTGGAAGAACTCAAAGAACAGGTGCTTGAAGCCAATCTGGCGCTGCCGAAACACAATCTGGTGACCTTTACCTGGGGCAACGTCAGCGCTGTCGATCGTGAGCGCGGTTTGCTGGTGATCAAGCCCTCCGGCGTGAGCTATGAGGCGATGACGCGCGACGATATGGTGGTTGTAGCGCTGGAGAGCGGAGAAATTGTTGAAGGTAATAAGCGTCCTTCCTCAGATACCGATACGCATCGCGCGCTCTATCTGGCGTGGCCGGACGTAGGCGGCATTGTGCATACTCATTCGCGCCACGCCACCATCTGGGCGCAGGCGGGGCGTGATATTCCTGCCTGGGGAACCACGCACGCCGATGATTTTTATGGCGCTATTCCCTGTACGCGCATGATGACCGATGACGAGATCGCCGAGCGCTACGAATGGGAAACAGGTCAGGTGATTATCGAAACGCTGCGCCAGCGTGATATCGCGCCGTTAGCGGTTCCCGCCGCGCTGGTACATTCGCATGGCCCTTTTGCCTGGGGTAAAAGCGCTAAAGATGCGGTTCATAGCGCCGTGGTGTTGGAAGAGGTTGCCTATATGGCGTTGTTTAGCCAGCAGATCACGCCGACGTTACCCGCCATGCAGCAAACATTACTGGATAAGCACTGGTTGCGTAAACATGGCGCGAACGCCTATTACGGGCAAAAAAGTTGATGCGCTGCGCAAAAACAAAATGAAAGTCCTTTAATATTGAAACGTTGTTTTAAAAATAACGATGAGATCACTTTTACCTGGCGATAATCACGCTATGTTGCTTTCCATTGCCCCTGAGGGCGCCGCAGGATCGTGTCAACGTCTTGCTCAACAAGGGTGGAAGACAACATGCAAATTAAACGTGCTATCGATAAAATTCCGGGTGGGATGATGCTGGTGCCTCTGTTTCTGGGGGCGCTGTGTCACACTTTTTCTCCCGGCGCAGGGAAATATTTTGGTTCCTTTACTAACGGCTTGATGACCGGAACCATACCGATTCTGGCCGTCTGGTTCTTTTGTATGGGCGCCTCAATAAAAATAAGCGCCACCGGCACCGTGCTGCGTAAGTCGGGTACGCTGGTGATAACTAAAATTGCTGTGGCCTGGGTTGTGGCCGCGATAGCTTCTCGTCTGATACCGGAAAACGGCTTTGAAGTGGGCATGCTGGCTGGGCTGTCAACGCTGGCGCTAGTAGCGGCGATGGATATGACCAACGGCGGTCTCTACGCTTCATTAATGCAGCAGTACGGCACGAAAGAAGAAGCGGGCGCCTTTGTCCTGATGTCGCTGGAATCAGGCCCGCTGATGACCATGGTGATTCTGGGCACCGCCGGTATCGCCTCCTTTGAGCCGCACGTCTTTGTCGGCGCGGTGCTGCCTTTCCTGATCGGCTTTACCTTAGGCAACCTTGACCCCGAACTGCGAGAGTTTTTCGGTAAGGCGGTACAGACGCTGATTCCATTCTTTGCCTTTGCGCTGGGTAACACCATCGATCTGTCGGTGATTGCGCAAACTGGTCTGCTGGGCATTATGTTGGGCGTGGCGGTGATTATTGTTACCGGTATTCCGTTGATTATCGCTGACCGTCTGATTGGCGGCGGGGACGGTACGGCGGGCGTGGCGGCTTCGAGTTCAGCGGGCGCGGCGGTGGCCACACCGGTGTTAATCGCTGAAATGGTACCGCAATTCAAGCCGGTAGCGCCCGCCGCGACGGCGCTGGTCGCGACTTCGGTAATCGTGACCTCGCTGTTAGTGCCAATCATTACTGCGGTTTATTCAAAGCAGGTAAAACGTCATCGCGCAGCAGCAGGACAACGCGCAGCCATCAAATAAATTTGCTTAAAAATTCGACCCCGCCGCGAGGCGGGGTTTTCACTATTTTGTCTTAAAAATCAGTCGCTCATTCAGTGTTGTCTCACTCTGCATTAGGCTGGTGTTGCGTTTAACGCATCAACTATAATGAGGATGAGATTATGTCATTAATGAACCAACCTACCTGCCGACTGTTTACTGAATCTGGACAAACCACTCAGCTGGACGCCTGGTACGAAGAAGAGCGACGCACCATGTGGATGATGTTGCGCGCTGAACCGCGTCCTTCCTTTAATCATGCGCTTATCGAAGAGATCATGAACCTGCGCTATGCCGCTCAGCGCTCCGGTTTACCAGTGGATTTTTGGGTAACCGGATCGCTGGTTCCGGCGATGTTTAACGCTGGCGGTGATTTAAAATTCTTTGTGGAGTGCATAAAAAACGGTCGTCGCGAGGCGCTGCGTGCTTATGCACGCGCCTGCGTGGATTGCATTCATGCGGCGGCACGCGGTTTTGATGTCGGTGCGGTAACCATCGCCATGGTCGAAGGGAGCGCACTGGGCGGCGGTTTTGAAGCCGCGCTGGCTCATCACTTTGTGCTGGCACAAAACAACGCGCGTATGGGCTTCCCGGAAATCGCCTTTAACCTGTTTCCGGGTATGGGCGGCTATTCACTGGTGGCGCGCCGCGCGGGCATGAAGCTGGCCGAGGAGCTGATTTGTGAGGGGGAAAGCCATACCGCCGAGTGGTTTGAAACGCGCGGTCTTGTCGATCGCCTGTTCCAGCAGGGCGAGGGCTATCGCGCCACGCGCACCTTTATCGATACGCTGCGACCCAAACTCAATGGCGTTAAGGCGATGCTGAAAGCCCGTCAGCGCGTGCTGCAGCTCACACGCGGCGAGCTGATGGATATTACGGAAGACTGGGTGGACTACGCGTTCACCATTGAGGAGAAAGATCTGGCCTACATGGAGCGTCTGGTACAGCTGCAAGACCGTCTCAGTTCGCAGCTGCGTAAAGTAAGTTAACAGGATTAATCAGGGCTTGGCAGGACGCTGAGCAAGCCAATGCTCCAGTTTATCTGCGGGCATTGGCTTCGCATAATAGTAACCCTGACGTTCATCTACCTCGTTATCCAACAGAAATTGCTCTTCCTGCTCATTTTCAATCCCTTCAGCGATCACGCGCAGGTTCAACGCTTTAGCCACGGCGACAATAGCGCGCACCAGCGATTGGGCGATCGGCTGCTTATGCACATCACGCACAAAACTTTGATCCAGTTTGATCGCATCGATCGGCACGCGTGCCAGCTGCGACAGCGAAGAGTAACCGGTGCCGAAATCATCCAGATGCACCTCTGCGCCGAGCTCGCGGAACTGATGCATTAACGTCAGCGCCTGCTGCTCGTTTTCAATCAAACAGCTTTCGGTTAGCTCAATATCAATCGGGCTGGCGGTCATGCCGTTAAGCTGCAACGCCTGCTTCAGATCGTTATAGATACTTTGATCGATTAGCTGACGCGCGGAAACATTGACCGCCACGCGCAGATAGATGCCCTGACGACGCCAGTCCACGATCTGCTGCAGCACGGTAAGCATCACCCAGCGGCCAAGCGGCACAATCAGGCCCGACTCCTCGGCATAAGAAATAAATTCATTGGGCGGGATCAGGCCGCGCTCCGGTGAAAGCCAGCGCACCAGCGCCTCTACGCCCGTTACCCGGTTGCCCGCGCTGATTTTAGGCTGGTAATGCAGGATCAGCTGTTGCTGCTCCAGCGCCTTACGCAGATTGGTATCAAGCCAGACATATTCAAAAACGCGCTGATTCATTTCAGCGGAAAACACGCAGGCCTGACCACGACCATTCTCTTTAGCGTGATACATCGCCGTATCAGCATTACGTATCAGGCTTTCACGATCTTCACCGTGCTGCGGCGCCAGCGCGATACCCAGCGAGCAACCGGTATAGACTTCAATCAGGCCGATACGGAAGGGCTGACGCAGGCGCGTCAAAATGCGTAACGCCATCGCTTCCAGCGCCACTTCTGAGCTGTTTTCCGCCAGCACGATAAACTCATCGCCGCCGAGGCGACCCAGCGTTTGCTGCGGATCGAGGCAGGTAAGCACCGCCAACGACACCGCCTGTAACAGCTGATCGCCAAACATATGGCCGTAGGCGTCATTTACCTTTTTGAAATTATCCAGATCCAGATAAACCACGCCGATCTGCTGCTGTTCGCGCTTTTCCAGCACTTCGCTGATGCGCTGATGAATAGCGTTACGGTTAGGCAAGCCGGTAACGGTATCGGTATTCGCCAGGATACGCAGGCGCTCCTGAGCCCGGCGTTCTTCAGTGATGTCGGTGCCGGAACAGATCAGGAATATTTCGTTTTTACCGCTGCCGCTGTGGACGAATTTGTTGCGAAACAAAAACAGGCGCTGGCCTTTGCGCGTTTTAATCCAGCGCTCAACTTCATAAGAGCTGCCGTCACGAAAAAAACCGGTGATATTGCGGCGTGAGGCCACGGCCTCCTGACGGGTCATAAACAGCTGAAAGACATTACGACCAATAACTTCCTGCTCTTTTAGTCCGGTATACTCCTCGCTGAGGCGATTAAAGCGCTGAATATTGCCTTTCTGATCGAGGATCACAATGACCGAGTTGGCTTCAGAAACCACCTGTTCAGCAAAAGAGAGCCCCTGAGTAAGGTCGCGCGCGACAGAAGAGGTATCGCCCCACGCGGACGCGGTGCCCGCCCATTCGCCCTGATTAACTTTGCGTCCGACAAAATGCATGGGCAATTCTTCGCCGCGCAAATTTATCACCAGATTGACGCTGGTGGTCACCACCGTCATGGCGCGCAGCAGCTGCGCCTGAGCGGACGAAAGCGGGACAGCCAGGCTAGTTTCCGCCAGTTCTTCCCGAGAAAGTTTTAGGGCATCACTGTCGGAGGTAAGCTGCCAGTAAGGGCTGCGGGTGCCAAACAGTGTAAAGAGCAATGTTTGACCCTGATCTTCAAGCATACAAACCATCCTGTTAAGCAGATCGCACGACTATCATAAGTTTAGTAATACTTTATGACGGGATACATAAGCATTATGCAGTCGGAGAGCTATTTTTTTCCGTAAAAAATTAACATTACACCCGAATCATCGTTAAACAGGCATCCGATTACGGATGCCTGAATGTTTGCTCTACCTGTTGATACTAACAGTCACAGGGAAAAGGTGACAGCCGCTGAGTGTTAGCAAGGGCATTTCCCTAACTTGCCAGCCTTAGACGGAAAGCGCGCCTCAAGGCAATAGCGATGAAACGCTTTCTCCGACATCGGCTCAGCGGCAGGGTGCTGTTGCCGCATATGACGCAAATAGTTTTGGTAATCCTGCACGCCCACCATCAAGCGAAAACTTTGCGTCAGCCGCTGCCAAAGCAGACGCCAGCCGCGTGCTGGCGGGGCGGTGAACGGTATCAGCGGACGGCAGCGTTGAATTTTCGCCATCTGACGCCGCGCGGTAATCGGGCGAAGCAACTCAGACATGACGTACCTCCTTACGCAGCACCGGCTCGGTTTCATGCGTGGTAGGGCGTGCACTTTTCAGCGCACGGCGAACCACGAAAAAGGCGGCAATCAGCATCGTTACCGCAACCAGCATAAAGAAAGCGCAAAGGGCGGCATTGATTTGGTTGCTCAATACAATGGTCTGCATATCCGCCACGCTTTTCGCCGGGGCGATCACCGTGCCGTTTTCAATCGCCGTGCTGAATTTCTTCGCCTGCGCCAGAAAGCCGATGGCGGGCTTTTCATGAAATATCTTCTGCCAGCCTGCCGTCATTGAGGTAATAAACAGCCAGGCGGTGGGCAGAATCGTCACCCAGGCATAGCGCTGCTTTTTCATTTTAAACAGCACCACGGTACCGAGGATCAACGCCATTGAGGCCAGCATCTGGTTGCCGATGCCAAACAGCGGCCAAAGAGTATTAATGCCGCCCAATGGATCGACCACGCCCTGATAAACAAAGAAGCCCCAGCCCGCTACCGCGACGGCGGTGCCGATCATATTGCCCAGCCAGGAGCGGTTATTGGCAAGGCCAGGGATGAGCGTGCCCGCCAAATCCTGCACCATAAAGCGACAGGCGCGGGTTCCGGCATCCACCGCGGTAAGGATAAACAGGGCTTCAAACAGAATGGCGAAGTGATACCAGAACGCCATCATTGCGCGACTGTTAAAGACGTCGGTAATGATATGTGCCATGCCGACGGCAAAGGTTGGCGCGCCGCCAGCACGCGACAGCACAGAGCTTTCGCCCACATCACGGGCAATCGTGGTCAGCATCTCCGGCGTAACCACAAACCCCCAGCCGTTAATGACCTGCGCGGCGTTTTCCACCGTAGTGCCGATCAGCGCCGCCGGGGAATTCATCGCAAAATAAACGCCGGGATCGATCACCGAGGCGCAGATCAGCGCCATGATTGCCACAAAGGATTCCATCAGCATCGCGCCATAGCCGATAAAACGGATATGGCTTTCCCGCTCCACCAGTTTTGGCGTGGTACCGCTGGAAACCAGCGCATGAAACCCGGAGATAGCGCCGCAGGCAATGGTGATAAACAGGAAAGGGAACAGCGCGCCGGAGAACACCGGGCCGCTACCGTCAATAAAGCGCGATACGGCAGGCATCTTCATTTCCGGCATGGCGAACAGAATTCCCACCGCCAGGCCGACAATCACGCCGATCTTCAGAAAGGTTGAGAGATAGTCACGCGGCGCCAGCAGCAGCCATACCGGCAGCACCGAGGCGATAAACCCATATCCCACCAGCACCCACGTCAGCGTGGTGCCTTTCAGCGTGAAGAACGGCCCCCAGTAAGGATGCTGCGCAATATCGCCGCCATAAATAATCGCGGCCATCATCAGCACAAAGCCGATAAGCGACACTTCGGCGATTTTCCCCGGACGCAGAAAGCGCATCCAGATGCCCATCAGCAGGGCGATAGGAATGGTTGCGGCGATGGTAAACAGGCCCCAGGGGCTATCCGCCAGCGCTTTGACCACCACCAGCGCCAACGCTGACAGGATAATAATCATCACGCCCAGCGCGCCAAGCATCGTGATGACGCCCGCAAACGCGCCCAACTCCTGACGCGCCATCTCACCCAGCGAACGGCCATCGCGCCGCGTAGAGATAAACAGTACCAGGAAATCCTGCACTGCGCCTGCCAGCATCACGCCAACCAAAATCCAGATTGTGCCGGGCAGAAAGCCCATCTGCGCCGCCAGGATCGGGCCTACCAGCGGGCCCGCACCTGCGATAGCGGCAAAGTGGTGTCCAAACAGCACCCATTTATTGGTAGGAACATAGTCGAGACCGTCGTTATAGCGCTCGGCCGGGGTGATACGGTTATCGTTAAGCTCAAATATGTTCCTGGCGATAAACAGGCTATAAAAGCGGTAAGCAATGCTGTAGCAGGCGACAGCCGCCACGACCAGCCAGACAGCATTGACCGGCTCGCCGCGGTTAATTGCCAGCATGGCGAAGGCAAACGCGCCAATCAACGCCACGGCTAACCAGATTAAACCGGTTTTGACGTTTCTCATGACTAACTCCTTGCTGATCCAGAGACGAAGAGGGAAAAAGGGCAAGCAAGGTAAAAGTAATTTAAAGTTTTGTTAGAGAAAGGAAAATTTAAGAAAAGTGTGAGGCGGCAGGCGTTTTAGTTATGAAACGAGGCTGAATGAATAAGTAATATCAGAGGCGGTTAATAAAACGGGGCAGCGCCAGGCCGCCCCGTTAAATGGGTTATCAGGCAGCAGGGCGCGCCACGATATTGCGTGTTTCCATACGTACCTCAGCGATAGTGACATCAATCACATCGGTAACGCGGTAGACCACTTCGCCTTTGATCTGCACCGTGCCGTTTTCCTGGCTGCATACCAGTTCATCACGCACTGCGTGAATAAACGGTGCCGGAATAAAGGCAACGGCGCCGTTAGCCAGCAGGCGTACGCGCATGCCGCCACGGGAGACATCGATAATTTCCGCGCTGAAGCGGGTATCGGTGCCGGCCGCTTTGTTCAGGAAGCGCGCATAGAGCCAGTCGCCCACATCGCGTTCCGCCATACGGTTTAAACGACGACGCTCGCCCATTTTCAGCGTGACGTCATCATTCGGACGTGAAGCGCTTTCGCCGCGAATAATCGCTTTCAGCAGGCGATGGTTAACCATATCGCCATACTTACGAATCGGGGAGGTCCAGGTAGCATAGGCTTCCAGACCCAGACCAAAGTGCGGGCCCGGCTCAGTGCTGATTTCAACAAAGGACTGGAAACGACGAATGCGGCTGTCGAGGAACTGCGTCGGCTGCGCATCCAGCTCGCGGCGCAGCTTGATAAACCCTTCCAGCGTCGCCATTGCGGCCGCATCGGCGGTTACGCCATGGTTAGCCAGCACGGCGGCGGCCTGCTCGGCATTGGTGAGGTCAAAGCCCAGGTGCACGTTATAAACGCCGAAGCCCAGTTTCTCACGCAGCACCAGCGCGGCACAGATGTTCGCGGCGATCATCGCCTCTTCCACGATGCGGTTAGCGATACGGCGCGGCTCGGCAATAATGTCCAGCACTTCGCCTTTTTCGCCCAGCAGGAAGCGGTAATCGGGACGGTCTTTAAACACCAGCGCGTTCTGCTGACGCCATTCCACGCGGGAAAGGCAAAGACGATGCAGCAAACGAATTTGCTGTGCGATCTCATCGCTGCCCGGCTGCCATTCGCCCTGGTTTTCCAGCCAGTCGGAGACTTCGTCATAAACCAGCTTGGCTTTAGATTCGACCCAGGCGGCAAAGAAGGTGATATCAGAGAGGGAACCATCCTGACCTACGGTCACGCGGCACACCAGCGCCGGACGACGCTCATTTGGGCGCAGCGAGCAGACGTTATCGGACAGCTCGCGCGGCAGCATCGGGATATTAAAGCCCGGCAGATAGTTGGTAAAGGCACGCTCAGCGGCGATAGCATCCAGCTTGCTCTCTGCGGGCACGTAAGCGGTCGGATCGGCGATAGCGATAGTCAGGCGCAGCGCGTTATCCGCCAGCTCTTCCACATACAGCGCGTCATCCATATCTTCGGTGCTGGCGCTGTCGATAGTGACAAAATTCAGCGCGGTTAAATCTTCACGCGCCAGCTGCTCATCCAGCATATCGCTGAACGTCTCTGCTGGCGCTTCACGCTCAAGGTTATGGCGTGACAGTGTCACCCACCACGGCGCCAGATGGTCGTCGCCGGTGGTAATAAATTCGGTCAGTTCAGCATAAAAGCTGCGGTCGCCTTTCAGCGGATGGCGGCGCATTTCCGCCACGGCCCAGTCACCGGCCTGAAAATCGTGTTGCAGGCTGCGCACCGGACGGCAGGGAATGGCATCTTTAATTAGCGGATGATCGGGAACGATCGAGAGGCGGTCATCTTTTTTCTGTACCCGACCGACAAAGCGCGTCAGGAACGGCTCAACCAGGCTTTCCGGTTCGGCAATTTCACGGTCTTTATCGGTTTGCACCGCAGCGATAACGCGGTCGCCAGCCATGACTTTTTTCATCTGCGGCGGCGGAATAAAGTAGCTTTTCTGCGCGTCCACTTCTAAGAAACCGAAACCTTTTTCGGTGCCTTTTACCACCCCTTCCACACGCGGTGTCTGGGCGTGGAGCTTCTCTTTAAGCTGCGCAAGCAGCGGGTTATCCTGGAACATAGTTGAATTCAGTTTCGTGGCCTAAGAGCGGCAGACAGTTTTACGCGATTCGCTGGCGCCCGGCAAGGTGTAATAAACGTAAAAAGCCGGACGAACCGGCTTTTTACACAGACTTACAGGCTATCAGGCAATACGTTGCGTGACCACTTCAGCTGTTAAAGAAATTTTCACCGGCACCGATTTAGATGTCGGGGTGCCGCTGCCGTCGCCAAAGCTGGAGAGGGGAACCAGCGGGTTGGTTTCCGGGTAGTAGGCGGCAAGGTTGCCGCGTGGGATATTGTAAGGCACCAGCTTAAAGCCGCTGACACGACGCGTGATGCCATCGTTCCACAGCGTTTCAATATCGACGTTCTGCCCGGCTTCATAACCCATGTCGCTCATATCTTCCGGGTTAATGAACAGCACTTCACGCTGGCCATACACGCCGCGATAACGGTCATCGAGACCATAAATCGTGGTGTTGTACTGATCGTGCGAGCGCAGCGACTGCAGCGTAAATGGCACCTCAACGTCAAGCTGCGGGAACAGCGAAACAGGTAAGGCTGCCGCGCTAAAGTGCGCTTTACCGCCAGGCGTATTGAAACGCAGCTCGGCGGCGGCGTTGCCTAAGTAGAAACCGCCAGGCTGTTCGCATTTCTGATTAAAGTCAGCGAAGCCAGGAATGGTGGCAGCGATATGATCGCGGATTTTGTTGTAATCCGCTGACAGCGCCAGCCAGTCTACTTTTGCATTGCCAAGAACCGCATGCGCGATGCCCGCCACGATAGCGGTTTCTGAACGCTGCGTTTCAGCCAGCGGTTTGCCGACGCCTTCTGACGCATGCACCATGCTGAATGAATCTTCGACAGTAATGAACTGTGAACCAGAAGCCTGCATATCCTGCTCGGTACGGCCCAGCGTAGGCAGAATCAGGCTGTCCTGACCCGGCACCAGATGGCTACGGTTCAGCTTAGTGCTGATATGTACCGTCAGGCCGCAACGCTGCATCGCTTCTTCGGTGCGCGGGCTGTCCGGCGCGGCGGCGGCAAGGTTGCCTCCCAGCGCGATCAGCACTTTGATCTCGTCGCGCAGCATCGCTTCCAGCGCTTCTACCGTGTTATGGCCCGGCGCCCGCGGCGGCTCAAAGTCAAAATGTTGCGCCATGGCATCCAGGAAAGCCTGAGACGGTTTCTCATCGATGCCCATGGTGCGGTTACCCTGCACGTTACTGTGACCACGTACCGGACAAAGGCCAGCGCCTTTTTTGCCCAGCTGGCCAAACAGCAGCTGCAGGTTAACGATTTCACGTACCGTATCCACGGAGTGCTTGTGCTGGGTGATACCCATCGCCCAGGTACAGATCACGCGATCGGCGCTCTGGTAAATTGCCGCGGCTTCACGCAGCTGCTGCTCGCTCAGGCCGGACTGCTGTTCAATCTGTTGCCAGCCGGTGGCGTCGACCGCGGCCAGATACTCTTCCACGCCCTTGGTGGCCGCATTGATAAAGGCTTCGTCGAACAGGCCTTTTTCACCGGCGGCGATGCGCGCGCGATGCGTTTCCGCCAGCGCTTTCACCATGCCGCGTACGGCTGCCATATCACCGCCCAGATTCGGCTGATAATAGGTCGAGCTGATGGTGCCCGCTTTTGACGTTACCACTTCCAGCGGTTTCTGCGGATCGGCAAAGCGCTCAAGGCCACGCTCGCGCAGGGTGTTAAAGGTGACGATTTTCGCACCGTGATCGGCTGCATGACGCAGGCTGTGCAGCATACGCGGGTGGTTGGTGCCCGGATTCTGGCCGAAGACGAAGATCGCATCCGCATGATCGAAATCATCCAGACGAATGGTGCCCTTACCCACGCCGATACTGCGCTTCAGGCCGCTGCCGCTGGCTTCATGACACATGTTGGAACAGTCAGGGAAGTTATTGGTGCCAACCATGCGGCCAAACAGCTGATAAAGCCAGGAAGCTTCGTTACTGGCGCGACCGGAGGTATAAAGCTCCATCTGATCGGCATTATCCATCGCCTTAATATGCTGAGCAATCAGCGAAAAGGCGTTGTCCCAGCTGATCGGCTCATAGTGATCGGTCAGACGGTTGTAACGTAACGGTTCGGTCAAACGTCCCTGATATTCCAGGAAGTAGTCGCTCTGCTGATAAAGTTTGCTGACGCTGTGGGTAGCAAAAAACTCTGCGTCAACGAAGCGGCGGGTTGCTTCCCAGGTGACCGCTTTAGCACCATTCTCACAGAAGCTAAAGGTGCTTTTGTTATCGTCGCCCCAGGCGCAGCCCGGGCAGTCGAAACCTTTGGCTTTGTTCATGCGCATCAGGTTACGCAGGTTTTTCAGCGCTTGTTTGCTGTCAATAACGAAACGGGTGGTGGCTTCAAGTGAGCCCCAGCCGCCCGCCGCGGCCTGGTATGGTTTAATTTGTGATTTGAATTTCATGATTCGTGCAGGCTTATTGTGTTTATGAATTGTTAAGCATTTATTGCTTCTTTTGCCGGGAAGTCTGCTGCCGGTTAAATATTTTGTCTAATTGATTGACTTAATGATGTGATAGCTTTCCTTTATCGTGCAGCGCGAAAAATGTGAGTTTGCTCAAATTTTGCCCGACCTCTGCATGCGCCGGTGCGGTGCTTATCGCCTGAGTGACTAATACTGAAGCTTTCTGACCTGCAACAGAGGCGGTTTATGAAAGATTTCACCAGTAAAGTTCATGCGTTCGGCAAGGCTTTGATGATGCCTATTTCTGTAATAGCCGCAGCGGGTATTTTTCTTGGCGTTGCCGCCGCTATGCAAAATCCGGCCATTACCGGCGATACCTTCGCCAATATGCAAACGCCTCAGCTGATTATTGGTTTTATCCGCAAAGTGGCGGGCGCGCTGTTTGCTAACCTGCCGGTCTTTTTTGCCGTTGCCAGCGCCATTGGTCTGGCAAAAGCGGAAAAGCCGACGGCGGCCTTTGCATCGGTGATTGGCTTTATCGCCATGCATGTCGGGATCAGCGCCACGCTGGCGGCCAGAGGATTGACGGCGCAAACCACGACGCCGGAAGCGCTCCAGCAGGCAGGCATGGATCAAACCACGGCGATGATGACCTCGGCGGAATATATCGAAATGCTTGGCATCTTCACGTTCAATATGAGCGTGCTGGGCGGGGTGATCGCCGGTTTGCTGACGGTGGTGCTGCATAATCGTTTTTATACTCAGCAACTGCCGACGGCGATCAGCTTTTTTGGCGGACGGCGCTTTGTACCGATTGTGACGGTGGTGGTGCTGCCGCTGGTGGGTGTGCTGCTGGCGTTGATCTGGCCGACCATTGGCGCTGGCATCGCCTGGGTTGGCGAGTTTATTGGTAAAAGCGGTCAATATGGCGCCTTTCTGCTGGGCACCTGTGAACGCCTGCTGATCCCAACCGGTCTGCATCATATCCTCAATGAAACCGTGCGCTTTACGCCGATTGGCGGCATCGCTACCGTGGATAATCAAACCATTGTCGGCGCGCTGAATATTTTCAACACCTCGCTCACGCATCCCGGCACCATCCCTGACGAGATCATTCGTGGGGCAACGCAATTTCTGGCACAGGGTAAGATTCCGGTAATGATGTTTGGGCTGCCAGCGGCGGCGCTGGCTATCTACCATACCGCTCGTCCGGAACATAAGCAGCGCGTTAAGGCGCTGGTGCTGGCCGGGGCGCTGACCTCTTTTACCACCGGCATTACTGAACCGCTGGAGTTCTGTTTTATTTTTGTGTCGCCGGTGCTCTATATCCTGCATGCGCTGTTAACCGGTCTGTCGTTTATGCTGATGTCGATGTTTAACCTGATGATTGGCAACGTGCAGGGAGGCGTTATCGATCTGGTGGTATTCGGCATTCTCGGCGGTGAAAAAACCCACTGGTGGTGGACGCTGGTGCTGGGTGCGATTTATGCGCCGCTTTACTATTACGGTTTCAAATTCGTGATCAAACGAATGAATGTGGAAACGCCGGGACGCGAATCAGAAGAGCAGGAAGCGCCCGCGCAGGCGGTGAGCGCGAACGATCGGACTAAAACCATTATCAGCGGGCTGGGCGGTGAAGGGAATATCGAAGAGGTTGACTGCTGTTTTACCCGTCTGCGTGTGCGGGTCAAAGATATGAAAGAGGTGGTGGATCAAACCTTGATGACCACCGGCGCCAATGGCGTTAACCGCGTCAGCGAGCACGACGTGCAGGTGATTTATGGCCCGCAGGTGGAAAAAATTGCCAATGAAGTTAAAACGGCCCTGGGCGTAGCCTGATGCCAGCGGTTAGCCAGTTTTATTTTCCTGACCTGTACTTTAGGGGAGTAGATCCATAAATTAATTTTATAAATAATGGCTGCGTCTACTCAAGCACGGTTCGCCCGGTTTTAGTTAAAACCACTTAAATGCTGCTTGCAGCCCGAAATATGCGTCCGTAAGTGAGTAGACTGCATAGCAATACTGTCACACCAGGGAACCACCTTACTGTAAGGCTTAAGACCTCAGTAATTATATAAATAAAATTAATAGTAATCGAAAGGCTGCCTATTGGCGGCCTTTTATTTTTGCGGCTAAAAAGCACCATGTTTAGCGTAACGAGCAGCAGCGATCAGCCGGGTAAAGCAGCGCAGGCTATCCTCGCCTATACTTCATTAACGTATCCGCGTTGTTAATGTTAATGGAGGAACCTATGTCAGAACGTCCCGATCATAACAAGCCTTACCCGGACGAACACGAACATCATGGCTTGCCTGAAGATGCGCCTCATGCGCCCAATCCTTACGAAGAGGATGATATCGGGGCCAGCGGCGCACCGGACGAGCAGGGCGAGATCCCGCGTAAACGCGATGACAGTACCGATGATGAAGAAAGCCCTTACGATACCGACGGCAAACATTAACGTCGTCGGCACCGTGAACCCAACCCTGACGACGCGATCGCCAGGGTTTTTTTCCTTGATAGCTGAAGCCAGGCCCTGTCAGAGCGCGCTTTGGCTGACTCAAACGCTTAGTAACCCCACAGAATAGCGATTCCCACTGTATTTTTAATTTTTACTGCCGATAACTTATTAGAGCAAACGCATAAGCGTTAATGTGGCCGGGAAAACAGCTTCCCGTCGCGCCCAATAGATATCGCATTGTGAGCTTACGCCAGCCACAATAATCACCCCGAGGTAAAAATGGATAACTTCCAGAAAGATATTGATGAGAGAGCGAATCTCGCCTTATCTAATAAGTTTGAATTGTTATTATTCCGGCTGGGGTCTTCGCTGGAAGGCGAAAAAGCTGAGCTGTTCGGTATTAACGTCTTTAAGCTGCGCGAAATCGTTCCTATGCCCACCATTACTAAAGCGGCGGGCATGCAATCTCCTTTGCTGGGCATGGCTAACATTCGTGAGCAAATCATTCCCGTGATCGATCTGGCCGCCGTTGCAGGCTGTAAACCGGCAACCGGACTTAACCTATTGCTGGTAACGGAATATGCGCGCAGTACGCAAGCCTTTGCCGTTGAGTCGGTAGACAATATCGTGCGTCTCGACTGGAACCAGGTGCATACGGCTGAATCGGGGGTGAGTAGCCGTAATATCACCAGCATTGCCTGCCTCGACAGCGATGGGCAGAGTAACAGCCTGGCCATGGTGCTGGACGTAGAACAGATTCTGTATGACATCGTGCCTTCAGTACGCGATGCCATGCCAAAAGAGATCAAAGAGCGCAGCTTTAAATTCAAGCCTGGCGCCGTGGTTATTGTGGCGGAAGATTCAAAAGTGGCGCGTACCATGCTGGAACACGGGCTGCAATCCATGGGCATTCCGGCGCTCATGCATAACACCGGTCTGGAAGCCTGGGAAAAGATAAAAGTTATTGCGCGCGAAGCGCAGGCGGCAGGGCAGCATATCAGCGAACGTATCGCGATGGTTCTGACCGACCTGGAAATGCCGGAAATGGATGGCTTTACGCTGACGCGCAATATCAAACGCGATGAAACCCTGAAAAAAATTCCGGTGGTTATTCACTCCTCGCTCTCCGGCAGCGCCAACGAAGAACATGTGCGTAAAGTCGGGGCGGATGGCTATGTGGCTAAATTTGAAATCAACGAGCTTTCTGAGGCAATCCAGGCCGCGCTGGAAAAAGTTGCTGACTGAAAAAGGGCGGCCGCGTATTAACCGGCCGCTTTTTTCCTGGCTAAGCGCATTCCCGGCCTTGCCGCTTGTTGTCAAAAACGGGCATGGCATACTGGCAAACTCACCGCCGTTATTCAAAGGCGGTGGGTTACGCCTGCTTATTGTTAATCGCTGGGGCAGAGTAAAGTGGCCACAACGGTTAGCGAGAATTGTGCGTCTTGAGCCGCAAACGTAAATAATCCTCTTTAAATGACTTCATTGTCCATCACAGTGCCCGTTTCCATGGGCAGAATAATGATAGTCAGAGACGTCGGGTTCTGAATAAGGCTTGCATCGACTTGAATAGCTAAAAATATTAAATTAGAATCTTTTGATGATTTTTATTGGCGATCTCATAAAAGGGAATGAAATGAGCGCAAAATACTATGCAACACATTTTATATTTGGTCTGGTAATGTTGGCTGCAGCTGGCGCACCCTGGATTCATAACCCAGGGCATCCAGGGAATCAATTAATTGTATTAGTAGGGTTAGTTAACTGTTTTTTATACCCTTTATCAAAGCTAGCGCTTGAAAGCCTGGCGCTGCAAATAGTAAGTAAAGCGTTTTGGAAAAAAAGATTCTTTGCGATTGATCCAGTAGGTAATAATAAAATCAGAGCCATTTATTGGGTTTTTAGCTTTATCTTTGCTATTCCGGTTTGTGTTTTATCACTATTCTTCATGAAAAAATAGGCGGGGAAATCAGCCTCACTATTCGATTTTATAAGCCTAATTTCGCGTTAATTCTGTTGATTAGTGCATCATTAATCAGACAACTAATCAATGCGGTGAGTACACCAAGCCCAATAATGCCCAGTGGGGTATTTGCAAGTACGGCAAAACTGAAAGCAACTGCAACTGTAGCAACTTTGCCAGCAGTGAGTGTTTGAATTTTAACCAGTGTCGGGCGCCAGTTATCGGTCTGAAATGCTTTAACTACTTCTTTTAATACAGCATAAGTGTCAGTAGCAGCGCCATAATAACCGAACCCTTTGCTAAACTTTGCAAGCTGCGTTGCATATGCCGAATATTTAATTGAATTCAGTGCATTAGCAATGGCTTTTCGGTCTGCCAATCCAAATTTCTTACCGAGAGAGTTTTTGTATTTTTCAAACGCAGCCAAAGACTGATCTATATTACGTAAGGTTTTTCCCTTAGCCTGATTTGCAAGATCATGTGCCAGTAGAGACGCTCGTTTACTATACTTATCAGTGATTTCTGACATAAAATCAGCGGTGAACCTAACGGCATTTTCTACGCTAATATCTTTTTGGGCGCGTTGCTGGATAGTATAGTCAATAACAGCCAGCTCATTTTTAGCAGATATTATTGCCAGTCTTGCTTTTGTAATTCGTCTCCCAGCTTGTTTGCTGGATGCAGTAGCGGCATTATCAGCAATAATTTTTTTTAGCGTAGCCACGCGAGCATCGGAAATATCACCGTTATAGGTGGAAGGGGCATTTGGCGTACCATTCAGGACGCTTATAGTACCATTGGCTGTAGAAGAGGGGGTGGCAAGTCCGAGGTCTACGCCATAAGCATCCCCAAGGCTGTATGTGGTAATGCCAAGAACATGCCCATCTTCTCTTATAATGTAAGACGCAAAATCTTTAGTACTTAAACCAAGGCTACGGGCCATTTTTGCACCCAGCTCTTTTGTTAATACAGAAGAACCAACGAAGCTGCCTGACTTACCACTACTGATACTGCCGCCGATTTCACGATTACCAGAATTGCCCTTACTTCCACCACCGGGCGCTGGACCAGTTCCTCTTTCTGAACTCCAGCTAGTACCATCACCCTGACCACCACCATAGTTGAAACCACCCATAACGCCCTCCATGCCATTAATAAACTTATCGTATTTTAGGTTGATAAATTATATTTAATACGCTCGTAGTAGGAAAATACCAATCTGATGTTTACTGTGTGAATATATTCCATTCCATAAAGTAAAATGATAGTAAATTAGTTAGTTGTCTATATGAATATTGGAAATAAGTATTTTTATTGTAAGTGATCTATTTTAATTTATTGATTTATAACTAAATAATTGATGGTTTAACTATCTGAATTTCTTTGTTGAAATTTTATCGTTACTTCTATAATAAAACCTTTTCCCACCTTCCAAATTGAAACCATCAATTCCGGCAGTGCATGAAGGTAAAGGCTGACACACTCACTGTCTGTAAGATCAGCTGACGTTAGACAGCAATGGCTGAGCAAAACACGCTTATTCAGGCTTAACCAGGTGACCTGACATCATCAGCGCACGCTCCTGACTTGCTTAGCCTCTCTTAACACAAAGAGCGCTCTCCGACTCCCGTCGCGACACCCTTTGCTGTAGCTAATAGTTAGTATGCTAAGATAATCCATCCATAAAGGCACCATAGACCCCTCTGCTCGTGTGATAAGCCGTTAGCGAGGCATGGTAAATTTTAAATTAGTACACCTGCTAGTACATAATTTTCAATCGCCGAGATTTTATCCATCCTAACTCATTGAATTATAATAACTATGGATATAAAGCAATTAATTTATCTGTGTAATCTGGAGCGTGAACGTCACTTCGGGCGCGCGGCGGAGGCCAGCTTTGTTAGCCAGCCCACATTGTCTATGCGCCTGAAAAATCTGGAGCGCGAGCTGGGATTGTCATTGATCAACCGCAGCAATAACTTTGATGGCTTTACCGCCGAAGGGGAAAGGGTGCTGGCCTGGGCGCGGGAAATTGTTTCCGTTTACCAGGGACTGAAGCTGGAAGTGGAATCGCTTAAGCATGGCGTGAACGGCACATTGCGTATCGGCGTGGTGACCCAGTGCAGCGTATCGCTGCCGCTGCTGCTGAAAATGGTCAACGATCGCTATCCTCAGCTCGATTACCGCGTTGCGGTGCTAAGCGCCGATCAGTTGCTTGATGCGCTTAACAGCCATACCGTGGACCTGGGTATCGGCTTTTTTGAACTGGCGACGCTGCGTGAGCTGCATTTCCAGGCGGAATCGCTGACGGATAATGGCGTCGAGCTGGTCTATCATCCGGCGCACTTTCCTCAGTTGGAGAGCTATGAGAACCTGCAGCTGAAAGATATCGCTGCGCTGCCGCTCTGCCTGGCGGAGCCGACGCGCTATTTTCGTCGCTATCTGGATGCCAGCTTTCGCGAAGCGGGTTTAACTCAGCGCGTGATTCTGGAAAGCACCTCGATTTTTCAGCTGATGCAGGGCGTGCAGGTCGGGTTGGGCTGCCTGATTGCACCGGTAGGTCATCTGTTACCTGATATGAGCCCGGATCTCCACAGCCGTCCGCTGAACATTGCGCCGATGGCGCGTCATACCGCTGTGGTGATTGCCGAACCAGGACGCGCTACGCCGCTGGCACAGCACTTTTTTGATGAAGTACGTCGTATCCTGAGCGAAAGTTAATGCTCGCCTAACGCCTGCAGCAGCCGATTATTCCAGTTTGCCAGCGCCACCTGCTGAATCAGACCAAACAGCTGCTGATGCGTGATTCCCTGCTCCAGCAGCGGCTGAATATGCGCGGCGCTAAGGCGGTCCGGCGCGCGCGTCAGCTGGGCGGCCAGCTGCACAATCCCATGATTTAACGGCTCGCGGCGGCAGGCCGTTAGCGCCTCATCAATACCCTTTTGCAACACCGTTGAAAAATGCCCCTGATAGCGCTTAAAGCACAGGGCGCTGCCGTTAATGCGAGCGGTAACTGCCTGAGCCAGCGTACCTTGTCCGATGGCCGATGGCTGAACGTTTTGCAGTTTGCTGCGAGCGTGCAGGGCGGGCGCATCGTGCGCCAATAGCCAAACGATTTCACCGAGTTCGGGTAACGTCTGTGCCGCTTCAATCGCGGCCAGCTGCTGTTCACTGGCGTAACGCGGCTCCAGCGGCGGCAGGCGAAAACGGTATTCGGTTGCCTGTGAAAAAATGTGTGATGGCGCGTCTACGCTCTCATTCAGGCCCGGCAGCCAGCATACCGGCGTACCGAGCAGCGCCTGTAACCCTGCAACCACCCGCGCCTGATAACTCACAAAGCCAGTCATCTGACTCAGGCTGATAATATCCGGCGTCGTCAAACCGACCTCATCCAGCCTTTGCAGCGCTGCGGCATCAATCACCGCCGGTTGGCTGGCAAGTTGCCGCGCGTATTGGGTAAGCTGCGTCAGGCGATTATTGCTTTCGCGTGAAGAGTCGGGGCCGGGCAGGGGATTAAGCCGTGCCGCATAGTGGTTGCACAGGCGCTGGATGCCCGTTACCTGAGCGACCGTCAGGGCCACGGCCAGCCGGTCATACAGCGTTAACGTATGGGTGAGCGTTGGTGTCACGCTGTCAGGAAACAGCAGCAGGCTGAGCGTCTGTCCTGCCCGTAGCACGGCACGAAACTGCTGGAAAAGCGGCGTCAGGATCGAGTCAGATTGCTGAAGTCCCAGCAGGAAGCGATCGTCAATCTCTGCGGCTTCAGGATAGAGCGGGGGCGTTGATTGCGCACGCGCACTGGCCTGCGTTTCATGATACCAGTGGCTGTTGCCGGAATAGCGGCGTGGCTCCATGATCATTCCTTTCACAAGTTAGCTAACCCTGCGGTATAAAATCCCGTAAAACCGGGTCAGAACGGCATGGCTATCCTGCAACAAGGGCGAGGCAGCGGCAAAGAATGTTCGGTGATAACAAATAGCGGAAAGCTATAAGATTAATAATGGGAGCGCGTACGGCGGGAGAGAAAAGGGCGAGACGAATGCCTCGCCCGAAGAACCTTATTTCAGTTCCAGTTCGTTCATTGCAGCGATGCTGAAGCCGCCGTCAACGTGAACCACTTCACCGGTGATACCACCCGCCAGATCGGAACACAGGAAGGCTGCGGAATTACCTACATCTTCAATGGTTACGGTGCGGCGAATCGGCGTAACCGCTTCACAATGCGCCAGCATTTTACGGAAATCTTTAATACCGGACGCGGCCAGGGTACGAATCGGACCGGCAGAAACGGCGTTAACACGCACGCCTTCCGGGCCCATGGCGTTCGCCATGTAGCGCACGTTTGCTTCCAGAGACGCTTTTGCCAGGCCCATAACGTTATAGTTCGGGATAGCGCGCTCGGCACCGAGGTAAGAAAGCGTCAGCAGAGCTGAGTTCGGGTTCAGCATGGCGCGGCACTCTTTAGCCATCGCAACAAAGCTGTAAGCGCTGATATCGTGCGCGATTTTGAAACCTTCACGGGTAACGGCGTTCACATAGTCGCCATCCAGCTGATCGCCAGGAGCGAAGCCGATGGAGTGAACGAAACCGTCAAATTTAGGCCAGGTTTTTGCCAGTTCAGTAAACAGCGCTGTGATGCTCTCATCTTCAGCCACGTCACAGGGCAGAACGATGTCAGAGCCGAGATCTTTAGCGAACTCTTCAACGCGGCTTTTCAGTTTATCGTTCTGATAGGTGAAAGCCAGCTCTGCGCCCTGTTTGTGCATCGCCTGTGCAATACCGTAGGCGATAGAGAGTTTACTGGCAACGCCAGTAATCAGAATGCGCTTACCGGAAAGAAAACCCATAGCTGTAATCCTTATGGTCATTGTTGTTGGCGGCTGCTTAGCTCAAAAAATGTGCAACCGCATTAATCGACCCGGCGATTCTAGCACGACTCTGTCAATAGCGTTAATCCGACCTGTCAGTTGGCGAAAAGCGCCGCAGCCGAAGGCGCACGGGTATTTTAAACCGGCGGATCGCGTCGCCAGGCATCGGCGGTCAATGCCTCGCCAAAGTGGCTGGCGATCATGCGGCGCGTTAAATCATGCAGCGGCGCGGCTAAGACATCGGCAGTGCCGCCGCGCTCAACCACTTCCCCCTGATGCATTACCAGCACCTGATCGCTGATATGTTTCATCATGCCGATATGCTGGGTAACGAAAATATAGGAAAGCCCGTGCTTTTCCTGTAGCTCCAGCAGCAGGTTCACCAGCTGCGAGCGCATCGACATATCAAGTGAAGCCATCGCCTCGTCAGCGATGATTACTTTGGGTTGCAAAATCAGCGCGCGCGCCAGTCCGACGCGCTGCTTCTGGCCTGGCGCCAGCATATGCGGATAGTAAGCGGCATGATCGGGCAGCAGGCCCACCTGACGCAGCGTGAGGTTAATGCGTTTTTCGCGGGCCAAGGCATCAAGATCGCTGTTCAGACGCAGCGGGAAATCAAGAATATGGCCGATGCGCTGGCGCGGATTCAGGGCGGTGGAGGGATCCTGAAAAATCATGCGAATCAACTGACTACGAAAGCCATAATCGCCGTAACGCAGCGGGCGATCGTCAATCACCATTTCACCGGCGCTGGGCTCGACCATACCGCTCAGCATTTTCGCCAGCGTCGATTTTCCCGAGCCGTTTTCGCCGATAATCGCCAGCGTTTGCCGCTCGCGCAGGGTAAAACTGACATCCTTCACCGCCTCGACGTGCTGACGACGAAACAGCCCGGTGCGATAACGGTAAGTTTTACTGAGGTTGCGCACTTCCAGCAGGGTTTCGACCATCAGGGTTTCTCCATATTCAGCGGAAAGTGGCAGGCGAACAGATGGTTTTTCGCTCCCGCCAGACGCGGCGTTTCGATACATTTTTTCTGCGCGTAAGGGCAGCGCGGGCCGAGTCGACAGCCGATGGGCAAATGCTCCAGCGAAGGAATAGCGCCCGGCAGGGTATTCAGGCGGCTTTTATGCGGCAGGGCGCTGCCGAAATCGGGCATCGCGCGGATCAACGCCTGGGTATAAGGATGATGCGGCGTGGTAATCAGATCCTGGCTGGCAGCGGTTTCCACCGTTTGCCCGCAGTAAAGCACGTTGATACGGTTCGCCCAGTGGCTCATGGTGCGTAAATCGTGACTAATCAGCAGAATAGTAGTGTTGTTGTTCTGGTTCAGGCGGCTGAGCAGGCGGAAAATTTGCGCCTGGGTGGTCGGCTCCATGGCGTTAGTGGGTTCGTCGGCAATGAGCAGGCGCGGCTGATTCGCCAGCGCAATCGCGATCATCACCTTCTGGCATTCCCCTTCGGTCAGCTCATAGGGATAGCTGCGCATAATGTCTTTATGATCTTTGATGCCGACGCGATGCAGCAGCTCAATAGCGCGCGCATGACGCCAGCGAAAGCGCTGATACCAGCGGCCTTTCCATGTCCAGCCGGGGATCGCCTGCATCAGCTGACGGCCCACGCGGGCGGAGGGATCGAGACAGGACTGCGGCTCCTGAAAAATCATCGAGACATTATGGCCGATGATGCGGCGGCGTTCGCGTGGGGAAAGGCGCAGCAGATCAATGTCATTAAAGCGCATGCGATCGGCGGTGACCCGCCAGTTGTCTTTGGTGACGCCGCAAATCGCTTTGGCAATCAGGCTTTTGCCCGAGCCAGATTCACCCACCAGCCCGCGAATTTCGCCTTCGTTCAGCGTCAGATTAACGCGATCGACCGCTTTGACCGGCCCGTCGGCGGTCATAAACTCAATCGTCAGGTTACGGATATCAAGTAACGGCATTATTCCACTCCCGCCACAATGGCGCGGCGAATCCCGTCGCCCAACAGATTGATAATTAACACGCTTAGCATAATTGCGGCACCAGGCAGCATCACCGTCCAGGGCGCAACGTAGATCAGTTCCAGTGCGTCGCCCAGCATCGAACCCCATTCAGGCGAGGGCAGCTGCGCGCCGAGATCGAGAAAGCCGAGCGCCGCAATATCCAGAATGGCCATTGAGAGCGCGCGGGTGAATTCGCTCACCAGCAGCGGCAGAATATTGGGCAGAATCGCATGCCAGAGAATGTTCTTGTTGCTGGCCCCGTCCAGGCGCGCGGCCACGATGTAATCTTTTTCCAGCTCATCATGTACGGCGGTATAAATCGCCCGCACCAGGCGCGGCAACAGCGCCAGCCAGACCGCCAGCATCACGTGGCCCAGCCCCGGTCCGATAAAAGCCACCACCACAATTGCCAGCAGCAGGGAAGGAATCGACAGCAGCGTATCCAGAATGTGATTCATCACCGCCGAGCGCAAACCGCGCGTAATCCCCGCCAGCACGCCCAGCACCACCGCGCAAAGGGCTGCGCCCAACGTCACCAGCAGCGCGGAACCCACGGTTGGCGCCGCGCCGCTCAGCAGACGGCTCAGCACATCACGGCCTAAATCATCGGTGCCGAGAAAAAACGACACATCGCCATAGCGTGACCAGGAGGGCGGTAACAGCTGATAACCAAGAAACTGCTGATCCAGGCCATAGGGTGCCAACAAGCCGCCAAACACACAGAGTATCAGCAGAGCGATAAAGCCGTAAAAGCCCACCATTGCGCTGGTATCGTGATAGAAAAGCCGCCACGTATAGCGCAACGGGCTGGGAAGGCGCTTCTCGGCGTAAATATTATCGGAGGGCATACATCCCCACTTGCAAGCGTTTGAGTGCGGTTTGGTTTTCTTGTTTTTTTCTATTCATATCAACTACATAAAAACATACGGATGGTAACGAGATCCACTTCTGTCACTCAGCCAGTGCGTTTTATCTGCCCGGCTGCGTGGTTTTAAGCGGGCAGATAAACACCAAACGCAGGGACCAGCCAGAAGCCACTGTTGATTCTCATGGGCGGAACGTCAAACGATGGCTTACCGAAGGCGTATCGCGGCGAATGAGAGGGTAAACCTGTACAGCTTAGCACAGGTCAATACCCCTCTGTAGCCTTGTCTCCGCGCAGCATTAACAGCCACGCCGGGTTCACTGACGTGCCGCCAGCGTAGCGGTGAACCGGCCACCGCAATCGTGAAACGGCAAAGAGGAGAGCGGAAAGGGGAAAGCCGTGCAGCATAAATCAGCGACGGCGAGAGGGGGTCCCGCTTATCTTTTTTTTATTGGTCACGCGCCAGTGGCAGATAAAAGCGATGATAGCCACAATAATAAGCACTGAAATAATTATCAATTTAACCATATAGTTCAAGCCGTTACGTTAGGTGAAAGAGGTGTTTAAATAGCATTGAATTAACCAAATTAGAATTAACTTTTAGTTAATTCCCGTGAAGCAGCAGGATGCTGGCGCGGCCTTGTCAGTGATAAATAAAGAATTGTTTCAGGCTGGAAAGCGTTAAAAGCAGCGGTCAACGTTGACGGAAAACATTACGGCAGGCAGTAAAAACCCGGCATAAAGCCGGGTTGGTGGTAAGCGCAATCTCTACTGCGCTGCATGCGGCATGCCTTATCGCAGGGCATACCACTCTTTGTGTTTCAGCGGAGTGGTCATCGCGCCGAGAATATCGGATAACACATTGATCAAAATCACCAGGCCACCCACCACCATCACGCCAGCGGAAATGGCGGCATAATCCTGCTGGCGAATCGCATTGATCAGCCAGCGTCCGAGGCCGGGCCAACTGAATACCATTTCGGTTATCATCGCCAGCGTCAGCATGGTGGAAAACTGTAGGCCCAGGCGCGGGATCACCGGCGGTAGCGCGTTATGCAGCACATGACGCCGGATCACCGTAAAACGTGACAGCCCACGGGTAGCGGCCGCTTTGACATAGTTTGCGTCAATCACCTCGCTGGTGCTGTTGCGCAGCAGGCGTATCACCTCGGTTGTCGGCGCAATGGCCAGCGTGGTGACCGGTAATACCATATGCAAGATGACATTGGTCAGCATCTCTCTGCGCCAGGGCGAATCGCTAATAAACACATCAATCAGCGCAAAGCCGGTGACCGATTTCATTTGATACAGCAAATCGATACGCCCACTGACCGGCAGCCAGCCGAGATTCAGCGAAAAGAAGAGCGTCAGCAGCAGCGCCAGCCAAAATACCGGCATGGAAAAACCGAGCAGCGAAAACGCGCCGATCACCCGATCCTGCCATTTATTACGCATGACCCCGGCGATAATGCCCAACGGGATACCCAGCAGCAGCGCCACGCTGAAGGCCAGCAGGCACAGTTCCAGCGTGGCGGGAAACACCTCACGCAGCTGCAAATTGATCGACTGGCCATTAATACTGGAGACGCCAAAATCGAGCTGTAAAACGCCGGTAAACCAGAACCACCAGGCATCCAGCAGCGAAGCGCCCTGCAGCGGCGCATGGGGCGTAAAATAGCTCAGGCTGAATGCCACCAGCGTCAGCATAAACAGCGTCACCACCAGCAGCACCAGGCGGCGCAGCGTATAGATAATCACGGTTTCGACTCCTCACCGTTGTCGCGATGTACGCCTGCAAAAGAGGCATTGCCAAACGGGCTTAACACCAGCCCCTGTATATCGTGTCGGTAGGCCTGTAGACGCAGAGAAGAGGCGAGCGGCAACACCGGCAGTTCGCGCGCCAGCACTTTCTGAGCCCGATCGTAATGTTCAATGCGCGCCGCCAGCTGCTGAGAAAGCAGCGCCTGCTTTAGTTCGCCATCAAATTCAGTATTGCACCAGTGCGCATAGTTAGTCTGGGAATTAATTGCCGCACAGCTAAGCAGCGGTCGGAAAAAACTGTCCGGGTCGTTGCTGTCGGTCGCCCAGCCGGTCAGCGTCAAATCGTGATTCATTTGCATCAGACGCGCCTCCTGAAAACGTCCCTCAACCGCCACGATGTTCACGCTAACGCCTATTTGCGCCAGGTCGGCCTGAATCAGTTCAGCGGTTTTCAACGGGCTGGGATTCCAGGATTGGGAAGCGGAAGGTACCCACAGCGTCAGCTCCAGATCCTCCACGCCCAGCTGTTTCAGCCTTTCCCGTGCTTTATCCGGATTATATTCGGTGATCCTGGCTTCGTTATCATAGGCCCAGGAGGCGCGCGGCAGCGCAGAGGCCGCCGTTTCAGCCGTACCGTAATAGATCGATTCCATCAGACGTTCATTATTGATCGCCAGCGCCAGCGCCTGACGTACCTCAACGCGATCCAGCGGCGGTTTACGGGTATTAAACGCCAGATAGGCGATATTCATTCCCGGGCGCAGCGTCAACCGCAGACGCGGATCGTCACGCAGAATAGTCAGCTGGCTGGCGGCAGGATAGGCCAGCACATCGCATTCGCCGGTCAGCAGTTTCGACAGGCGGCCGGTGCCGCCCGCGCCCATATCAATCACCACCTGCGGCATACGCGGCAGGCCTTTCCAGTAGTGCGGGTTGCGCTCAAGGCGCACATACTGTCCGGCCCGATATTCATTCAGCATAAAGGGACCGGTGCCCACCGGTTGGCGATCCAGCTGTTCCTGACGATCGCGCGCCGTAAGCTGCTGCGCATATTCTGCCGATAATACCGGCGCGTAGTGGGTAGCCAGATGCCATAAAAACGAGGCGTCCGGGCTTTTCAGGCGGATTTCAACGGTATCGTTATCAATTTTTTTGACGCTTTTTACCGCGTCGGCATATTGCAGGCTATCGAAATAGGGATAGTCGCCGCCGTTGATGTTATGCCACGGATGATGGCGATCGAAAATACGCGCAAAGCTGAACACCACGTCATCGGCATTCATGCTGCGGCCAGGGGTAAACCAGGCGGTTTTCTGGAAGGGCACATGATGGCGTAAATGAAAGCGGTACGTAGCGCCGTTATCCAGGGTCTCCCAGCGCTCTGCCAGTTCAGGTATCAGGCGATAGGTATAGGGATCGACATCCAACAGGCGGTCATACAGCTGCGCGGAAAGCGTATCTACCACCAGCCCGCTGCTGGCCAGCTGCGGATTAAAGGTATTCATGACGCCACTAACGCAGTAGACGAAACCGCCGTTTCGAATATCTTCCGGCGTAGCGGCATGGCTGGCCGCACTCACCAGCAGCAGCGCTGACAATAGCCTGGACAGTAATTTCAACATAGGAAGTTAACACTCAATGGATGACAGACTGAGTGTACCGCACTCTGTAAGTTGTCCCAAAGTTTGGCGGGGCAGTCGCCGTTTTTTCCGCCATCCGCCCCTTGCGGCGACACAGTAAGCCCAAAAACTGTGTGGTAATGAGAAAAATTCTCAACAAAGCGCTTTACAAATGATATTGAGAATGATTACTATTCATTTGCGCTTCAGCGGTGGCTCTGCCGAGGAAGAGCACGACATTGCTCACATTGCTTCCAGTATTACTTGCCCGCCGATGCGGGCTTTTTTTTGTCCGCTTTTCCAGGAAATTTCAGATCTGATCGCTTTTTACCGTTCTTTATCGCCGCAGCATGTAGGCTCAGCGCTGAAAACACTTAAGGAGAAGCAAATGAAAATTAAATCAGTTTTACTGCTGGCTGGTCTGGGAATGATGGGAAATGCGCTGGCTGACGCGCCGCGTAACCCAATTAGCGTTCACGTACTGAATACTCAGACCGGGAAACCCTCTTCCGGCGTAAAAGTGGATCTGGAGCAGCAGCAGAGCGGCAAATGGGTGACGCTGGCCAGTAAAACCACCGATACCGATGGCCGCATCGGCGCATTTTATCCGCAAGGTAAAAACTTCACCGCTGGACAGTACCGCGTGACTTTCCATACCGGCGAATTTTTCCAGCAGCAGCATCAGTCAACCTTCTTCCCGGATGTGCCGGTGAATTTCCAGGTGACCAATACGCAGGAGCATTACCATATTCCGCTGCTGCTGAGCCAGTATGGTTTTTCTACTTACCGCGGCAGCTAACCGCAGGCCGTGATAGCGCCACGCCCGGTGGCGCTATCACGTTGACATGGCGCGACGATATTTTTTACCTGTCCGCGCGAAACACGCTAAGTCTCACATCACATGCCAGAACCTGTTTCACTTCGCGTCACTAACTTGTTTCCTTATCGCCTGATGGTTAATTGATAACCATCAAAACAGATAAATAGTTTTGATCTATTTTGGCGCGTAACGGGAACGGCTGGTAAGCAGCGTTAGCCATCGCCATGCCTGTTCTCTAAGGAAAGTGCCTTCGGCACCACAGGTTATCATGGGATGAATCATGCTTATTTCTGTACAAATGCTACGTGCGCTGGCGGCGCTGATGGTTGTGATGCAGCATATCGCTGATAAAGCGGAGCAATACCATAGCGCTGCGCTTACGCATTATCAGGTCGGTTATTTTGGCGTCGATCTGTTCTTTATTATTTCTGGCTACATTATGTGTCACGCGACAAGCCAGAAAAAAGTGGGTTTTACCCACTTTATCGCCAACCGTATCAAAAGAATTATTCCCCTTTACTGGATCGTCACTGCCGTTGCGCTGGTGGTGTATATTGTCGCGCCTGCAATGGTCAACGCGTCGGGCGGCGAAACCAGCATTTTCTCTTCCTGGACGCTAATCCCGACCGGGAAAAAGCTGCTGGTGCACAACGGCTGGACGCTGAGCTATGAATTTCTTTTTTATTTCATTTTTGCGGGCTTTTTGCTGGCTGGCTCGTTGCATAAGCAAATTCTGTTCACCTCTGCGGCGCTGATGGCATTAGTGCTTGTAGGTTTCTGGTTGCAGCCGCAGCAGCCGACCCTGAAGTTTCTTAGCGATAAAGTGTTCATTGAATTTATCTCAGGCATGCTGGCTTTTATTCTTTTACAGCGCGTAACGTTGCCTGCACTGGTTTCTCTGCTGCTGGCGGCGGCAGGCATCGCGCTTCTGCTGCTGCAAAACCACTATGGCATTTATGTCTCTTGTGCGGGCAGGGTGCTAAGCGGCGGCGTACCGATGCTATTGCTGTTTATCGGCTGCGTCGGCCTGGAACCGGTGGTGAAAAAGGCCGTTTTTCCCGGCAAGAAGAGCGCCATTCTGTTGGGAAATGCCTCTTATTCACTCTATCTGATCCATCCCTTTACGCTCTCGCCCGGCGCCTTGATCTTGCAAAAGCTTCAGCTGGTGCAGTATCCAATACTGTTTGTGGCGCTGTTGCTGTTGAGCGCCGTGTTGGCCGGAGTGCTGGCATGGCGCTTTATCGAACAGCCGATTAACCATTACTTTAAACAGAAAAGGATGGCTGCGGCGTCCACGCTTGCGAGCTGAGACTGGCCGCTATCAATCGGGACGCGGGGTTATTTGATGTTTTTTCAGCATCGCGCGCCACTGATGATAGGTAACGTTCAGCAGTTCGGCGGCGCGGCGCTGATTAAATTTGGCCTGCTGTAGGCTCTTTTCCATCAGCGCCTTTTCCTGCTGCTGTTGCCATGCTCTGAGATCGAGCGGAAGCGCAGGAAGCACCTCTGCGCTCTGTAGAGCGGGAAGCGGCGGAGCGGGGCGTTCTGACTCGGCCTGATGCGCCATGACCGCACGCGCTTGCGCCTGAGGCTGAACAGCTCCTCGTGGGGCAAAAGGATTAATAATGATTTCATCCAGCGCTTCGTCAATGGAAGCATGGCGATAAACGGAGCGTTCCACCACGTTCTTCAGCTCACGAATATTGCCCGGCCAGTGGTAATCGAGTAGCGTTTGCTGCGCGCCGGGGGAAAAGCCGGGAAACAGCGGCAGGCCCAGCTCGCGACACATCTGAATGGCAAAATGATCGGCCAGCAGCAAAATATCGCTGCGACGCTCGCGCAGCGGCGGCAACTGCACCACATCAAACGCCAGCCGGTCCAGCAGGTCGGCCCGAAACTGCCCTTGCTGCGCCAGTTCAGGCAGGTTGGCGTGCGTGGCGCAAACCAGCCGCACATTCACCTGCAACGACTGATTGCCGCCGACGCGCTCCAGCTGGCCATACTCAATCACCCGCAGTAGCTTTTCCTGCACCAGCATCGGCGCGGTCGCCAGCTCATCAAGAAATAACGTGCCGCCATCGGCACGCTCAAAACGGCCTAAATGACGCTGCCGCGCGCCGGTAAAAGCGCCTGCCTCATGGCCGAACAGTTCAGAATCAAGCAGGTTTTCGTTTAGCGCCGCGCAGTTAAGGGAAATAAACGGGCCTTGCCAGCGCTCGGAAAGGTAATGCAGGCGGCTGGCAATCAGTTCCTTTCCGGTGCCGCGTTCGCCAATCACCAGCACCGGTTTATTCAGCGGTGCCAGGCGCGAAACCTGTTCCAGCATCTCAAGAAAGTTATTGGCTTCGCCCAGCAGGTTTTCGTTAGCTTCACTCATGGTTAATTTCACCATTAATTGGTTTTATTAGCTAATGTAGGTGATGTGATCAGGAGGGTCAAATTTAAAAAACATTTAAAATCAGTCAATTAAAAGTTGGCACGGAACTTGATAAGTAAAATACAACAGCGTTATTAAGCGCTAAAAACTGGAGGAGTAAATTATGGGTATTTTTTCTCGTTTCGCCGACATCGTAAACGCCAACATCAACACGCTGCTGGACAAAGCGGAAGATCCACAAAAAATGGTGCGCCTGATGATTCAGGAAATGGAAGATACGCTGGTTGAGGTGCGTTCCACTTCCGCGCGTGGCCTGGCAGAGCGCAAACAGCTGCTGCGTCGTATTGAACAGGCGCAAACGCAGCAGAACGAATGGCAGGAAAAAGCCGAGCTGGCGCTGCGCCGGGACAAAGACGATCTGGCGCGTTCCGCGCTGATTGAAAAACAGAAGCTTACCGACCTCGTGGCCTCGCTGCAGCAGGAAGTCACGCAGATTGATGAAACCCTGGCGCGTATGAAAGGGGAAATTGCCGAGCTGGAGAAAAAACTGGGCGAAACCCGCGCACGGCAGCAGGCGCTGACGCTGCGTCATCAGGCCGCCTCTTCCTCGCGTGATGTTCGCCGCCAGCTGGATAGCGGCAAGCTGGATGACGCGATGGCGCGCTTTGAGTCCTTCGAGCGTCGTATCGATCATATGGAAGCGGAAGCGGAAAGCCATCGCTTTGGTAAAAGCAAAACCCTGGATCAAGAATTTGCCGAACTGAAAGCGGATGATGAGATCGGTGAACAACTGGCGGCGCTGAAAGCGAAAATGAACCGCAGCGAATAACGCCGGGCGGTACGCCCTGTTGTGTGCAGGGCGCTATGTTAGCCGTTTCGCCCCCTGGGGCGCCATATTCAAGGAGAGAGAATGAGCTCACTATTTCTTGCCATACCCCTGACTATTTTTGTGCTGTTTGTCGCACCGGTCTGGCTGTGGCTGCATTACAGCAATCGTCAGAACGGCGCCAGCCTGTCCTCCGGTGACATGCAGCGTTTGCAACAGCTGACGGAAGATGCGCGTCGGATGCGTGAACGCATTCAGACGCTGGAAGAGATCCTCGACGCGGAACATCCGCAGTGGAGGCAGCCATGAACAGCAGCCGATTCAGTGGAAAAAAACTGTGGCGTATTCCGCAGCAGGGGAAGGTCAAAGGCGTTTGTGCCGGAATTGCCCGCTATCTGGATGTTCCGGTTACCCTCGTCAGGGTGATTGTGGTGCTGTCGATGGTGTTTGGCCTGTTTATGTTTACGCTGATCGCCTACATCGTGCTGAGCTGCGTGCTGGAATCGATGCCGTTGCACGCCGACCAGCAGGCCGCGCCGCTGCGCGCTGATGAGCTGCTCGATGCGCTAAGCAGTGAAATGGCGCAAAACGAGCATCAGCTGCGGCAGCTTGAGCGCTATGTCACCTCCGAGACCTTTAGCGTCCGCAGCCGCTTTCGTCAGCTTTAATGCCGGGCTGCGTCGGTCACTATCCGACCAGCCTGTTATCTCTTTAAGGAGACGTATGTCTAATTTTCGTCAGCGCGCGATTCGCGCCACGCCCACGCTGAAACGCGCGGGCAAACAGCTTCTGATTCATGGCCTGATGCTGGCGCCCATGGGCATCAGCGGCTGGGCGGTAAAAGCCGTGGCGCGCAGGCCACTGCGTCTGCTGATCGCCTTTGCGCTGGAGCCGTTGCTGAAGAAGGTTGCCAATCGTCTCGCCTCGCGCCTGCGCTGATCCGGCGCACCTCGCAGTACCCCTTCTTTTTACTAATGCATTACACTGATGGTCAACCGGCCGGGATACCTGATGCTATCCCGGTTTATTCTTGATGCAGCAGGGATGAGCCTGATGAAACGAATTCAAAATGAACTGGCGGCATGGGTAAATCGCGGCGTGGATCGTCATTTACGGCTGGCGGTAACCGGCCTGAGCCGCAGCGGGAAAACCGCCTTTATTACTTCCCTGGTTAATCAGCTATTGAACACGCACGGCGGCGCACGGCTGCCGTTGTTCTCGGTGGTGCGCGAAGAGCGTCTGCTGGGGGTGAAGCGCGTGCCACAGCGTGATATGGGCATCCAGCGTTTTACCTACGATGAAGGGCTGGCGCAGCTGTATGGCAATCCGCCCGCCTGGCCGACGCCGACGCGCGGCGTCAGTGAAATGCAGCTGGCGCTGCGCTTCCGCTCGCAGGATTCGCTGCTGCGCCACTTCAAACAAACCGCCACGCTCTATCTGGAGATCGTTGACTATCCCGGCGAGTGGCTGCTCGATCTGCCGATGCTGGCGCAGGACTATTTAAGCTGGTCGCGGCAGATGAACAGCCTGTTGCAGGGCGATCGTGCGCTGTGGGCAGCAGAGTGGCAGCGGCTGTGTGCCACGCTCGATCCGCTGGCTCCGGCAGATGAAAATCAGCTGGCCGCCATCGCCGCCGCCTGGACCGACTACCTGCTGCGCTGCAAACAGGAAGGATTGCATTTTATTCAGCCGGGCCGCTTTGTGCTGCCGGGCGATATGACCGGCGCACCGGCGCTGCAATTTTTCCCTTGGCCGCAGCTGAATGAGGTGGACGAAGCGCGTCTGGTGCGGGCGGATAAAGGCAGCAATATCGCTATGCTGCGCGCCCGCTATGACTATTACTGTCAGCACGTGGTGAAAGGCTTCTATAAAAATCATTTCCTGCGTTTTGATCGGCAAATCGTGTTGGTGGATTGTTTACAGCCGCTCAACAGCGGGCCGCAGGCGTTTAACGATATGCGCCTGGCGCTGACGCAGCTGATGCAAAGTTTCCATTACGGTCAGCGTACGCTGTTCCGTCGGCTGTTCTCGCCGGTTATCGACAAGCTGCTATTCGCAGCGACCAAAGCGGATCACATCACCGCCGACCAGCACGCGGGCATGGTTTCACTGTTACAGCAGCTGGTACAGGACGCCTGGCAAAATGCGGCTTTTGAGGGCATTAATATGGACTGCGTCGGCCTGGCGTCGGTGCAGGCGACGCAAAGCGGCATCGTGGATCATCAGGGCGAGAAAATTCCGGCTCTGCGCGGAAACCGTTTACGCGATGGCGCGCCGCTGACGGTGTTTCCCGGTGAGGTGCCGTCACGTCTGCCCGATCGCGCCTTCTGGCAGCAGCAAGGTTTTCATTTTGAACAATTCCGGCCACAGCAGCTGAATGTTGATCAACCGCTACCGCATATCCGCATGGATGCCGCGCTGGAATTTTTACTGGGAGATAAACTGCGATGAGTCAACCGCCGTTAAAATCACGCATCGATTTTGCGCAGCCGCTGGAAAGCGAGCAGGAAAGCGTGCTGAAACCGGCACAGCATTTCGACGCTGCGGATAATTTACATTTTACCCTGCGTCACGAAGAGGATCCGCTGCCTGAGGCGCAGAGCGGCGAGCAGGCGGTTGAAGCCGCGCTGCGGCCGAAACGCAGCATCTGGCGACGTATCGCCATGACCGGGGTGGGATTGTTTGTCGCCAGCACCGTCGCGCAGGGGGTGCAGTGGATGCTGGATGCCTGGCACAGTCAGGCCTGGTTCTCACTGGGCGCGGGCGCGGCCGGGCTGCTGATTATTCTGGCGGGCGTAGGTGCGCTGATAACTGAATGGCGTCATCTTTACCAGCTGCGCCAGCGCGCCGAAGAGCGCGAAGTCGGGCGGGAGCTGTTAAACAGCCATGCGATGGGGCGCGGACGTGCGTTCTGTGAAAAGCTGGCGCAGCAGGCGGGGCTGGATCAGGGGCATCCGGCGCTACAGCGCTGGCAGGCCTCACTGCATGAAACGCATAACGACCGTGAAGTGGTCGCGCTGTATGCGCAGCTGGTGCAGCCGGTGCTGGATCGTCAGGCGCGGGCGGAAATCGGACGTAATGCTGCGGAAGCGACCCTGATGATTGCCGTCAGCCCGCTGGCGCTGGTGGATATGGCGTTTATCGCCTGGCGCAACCTGCGCATGATCAACCGCATTGCGGCGGTTTACGGTATCCAGCTTGGTTATTTCAGTCGTATTCGCCTGTTTCGGCTGGTGCTGCTGAATATTGCTTTTGCCGGTGCCTCTGAGCTGGTGCGCGAGGTGGGGATGGACTGGCTGTCGCAGGATCTGGCTGCCAGGCTCTCCGCCCGCGCCGCGCAGGGCATTGGCGCCGGGTTGCTGACGGCGCGGCTGGGTATCAAAGCGATGGAGCTGTGCCGCCCGCTGCCGTGGATTGACGATCGCCCTCAGCTCAGCGACTTTCGCCGTGAACTGCTGAGTCAGTTTAAAAAAACGGACGGCCGATAATACAACGTCTCATCAACATGCCGCTGGCGCTCCAGCGGCATAAAACCAGATAAACAGCCTGTTTTACCTGCAACTGCGCTGTCATACGCGGTAGATTTGCTATAAACCTCTAAAAATTGGTGGAAGCGCATGATTATCGCTAACACTTCCGCTACACTCCTTTCCGCCGTTGCCGCACTCTGTCAACTTTTCCTGACAGAACGCTTCTGGCGCATCGCAAGTTGGCGTATTATTTCATAATTCGCTGTTACCAAACTCAATAAGGCCACCCAATGCGTTTGGAAGTCTTTTGTCAGGACCGAATTGGTCTCGCCCGTGAACTGCTCGATCTGCTGGTAGAGCGCAGCATCGATTTACGGGGTATCGAAATTGCGCCGATTGGCCGCATTTATCTCAGTTTTTCCGCCATCGCGTTTGAGCAGTTCAGCCAACTCATGGCGGAAATTCGTCGCATCCCAGGCGTGACGGATGTGCGCACTATCTCTTATATGCCGTCCGAACGTGAACATCGCGCCCTGAGCGCCTTGCTGACCGCCATGCCGGAGCCGGTATTTTCCATTGATATGAAAGGGAAAATTGAGCTGGCGAACCCGGCAGCGCAAAGCCTGTTCGACCTGGATGAGCATAAGATACGCCATCACACCATTACCTCGCTGGTTTCCGGGTTTAATTTTACCCGCTGGCTGGAGAGCGAACGGATTGAAGCACAGACGCAGCGCGTTGTGATTCAGGGCCGTGACTTCTTGCTGGAGGCGCGTCCGGTTTATACCGCCGAAGAAGAGGGCACGACGCTGCCGGTTGGCGCAATGGTAATGCTGAAATCTACCGCACGCATGGGGCGTCAGCTGCAAAACCTGGCGGTCAACGATGACAGCGAATTCCAGCATATTGTTGCGGTCAGCCCGAAGATGCATCAGGTGCTTGAACAGGCGCGCAAGCTGGCGATGCTGGATGCGCCGCTGCTGATTGTTGGCGATACCGGCACCGGCAAAGATATGCTGGCGCGCGCCTGCCATCTGCGCAGCGCACGCGGTAAAAAGCCGTTTCTGGCGCTAAACTGCGCCTCGTTGCCGGACGATGTAGCGGAAAGTGAGCTGTTTGGTCATGCGCCGGGCGCTTACCCCAACGCGCTGGAAGGGAAAAAAGGCTTTTTTGAGCAGGCCAACGGCGGTTCGGTTCTGCTGGATGAAATTGGCGAAATGTCGCCACGCATGCAGACCAAACTGCTGCGCTTCCTCAACGACGGGACTTTCCGCCGCGTTGGCGAAGAGCATGAGGTGCATGTTGATGTGCGGGTTATTTGTGCCACGCAGCGCAACCTCACCGAGCTGGTGCAGCGCGGCGAATTTCGTGAAGACCTTTTCTACCGCCTGAATGTGCTGACGCTGAACCTGCCGCCGCTGCGCGATCGACCGCAGGATATCCTGCCGTTAACGGAACTGTTTGTCGCCCGCTTCGCCGATGAGCAGGGCGTTGCACGTCCGCGTCTGTCACCGCAGCTAAACGCCTTTCTGGCACGTTACAACTGGCCAGGCAACGTACGCCAGTTGAAAAATGCGCTTTACCGCGCGCTGGCGCAGCTGGAAGGCTATGAGCTACGTCCACAGGACATCATGCTGCCGGAGTTTACCGAACAGCTGGCGCTGGATGAACAGGCGATGGAAGGCTCGCTGGATGAAATTACCAGTCGTTTTGAACGTTCGGTACTGACGCGTCTTTATCTCTCTTACCCCAGTACGCGCAAGCTGGCGCGGCGGCTGGGCGTCTCACATACCGCTATCGCTAATAAGCTGCGCGAATATGGGCTGAGCCAGAAAAAGAACGAGCCTGAAAGTTAACGTTATCCGTCTGGTCACGGGCGTGTTGACGCCCGCTGGCCGGCGGTGATTCGCGCGGTCAGGCAAATGCTGGCATCCTGATTCGCCTTCCTCTTGCTTGTAAATCATTCTTTTTTTAATGATCAGGTTATTAATTAGAATTAACCGTAAGCTGATGCACTAATTAAAATGCGTCAGGAAAAAGGAAATTATTAAGAGGAAAGCAGGAGGCGAATAGAATATCGCCCCGGCTGGGGCGATAGCATTAATTCTTGTTTACTTCAGCGCAGCCAGGGCAGCATCGTAATCTGGCTCGGTAGTAATTTCATTGACCAGCTGGCTGTAAAGCACTTTATCGTTTTCATCCAGCACCACAACCGCACGCGCCGTCAGGCCCTGCAACGGACCATCAGCAATCGCTACGCCGTAGTCATCTTTAAAGCTGCCGCCGCGCAGAGTAGAGAGCGTGACCACATTCGACAAGCCATCGGAGCCGCAGAAGCGCGACTGGGCAAAAGGCAGATCGGCAGAAATACACAGCACAACCGCATTCTCCATTTCACCCGCCAGCTGATTAAACTTACGTACCGAGGCAGCACAAACACCGGTATCGATGCTGGGGAAAATGTTCAGCACTTTACGTTTTCCGGCATACTCAGAAAGAGAAACGTCAGCCAGATTTTTGGCAACCAGCGTGAAAGGCTGCGCTTTTTCGCCCGCCTGAGGCAACTGACCTGCTACGCTAACCGGGTTGCCCTGAAAATGAACGCTCTGAGACATAATCTATCCTTTTACTATTGTTTAACGAGATTCACAGTGTAAAGGAACGCGCAAAGCTGAGACAGTGAAATTATAGAGCAGACCAGGCAGGTTAGCGCCCGCGTCGGCCCGATCTTCTCACCGCCTGTGGCGCAGCTGCGCTGTACGTCTCTTCTGATTAATGAGAGAAAAAACATGAGGACGGTTAAAGTTTATCCTGAAGCCTGGCCGCTTAATAAGCCGTTTGTTATCTCACGCGGTGCCCGCGAGCAGGCTGGCGTGGTGGTGGTTGAGCTGGAAGAAGAGGGTGTTAAAGGCACAGGCGAATGTACGCCTTATCCGCGCTATGGCGAAAGCGAGGCCTCGGTGCTGGCGCAAATCAGTTTACTGTTGCCGCAGCTGGAGCGAGGAATGACGCGTGAAGCGCTGCAGGCGGCGCTACCGGCAGGCGCGGCGCGTAATGCGATTGATTGCGCGCTGTGGGATCTTGCCAGCCGACAGCAGCAGCAGACGCTTTGCCAGCAGCTTAGGGTCACGCTGCCTGAGCGCGTGAGCATGGCGCAAACCGTGACGCTGGATACGCCGGAATCGATGGCCAGCAGCGCGCTGGCGCTGTGGGAAAACGGCGCCAGGCTGCTCAAAATCAAGCTGGACGATCATTTGATTACCGAACGGCTGATGGCGATCCGCAGCGCAGTGCCGCGCGCGCGGTTGATTGTCGATGCCAATGAGTCCTGGCACAGCGAAGGGCTGGCGGCGCGTTGTCAGCTACTGGCGGATCTGGGCGTTGAAATGTTGGAGCAGCCGTTACCGGCGGGCGAAGATGAGGCGCTGGCTAACTTTATTCATCCTCTGCCTCTCTGCGCTGATGAGAGTTGCCATACACGCAGCAGCCTGCCAGCGCTGCGCCAGCGTTATGAAATGATTAACATCAAACTGGATAAAACCGGCGGCCTGACCGAAGCGCTGGCGCTGGCGGACGCGGCGCAGGAGGCGGGTTTTACGCTGATGCTGGGCTGTATGCTTTGCACTTCGCGCGCGATTAGCGCCGCGCTGCCGCTGGTGCCGCGCGCCAGCGTTATCGACCTTGACGGCCCGACATGGCTGGCGGCGGATGTGGAGCCAGGCCTGCGCTTTAGCAGCGGTGAAATCGATCTGAGCGCGACCGATTAACGATTTTCCCAGTGAAGCAGGCCGGTAAGCGCGGGCAGGTAACGTTCCGTCGCCTCATCGGCGGAAATGGGCGGCAGTTCGGCAGTGATACAGGGCAGGCCGATATCCGCGCACCAGCTGCCGAACGATCCCGGCGTGCTGTAGCCGACGCTGGAAACCAGCGGCAGGCCCATCTGTTCTGCCAGCCAGCGGGCAGGCTCGCTGTGCTGCGGATCTTCAATACAGGCCAGCGGCTCGTGCAGGGAGACCACCCAGGCGGGACGCAACGCATGGATCAGCTGACACAGCGCCGCCGTTTCCGGCTCCGATGCCGCGCGCGCACCGGTAGAAAGCCGCACGTCGCGCTGTTCGGCGATGCTGTTCCAGCGGTATACCGTTTCGCCCGCCTGCCAGTTCGCCGCCGGGAAGTTGCGGTTAAGATCGACGCCGTTGGCATTAGCGCGTAATCCCAGCTGGCAGCCGTCGGGATTGACCGCCAGAATCACATGATGCTGCCGCAGCGGCGCGGGCAGGGTACGCAGGGCACAGGAAAGGGTCACAACGGCGGCGCTTTCATCGCCATGCGTACCGGCTAAAATCAGGCCGCTGTCGCGTGCCGCCAACGGTGCCGGGAACCAGAGCAGCGGTGCGCCCAGCGCTGAGTTACCGTACTGTTTCCTTTCTGCCGTTAGCGCGCCACGTTGTGAACGCGGTTGTTGCATAGTCATCATTCGCTCCTGTGAAAAAAGTCGCAAAACCGGCGACGCGGCAAGCGCAATAAGCAAAACAGCTGGTTCAGGATCAATAATTTGCGTTAAAGTGCCGGTTAGCATAAGCCACTAACCGCTTTTGCCACACCGGCAGTTTTAAGGGTAGGACAAGATGAAATCATTTCGCATTGCGCTGGGTAGCTTTTTAATCGCCTCGCTGTTAACCACGGCGCAGGCGGCGCAGGTGCCGCCTGGCACCGCGCTGGCAGAACGTCAGGATATCGTGCGTCATATTAAAGATGAACCGGCGTCGCTCGATCCGCTGAAAGCCGTTGGCCTGCCGGAAATCCAGGTAATGCGCGATCTGTTCGAAGGGCTAACCAATCAGGATGCGCAGGGGAAAATTGTGCCGGGCGTGGCGCAAAGCTGGCAGAGCGTTGATAACCAAAGCTGGGTGTTTACGCTGCGCGCGGATGCGCGCTGGTCAAACGGCGACCCGGTGACGGCGCAGGATTTTGTCTATAGCTGGCGGCGGCTGGTGGACAGTAAAAATGGCTCGCCTTTCGCCTGGTTTGCCGGGCTGGCGGCGATTCACAACGCCGAAGCGATTACCCAGGGGAAACTGCCGCCGGAAAGCCTGGGCGTCACCGCGCTGGATAACACCCACCTCAAAATTACGCTTGACCGGCCGGTGGCCTGGTTTCCCAGTTTAACGGCGCATGTCAGCCTTTATCCGGTGCCGCAAAAGGTGATTGCGCAGTGGGGCGATGCCTGGACCAAACCGGGCAATCTGGTCGGCAACGGCGCCTATCAGCTACAGAACCGCGTAGTAAATGAAAAAATCGTGCTGGTGCGTAATCAACATTACTGGGATAACGCCCATTCGGTGCTGAACCAGGTCACCTTTGTACCCATTAATGAAGAGTCCAGCGCCACCAAACGCTATCGCGCCGGGGATATCGATATCACCGAATCCTTCCCGAAAAATCTCTATGGCATGTTGAAAAAAACGATCCCGGACGAAGTCTACACGCCCGATCAGCTGGGAACCTATTATTATGCCTTTAATACGCAGCGCGGTCCGACCGCCGACGCGCGCGTGCGCAGGGCGCTCTCCTGGAGTATCGATCGCCGCATCATCGCCGAAAAAGTGTTGGGCACCGGCGAGAAACCTGCCTGGCACCTGACCCCGGCAGCCATGGCCAGTTTTAAGCCGAAGCCCTCTATTTTGCAGCAGCATTCGCAGGCGGAACTGAACGCACAGGCGAAAGCGCTGCTGGCGGCGGCGGGCTATGGGCCGAACCGGCCGCTGAAGCTGTCGCTGCTCTATAACACGTCTGAAAACCATCAAAAGATCGCCATCGCCGTGGCTTCTATGTGGAAGAAAAATCTTGGCGTAGAGGTGAAGCTGCAAAATCAGGAGTGGAAAACCTATATCGACAGCCGCAACAGCGGCAATTTCGATGTCATTCGCGCCTCCTGGATCGGGGATTATAACGAGCCTTCCACCTTCCTGAGCCTGCTCACCTCCAGCCACAGCGGTAATATCGCTAAGTTCCATCATGCGGATTACGACGCGGCGCTGGCAAAGGCGAGCCGTGAAAACAACCTGCAAAAGCGCAACGAAGATTACGATCGCGCGGAGCAGATCCTTGATGAACAGGCACCCATCGCCCCTATTTATCAATATACCAACGGGCGCTTAATCAAGCCCTGGGTGAAAGGCTATCCCATTAACAATCCGGAAGATGTCGCCTACAGCCGCCAGCTCTATATCATTAAGCATTAAGCATTAAGCGTGGCGCGCTTCCTTTTGCAACCAACCTGTTGTACCAAAGGATTGCTTCTGCCTGGCGTCAGGCTAGACTGTACCGTTTGAATTCAGCAGATGTTGAGGCATGACGTGAACGTCATTGAAGGAAAAGCGCTACAGGTTTCTGATGCGATTATTGCCTGTCAGCTTGACGGGCAGGGCGGACTGATCCCGATTGAAGATAAAGATGTGATTCATTGCGAACGCCCGTGCTGGCTTCACCTGAATTATACCCATCGCGAAAGCGCCGAGTGGCTTGCTTCCACGCCGCTGATCCCGGATGCGGTACGCGATGCGCTGGCCGGAGACAGCCTGCGTCCGCGCGTTAACCGCCTGGGCGACGGCTTTATGATTACGCTACGCAGCGTTAACCGCAACAGCGACGCGCGGCCTGAACAGCTGGTGGCGGTGCGGGTTTTCATTAACGATAAACTGATTGTTTCCACCCGCCGCCGCAAGGTTAATGCTATTGATGAGGTGCTGGTCGAGCTGCAAAACGGCAACGGGCCGGTTGATGGCGGCAGCTGGCTGGTCGAGCTGTGTGATGTGCTGACCGATCACACCAGCGAATTTATCGAAGATCTGCAGGATAAAATTATTGAGCTGGAAGAGGCGTTGATGGATCAGCGCGTACCGGCGCGCGGCGAGCTGGCGCTGCTGCGTAAGCAACTGATTGTTATGCGCCGCTATATGACGCCGCAGCGTGATGTCTATGCGCGGCTGGCCAGTGAAAAGCTGGGCTGGATGGATGACGACGAACGCCGTCGCATGCAGGAGATCGCCGATCGCCTCGGGCGCGGGCTGGACGATCTCGCCGCCAGCGTGGCGCGTACTGCGGTGCTGGCGGATGAAATTGCCTCGATAATGCAGGAGGCGATGAACCGACGCACCTATACCATGTCGCTGCTGGCGATGATTTTCCTGCCTACGACTTTTCTTACCGGCCTGTTCGGCGTGAACCTTGGCGGCATTCCGGGCGCGGAAAACCATTATGGCTTTGCGATTTTCTGTTTGATGTTAGTGCTGTTGGTCGCGGGCGTTGCCCTGTGGTTACACAAACGTAAGTGGTTATAGCAAAAGCAGTCGGACAAGCGGAAAAGCGGGAAAAAGCTGATCGACGTCAATAAACCCAGGGTAGGGCTGGGGCAAACTCTTTCTCGCAGGTGAATGCAACGTCAAGCGATGGGCGTTGCGCTCCATATTGTCTTACTTCCTTTTTTTGAATTACTGCATAGCACAATTGATTCGTACGACGCCGGCTTTCAAGCCGGCCTTTTTTTTGCCGCTTCGCCACCCCGGCTAATTTCTTCTAAGCTTAATAAACCAGGTAACCCGAGGAAGAAACTATGTCGACGTTGAGCATGACCAATCAGATTTCCGCTTCCGACCCGATTCCAACCGATCCGGTTCCCATTCCTGAACCTATCCCACAGCCGCAGCCAATCCCGGACCCGCTACCGGATCCCGAGCCGATTCTCGATCCGCCGCCGCATATGAAATAGTCACCGACTGACGCCATACCGGTGTTTTCCGCTATGGCGCCAACAGGCTATTTTATTTCAAGAATATCCAGGCGCTGTCCCGCAGGCGCATCATCATCTTCTTCTGGCTGCCAGCCAACCGGCTGTAGCGGTAGAGATTCGCGGTCAAAGGCGAGATCGCCGCCGTCCACCACTTCGCTACCGTGTTGAATCGCTTTGAAATCAAACAGCGCCTTATCCGCCAGATGCGAAGGCACCACGTTTTGCATCGCGCTGAACATGGTTTCAATCCGGCCCGGATAGCGTTTGTCCCAGTCGCGCAGCATATCAGCAATCACCTGACGCTGAAGATTAGGCTGCGAGCCGCAAAGGTTGCACGGGATAATCGGATACTGGCGGGCAATGGCGAAGCGTTCGATATCTTTTTCACGGCAGTAGGCCAGCGGGCGGATCACGATATGCTTACCGTCATCGCTCATCAGCTTCGGCGGCATCCCTTTCATTTTTCCGCCGTAGAACATATTTAAAAACAGCGTTTGCAGGATATCGTCGCGGTGATGCCCCAGCGCGATCTTGGTGCAGCCGAGTTCCGTGGCGGTACGGTACAAAATGCCGCGGCGCAGGCGTGAACAGAGCGAGCAGGTGGTTTTCCCTTCCGGGATTTTTTCTTTAACGATGCCGTATGTATTTTCTTCAACGATTTTATACTCGACGCCAATCGATTCCAGATACTGCGGCAGCACATGTTCCGGGAAGCCAGGCTGTTTCTGATCGAGGTTAACCGCAATCAGCGAGAAATTAACCGGCGCGCTCTGCTGCAGGTTGCGCAAGATTTCCAGCATGGTGTAGCTATCCTTACCGCCGGACAGGCAAACCATAATGCGATCGCCTTCTTCAATCATATTGTAATCGGCAATGGCTTCGCCCACGTTACGACGCAGACGTTTTTGCAGTTTGTTAAGGTTGTACTGCTCTTTTTTGTTTGTTGATTGATTTTCTTGCATTTTTTGTCTCAGGAACCAAAAGAGGCGTTTAAGGGGCAACGTTTTTACCGCGCCGGTCGGGCGCTCAGCCGGTTAACCCCGCCGCCGCGTATCTTGCCAGGCCAGACGGCGCCAATGCGCTATGCGCATTTTTATGCTCCATCAGCTCGATAAATAACGGATTAGCATCAGGCAAAGGCCAGCATGCGAAAGTATGCCGCGTATGGTACGGATTACGTCGCCGAATGCCAGCACGTTTTGCAGCTGTGTTCCATTGCGCGCCTTTGCTGGACAGAGAATAGGGCGTTTTTTGTACATCGTTTGCTGACACGGCATAAAGACGAAATGCCCGCGCTGCTTTTCAGTCAGCTCGTACTCTCTGTAATGGAAGACTCTATCTGCTTTTGGCTGTTTCGCCCGTTAGCACCCATTGTGCTTTCAGGGCTTCAAAGGCTGGCCATCACAGGTGCTGGCTATAATGACTGCGAATCGCCCAGCACTTTTTTCAGTTCATCCAGATCTTCCTCAACTGCCGTCTTCAGGCCACGTCTTTCCAGCCACTGCCGACCCCAAAGGCTCAGATCCAGCACCAGTTTATTCAGTTCACGACCCTCTTCGCTAAGCGAGTATTCAACCCGCGGCGGCACAACCGGAAACACCTCCCGCACGATAAGGCCATCTTCTTCCAGTTCGCGCAGCTGCTTGGTCAGCAGTCGTTGATTAATGCTGGTAAGAAAACGCTGAAGCTCACTGAACCGGAGCGTGCCATCTTTAAACAAATGATAGAGGATCACGCCCTTCCACTTGCCTCCCATAATATGGAGCGCGGCCTCCATGGAACAGCCGGGTGCCGAATCATAGTTACGTAATTTTTTCATTTTCTTCTCTAGGTTACCTTTTGGTAAGTATGTGCATTTTTTTAGCGTATAAACAAAATATAACTATATGGTACTTTGAGCGGGTCAAATATGAAACACTTTCTGGAGAAGAAATGTCAGCTTTACTTTTTGAACCTATCACTATTAATGGTGTTGAATTCCGTAACCGTATCGCGATGTCCCCGATGTGCATGCACTCTGCATCTGACGACGGGCACATCAATGATTTTCACGTTGTACATTACGGCTCGCGCGCCCTGGGCGGCGCTGGCCTGATTATGCTGGAAACCGCAGCCGTACTGCCGAACGGCCCAATTGGGCCGGGCGACATCGGTATTTGGGCTGACAGCCACATTGAAGGCCTGATGCGCGTAACTGACGCTATCCACCGCTTCGGCGCCAAAGCCGGCGCGCAGATTGGGCATGCAGGCCGCCAGCTGGGTATTGATTTGCCGTCCATCGCTCCTTCAGCCATTCCGTTCACGTCGGAGTCTCGCGTGCCGCAGGCAATGAGCATTGAGCAAATTAAGGAAGTCGTTGAAGCATTCCGTCACGGCGCCCGTCGCGCACGTGAAGCCGGTTTTGATGTGATTGAAATTCACTGTGCCCACGGCTACCTGCTGAACCAGTTCCTGTCTCCGCTCGCAAACAAGCGTACCGACGAGTACGGCGGTAGCCAGGAAAACCGCTACCGTATCGTGCGTGAAGTGATCGATGTGGTGCGCAGCGAGTGGGATGGCCCGCTGTTCCTGCGTATCTCTTCTACCGACTACGCCGAAGGCGGCAACCGCCCCGAAGATTTTCTGGTATATGGTAAATGGATGAAAGAACAGGGTATCGACCTGATTGACTGTTCAACCGGCGGTATTGCCATGGTGCAGGTAAATACCTATCCGAACTACCAGGTGCCGGCGGCCGAGCTGCTGCGCCGTGAGCTGGACATTAAAACCGGCGCGGTTGGCCTGATCGAAACCGGTCGTCAGGCAGAAGAAATCCTGCAAAACGGTCGTGCGGATATCGTTCTGGTGGGTCGCGACATGCTGAAAGATCCGTTCTGGGCGCGTACTGCGGCGGACGATCTGAACGTGAAAATCCCTGTACCGGCTCAGTACACCCGTTATGGCTCAGGCTGGCAGCGTTCACAGCCACGCCTGCCTGCCGCGCCGCTGGATATTACCGTAGAGCGCTGAGTCGCCGCCCTGGGGCCGGTGGTGAAACCGGTCCCGAGGTCAGATGTGCCTGATTTACCCCCTTTAAAACCACTATAAAACGTTACCTGCTTGCTGTTGCCTCTGCCCGCTCCACGGACAGGGGCTTTTTTTATTGCTGTCAGTCAGCCTGTTATCCCCCGGTTCATTACGCTGTCTGTTCGGCTGGCCCCCTCCTGTCTGTATTTTTCTGACGTCCGTTCAGCGCTTCCTGTTATACGAGCAAAAAAAAGACCGCCCCGAGGCGGCCTTGCGCAGCTGTGCGTTAAATATCAGTACAGCTTAGCGGTCATATGAACACGATTACGCATATTCGCTTCAGTAATTTTGTACTGCGCGCCAAGCTGACGTGCCTTTTCTGCAATTAATGCTTCTGCCGCCTCAAGCGTGTCTGACGTGACGGCAATACTGCGCGCCAGGCTGGGTGCGGACATCGTTAATAAGATCGTTGAAGCAGCGACAAGCATAAATTTGTTTTTCATTTGTTTTTTCCGGGGTTCTGTTAATAAGTCGGCAGGGGTAGCCACCGATGCATATTATTTTACGGTGGCGGTTACTGTTTATTGTTAGCAGTAAATGCGCTTGATTTCGTCGCGAAACTAATCGCTTTAACTGGCGAAACCTATGATGTCTGACAGGGGGGTTATTTCCGGAAAAAAACCTGTTTTTTTGCATCCTTTTCTCGTAAAGACTTTCGCTTTTTTTATTATTAACGCTCCCCCTTTTTTAACGCCAGCGGGTTTAACCTTTTATGCTTTTTTAGCGTCCTTGCTTTTTCGTCTCAGGGAGGTTTTTTTCTTTGTTTTGTTCTGGAAATTATGAGTGCCCTTGCCGTGATCGGTGATGGGTTAGCAATCAAATTATTGATAAATAAGATATTTTATTCAGGGCCATTTCAAAAGCCCACTAAGTTTCACCCTGTTTTTTAGCGGGTAACTACGTTACCTTTTATATCCTCACTAAACAAATGTTCACTGGCGTATAAAATATACCGTACTTGCTACAATAATCAGTTCCGCTTAGGATGCTTCCACTGCAACGAAACGGGGGGCGTTATTTTTCCGCGAGCGCCTGGTAAAGGATGGTTATATCCCACCTTCCTGTCGGGCGGGGGAAGTAATAAACAACCCACATTTTAGTAATAAAGTCCGATCCGGTTTTAACCGCCTCACCTGCCCGGAACGGATTTATTTAATAACACAATGCCTTATTAAAGGCCGGAGTTAAAAGTGAACGAGCATTTCAAACAGAGCGTTGATAACGTATTTGCATCGCAGAAAGCCAGCTTCCTGAGCGGCAATACCCAAGGCCATGATTTTAAAGTTACGCAGCTGAAAAAATTGAAAGCCGCTATTCTGGCGCATAAAGAGCAGATTTATGACGCGATGGAAAAAGATCTTGGCCGCAGCCACGAAGGCGTGGACATGGGCGAAATCAATCCTATTATTGATGAAATCGACTTCGCCATTGAGCACCTGGCGGAATGGGAAAAAGAAGAGCGTGTGCCGAGCCCCGCCGTACTGGGCGACACCGAAAGCTCAATTACCCGTGAATCCTTTGGCGTGACCTACATCGTGGTGCCGTTCAACTATCCGGTTTACCTGTTTGCCGGCCCGCTGATTGGCGCCATCATTGGCGGCAACACGTCCATCATCAAGCCGTCGGAAGCCACTCCGGAAACTTCCCGCGTGATTGAGGATATCGTCAACAACACTTTTGACGCCTCTTACATTCACGTTTTTCAGGGTGCGCGTGACGAGAACGAGTATTTGCTCTCCCTGCCGTTCGACATGATTTTCTTCACTGGCAGCCCGCAGGTCGGCAAAATCGTGATGCAGGCGGCGGCGAAAAACCTGACGCCGGTTGTCCTGGAGCTGGGCGGTAAGTCGCCAGCGATTATCATGGAAGACGCAGACCTGGACAACGCGGTAGAGGAACTGGTGTTTGCCCGCATGATGAATAGCGGACAGACCTGCGTGGCCCCCGATTATATTTACGCGCACGAAAGCATCAAAGACAAACTGGTCACGAAGCTGCGTGACACGCTGGCGCCGCGCTACACAAAGGCCGGTAATAATGGAAAAATCATTACCACCCGTCAGTTCGACGCGCTGGAAGAGATGCTGGGCAAATCCCGTGGCAACATTGTGTTCCGTGGTGAATCCAACCGTGACAGCCGCTACTTTGGCCCAGCCATCGTGGACAACGTGGATTTCCAGGACAGCCTAATGGAAAGAGAGCTGTTTGCCCCAATCTATCCGGTGCTGAGCTACAGCGACATCCGTGAGGTAGCGGCGAACATCAATAAGTATCATCCGAAGCCGCTGGCGACTTACGTATTCACCGCAGATGTCGAGGCTGCGCGCGAAGTAATTGACCAGATCCCGTCCGGCGACGCGGGCGTGAACGCCATGATGCTGCATGCGTTCTCTCCCTACCTGCCGTTTGGCGGCGTGGGTACATCCGGTCTGGGCCACTATCACGGTAAATACTCTTATGAGGCATTTACCCATCCGAAATCTCTGCGCGTGAAGCGCACCGCCTGATTCTGTGACGGGCCGGCAGCCTGATGTCACCGGCCCCGCCAGCGGAACGCCGCGCCCATTGCACCTTTTTCAAAGGCCCTTTGCGGGCCTTTTTTTCGTTCATTCCTGGTACGGTTGATGCTCAGATTTGCGCTGATCCGCCATCAACAAACAGTTCGCTGCCGTTAACGAAGCTGCTTTCATCTGAAGCCAGGAACAGTGCAGCGGCAGCAATCTCTGAAGGCTCCGCCAGACGTCCCAGCGGCGTGGTGGCTTCTACGGCGCGTATCATTTCACTGTTAAATTTCTCGTCAGGAGAAAGACCATGCCAGCCCGGTGTTGAAGTGGCGCCAGGCACCAGGACGTTAACCCGAATTTTCCGTGGAGCCAGCTCAAGGATCCAGGCACGGGCAAAACTACGCACGGCCGCTTTACTGGCGCTATAGACGCTGAATTCCGCTACGCCGGTGGTTGCGCTGGTTGAGCCGGTCAAAATGACGGAGGCGCCATCTTTCAGCAAAGGTAGCGCTTTCTGTACGGTAAAAAGCGTTCCTTTAACATTGGTATCAAAGATGCGGTCGTAATGCTCTTCGGTCACCGTCGTCAGGGGGGCAAAATCTCCGCCTCCGGCGTTGGCAAACAGGACATCAATGCGTCCAGCCTTACGCTGAACTTCATCAAACAACCTATCCAGTTCGTGTAATTTTGAGATGTCGCAGGGTATACCGATTGCGTCAGACCCTACTTCAGCAACGGCTGCTTCCAGCTCACGTACACGTCGTCCCGTCATAAAAACCTGCGCACCCTCAGCCGCAAAACGTTTAGCCGATGCCAGACCGATTCCGCTGTTAGCACCGGTAATCACAACCACTTTTCCTTCAAGCTTACCCATATTTTTATTTCCTGATAAAGGAGGGAAAAATCATGGTAACGTTATACTTTCATATATAATAGTACCTACCAAAAGGTATGTGTAAGAGGAGAAGTAAATGGAACCCGTTTGTGGTCTTGATGTGGCTCTGCGTTATATCGGTGGTAAATGGAAACCTATCCTTTTGTTTCATCTGCAATTCAGTCCACGCCGGTTTGGTGAACTTAAACGTCTCGCTGAAGGCATTAGTGAAAAAGTATTGATACAGCAACTCAAAGACTTAACAGAAGATGGCATCGTGTTAAGACACGATTTCAGGGAAGTGCCGCCCAAAGTGGAATACGCCATCACCGATTTTGGAAAATCGCTTGCGCATGCTCTACAGCCTCTCTGCGAGTGGGGAAATGCTAACCGCGAATACGCGCGCAGTAGAGAAACTCAGCGTGATGGTACCCACTGAATATCTGGCGATGAGTTTTGTCTTATCAGCGCAACGGCGGTACCTATGCTCTGAGTCATCGCCATTGCCTTACGAAGGAGCTGGTATGTCCTGTTAACTTCACGTTCGCATGCCATTTTGACGCTTTTTTTCAGGCGCAAATGGAACCAGATGTAACACCCGCTTACTTTTTATGTTATGTTATAACGTAAATTAAGCCAAGGTGGATTTACATTTATGAAAATTAAAGGTTGTTTGGTGCTGCTCGGGTTAGCTTTTAGTTCACAAGCCTTTTCACATGGTCATCATTCGCACGGTGTTCCCATGACTAAGCAAGAAGAAAGTGCCGCAAATGGCATTTTTGCTACGGCCGATGTCAAAGATCGACAGCTTTCTGACTGGGATGGCGTGTGGCAGTCTGTTTACCCGTATGCCAAAGACGGGAGTCTGGATGTTGTTTTTCAAAAAAAGGCTGAAGCGGACAAAGAAAAATCCTTTGAAGATATTAAAAATTATTATTTAACAGGCTATGCCAGTGATATTACCGACATCGGCATTGAAGACGGCGTGATGGAATTTACCGTGAACGGGAAAGCCAGTTCCTGTAAATATGACTATAAAGGGTACAAAATTCTCAATTACGTGTCAGGTAAAAGAGGTGTTCGCTATTTGTTTGAATGCAGCGATAAAAAAAGCGAGGCACCAAAATTTGTCCAGTTTAGCGATCACATTATCGCCCCGCGTAAATCAACGCATTACCATATTTTTACTGGCAACGTATCGCAAGAGGCTCTCTTTACCGAGCTGGAAAACTGGCCGACATTTTTCCCTTATCAAATGACAAAAGAAAATGTCGTTCATGACCTTCTTCATCATTAATAGCGCGTAATTCATTGATTCTCCGGTAATCCGAAGAACCGAATGTAACAGGCTAACGTCCGCTTCTGGCACAAGCTGTCTGCTGAGGCAATAGGGCGCAGAACAAAGAAGGCCGACAGGTTGCTCTGTCGGCCTTGGCGCTGGTTAGACCAGAGAGGCGATTAGCGCACAACGTGTAAAAAATGCAGATGCTTTTCGTACTGGTCGAGAATATCGTGCAGTAGGTAACGGCTTACACTTGATATTTCGGCTAATTCTTTAAGCGAAACGAGACAATTCCTGGTGACTTTCTAACGGGGAAATAACGTAAAAAGATGTTTCAACACTCGACGCATGGATAAACGTCGCTTATGCTGGCGAAGCCTTCACCCCTACAATGCCCGGAGCCCAACCCATGAAAGCCGCCACTTTTCTGCTTGCTGGCGCTGCTCTGCTGCTTAGCGCATGCAGCAACAGCGATAACGAACCGCCGCAACAGGCCACCGCCGCGCACGTTCCGCCCAGAGTCAGCATGTCTTCACTGGCGGAAAGCAACTGCGCCAGCGCAGGCGGAACGCTGGCGTTTTCACGTCAGCTGGATGGCAGCAGCGCGGGCATGTGCCAGTTAGCCAACGGGCGTCGCTGTAATGAAAGCGCGCTGGAAAGCGGCAGCTGCGCACGCTTTTAAACGGCTGGCGCGCATAACTCACCAGCCGACAGCATTACGCACTGACCTCGTTTGGGCAGGCCTCGCCTTTTGCCAGCTGCTGCAGGTTTGAGAGCGTGGTTTCAGAAATGGCGGTCAGCGCCTCTGCGGTTAAAAATGCCTGATGGCCGGTGAACAGCACGTTATGGCAGGCGGAAAGACGACGGAAGACATCATCCTGAATCACGTCGTTGGATTTATCTTCAAAGAACAGATCGCGTTCGTTTTCATACACGTCCATGCCGAGCGAACCGATTTTCTGCTGCTTTAACGCTTCGATCGCCGCCTGGGAATCCACCAGCTTGCCACGGCTGGTGTTGATGATCATCACGCCATCTTTCATCTGGTTAAAGGCGTTGGCATCCAGTAAATGATGGTTATCTGCCGTTAACGGACAGTGCAGGGTAATCACGTCGGACTCTTTAAACAGCGTTTTAATATCGACATATTCCGCCCCCAGATCCAGCGCCTGCGGATTCGGGTAAGGATCGAACGCCAGCAGCCGCATACCGAAACCTTTCAGAATACGCAGCGTCGCGATACCGATTTTGCCGGTGCCGACCACGCCAGCGGTACGGCCATGCATATTAAAGCCGATTAATCCTTCCAGCGAGAAGTTGGCGTCGCGGGTGCGCTGGTAAGCGCGATGAATACGGCGGTTAAGCGTCATCATCATGCCCACCGCATGTTCCGCCACCGCTTCCGGCGAGTAGGCCGGCACACGTACCACTTTCAGGCCCAGCTCGGCCGCTGCCGCTAAATCCACGTTATTAAAACCCGCGCAGCGTAACGCGATAATTTTGACACCCTGGGCGCTAAGGATCTCCAGCACCGGACGGCTGGCATCATCGTTAACGAAAATACAAACCGCTTCACAATCGTCGGCGTTAATCGCGGTACGCTCGGTAAGCAGAAAGTCAAAATATTCAATCTCGAAACCAAAGCGTTCATTAACGTGATCGAGATATTTTTTGTCGTACTGTTTAGTGCTGTAGACCGCAAGCTTCATTATCGACTCCTTATTATTGTCTCTTCATTCATTCTAGACGGAGAGACCTGCGGCGTAACCTTTAATCTACTGGCTACGCGCCGGGCGCTGCACGCACATAGAAAAGCGTAGCGAAACCTTCACCCGCGTTAATGAACATGCCATCATAGCCGCCAGGATTTTTCTACAGAACAGGACCGTTATGGCAATGCGTCGGCGCTTCTCTTTTGCTCTGGCCTCGCTGCTGACGCTGGTTCTGCTGGTGCTGGCGCTGCTGAGTAGCGTAACGCACTGGCTGCCGCGGCTGGCAGGGATTTGGCTGCCTGCGGGCACGCGGATTGCGCTGGACGCCGCGCCGCGCTGGCGCAACGGGGTGCTGCACTTTCCGGCGGTGCGCTATCTGGCCGCGGATTGCCAACTGGCCGAACTCCAGCAGCTTTCGTTAGGCCATCAGCGCGGGCGCTGGCAAGCGCAGGCGCAGCGGATGACGCTGGATAGCGCCTGTCTGAGCCGTTTGCCCACCGCTACGCCATCCGCCAGCGCGCCGCGTTCACTGGCCCAGTGGCAGGCGTTGCTGCCGCCCGCCGATGTCGCGATTGAACGGCTCATTATTAATCCTTACCAAAGCTGGGCGGGCGCGCTGCGTCTGACGCTGAACTCTGACGTGCAGCGGCTTGATTATCAGGGCGATAACCTGCGTCTGCTGGCCGAGTTAAACGGACAGAAACTGGCGCTGCGTCAGCTGACGCTGCGCACGCCCGTGCTCAGCGAGCCGGTTAGCCTGCATGGTTCGCTGATGCTGACAGAATTTGCCAACGGCGTGCCGGAAAGCGGCGAGCTTGGCGGCGATTTCACCCTGGCGCAGGTGCCGCATCCGCTGCGCTTTACGCTGGCGTGGCAGCAGCAGCAGGGGCGTCTGCTGCTGCAAACGCCGCAGGATGCTGAGCCGCTGGTGACGTTGCCGTGGCGGGTTACGCCTGAGCAAATCCATATTGAAAATGGCCGCTGGCGCTGGCCGTGGGCGGCGCAACCGCTGGCGGGCGGCGTGGCGCTGACGCTTGATCGCTGGCAGCAGGGCTTAGAGGCGACTGAAATCAGCGGACGGTTAAATATGCTGACGGAAGGGCGCGGCGGCAAAGGTAACATTGTCCTGACGCTGGGGCCGGGGCGGTTATCCCTGACCGACAGCCAGCTGCCGCTGCGCCTGACCGGCGAGAGCAAGCTGGAGGCGCTGCAGTTTTACGCCTCGCTACCCGGCACGTTGCAGGGCTCGCTGCTGAATCCGCAGTTGCATATTGCGCCGGGCGCGCTGCTGCGTATGCGCGGCCGTCTGCTCTCCACGCTGGACGTGGACGAAGCACGCTGGCCGCTGGCGGGCGTTAGCCTGTCGGCGTTAGGCATTAATGGCCGCTTGCAGGCGATTCTGCGCGCGCACGACAGTGAAAAAGGGCGTTTTACGCTGCATCTGGATGGGCGCGCCAGCGATTTCTGGCCCGATAGTGGGCGCTGGGCGTGGCGTTACTGGGGCGATGGCTATCTGGCGCCGCTGAAGGCTAAATGGGATGTGCAGGGCACCGGTGACTGGCAGGATAGTGCGCTCACGCTGGCAACGCTCTCTACCGGTTTTGATCGGCTACGCTACGGCATGACCACGGTAAATCAACCGCGGCTGCGGCTGGCGCAGCCGCTGGTCTGGCAGCGCGCTGCCGATCGCGCCGCCTTTAACGGTGAACTGACGCTGGATGCCGCCGCGACGCGTTTTGACAGCGGCGGTTATCTGCCGCCGTCGCGCCTGACGCTGGCGCTGACGGGCCGCGACCCGGGGCATTTCCTGTTTAATGGCAGCCTGCAGGCGCAGGCGATCGGGCCGGTACGTCTGAATGGGCGCTGGGACGGCGAACGGCTGCGCGGGCAGGCCTGGTGGCCGGAACAGTCGCTGACGGTTTTCCAGCCGCTGCTCAGTCCCGATCTGAAAATGAAGATTACCGACGGCACGCTGCGGGCGCAGGTGGCCTTTTCCGCTGCCGAACAGCAGGGCTTTACCGCCGGCGGACACTGGGTAGTGCAAAACGGCGACCTGTGGATGCCGGATAACAGTATTGAAGGCGTTAACTTTTCTCTGCCGTTTCGTCTGCATGAGAGCCGCTGGTCGCTGGGCACGCACGGTCCCGTTTCGCTGCAGATCAACAGCATCCATAATCAGTTTTTGATCCATGACGTCAGCGCCCAGCTGCAGGGCAGCTGGCCATGGCAGGAAAATAACCCGTTGACGCTAAGCGATGTCAGTCTGGCGCTGCTGGGCGGCACCCTGAGCCTGCAACGGCTGCAATTGCCGCAGCATCAGCCCGCGGTGATCCGTCTGCGCGACATCAGTCTCAGCAAGTTGATTACCGCGCTGAAGCCCAAGCAGATCGCCATGTCCGGGCGCATCAACGGTGAACTGCCGCTGTGGCTGGATAATTCGCCCTGGCTGGTAAAAGATGGCTGGATCGCCAACAGCGGCAACCTGACGCTGCGGCTGGATAAACAGATGGCTGATGCCATTACCCAAAACAATATTGCCGCTGGCGCCGCGCTGGACTGGCTGCGCTATATGGACATTTCCCGCAGCCGCGCCACGCTGAACCTCAATACCATCGGCGATCTCATCATGCAGGCGGAGGTTAAGGGCACCAGCCGTTTCAGCAATCGCGATCAGCATGTCAACCTGAACTACCGTCATCAGGAGAATCTGTTCCAGCTATGGCGTAGCCTGCGCTTCGGCGATAATTTGCAATCCTGGGTAGAGCAAAACGCGGCTCTGCCTTCACAGAAGGACTCCACGCATGAGAATTAATCGGATGCTGCTGCTGGCCGGTTGTTTGAGCCTGGGCGGCTGCGTACCGCGTATTGAGGTCACCGCGCCGAAAGAGCCGATCACCATCAATATGAATGTGAAAATCGAGCATGAAATCCATATCAAAGTTGATAAAGATGTGGAGGCGCTGCTGAAGGATCAGAATCTCTTTTGAGGAGCGGCAGAATGAAAGGCTGGGTGAAACTCTGTGTGCTGGGCATGCTGGCGGCGTCACCGGCGCAGGCGCTGACGCTGGATGAGGCGCGGCAACAGGGGCGCGCGGGCGAAACGCTAAACGGTTATCTGGCGCCGCGTCAACAGGACGCAGAAACAGCGGCGCTGATCGCGCAAATTAATCAGCAACGGGAACAGCGCTATCGGGAAGTGGCGCAGCGTAATCGTTTAACAACGGCTGAAGTGGCGCGCATTGCGGGTGAAAAGCTGGTGCAGCGTGCCGCGACCGGGGAATATGTGCAGGGCATTAACGGCCAATGGATAAGAAAGCCCTGAGCTGGCGGGTGCCCAGGGGCAGGCTGGCCGCGATGACAGCGGCCAGCGCAAACATCAGGCGGTAGCCAGCTGTTGCAGCGCTTCTTTCGCTTCTGCGGTGGCTTTGGTCGCCACTTCCGGACCGTAAGCGATGCCTTCGGCGAAGACGAAGTTCACGTCAGTAATGCCGATAAAGCCCAGGAACAGCTGCACATAAGGCGTCAGCAGATCGGAAGCAGTATCTTTATGGATGCCGCCACGGCTGGAGATAACCACCGCGCGTTTGCCTTTTACCAGGCCTTCCGGGCCCGCTTCGGTGTAGCGGAACGTCACGCCAGCACGGGCGATCAGGTCGAAATAGTTTTTCAGCTGAGTGGGGATGTTGAAATTGTACATCGGCGCCGCAATAACAATCACGTCATGGGCGTTCAGCTCAGCGATCAGCTCATCAGAGAGCGCCAGCGCGTCCTGCTGACGCGGCGTCAGTTGCGCATCGGAAGGACGCATCGCGCCAACCAGTTCGCCATCCAGTACCGGAATTGGATTTGCAGCCAGATCGCGTACCGTGACCTGATCGCCGTTTGCGCTCGCTTCAGCGGCATAAAAATCGGCCAGCTGACCTGACTGAGAATAACCGGCAAGGATACTGGATTTTAAAACTAATACTTTGCTCATGATTTTTTCCTGTCTGCTAATACGGAAGTCTGCCCGCTCAATGGTTTACACTGTAGGGAGTTTGCCACAACAGTGAAAGCGCAATATTTCGAGTCCGATGTTCAAAATTCCTGAATAAGCCGTGAGGCGATCGTTGTCCATTCGCGGCCTGTGTTACCATACGCCGCAGAAAATGAATGTCATGTCGGCCAGCGCCGACCACGCGGCGGCCATAACAGCAATCAACAGCCGCCGTGTCAATAAGGTAATGAATATGTCTGTTGAATCAAACACATCGCCGCTGGCGCCTTTCTGGGCGCGGCTGGATAACGTCACGCTGCGCGACCGCCAGCGTTTACAGCGTCGCCTGCACGGCGCGAAAAAAGTGAAAAGCCCGGCGTCCCGGCAGAGTATCGCCGAAGAGCTGGAGAAAGAATTCGCGCTGGCTGAACAGCGTTTGCAGCAGCGCCAGGCGGCGACGCCGACCATCCGTTTTCCTGAGAATCTGCCGGTTAGTCAGAAACAACAGGAAATTGCCGATGCCATTCGCGATCATCAGGTGGTGATCGTGGCGGGGGAGACCGGCTCCGGTAAAACCACCCAGCTGCCGAAAATCTGCCTGACGCTGGGGCGCGGCGTAAAAGGGCTGATCGGCCATACGCAGCCGCGCCGTCTGGCCGCGCGTACGGTCGCCAATCGTATTGCCGATGAGCTGGAAACCTCACTCGGCGGCTGCGTCGGCTATAAGGTGCGCTTTAACGATCAGGTCAGCGATAACACGCAAATTAAACTGATGACGGACGGTATTCTGCTGGCGGAAATTCAGCAGGATCGGCTGTTAATGCAGTACGACACCATCATTATCGATGAAGCGCACGAACGCAGCCTGAACATCGATTTTCTGCTCGGCTACCTGCGTGAACTGCTGCCGCGTCGTCCCGACTTAAAAGTCATTATTACCTCGGCGACCATCGATCCGCAGCGCTTTTCACGCCACTTCAACCATGCGCCGGTGGTGGAAGTTTCCGGACGCACTTATCCGGTTGAAGTGCGCTATCGGCCGGTGGTTAACGACGTCGATGACAGCGATCGCGATCAGTTGCAGGCGATTTTTGATGCGGTTGACGAGCTGGGCCAGGAGAGCAGCGGCGATATCCTGATCTTTATGAGCGGCGAACGCGAAATCCGCGACACCGCCGACGCCTTAAGCAAGCGCGACCTGGCGCATACGGAAATTTTGCCGCTCTATGCGCGCCTGTCGAACGCCGAACAAAATCGGGTGTTCCAGTCGCACAGCGGACGCCGTATCGTGCTGGCGACCAACGTGGCGGAAACCTCGTTAACGGTGCCCGGCATTAAATATGTGATCGATCCCGGCACGGCGCGCATCAGTCGTTACAGTTTCCGCACCAAAGTGCAGCGTCTGCCGATCGAGCCGGTGTCGCAGGCCTCGGCGAATCAGCGTAAAGGGCGCTGCGGACGTGTCTCTGAAGGGATCTGTATTCGTCTCTATTCCGAAGAGGATTTTCTGAGTCGCCCGGAATTTACCGACCCGGAGATCCTGCGCACCAACCTGGCCTCGGTGATCCTGCAAATGACCGCGCTGGGACTGGGCGATATCAGCGCCTTTCCGTTTGTGGAAGCGCCCGATAAGCGCAATATTCAGGATGGCGTGCGCCTGCTGGAAGAACTGGGCGCGATTACCGAAGAGGAACATGGCCGCTATCGTCTGACGCAGCCGGGCCGCCAACTGGCGCAGCTGCCGGTCGATCCGCGTCTGGCGCGTATGGTGCTGGAAGCGCAGAAATATGGCTGCGTGCGTGAAGTGATGATTATCGTCGCGGCGCTCTCTATTCAGGATCCGCGCGAGCGGCCGGTAGAAAAACAGCAGGCCGCCGATGAGAAGCATCGTCGCTTCGCTGACAAAGAGTCCGATTTTATCGCCTTTGTTAACCTGTGGAACTACCTGCAAGAGCAGCAAAAAGCGCTCTCCGGCAACGCTTTCCGTCGCCAGTGCAAAACCGATTATCTTAACTATTTGCGCGTGCGCGAATGGCAGGATATCTATACCCAGCTGCGCCAGGTGGTGCGTGAACTGGGCATGCCGGTTAACAGCGAACCCGCGCCATACCGTGAAATCCATAGCGCGCTGCTCACCGGTTTGTTGTCGCATATCGGTCAGAAGGATGCGGAAAAACAGGAATTCAGCGGCGCGCGCAACGCCCGTTTCTCTATTTTTCCCGGCTCGGCGCTGTTTAAAAAGCCGCCGAAGTGGACCATGGTGGCGGAGCTGGTGGAAACCAGCCGCCTGTGGGGGCGCATTGCTGCCCGCATCGATCCGGAATGGATCGAGCCGCTCGCTCAGCATCTGATCAAACGCAGCTACAGCGAGCCGCACTGGGAAAAAGCGCAGGGCGCGGTAATGGCGATGGAAAAGGTCACGCTGTATGGGTTGCCGATCGTCGCTGCCCGTAAGGTGAACTATGGTTCAATCGATCCGCAGCTGTCGCGCGAGCTGTTTATTCGTCATGCGCTGGTTGAAGGCGACTGGCAAACGCGCCACGCTTTCTTTAAAGCGAACCAGAAGCTGCGCAGCGAAGTGGAAGATCTGGAACATAAATCACGCCGCCGCGATATTCTGGTGGATGATGAAACCCTGTTCGCTTTCTACGACAGCCGCGTAGGGCATGAGGTGGTTTCCGCCCGTCACTTTGATAGCTGGTGGAAGAAGGCCAGCCAGCAAACGCCCGATCTGCTCTCGTTTGATAAAGAGATGCTGATCAAACAGGGCGCGGACAAGGTCAGCAAGCTCGACTACCCCAACTTCTGGCATCAGGGCAACCTGAAGCTGCGCCTGAGCTATCAGTTTGAACCAGGCGCGGATGCCGACGGCGTCACGGTGCATATTCCGCTGCCACTGCTGAACCAGGTAGAAGAGGCGGGCTTCGAATGGCAGATTCCCGGCCTGCGTCGCGAGCTGATTGTGGCGTTGATTAAATCGTTGCCGAAGCCGGTGCGCCGTAACTTTGTGCCTGCGCCCAACTATGCTGAAGCCTTTTTAGGTCGCGTCACGGATACCGCAGTGCCGCTGCTGGATGCGCTGGAGCGCGAGTTCCGCCGCATGACCGGCGTCACCATCGATCGTGACGCCTGGCAGTGGGATTTGGTGCCCGATCACCTGAAAATCACCTTCCGCGTGCTGGATGAACATAACCGCAAGCTGCAAGAGGGCAAAGATCTGACGGCGCTTAAGGCGGCGCTGAAAGGCAAAGTTCAGGAGACGTTGTCGAAAGTGGCTGACGATGGGCTGGAGCAGAGCGGCCTGCATATCTGGAGCTTTGGCGATCTGCCCAGTCAGTTTGAACAGAAGCGCGGCAACTATAGCGTGAAGGCCTGGCCTGCGCTGGTGGATGAAAAAGAGAGCGTGGCGATTCGCCTGTTCGACAGCCAGCACGAGCAGCAAAAAATGATGTGGCGCGGCCAGCGTCGTCTGCTGCTGCTGAATATCCCGTCGCCGATCAAATATCTGCATGAGAAACTGCCGAATAAAGCCAAGCTGGGACTCTACTTTAACCCTTATGGCAAGGTACTGGAGCTGATTGATGACTGCATTACCTGCGGCATCGATAAGCTGATGGCGGAAAACGGCGGGCCGGTCTGGGAAGAGCAAGCGTATCAGCAGCTGCATGAGAAAGTGCGTGCCGGGCTGAACGATACGGTAGTGGAGATCGCCAAGCTGGTCGAACAGATCCTGACGGCGGTATTTAATATCAACAAGCGGCTGAAAGGGCGCGTGGACATGACCATGGCGCTGGGGCTGTCTGATATTAAAGCGCAGATGAGCGGGCTGGTTTACCGGGGTTTCGTGACGCAGAACGGCTGGAAACGCCTGCCTGATACGCTGCGTTATCTGCAGGCGATTGAACGTCGGCTGGAGAAGCTGCCGGTGGATCCGCACAGTGACCGGGCGCGCATGTTGAAAGTGGAGCAGGTGCAGCAGGCGTGGCAGAGCTGGCTGAACAAGCTGCCGCCCGCCCGCCGTGACGATGAGGATGTGCAGGCGATCCGCTGGATGATTGAAGAGCTGCGCGTTAGCTATTTCGCTCAGCAGCTGGGCACGCCATATCCCATTTCCGATAAGCGTATTCTGCAAACCATGGAGCAGATCGCCAGCTGATCAACGCTAGCCGCCGCGTTATTCGGCGGCCAGCGCGGCCAAATCGTCATGGAATGCGGTCACGGCAATCGCGCGGTTATCGGCGCGATAACGATCCGCCGCCGCCGGTGCCGAGCTTTGTACCGCAATCAGTCGCCAGCCATCGGCAGTTTGCAGCAGCAGCGGCGATCCGCTGTCGCCGGGCAGGGTATCGCACTGATGCGACAGCACCGAGCGCTGCGCCCAGCCGGTAATCAGGCAGTCGCGGTGTGACCAGAGCGCATCAAGGTGATCTTCCGGGTAGCCCGCCTGGGTGACTTTTCGGCCGGTAGTTTTTAAGGCCGCGGTCAGATCGCTGCGCGAACCGTCGAACAGCGGAATGGGCGCAATGCCGGACGGCGGGTTACGCAGCACAATCAGGCCGTAGTCGTAGGGCGCAGCCGCAGCCGGAACAATCCAGCCATCGCCATCCGCTTTCAGCTTTTTCCCCAGGCTTTCATCCACTCGCGCGTCAATATCATGAATTTCATACAGCCAGCCGCTATCGTTGGCGATAAAGCGCAGCGCAACCGGCTTATCGAGCTTGCCCGGCGGCGTCACCAGACAGTGCCCGGCGGTTAATGCCAGATGCGTTGAGATAAGCGTGGCGCTACAAAGATTACCGCTGGCGGTTTCCAGCTGGCCAATCGCTTCCCAGGGCACGCTGGCCGCGCGCTCAACCGGCTTACGATCGTCATGACCAAAGAACAGCATCTTGAGCTCTTCCGGCCCAGGGCCATCATCGCTCTCATCATCCGCATGAGAAAAGCAGGAAAAACAGAGTAAACCCACTACTAACACAGCCGTTATGCGCATATCTCGCTCAAAAAAGGGGAGAATTATAAGAATATAAAGGGTTAACACGCGTCATGCGTAACTATAGACGGTGAGCAGCAAAAAAGGGAGTTTAATTCGGAATATCAGTATGCTACAGGCTTTAAACATAGAAGCAGGCCGCAATGGCACCGCAGAGAAGCATAACGAAGAGAATAATTTCGAAACGATAGCGACGTACCATTTCTGCTACTCCAGGAAAAAACACCCGGTTTGCCGGGTGTTTGAGAAGGATAACAACGCGCCGACGCCCAGGTTGCGCGCTAATTTAGTAATGCCCGGTAAAACCGGGCATTATCAGTAGGTTAGTCAGGCGCGCGCCTGCTATTACTTAGCTGTAGGTTGAGCGGCGTGTACCGCTTTAGCCGCATGTTTGTGATGCTTTTTCGCTGCCTGGGCTTTCTGCGCTACCGGTTTAGCAGCATGTTTGTGGTGCTTTTTCGCGGCCTGGGCTTTCTGCGCTACTGGTTTAGCGGCATGTTTATGGTGCTTTTTTGCTGCCTGGGCTTTCTGCTCGGCTGCTGCCGGTTTAGCCGCTTTTTTATGATGCTTTTTCGCCGCCTGGGCTTTCTGAGCCACGGCTTTTTTATGTTTGTGATGCATGGCTTTATGCGTGGTTTTCGCCGGGGCCGAAGTGGTGGCAGCAGCAGCCGGTGCAGCCGGAGCGGCGGCGGTTTCGGCTGCGAATGCAACAGAAGAGATACCCATAGCAGCGGCTACAACCAGAGCAAATAATTTTTTCATTGCAAAACCCTCTATTTCTTCATCATTAGCCCACTGCGGGGCCGGTGAAGAGACTATAGAGAAACGCGCTTAAGCTTTCCGTGAGTGATTGGTATCGGCGTGTAACCGAATGTACTACGTTGGCCTGCCGCCCGGCAGGCCAACGTAGTGAAGGTTAGTTGGCGGCGAGGTAGCGCTGCTCCAGGTGGCGACGGAAATGCAGTGCGTTCAGATCTTCACCGCTTGCCTGGGTAATCAGCTGGGCAGTCGGGAAGCGGCTGCCGTGCTGCCAGATGTTCTGCGCAAGCCAGTCAAAAATCGGCTGCAGCTCGCCGTTGGCAATCTGCGTTTCCAGCTGCGGCAGGGCGCGCTTCACCGCCTGGAACAGCTGCGCCGCATACATCGCGCCCAGCGTATAGGTGGGGAAATAGCCGAAGGCGCCGTCGGTCCAGTGAATATCCTGCATACAGCCGTCACGGTAGTTGCCGGTGGTATCCAGGCCGAGGTAACGCTGCATCTTCTCATCCCACAGCGCTGGAATATCATCCACCTCGATATCACCGCCAATCAGGGCGCGTTCAATCTCATAACGCAGAATAACGTGCAGCGGATAACTTACCTCGTCGGCATCTACACGAATAAAGCCGCGCTTCACGCGCTGGTTAAGCCGGACAAAGTTCCTCGGGGTTAAGGCGGGCTGATCGCCCATCTGTGCCACCACCTGCGGCAAAATATGCTGTAAGAAAGGTGTGCTGCGTGCCAGCTGCATTTCAAAAAACAGGCTTTGCGACTCATGCACCGCCGTTGAGCGCGCCAGCGCCACCGGCTGACCACGCCAGGTCTTCGGCAGATTTTGCTCATAGCGGGCGTGTCCGGTTTCATGGATTACGCCCATCATGGCGCTGACAAACTCATTGTCGTTGTAGCGCGTGGTGATGCGCACATCGTCCGGCACGCCGCCGCAGAACGGATGCGCACTGACGTCCAGCCGACCGGCGTTAAAATCAAAGCCCAGCAGTTTCATCAGCTGTAAACCCAGCTGGCGCTGCGCCTCGATGGGGAAAGGGCCGACCGGCGTATCAACCGGCTCAGCGGCCTGCTTTGCCACCACGCGATCCAGCAGGTCGGGCAGCCAGGTGATCAGATCGCCAAACGTGGCGTCGAGCTGAGCGCTGGTCATGCCCGGCTCATAGAGATCGAGCAGGGCGTCATAGCGAGAACAGCCCGCCGCCTGCGCGCGAATTTCCGCTTCTTCACGGCTGAGGCGTACCACCTCTTTTAAATTAGCGGCAAAACCCTGCCAGTCATTCGCCGGGCGCTGTTGCCGCCACGCGTGCTCACAGCGCGAACCCGCCAGCGATTTCGCTTCCACCAGCGAAGCGGGCAGCAGCGCCGCCTGCTGCCAGGCGCGCTGCATCTCCAGCAGATTAGCCTGTTCCACATCATTCAGTGATTCCTGCGCTGCCGCTTGCAGCCAGGTTTTAACCCGACTGTCGGTAAGCAGCTGATGCTGTAATACGCTCAGCTCCGCCAGCGCTTCGCCGCGCACCTGGCTGCCTGCTGGCGGCATCATGGTCTGCATATCCCAGCCAGCAATTGCGGAAAGATGACCGAAGCGCGACAGGCGCTGAAAAGTTTGGGTAAGTTGTTGATAAGCGGATGTCACGCAGATCTCCTTGCTCAGTTAAGGGCGGTTCGCCGTATCCCGCAAGGGTAAATCAACCGGCCAGCAAAAGCGAACGCTGGCGCCGCCCAACGCACTGCTGTCGATCACTACGTGACCGCCAAGCGCCAGCGCCACCGACTGCACAATCGCCAAACCCAGGCCGCAGCCGCCGGTGGCGCGGTCGCGGCTGGGATCGAGACGCACAAAAGGCTCAAGCACGCGCTGACGCTCCTGCGCCGGAATGCCTGGGCCGTCATCTTCCACCTGCAAACAGGCCAGATTGCCGTCAAACCACAGACCAACCCGCAGCCGCTGCTGTGCATAGCGCAACGCGTTATTTACCAGGTTATCCAGCACGCGCTCCATTAACCGCGTATCGGAAACGCCAACATTTTCGCGCTGCGGCAGATCGAGCGCAATCTCATAGTCCGGATGCACCGAACGGATATCCGCAATACGTTCGCCGAGCCAGCTGGCAAGATCCACCGGTTGCAGGAACAGCTCTACCTGCGGACGATCGAGGCGGGCGTAGGTTAATAGCTCTTCAATTAAGGATTCCAGCTGGCCGATATCACGATTCAGCGCGGCAGATTCCGCCGCGCTGAGGTTATCGCTCATCTCCAGCCGGTAGCGCAGCCGTACCAGCGGCGTGCGCAGTTCATGGGCGATGTTATCGATCAGCTGCTTTTTACTGGCGACCAGCGTATTGATGTTGTCCGCCATTTGATTAAAGGCCACCCCCAGACGCAGCAGGCTGGAGGCGTTATCAAAATGAATGCGCTCATCAAGATGGCCTTTACCGAAGCGCTGCGCCGCCGATTCCAGCTTCAGCATATCTTTCCAGTAGGGACGCATCCAGATAAACACCGGCAGCGCCAGCGACATGCCGATAAACGCCAGCAGCGCGATATCCAGCAGCCGCATCTCATGCAGGTAGAACAGATAGGGAATCGGCCCCACCGCCAGCACATAATGGCTGCGCGGGATATGCTGCAAAAAGGTGTATTCATCATCCAGCGCCACAATCTCTCCGGCGCGCAGGCGACGCATACTGCCGGCATCCAGCTGATATTTGCTCATCGGCTCGATATGCAGTTTAAACGAGAGATTCAGGTCGAGATTGTTGATGGTTTTGTTCCAGTCGCGCGGCGGAATCTCACGCAGTTCGCTACGCATCAGATAGAGCGAACTTTTCATCAAATCATCCATCGACTGCCGTCCGGCGCGTTCGGCGGTAAATTTATACACCAGCCCCACCAGCATGGTCATCACCAGGAAGCAGACAAACAGCAGCAGATAAAACTGGATAAAAAGTTTTCTCATTGCGCGTCTCGGTCCCAGGCGTGCGGCGCAAACAGATAGCCTTTGTTACGAATGGTTTTGATACGGTAAGGTTCTGTTGCGCTGTCGTGCAGCTTTTTGCGCAGGCGCGAAATGGCGACGTCAATACTGCGATCCAGGCCGTCATAGCTCACGCCGCGCAGGGATTTCAGCAGGGCGTCGCGGTTAAGGATCTGCCCGGCGTGGATAGCCAGTTCCCAGAGCAGATCATAATCGGCGGTGGACAGGGCGATAACCTCATCACCCAGCGTGACCTGGCGATTCAGCGGATCAATAGTAAGCGAGCCGAAGCGCAGCGCTTTCTGGCTGTTCAGCGTTGGGGCGATTTCATCATGCTGCGCCACGCTCGCCTGGCGTAAATGCAGACGCAGGCGTGCCAGCAGCACCGCGGGCGGCGTGGTTTTCAGAATGTAATCATTTGCGCCCATTTCCAGCGACAGAATATGGTTCATATCGCTGTCCAGCGATGTCAGCAGAACAATCGGGCCCGGCCAGCTGGCACGCAGATCGCGACACAAGGTCATGCCATCTTTACCGGGCAGCATAATATCCAGCATCACCAGGTCAGGCTGTTCACGGGCAATAACCTCTTCAGCGCGATCGCCACGGCTTTCCACCACCACCTCCAGGCCATGACGGCTCAGCCAGGCGGCAATCAGTTCACCTACGTCGGGATCGTCTTCAACGAAAACTATTTTATTCATGATGGGAGATTCAGGCTACGGATGGCAGCAGCTTAACCTTTTCATTTAATAACAACCATCAACGTCAGTTAAATAACTTAAGATGTCTGTTACCAAGCCGGGCAATCTATGCCATTATATCTGCAGGGTTGTTGTTGTAGGTTGCGACCCTTTTTTCTGGCCAGGAGGAGAGTGAGGGTGTCAGATAAACAGCTGGCGTCTGCGGGTACCCATGACCGCATCTGCTTCAATTATACCGATTTTCTTGCTGCATCCTGTAAAAAGCGCTGGAGCTTTGTCGATGCCATTTATGGCGTTATGCCGATCTTTGGCATGGTCACCCGCAATCCAGCGGATTCGCAGCGGCCGCCTTCCGAGCGGTTAAAAGAGTTAGCGCTGCAAATCATTTCGACCCAGGTGAGCGATGAAATTAACATCGCCCGGCTGATCACCTTAGCCGAACAGCAACATATCGCGCAGTTTGATATTTTATTGCCTTATCCGCTTTCCAGCGATCAGCTTGACGCTATTCATCACGAATATCGCAAGCCGTTATCGCTGTCTCAGCAGGAGGAGCGGCTAACTATTCAGTTCCCCGCCGCCCCACATTAATCACTTCATTAATACCCAGGTCGCCGGGAAGGCACCGATCACCAGCAGAGCGATGGCGACACGTTCGACTACGCTGAGCGCACTGGATGCCCGACCGCCACGGCGGGCAAACAGAAACAGCAACATCCCCGGCGCATAGAGTATCACCGACAGCAGCAGATGCAGCGGGCCGGAGGCATACAGCAGCCACAGGCCGTAAAGGCAGGCGCCCAGCGCCACTGCCGTCATCCAGGCTTCACCCTTATGCCATACCAGCTTCAGCAAATAAGCGCCGACCAGGAAATAGGGCACCAGCACCATTTCTGAGGCGATAGTCAGCAGCGTGTTGTAATCCGAATTGGTTAACCAGATCAAAATCAGGCAAACCTGTACGCTGCCGTTGGTCAGCCACAGCGAAGCGGAAGGCGCATTATGGCGATTCTGGCGGCTCAGGCTGCGCGGAAACGCGCCCTGCTGTGCGGCGATTAACGGCACTTCGGCCGCCATAATCGTCCAGCTCAGATAGGCGCCGCAGACGGAAACCACCAGCCCCAGCGCGATCACCGCATTGCCCCATGAGCCAATCAGTTTGGTCATCAGCCCCGCCATAGAAGGGTTACGCATCTCTGCCAGCTCGGCGCGCGGCACAATACCCAACGACAGCAGGGTAACCAGCAGATAAACGGTCAGTGCCGCCAGCACCGCCAGCAGCGTCGCTTTGCCGACATCGCGCTTGTTACGCGCTCGCGCGGAGACCACCACCGCGCCCTCCACGCCGATAAACACCCACAGGGTAATCAGCATGGTTTGTTTCACCTGCTCCCATACCGGCTGCCCCAGCGCTACGCCGGTGAAATCAAAGCGGAAACGGTCAAGGTTAAACGCGACGATCGCCAGTACCACGAACAGGCCGAGCGGCACCAGTTTGCCCAGCGTAGCAAGCATATTGATGCTGGCCGCCGTCTGTACGCCGCGTAGCACCAGCCAGTGGACCAGCCACAGCAGCAGCGATGCGCCAAGCATCGCCTGCCAGGTGTTGCCATCACCAAAGATCACCCGTCCCGGCGAGTCGGTAAAAAAGCTCAGCGCCGAGAAAACGATCACCAGGTAAGAGACGTTAGCGATAACCGCGCACAGCCAGTAACCCCAGGCGGAGCTGAAGCCTACCAGTTCGCCGAAGCCATCGCGGGCATAGGTAAAAATGCCGCCGTCCAGTTCCGGTTTAAGACGCGTTAACAGCAGCAGCGCCAGCGAAAGAAACAGAATGCCCGCGCCGGTAATAGCCCAGCCGATAAGCAGCGCAGCGGGGCTGGCCACGGCCGCCATATTTTGCGGCAGGCTAAAAACGCCTGCGCCCAGCATAGAGCTGAGTACCAGCGCGGTCAGGGCGCTAAGGCCTAATTTTTTGTCCAAGAAACCGTCCTGAAACAGAATAAATAACCAGGGAACCGCGTAGCGGTTGACTTTTAATCAGGCAGGCAGAGAGATAATCCCTCTTTTCCGCTGAAATAAGGCCGGGATTTTACGGAGTGCGGAGGCGTCGCGCAATGCGTGTCTATGCAAAAAGCGCTACAGATTATTCAGAATATGACGGAGCGACGGATGCGCCGCTCCGGGGAGGAAATTATTTAAACAGATCGGCGGTCACGGTCAGGTTGCCGCCGCTCTGGTTCTGCCACTGACGGGTCACGTGATAGAACTTCGCGCCTTTCTCGGCGGCACGTTTGGCTACCGCTTCGGAGATCTCCGTTGGCGTACCGAAGTGGCCGGTGAACGTAACGGTATCAAACGGCTGCATTTGCGCCGCGGTAATCGCATTCACTTCCTGTATCTCTTTGCCGCTCGGCAGGCGCACGGTATAACGCTCGCCGGTGGAGCTCTGCGTTTCAAAGAAACGGCCGACTTTGTTGCTTGGCGTTTCTGACGAAGCCACGCCCGGCAGTTCAACCTGTTTCGCCGCGACACCGCCGGTAGCCAGCGCCGCTTTGCCCGCTTCAGAGTTACGCGGGATCACGTTAGGGCTTTGCACCTGACGTTTCGGCGCATCGGCTTTATAAACATAGGCGGTGATGTACTGGTTGCCGCCGCTGTTGGCATCGATCTGACGCACAATAAAGAACGAGGCCGCGCCTTTCGCTTTGGCTGCTTTACCAATCGCCTCATTGACTTCAGGCTGGCTGTGATAAAAGCCGCTGGCGGAAACGGTGTCATAAGGTTCCAGCTGGTAAGCCTCTGCCTTAGGCAGCTCTTTTACGCCGCTGAAAAAGCGATATTCGGGCGTTTTTTCCGCAGCGGGGGCATCGGCGTGATAGAGATCGGCGGTAACGCGCCAGTTGCCGCTGTTGCCGGTTGCATCGTTAATGCCCTGAATATAAAAGGCGGATGCGCCCTTGCTGTCTGCACGGCGGGAAACGGCTTCGCTGGCCTCGCCAATAGAATTAAAACGACCGCTAATATTAATACGTTCGAATGGTTTTAACGCGGCCGCTTTTTCTGGTGACAGCTCCTGCGCTGCCTGAGCGGTCAACGCCATTGATGACAGCAGAGCGGTCAACAGAAGAGTGTTCTTCAGCTTCATAAAAATGATCCTTCGCCTTACGCAAAAATTGAGTACGAAAACGTGCTGGACTCTTGATGTGTAACAGATTAGCTAAAGATTATTGCATGTAATAATGGCCGCTGTCTCAGTCAATTTATGCCATTCGGGCATGCGGGTTGCAACATTAAAAGGCGCGGTTAAAACGCACAGCTTTTGCTCTGGTTTAACGCGCCTTTATCGATTTAAGCGATTAATGTTAACGCTATTTTAGTTAATTAGTTGTTAAATAACAATAAACTTGTGGGCGATAAACTTTTTTATGCGCTTCTTCACAGAGGTTATGGCTGTTTAAACGTATTTAATACGGGGAAAATAGCGGGCGTTGCTGTCCAAAAGGGATTTTTGCGTAAAAACTTTTTGCGCAGCCTGAGGCGGGTAGATTACGCGACATATATTCAGTAGGTTATAAACACTTTGATACAAAACCGGAGACGCCTGGCGGCGCTGTCGTGGCGTTTCAATATCAATCACTAACCGATGAAAGGGAAAACTATGTTAATTGGAGTACCCAAAGAGCGGTTGCCGAATGAAGCGCGCGTAGCCGCGACGCCGAAAACGGTAGAGCAACTGCTAAAGCTGGGCTTTAGCGTGACAATTGAGCAACAGGCGGGCATCGCGGCCAGCTTTACCGATAGCGCTTATCAGCAGGCCGGTGCGACGTTAGTCGATCGTCAGCAAGCGTTGCAGGCGGATATTGTGCTGAAAGTTAACGCGCCGGATGATGAGGAGATTGCGCTACTGCGCGAGGGCAGCACGCTGGTAAGCTTTATCTGGCCTGCGCAGAATCCGCAGCTGATGGAAAAACTGGCTGCGCGCAAGGTTAACGTCATGGCGATGGATGCGGTGCCGCGTATTTCCCGCGCCCAGTCGCTGGATGCGCTGAGTTCCATGGCCAATATCGCCGGTTACCGCGCGGTGGTGGAGGCGGCGCATGAGTTCGGGCGGTTCTTTACCGGGCAGATCACCGCCGCCGGGAAAGTGCCGCCAGCCAAAGTGATGGTTATCGGCGCTGGCGTTGCGGGCCTGGCGGCCATCGGCGCGGCCGGTAGCCTGGGCGCCATTGTGCGTGCGTTCGATACCCGCCCGGAAGTGAAAGAGCAGGTTAAAAGCATGGGCGCGGAATTCCTCGAGCTTGATTTCAAAGAGGAAGCGGGCAGCGGCGACGGCTATGCCAAAGAGATGTCGCCGGCCTTTATTGAGGCGGAAATGGCGCTGTTCGCCGCTCAGGCCAAAGAGGTGGATATTATTATCACCACGGCGCTGATTCCCGGTAAACCTGCGCCGCGTCTGATTACCCGCGAGATGGTTGCCACCATGAAGCCGGGCAGCGTGGTGGTCGATCTGGCGGCGCAAACCGGCGGCAACTGTGAACTCACCGTCGCGGACCGCGTAACCACCACTGAAAACGGCGTTAAAATCATTGGCTATACCGATTTGCCCAGCCGTTTACCAACCCAATCTTCGCAGCTTTACAGCACCAACCTGGTTAACCTGTTAAAACTGTTGTGCAAAGAAAAAAATGGCGAAATCGACATTAACTTTGAGGATGTAGTTATCCGTGGCGTCACCACGGTGCGCGACGGTGAGGTAACCTGGCCTGCGCCGCCGATTCAGGTCTCCGCCGCGCCGAAAGCTGCTCAGCCCGCAGCCCAGCCGCAGGCGGTAGCGAGAGCGCCCGCCTCGCCGTGGCGCAAATATCTGCTGCTGGCGCTGGGGATTGTGCTGTTCGCCTGCCTCGCTAACGTCGCCCCGGCGGCTTTCCTTTCTCACTTTACCGTGTTCGCGCTCTCCTGCGTGGTGGGGTATTACGTGGTATGGAATGTCAGCCATTCATTGCACACGCCGCTGATGTCGGTGACCAACGCCATTTCCGGCATCATTGTCGTGGGCGCGCTGTTGCAGATTGGCCACGGCGGCTGGGTCACATTCCTGGCCTTTATTGCCGTACTCATTGCCAGCATTAATATCTTTGGCGGCTTTACCGTAACTCAGCGCATGCTGAAAATGTTTCGTAAAAACTAAGGGGCAACAACATGTCTGGCGGATTAGTGACTGCAGCATATATTGTTGCCGCGATTCTTTTTATCTGTAGCCTGGCGGGGCTTTCAAAGCATGAAACCTCGAAGCAGGGAAATATTTTCGGCATGACCGGGATGGGCATTGCGCTTTTTGCCACCATTTTCGGCCCGGATACCGGCAACATCGCCTGGATTTTACTGGCGATGGTAATCGGGGGCGCCATCGGCATCCATCTGGCGAAAAAAGTGGAAATGACGGAGATGCCGGAACTGGTGGCGATCCTGCACAGCTTTGTCGGGCTGGCGGCGGTGCTGGTGGGGTTAAACAGCTATATTGACCACGGCCCCGGCCTGGAACCGATAATGGAAAATATCCATCTGACGGAAATTTTCCTCGGCATTTTTATCGGTGCCGTTACCTTTACCGGTTCGCTGGTGGCATTTGGCAAGCTGTGCGGGAAAATTTCCTCGCGTCCGTTGATGCTGCCGCATCGCCATAAGCTGAACCTGCTGGCGCTGGTGGTCTCTTTCCTGCTGCTGTGGATATTTGTACGCACCGACAGCGCCGGGCTGCAGGTCTTTGCGCTGTTCATCATGATAGTGATTGCACTCGCCTTTGGCTGGCATCTGGTGGCCTCCATCGGTGGCGCGGATATGCCGGTAGTGGTTTCAATGTTGAACTCCTATTCCGGCTGGGCGGCAGCGGCGGCCGGTTTTATGCTGAGCAACGATTTGCTGATCGTGACCGGCGCGCTGGTGGGGTCGTCGGGCGCGATTCTCTCTTACATTATGTGTAAGGCGATGAACCGTTCATTTATCAGCGTGATCGCTGGCGGCTTCGGTACGGACAGCAGCGCGGCGCCAGGTGAGGGCGAAGAAAGCGGCGAGTATCGTGAGATTAACGCGCAGGATACGGCGGAGATGTTGAAAAACGCCTCATCGGTGATCATCACGCCGGGCTACGGCATGGCGGTGGCGCAGGCGCAATATCCGGTTGCGGAGATCACGGAAAAGCTACGCGCGCGCGGTATCAATGTGCGGTTTGGTATTCATCCGGTGGCCGGTCGTCTGCCGGGCCATATGAACGTACTGCTGGCGGAAGCCAAAGTGCCGTATGACGTGGTGCTGGAGATGGATGAGATCAACGATGATTTCGCGCATACCGATACGGTGCTGGTTATCGGTGCGAACGATACCGTTAACCCTGCTGCCCAGGAAGATCCGCGCAGCCCGATTGCCGGGATGCCGGTGCTGGAGGTCTGGAAGGCGCAAAACGTGGTGGTGTTCAAACGTTCCATGAATACCGGCTATGCGGGCGTGCAGAATCCGCTGTTCTTTAAAGAGAATACGCAGATGCTGTTTGGCGATGCCAAAGCAAGCGTAGAAGCGATCCTTAAAGCGCTGTAAGGCGATAAAAAAAGCCGCTGTCGGCATCGTTCGACAGCGGCTTTTCTTTTGCCCGCTTCTGCCCTAAACGCAGAAGCGGAGTCACCCGTAACAAGCTGATTCTGATGACGCGTCTGGCTGCTGATCAATTTTTTGCCTGCCGTCTGGTGCGCGCCAGCGTAGCGATACGCTGTGTGCGACAGAAAAGCACAAACGCCATAAATGCACGGCTGTTAAAGACATAGCGGCATCCGAGCAGCAAAAACAGTGCGATCAGCATTAAAAGGCCATGATGCCCGTTGCCCGCAAACAGTGTAGAACAGAGTAATAGCAGGGTGGCTAAACCAAGGCTGTGATAAACGCCGCTATACCAGCGCAAGCCAGCTGTTTTACCGCGCGCAATAAACCAGGTCGCGGTGAGGTTACTGAAGATAAACAGTATCGAGGGCGCGAAAAAAAACAGCGCCCGCAGCGGGGGCGATAACGACGGCGCTATGGCCAGCGTGGTCAGCAGATCCAGCGCAAAGATGAATAAAAACAGCAGCAGCGCCAGCGCTAAAGGAAAACCGTTCTGTTTCGGCAGCTCATGGGCCGGTTTTGCGAACCAGCGTTCCATATCCACGGTGGAATGCTGCAACAGGCTTGCGTCCTTACGCGCAATCGCCGTCTCCACTTCACGCCCATGTTGCAGCAGATCGCAGAAATAACGTCCGCAAAGAAAAGTGCTCAACGGCATTACAGCACCGCCAATGACTGAATAGTACCAATAATATAACGCCCGGTTTTCGGCACGTTGCTGGGCGCGGCAATTACGCCGCTTACGGCGCTGCCCGCCAGCGCGGCTGAGCTATTCACCACGTTTGCCAACTGACGCGTGAGTTCAGTCTGAATGGGTTGCACAGGGAAACGTTTTGGGTAAAGCCCGGCGCGAATCGCCGCTTTGATTTCTTTATTACTGATGCCCGGATTTTGCAGGCGAATAATCAGTTCAGTTAACCGCGCACGATCCTGGCGAGGGTAATTTTTTAACCATTCCGTTGCCTTAAGCGACGAGACGGATTTCATGGATCGCCAGGTGGCAAGCGCTTCTTTCAGCGCGCCGCCCGCACTGGCTAATGAGATGAGATCTAACGCGGTAGAGGTGGCGACGTACCAGTTCTGTGAATCAAGCCACTGCACAGAATCGCCGCCATTTTCCACCAAATCATATAGCCGATAAAGGCCATTGATGCATTGCAGGCCGCTGGCGGCGGCACCGGCATAACCAATGGCTACCAGCGCACCGCTGGCACCTGCTGTAAGCGGGGTAGCGGCGGCGGCAGAGGCCATGACGCCAGCGGTAATCAACATCGCGCCACAGGAAAGCACGGTGGAGGCGATTTCGGGACCTAAAGAGGTTGAAGAAACCGCGTTAGTCAGGGATTTTCCCACGCTAAGATCACCATTTTTTGCTGGCGCCTTGGTGACAACAACGTGCGTTACCACGCCGCTCTGGCCATTGGGATGGCGTTTCGTTGGGCGTACCAGATAACGTTGGGATCCTTCAGCATAAATAATGCCTGCCCGGCTGAAATCGCGCGAGCAGTCCATCGAAGCACCCAGCGCTGCAAAGTCAAAATCCGGTGCGCCTTTGCTGGTCAATCGGGCAAAACTGTAGTCAGGAAGATTATTTTCTGCGTATCCAGGCAGGGCCATATTGCTTTCCTTTGGGTCATCTTTATCAGCGGCATCGATGTTTACTCTGCAAGCGCTCTCCCGGCGAGGGCAAACCGATAGCTGATTAATCATTAATTTATATTAATACTTTACGCTACCTGTATGCGGTCAGTAAACCTGTCCGGCAGTAATTATTGGACCTGTTTTCGTGACGGACAACACGCGTCGTGCGAATAAAAAAGCCGCTGTCGGCATGATGTCGACAACGGCTTTGGTTTGCGCTGCGTTTACCCGCGCGGGTTAATCGTCTTCGTCGTCATCCAGTTCAATGGACGAAGCAAAGTTATCTGGCTTAATCACTAACAGATCGCAACGCAAATGGTCGATAACCTGTTCCGCGGTATTACCCAAAAACGCCGCTGACAGGCCGGTACGACCAATAGTGCCTAACACCACCACACCTGCGTTCAGGTGGTCGGCCAAATCCGGAATCACTTCCTCGGGCAGCCCTTTCGCCACATGGGTAAACTTCTCATCGATAGCGAATTTTTGCCGCAGCGCTTTCATCGCCACCAGGTGCTGACCGCGAATGGCATCGTTATAGATGCTGGGATCGAAATCGGGCAGCTCAATGGCGATATTGATGGGCGTAACCGGATAGGCGCCCACCAGATGCACCTCGGTATGGTTAACCATGGCGGCCAGCTCGGTGGTTTCACGTATCAGCTTTTGATTAAGGCCATCGTGGTGCGGCTCTTCGCTGGCAAGGTTCACGGCCACCACTGCTTTACCCTGTTCTGGCCAGGGCTGATCTTTCACCATCCAGACCGGGCAGGGACATTTACGTAGCAGATGCCAGTCGGTAGGGGTAAAAATAACCGACTCCAGCCGATCGTGCTGGTGGGCCATTTTTAACACTAAATCGTGCTGACCGGCGAGGACTTCCTGAATAATCGCTTCAAAGGGGCGGTTATGCCACACCACCTTGATATCGATAGCCACACCCGCGTCCAGATAAGCCTGAGCCTGTTCGCGAATCCATTCGGTGCGCTGGCTGATTACTCCCTGGCGCATCGTGGTGCGTTCATCGGGTGAAAGCAGGGTGGTCATCTCATAGGAAAAATCATAAATAGGCAAAAAAGCCTTAATTTTCCCGCCGATACGCTGGTTGAGGTAAACGGCCCGACGCAAAGCAGGCTGATCGTCCTGTTCCGGATCTATCGCCACCAGAATATTTTGATACTTAACCATAACGGCTTCTCCAAACACCAGAGCGTGTCAGGTAAAGATAGCCCATTAACAGGTCAGGCAAAAGAGGGAAAGTTCTAGCCGGATCAATAAAATAACAAATAGTGATCCGGCCAACTTATCAGGCCGCGCCGCGGCTTTGACCGGCCAGCTCGGCCAGCATTGGATGGTCTTCAATAGTAATATATTTACCTTTCACCGCCAGCATACCGCTTTTCTGGAAGCGTCCCAGCAGGCGGCTGATGGTTTCCACCGTCAGTCCCAGGTAGTTACCGATATCGCCACGCGTCATGGTCAGACGAAATTCGCGCTGTGAGAAACCGCGCTGGCCGAAACGACGCGCCAGGTTCCAGATAAAGGCGGCCAGGCGTTCTTCGGCGTTTTTCTTGGAAAGCAGCAGGATCATGTCCTGATCGCCTTTGATCTCGCCGCTCATCAAACGCATCATCTGCTGGCGCAGAGCAGGCATTTTACCGGAGAGATCATCTAATGTTTCGAAAGGAATCTCACACACCATTGAGGTTTCCAGCGCCTGCGCAAAGCTGGGGTGGTGCCCGGAGCCGATAGCGTCGAAGCCAACCAGGTCGCCCGCCAGGTGAAAGCCGGTGATTTGCTCATCGCCCTGTTCGGTAATGGTGTAACTTTTAATGGTTCCGGAGCGAATAGCATACAGCGAACGCAGCTCATCACCGGCCTTAAACAACGCCTGACCTTTCTGAATCGGTTTTTTACGCTCGATAATGTTGTCCAGCTGGTCCAGCTCGTGCTCATTCAGCGTAAAAGGAATACAGAGTTGGCTAATACTACAGTCCTGGCAATGAATTGCGCATCCACCAGACTGGATACGACGAATGCTGCGTTTTTCCGGGATCATGATACATCCTCGACAATAATTGACTGAGGTCAATTTTAACATTCTTCAGGCGCGAAATGGAATGCATAAGCGCACTTTTAACCGCATAAAAAGCAGGGACGTTATCGATTAATAACATCAATGTAACTGAGTGGATGAAATTTATGCGCTTTTTTGTTAATTAATGACGCGAAAGACCTTTTTAACCCTCCGGCGGATCTGAAACGGTGTTTAACACTTAACTGACCTGACAAAAAATAGCCGTTTCGCTGGTTGATAATCAAACAGCGATCGCGCTCATAGCGCGCGCTGGCATTGGTTTTGGCAACGCCTCGTCAATCAGTTAAACTGAGCGGGACGCACGGCTATTTTCTTCTTCGTGCATTGCCACGACATTTCAGGCGTGAGGTAAGCCCCATGAACCTTGACGATAAAGATCTGTTTCGTGACGCTATGGAAGATGTCACTCCGCTGAAAGATTGCGCGAATATTCACTGGCTCAAAGCGCCGACGCCAAAAACGCCGCGTCAGCCGGTGAATGAGGAAATGGAGAACTTCCTTACCCGAGGCTACCTCGATATTGTGCCGCTCAGCGATCCGCTGGAATATAAAGCCGAAGGCATTCAGCAGGGCGTGCTGGATAAACTGCGTCTGGGCAAATATAAGCTCGACGCCAGCCTGAACCTGCTGCGTCAGCCGGTGGAGGCGTGCCGCCAGGCGGTGTTTGCTTTTATGATGGAAGCGCGGAAGGATAATTTACGCAACCTGCTGATTGTGCATGGTAAAGGCAGGGAAGATGAATCCCATGCCAATATTGTACGCAGTTATCTGGCGCGCTGGTTGCAGCAGTTTGACGACGTACAGGCGTTCTGCATTGCTCAGCCACAGCATGGCGGCAGCGGCGCGATCTATGTCGGTATGCGTAAAACAGAACAGGCGCGGCTGGATAACCGCGAACGGCATGCGAAACGCAGCCGTTAATCTCTGCGGCTGGCCTTGTCCAGCCGTTGTTTTCCGCACCCGTGTTTAACTATTCCGCATCCGTTACCCTGAATGACACTTACGAATGGTCGCCAGCAGGATCTCTGCGCTAAGGCAGAGCGGATGGCCGGTGCGGGTAATAATGCCCACCGGTTCTCCTGGCCCGTGCGAAGCAATGGGCAACGCCACCAGCGCGCTGTGGGAAAGATCTTCTTTTACCGCGCCCGACGGCACAAACCAGACATAGTCATAACGCAGCGCCAGCTGACGCGCCAGCGAAGTGGACGAGGTCTCCACGCAGCTGGCGGGCAGGGTGCAGCCCTGTTGATCCATCATCGCCTGGGCGATACGGCGCGGCGCGGTGCCTTCCGGTGAAATCACCACCGGCCACTGTAGCGCGCGGGAAAGGGTGACGTTGTCACTTAAAAGCGGATGTTCCGGCCGTACCACCAGCCGTAACGATTCCAGAAATAGCAGCTCATAAGCGAGCCCGGTCATCATATCGGCATCCGCCATGCGGCCAATACCAATATCAAACTCACCGGCTTTGAGACCGGCCAGCAGCACATTATTGTGCAGCGTGGCGACCTGCACCGTGGCCTGCGGCTGCTGCTGGTGAAAACGGTCAAGAATTTGCGGCAGCATGCCCATCGCCGCCGTGGTCAATGCGCCCAACCGAATAATGACCGGGCGATCGCTCATCGGGCTGGAAAAAGACTGACCGGCATGGTTTAGCGCATCCAGCACCTTAATGGCATGGGTTAAGAACTGCTCGCCGAAGGTGGTAAGCTGCGCGCCCAATCGGCCACGCTCAAACAGACGCACGCCGGTCAGCTCTTCCAGTTCATTAAGGGTTTTCGAAAGCGCGGGCTGGCTCAGGCTGAGCGTTTCCGCCGCGCGGCCCAGCGTACCTTGCTGCGCGACCGCGACAAAAGTATGTAAATGACGCAGACGAATGCGCTGATTAAACAGATAGTTTTTATCCATAGGGCAAGAGTAAAGAGACCGTGAGAAGTTACGCAAGCAGCAGGCTGCAATTTTGTTAACTTTATTGCAAATTAAATTTAACATTATCGCCGGTTGCTCAGGAAAAGAACGGTATTCATCAACACGAAAGTAATTCTTTCCTGGAACGCCATAACTTTTTCGCATGGTTAACCGTAGCGGCAGCGGGCAAAAACGTATTGAGACAATTTCAGGCAACGGCAGCGGGCAAAAGAGCGTATTGAGAATATTTCAGGCAGCGGCAAAGTCATGGCGTCAGCGTATAGCGTTTCGCTATGATAGAGCGTTTTTTTATCATTACTGGACGCTTTATCTGTTAACAAACCACAGGGAGTCGAGTTCTGGACAGTACAACGGCCATTGACGTTCGCCAGCGCATTAACCAGCACGGCCTGAGCGCATTTCAACGACGCATTATCGCGCTCTGTTTTATTATCGTCGCGCTGGATGGCATGGATATCGCGCTGATGGGGTTTATTGCGCCCGCTCTGCGTAGCGCCTGGCAAATATCCAGCCATCAGCTTGGCATGGCGATTGGCGCGGCGCTGGTCGGGCTGGCGCTGGGCGCGATGTTTGCCGGCCCGCTGGCCGACCGCTACGGACGGCGCTGGATCATTATCAGCAGCGTCTTCTTTTTTGGTCTCTGGACGCTGGCGACGGCAATGGCGCAAAACATCGAACAGATGATGCTGTTCCGACTGCTGACCGGGCTGGGGCTGGGTGCCGCAATGCCAAACGTCGGTACGCTGGTCGCGGAATATGCCCCTGAGCGCCAGCGCGCATTTTTGATTACCGTGGTGTTCTGCGGCTTTACCTTCGGCGCGGCCAGCGGCGGTTTTGCCGCCTCATGGCTGATCCCAAATTTCGGCTGGCATGCGGTGCTGCTGTTAGGCGGCATTCTGCCTTTGATGCTGTTGCCGCTGCTGCTGCGCTACCTGCCTGAATCGGTGCGCTTTCTGCTGGCACAGCAGGCGGCGGACTGGCGCATTCGCGCTATTGTCGAAAAAATGTGGCCGGGCAGCACCACCCCCTATAGCACCTTTGTTTATCCTCTACCGATGCCGGGCGCAGGCGGTATCCGCACCGTGCTTTCCGTTCAGTACCGTTTCGGCAGCCTGATGCTGTGGGGCGGCTACTTTATGGGGCTGTTTCTGGTCTATCTGATTGGCAGCTGGATGCCAGCGCTGATTGGCGATATGGGATTAAGCGTTACCGCCGCCGCGCTGATTACCGCCATGTACCAGGCGGGTGGCACCGTAGGATCGCTGTTCGCCGGTTGGTTAATGGATCGGGTTAATGCCAATCGGGCGCTGGCGGCAATCTATTTTTGCGGCGGGCTGGCGGCGATTCTGCTTGGCTGCGCATCTGCCCAGCCGTTGCTAATGGCGCTTATCGCTTTTTGCTGCGGTTTTTGTTTCAACGGTGCCAATACCGGCATGAATGCGTTGGCCGCCAGCTATTATCCCACTTCGGCGCGCGCCACCGGTTCCAGCTGGATGCATGGCATCGGTCGTATCGGCGCGATTCTTAGCGCCTTCGCCGGGGCAGAAATGCTGGCGCTGGGCTGGTCGTTTAGCCAGATCTTTATGCTGCTGGCGTTGCCTGCGGCATTGACCACGCTGATGCTGCTGGCCAAACAGCGCTGGGGCTAAACACGATCCCGCTTGTAAAGGCGGCGTGACAGCCAGCGCCGCGTCGCTTTCACCGTCGCGATCACAAATTTAACACCTTTTTTCCGCCCGTTTTTTGCTTGCTCTACAGTGGCTGCAGAGCAAGGCAAAAAAAGGCGGAGTTATGCAAAAGTTTGTTAGCGCGGACGCGCTGCGGGATAGTTTTTCTCAGGCGATGTCGGCTATGTATCAGCAGGAGGTGCCACAGTACGGCACCTTGTTAACGCTGGTGGCGGAAGTCAACCAGCAGGTGCTGGCGCAGGATAGCGCGTTGGCCGAGCGGCTTGCGGCAGCAGATGAGCTGGCGCGCCTGAGCGTGGAGCGTCACGGCGCCATTCGGGTCGGCAGCGCTCAGGAGCTGAATACGCTGCGCCAGCTGTTTGCCATTATGGGCATGTACCCGGTAGGCTATTACGATCTTGCTCCGGCGGGCGTGCCGGTTCACTCCACCGCCTTTCGCCCGCTGGAAGGCGACGCGCTGCGCCGCAATCCGTTCCGGCTGTTTACCTCGTTGCTGCGGCTGGAGCTGATTGAAGACGCTACGCTGCGGCAGCAGGCGCAGGCGATCCTCGCCGCGCGGCAGATTTTCACGCCGCGCTGTCTGGCGCTGATTGCGCAGCATCAGCAGCAGGGCGGATTTGATGAACCGACCGCCGCTGAGTTTGTGCGCGAGGCGCTGGAAACCTTTCGCTGGCATCGACAAACCACCGTCGATCGCGCCACTTATCAGGCGCTGCATCAGCAGCATCGCTTAATTGCTGACGTGGTCTGTTTTCCGGGCTGTCATATTAATCACCTTACGCCGCGCACGCTGGATATCGATCGGGTGCAGGCGCTGATGCCTGAACGGGGCATTGTGCCCAAGGCGATTATCGAAGGGCCGCCGCGCCGTCAGGTACCGATTCTGCTGCGTCAGACCAGCTTTAAAGCGCTGGAAGAGCCGGTTATCTTTAGCGATGGCGGCGAAGGCAGCCACACGGCGCGCTTTGGCGAGATCGAACAGCGCGGGGTCGCGCTGACGCCTGCGGGAAGGCAGCGTTACGATAGCCTGCTGGCGCAGGCGGGCAGCGGGACGCAGAATCAGCAGCATCAACAACATCTGGCGGAGGTATTCCGCGATTTCCCCGATAATGAACGGCTGTTACGTCAGCAGCAGCTTGCCTGGTTTGAATATCGGCTAACGGAAAAGGGCCGACAGCAGGCCTTGCCGCCCGATGCGGATAAAGAGGCGCTGATTGACCAGGGATTGCTTGTGGCGGATCCTCAGGTTTATGAAGATTTCCTGCCGGTGAGCGCCGCCGGTATTTTTCAGTCCAATCTGGGCGGAGAAGCACAGGCCGCCTTTGCCGCAGCCGCCAGCCGGGCCAGTTTCGAGCAGGCGTTAGGCAGCGCGGTTACCGATGAGATGACACTCTATGCCGCGCGCCAGGCCGCCAGCCTGCAACGCTGCGGATTAAGCTAAATCATTAATCTTTCGCGCTGGCGGGTAGCAACGTTCCGCGCGAAAGATATCACGTCTCTTATCATTTCAGCGCGTTCGGCAGCGTGTTCGAGCGGTATGCCGCCGTGCGCTTTTCCCGCTTTTCCCACGTTAGCCCGTTTTTGCACGCCGTTAAGACCCTCTTTTTATCTGAAAATAGCGCAAACCGGGCGCATTTTTCCTCGGTATAATCTGCAAAATCGCCGTCAGCATAGACAATAAAACCGCACCTGCGAATAATAAGCCCGAGCTTCAGGTTGGAAAAAATAATGAAGAATGAGTCCTTAAGAATTAACACAGCAGAAGGTGCATTGCGCGGCGCAATTGATGAAGGCATTTTTGTTTTCAAAGGTATTCCTTATGCGGCACCGCCGGTAGGCGCGCTGCGCTGGCGCGCACCCAGACCCGCCGCGCCGTGGTCAGAGGTGCGTGACGCCACGCAATGGGGCAATGCCAGCTGGCAGTTACGCGAACATTGTGTGCTGGCGGGCGGCGGCGATCCCGGCAATATCAGCGAAGATTGCCTCTATCTTAACGTCTGGTCGCCGGATATTGAGCCGTCCAGCCCGCTGCCGGTGATGGTCTGGATCCACGGCGGCGGCTTTGTGCTTGGCGCTGGCAGCCTGCCGCCCTATAACGGGAAAGCGCTGGCGGCGCGCGGCGTCGTAGTGGTCACGCTGAACTATCGCCTGGGCCACTTAGGTTTCTTCGCCCACCCGGCGCTGGATGCGGAGTTTCCGCCTGGCGAAGCGGTAAATAACTTTGCGCTGCTCGATCAGATTGCGGCGCTGCAATGGGTACAGCGCAATATCGCCTCATTTGGCGGCGACCGCCGCAACGTGACGCTGTTTGGCGAATCTTCCGGTGGACGCAGCGTGCTGTCGCTGTTTGCCTCGCCGCTGGCGGCGGGGCTGTTTCACAAAGGTATCGTACAGAGCGCGTACAGTTTACCGGATAAAAAACGTGATGAGGCACTGAGCAATGGCGTCGCGGTGGCGCATCATCTGGGGCTGAAAAAAGCCAGCGCGGACGATCTGCGTGCGCTGCCGGCCGAGCATTTTTGTTCGCTGCCGTCGCAGCTGGGCAATGGGCCGGTTGCCATCGCGGGCGACAGGGTATTGCCGAAGCCCGTGGTTGAGGTATTTGCCGCCGCGCGTCAGCACCGTTATCCGCTGATGATTGGCTACAACAGCGATGAAGGCAGCGTGCTGGACTATTTTGGTATCGATCCCGCGACCACCATCACCCGTTTACGCCAGCGCCGCCCGCTGTTGCTGAAGCTGATCAAATCGCTGTATGACGAACATGACGATCGTCGTCTGGGGCGCAAAGTGGCGCGCGATATCGCTTTCGGCACCATTACCTGGCTGGCGGTACAGGCGCAGCATCGGCGCGGGGTGCCGGGCTGGCGCTATTATTTTGATTATGTCTCGGAAAACACCCGCGATCTCTGCCCGGACGGTAGCTGGCACGGCAACGAGATTCCTTACGTGATGGAAACCATGACGGCGGAAAATCCACAAATAGCGGAGCGTGAGTATAGCGCAGGCGACCGCGCTTTTGCCCGACGTATCAGCGAGTACTGGCTGCGTTTTGCCCAGGATGCGACGGAATTTTCGCATCAGCTCAACGGCGAAACCACCTGGCCTGCCTGGCACCCAGGTGCCGATGTCACGCTGCGTTTTGGCGTCAAAGGCGAGGCGGCCGTGGTGTTGCAGCACCGCTTTATGCGCATGCGTTTGCGCCTGTTGCGTTTGCTGATGCGGGCGATGGTCAAACTGCATTAGTTATTTAACAAAACATTATTTTAAATAACAAAAATGGCTATTTTTCACCGTGCTTAGCCATTAATGCCTTAACCGATCAATAAGTTAAACGGCAGCCGTTTGTTATCCCCTCAGTAAGCCAGCAGGGCGGATGTTATAAAACAGTATAATTTCCGCCATATCTGCCGATAACCGTCGATAAGCCCGTCAGAGTTGACGGAATTTTCAACGGTTAATGACCGAACTGAGGCAGCTATGCAGTTATTAAAAAACTTCACCATACGCACCGTTATGCTTTCGATCCTTGGCCTGTTTTGTTTGCTTTGGTCGGCAGTGGGTATGTACAGCGTTCACTCGTTAAACGCCCTGAGCGAAGGTAACAGCGTCGATCGACAGCTGGTGTCGCAGATGACTATCCTGAGCAAGGGCAACGACCAATACTTTCGTTTTGTTACGCGCCTGTCGCGCGTGATGGAGATTCGCGCCACGGGCGGTACGCCGGATGCCGCGGCGTTTGCCAACGTGCAAAAAGCGCTTGATGGTATGGCGGAGCAGCTGCAACAGTTTAAAGCCGCCGCGCCGGGGCCGATGGATAGCGCGGTTTCCACGGCGGTAGAAGAGAACTGGACCCGTCTGCTGGAACAGGGCATCAAACCGCAAATGCAGCTGGCGCAGCAGGCCTCGCTGGAAGATTACCGTCGTCACGCCAATAGCGTGACGCCGACGTTGAGCCGGGAATTTGGCGCGGTAGCGGAAAAATATAACGTTGCGGCGGGCCTGATGCTCGATCAAACCCGCGTCACCGTTGATCGCATTACCATTATTACCCGTATCACCATCATTGTTGCGGTGATCTGCGGCCTGTTGATTTTACTGTTTACCGATCGCTACCTGGTAACCATGCTGGCACGCCCGCTGGAAGTGCTGCGTGGTCATTTCAGTAAAATTGCCGAGGGTGATTTAAGCCAGCCGATTGATGAGATTGGCCGTAACTGCGTGGGTAAACTGGTGCCGCTGCTGCGTGCCATGCAGGATAGCCTGCGTGAAGCGGTCAGCGCGATCCGTAGCGGTACGGAAAATATCTATCGCGGCGCGGCAGAAATCTCAATGGGCAATAACGATCTCTCTTCACGCACCGAGCAGCAGGCGGCCGCGCTGGAGCAGACCGCAGCCAGCATGGAGCAGCTGACCGCTACCGTGAAGCTGAACGCCGATAACGCCCGTCAGGCCAGCGATCTGGCCGACAGCGCCTCGCTGACCGCCGGGCAGGGCGGCAGCCTGGTGAATGCGGTGGTGCAGACCATGTCCGGCATTTCCGACAGCTCGAAAAAAATCGCTGAAATCACCAGCGTGATTAACAGCATCGCCTTCCAGACCAATATTCTGGCGTTGAACGCGGCGGTTGAGGCGGCACGCGCGGGCGAACAGGGCCGCGGCTTTGCGGTTGTGGCCAGCGAAGTGCGTAACCTGGCAAGCCGCAGCGCCGGTGCCGCAAAAGAGATTGAATCGCTGATTGGTGATTCCGTAGCGCGAGTCGACAGCGGCTCGAAACTGGTTAACGAAGCAGGCAGTACCATGAGCGCCATCGTCAAGGCGGTCGGCGACGTAACGGAGATCATGAAGCAGATTGCCGCCGCGTCGGAAGAGCAGAGCAAAGGCATTGAACAGGTCGGCACCGCCGTGGCGGAGATGGACAGCGTAACGCAGCAAAACGCCTCGCTGGTGGAAGAGGTTTCCGCCGCCGCGACCGCGCTGGAACGTCAGACCGAAGATCTACAGCGTTCGGTCGCCCGCTTCCGTCTCTCTGAGCGTGATACCGCGCAGCCTGAGCCGGTTAAAACGCCGGTGCTGAAGAGTTCGCCCGTGCGCGCTGCGCCTGCCGCCAGCGCGGCGGATGAGTGGGTCTCTTTCTAAACTGGCACGCCCGTAGCCAGGGCGCGCGCCCTGGCTAATCAGGTTGACAGAGCCACGCCACCAGCGTCGCAAGATGCGGTGGCGTCTCTTTTCCTTCCCGACTGATTAAACTGTAAGCCGCACCGGTTTTCACCGCCGCGTCAAAAGGCGCGATCAGCCTCTGTGCCGCCAGATCGCTTTTCACCAGCGTAATATCCGCCATCGCTACGCCAAACCCCTGAATCGCCGCGCCGATCGCTAAATCCATGGTCGTGAAGTGCTGATTACGCCGCATCGCCAGTTCAACCTTTTGCGCATGCAGCCACAGTTGCCAGTCGCGCTCGTCATTAGTGGCATGCAAAAAAGTAAAGTTAGCGAGATCGGCCACGGTCAGCGGCTTATCGTCCAGCAGCGTTTTGGCTAACACCGGTGTCAGCTGCTCTTCAAACAGCGGATGGCTGCCCGGCGGTGCGTTGCCGTAGACAATGGCCGCATCGAAGTTTTCCAGTTGCTCATTCGGTGCCAGGATAGTGGTCAACTTAACGTGCAGGTCGGTATATTGCTGCTCCAGCTGAACCAGCTTAGGCAACAGCCAGCGCATAGAACAGCTTGGCGCGCGTAAACGCAGCACATCATCTGGCTGACGGGCCTGGTCCGTGGCGCTCTGCATCAGCTCATAACCCTGTTTCAGCTGCGGCAGCAGCAGCGCGCCGCGTACGGTTAAATGCAGGCCGCGCGCGTGACGTTCAAACAACGCAAAACCCAGCCACTGCTCCAGCGTAGCGATTTTACGGCTGACCGCCCCCTGCGTCAGGCAGAGTTCATCGGCGGCACGCGTTAAATTAAGATGGCGGGCGGTAACCAGAAAGGCATGAATGGCATTCAGCGGCAGCGGTTGATTCACCATAAGATAACCCTAAGCAATGAGTTTTACGCATAACTATTATGACAACAATTCGCTTGCTGTGACAGGATGGCTCGGTTTGAATGGATATATAATTATTATGTATATTTATTCATTGGGGTAGGGAATGACTTTGTCTTCAGGCGTAACGCATCGTTCAAAATTGCCGGATGTCGGCACCACCGTCTTTAGCGCGATCGAACAACTTTCTGCACAACATAATGCGATCGACCTGGCGCAGGGCGCGCCTAATTTCTCCTGTGATGAAGCGCTGATTGCCTGCGTTAATCAGGCGATGCTCGCCGGACATAATCAATATGCGCCGCTGACCGGCCACCCTGCGTTAAAGGAGGCGCTGGCGGAAAAGGTAAAGACGCTATATGGGCAGACCTATGATGTCGCCAGTGAGATCCTGATTACTGCCGGTGCCAGCGAAGGCTTGTATGCCGCCATTACCGGGCTGGTGCATGTCGGTGACGAAGTGATTTTTTTCGAGCCTGCCTTTGACAGCTACGCGCCGGTGATACGGTTGCAGGGCGCCACGCCGGTGGCGCTAAAGCTGAATGTACCGCAGTTTACTATCGACTGGGATGCGCTACGCGCCGCCATTTCGCCGCGTACCCGGATGATCATTATTAACACGCCGCATAATCCTGGCGGTCAGGCGCTGAGCGCTGGCGATCTGGCGCAGCTCGCGGCGCTAACGCGCAACAGTGACATTATCGTGCTGTCTGATGAGACATATGAACATCTGCTGTTCGACGGAAGACAGCATCATGGCATGGCGACCCACCCAGAACTGGCGCAGCGCAGCGTGATCGTTTCCTCTTTCGGCGAGACCTTTCATGTCACCGGCTGGCGCGTCGGCTATTGCCTGGCGCCTGCGGCGTTAATGGCGGAGGTGGTCAAGGTGCATCAGCTCTTGCGGTATGCCGCTGATACGCCAATGCAGGTTGCCTTCGCCCGCTGGCTGCGCGAGCCGTCTCACTACCATTCACCGGCGGGATTCTATCAGCAGAAGCGCGATCTGCTGGCATCGCTGCTACAGGAGTCACCGTTTGAACTGCTGCCCACCGCCGGTTCGTTTTTTATGCTGGCCAGCTATCGCCATTTTAGCGAGGAGAGCGATAGCGAGATGGTGAAGCGGCTGATTATCGAGCACGGCGTCGCCACCATACCGCTGTCACCATTTTATAGTGATGGCACCGATAACCGGCTTATCCGACTCTGTTTTGCCAAAGATGAGGCGACGTTGCAGGCGGGCGCACAGGCGCTCTGCTTGTTAAAAACGCGCTAACGGATCGCTTCTGTATAATGGAAAAGCCTTCAGAAAACGGCCACCCGTGGGTGACCGTTGGTTTTATTTGGCCGCCAGGTAGCAGAGCTTTTCCGCCACCAGATACGATTTTACAAACGAGGGAACCGGCAGGAACTCAAACGGCGAGTGAAAGTTATGCGCGCCGGTAAAAAAGTTGGGCGTCAGCAAGCCTTTGGCCGACAGCGCCGCGCCGTCGGTGCCGCCGCGCATCGGTATCACTTTCGCTTCAATATCGAGTTCCGCCAGCGCGGTAAAAATCAGATCGATCGCGCGTCGGTCGTCGCCAATGGCGTTGCTGATATTGCTGTAAATATCATTTATCGTCACGGCCACCTTGCCGGTGGGATAACGGGCGGCAATCTGCTGTTGCGCGTCAACAATCTGCTGTTTGCGCTGATTAAAGCGGGTTAAATCAAAATCACGAATTGAGGCTTTTAAGCGCGCCTCGCGGGCGTGAGCGTTGATTTCATTAAACCAGATATAGCCTTCGCGTTCGGCGGTATGCTCCGGCGTCTGCTGGCGATCGAAAAGGGCGATAAAGTCGTGCGCCATCAGCAACGGATTTACCAGCACGCCTTTTGCCGACATCGGATGAGCCGGTACGCCAGTAAATACAATCTCCGCCGCCGCGCCATTAAAGTTCTCATAAACCACTTCGCCCAGTTCGCAGCAGTCGATAGTCCAGGCGAAATCAACCTTGAAGCGCTTCTCCAGATCCAGCGCTTTTGCGCCGCGCAGGCCAATCTCTTCATCTGGCACAAAGGCCACCACCACGTCACCATGATCGCCGTTAAGGTTCTCCATCAGCGTCATTACTACGCTGACCGCCGCTTTATTGTCCGCGCCCAGCACGCTGGTGCCGTCGCTGAAGATAATTTCCTGGTCGCGGTAGGGCAGGATTTCGGGATGTTCGCTAACGCGTAGCCAGATATCCTGCTGCGCATTCAGGCAGAGATCCGCGCCGGTAAAGCGCAGCGTTTGCGGATGAATATGCGGCGACAGGCCAACATCAACGGTATCGATATGGGTGATAAAGCCAATACGCGGCGCGTTGCTGCGCCTGCCGGGCTTGACGGCGGTAACGGTGGCATATTCATCGATCTCCACCTGCTGCAGGCCGAGCGCCTCCAGCTCTGAGGCCAGCAAACGCGCCATCTGATGCTGCTCCGGCGTGCTGGGCAGCGTGCGCGCCGCGGCATCGCTCTGGCTGCTAACGGCGAGATAGCGGTAAAAGCGGTCGGTTAACTGGCGGGCCAGCCTGCTGTTCATAGCGCTTCCTTATTAATGATGATTAATGGTTCTGCGGTGGGAGAAAACATGTTATTTATTAACCAGATGTTAAATTGTTTTACACATTGCCAGCGGATTAAGTCAACTAAAAGCGAGGACGGAGATGAAAAAAACCGTAACGGGCGTAGCGCTAATGATGCTGTTCAGCACGGCGGCAGCGGCGAAAACGCTGGTTTATTGCGCCGAAGGATCGCCAGAAAACTTTAACCCCCAGCTTTACACCTCCGGCACCAGCGTGGATGCCAGCGCCGTGCCGGTTTTTAACCGGCTGGTGGAGTTTAAAACCGGCACTACCGAGCTGGAACCGAGCCTGGCGCAACGCTGGGATATCAGCCCCGACGGCACGGTTTATACGTTTCATTTGCGTCAGGGCGTGCAATTTCATAGCAATAAATATTTTAAGCCGACGCGCAATCTGAACGCTGACGACGTGATTTTTTCCTTTATGCGGCAAATGGATAGCAACAATCCTTATCACAACGTCTCTGGCGGCACCTACGCCAATTTCGAGAGCCTCGAGTTCGCCACCCTTATCAAAAAGATAGAAAAAGTGGATGCGCATACGGTGCGCTTTACGCTGGCTCATGCTGAAGCGCCGTTTCTCGCCGATCTGGCGTGGTATTTCGCGTCCATTCATTCCGCTGAATATGCCGATAAAATGCTAAAGGCGGGTACGCCGGAGCGCGTTGACCGCGATCCCATCGGCACCGGGCCTTTCCAGCTGATGCAGTATCAAAAAGATTCACGCATTCTCTATAAAGCTTTCCCTGAATACTGGCAGGGCAAGGCGAAACTGGATCGGCTGGTGTTTACCATTACGCCTGACGCCTCGGTGCGCTATGCCAAGCTGGAAAAAAATGAATGTCAGGTGATGCCGTTCCCGAATCCCGCCGATCTGCCGCGCATCGAGCAAAACCCGGATCTGGTGTTGATGCAAAAATCGGGACTGAATACCGGTTTCCTGGCGTTTAATACGCAAAAGCCGCCGCTGGATAATGTCAAAGTGCGTCAGGCGCTTACCATGGCGATCAATAAACCGGCCATTATTGAGGCGATTTTTCATGGCACTGGCAGCGTAGCGAAAAACCTGCTGCCGCCCGATGTCTGGAGCGCCGATAGCACGCTACAGGATTACGCATGGGATCCGGAGCAGGCAAAGCAGCTGCTGGCGCAGGCGGGCATCAAACCGGACACCACTATCGATCTCTGGGCGATGCCGGTGCAGCGCCCCTATAATCCCAACGCCCGTCGCATGGCGGAGATGATCCAGGCGGACTGGGCCAAAGTAGGCATCAAGGCGCAGATTGTCAGCTATGAATGGGGCGAATACCTTACGCGGGTGAAAAACGGCGAGCATCAGGCGGCGCTGATGGGCTGGACCACCGCCACTGGCGATCCGGATAATTTCTTTAGCCCGCTGTTTAGCTGTACCGCTGCTAACGGCGGTTCGAACTCGGCTAAATGGTGCTACCAGCCGTTTGAAAAGTTGATCAATCAGGCGCGCGTCGAGCAGGATCACAGCAAGCGCATCCAGCTTTATCAGCAGGCGCAGCAGGTTATGCACGAGCAGGCGCCCGCCGTGATGATCGCCCATTCCACGCTGTTCGAGCCGGTACGCAAGGAAGTCGTGGGTTATCAAATCGATCCTTTCGGCAAGCACATTTTTTATCAGGTCGATTTGAAACCCTAATTGGCGAGGCGCGACAAACTGACTAAAGCCAGGCGCGGGTAATATCCCGCGCCTGTTGTCGCAATATTTGCAGGTGTAATTATTTACTTTTTTATTACCTGGGAAATAATAATTTATCCTGCTACTTAAAAGCGCAATCTATGCCCGATAGAGGTTGTTAAATTAATAGGTTATCAATCGTCACGTGTTAAAAAACGGCGTAATGGGGATAAATTCAGCCATGTGTTTTGATTGAGCATAAAAGCTGATGAGGCAAGCCAGAAGGTTAAATGTGTCCTGTTAATTCGTGATGTGCAGGTTTAAACCTGCATGTAATGTTAAATTTAATTGATCATTGTCATTGGGTGAAAACCGATTGGTATTAATATCTCTGTGCGAATACGCAAACACATGGAGATTGTTAAATGGCTAATTATTATGTACATACTACAAAGGATGCGCAGGGCGACCATGAGGTTCATGTCGAAAATTGTACAAAACTACCATTAGTAACCAACCGGGAGCATTTAGGTAATTTTAATCATTGTCGGGATGCAGTAAGCAAGGCGAAAATGAAAGGATATAAGCCCGTTAATGGTTGTTATTGGTGCTGCAGGGAGTGTCATACCAGCTAAGCACACCGATTAATAACGTTTTATTTATCCAGGGACATCACGGCAGGCCTCTTTATTTATGCCTGTGTGCCATTTTCTGCGCAGTAGGCAGTAATGGGTTTTTGCTCTGCTTTAGTGTCCCTGGATTTAAATATATTCGTGAACAAAATCACAGCCCACTCTTTTTCCTGCTCGCAATTCATGAACTCTCTCGCAAAACCATACGCCTGCTATGGAAACCGGTTTCCGTTTTGTTTCCTATAGACAGGTCGAAACCGTGAGAAGGTAAAGGTCATGTATAAAATTATGCTTTGCTGTTCCGCCGGAATGTCCACCAGCATGCTGGTGAAAAAAATGCAGGATGAAGCCGCAGCGCGCGGGCTGGAAGCGGACATCGCCGCCTTCAGCGCCACCGAGTTTGATGAACGCTTTGCCGATTACGACGTGGTGCTGCTGGGGCCGCAGGTAAAATATATGCAGGAGAGCCTGGCAGCGAAAACGGTTAACCAGGGCATCCCGGTGGCCACCATCAACATGATGGATTACGGCACCATGCGCGGCGATAAAGTGCTGGATTACGCGCTACAGCTGATCGAGCAGAAAGGAGTGGCATGATGGCGTCACTTTATCAGGGCTTAATCGATATCATTGAGCGCAAGATTACTCCGCTGGCCGGTGCGGTTGGCCAGCAGCGCCATGTTATCGCTATCCGTGACGGCTTTGTTTCCGCGCTGCCGTTTATGATTATCGGCTCGTTTATGCTGGTATTTATTTTCCCGCCTTTCGCCGCCGACAGTCAGTGGGGCTTCGCGCGCGGCTGGCTTGATTTCTCCCTGCGCCATCGTGATCAGCTGATGCTGCCGTACTATCTCAGCATGGGCGTGATGACCTTTTTTATTTCGGTTGGCATCGGCGCCAGCCTGGGGCGGCACTATAAGCTCGATCCGGTGATGACCGGTCTGCTGGCCTTTATGGGCTTTTTGCTGGTGGCCGCGCCTTATCAGGATGGCAAAATCGCCACCGACTATTTCTCCGGGCAGGGCATCTTTACCGCTATCCTGACCGCCATTTATACCAGCGAAATCTATGCGCTGCTGAAAAGAAAAAATATCACCATCCGCCTGCCGAAAGAGGTGCCCACCGGCGTGGCGCGATCGTTTGAAATTTTGATCCCGGTCATTGTGATTGTCGCTACGCTGCATCCCCTTAATTTACTGGTCGCTTCGTGGACGGGCATGATCATCCCGCAGGCGATTATGCATCTGTTACAGCCGCTGGTTTCCGCCTCCGATTCCCTGCCTGCGGTGCTGCTGTCGGTGCTGATTTGCCAGATTCTGTGGTTTGCCGGGATTCATGGCGCGCTGATCGTTACCGGGATTATGAATCCGTTCTGGCTCACCAACCTGGCCGCTAACCAGGCGGCGCTGGAGGCGGGGCAGGTGCTGCCGCATACCTACCTGATGGGCTTCTGGGATTTCTATTTGTTGATTGGCGGCGTTGGCTCGACGTTGCCGCTGGCGTTTCTGCTGCTGAAAAGCCGGGCGGCGCACTTACGCACCATCGGCAAAATGGGCATCGTGCCGAGCTGCTTTAACATCAATGAGCCGATTTTGTTCGGCATGCCGATCATTATGAACCCGCTGTTTTTCCTGCCGTTTATTTTTGTGCCGATGATTAATGCCGTTTTCGCCTGGACCGCAACCAAACTGGGCTGGGTGGCTCAGGTGGTTTCCATGGCGCCCTGGACCACGCCTGCGCCGATTGGCGCCTCGTGGGCAGCAAACTGGGCGTTTAGTCCGGTCATTATGTGTTTGTTCTGTATGACGCTTTCCGCGCTGATCTATTTGCCGTTTGTCAAAGCGTGGGAGCGCAGCCTGTTACAGCAGGAAGCGCAGGCGAATCAAAGCGCAACGGCGCCCGGTGCCGGATTGCAAACCCCTTAAGGAGCAACAGGATGCATTATCAATTTCCCGCAGACTTTTGGTGGGGCAGCGCCAGCAGCGCGCCCCAGACCGAAGGCGAAAGCCTGAACTTTGGTAAAAGTGAAACCGTCTGGGATCGCTGGTTTGCCGAAGCGCCGACCCGTTTTCATCGCCAGGTAGGGCCCGCGCAGACCTCCGGTTTTTATCAGCACTGGCGCGAAGATATCGCCTTGCTGAAGCAGCTGGGGCACAACACCTTCCGCACCTCTATCGCCTGGTCGCGTTTAATTCCTGACGGGCGCGGCGCGGTCAATCCGGAAGCGGTACGCTTTTATAATCAGATCATCGATGAAATGCTCAGCCAGGGCATTACGCCCTTTATCAACCTGTTCCACTTTGATATGCCAATGGCGATGCAGCGGGCGGGCGGCTGGGAAAATCGCGAAGTGGTTGAGGCGTATGCGCAGTATGCGCAAACCTGTTTTCGCCTGTTCGGCGATCGGGTCACGCACTGGTTTACCTTTAACGAGCCGATTGTGCCGGTTGAGGGCGGTTATTTGTATGACTTCCATTACCCAAACGTGGTGGATTTTCGCCGTGCGGCGACCGTGGCCTATCATACGATGCTGGCGCATGCGCGTGCGGTACAGCTGTTCCGGGAAGGGCAATTTCCGGGTGAAATCGGCATTATCCTTAACCTGACGCCTTCTTACCCGCGCTCCGCGCATCCAGAGGATGAGAAGGCGGCGCGGATCGCCGATCTCTTCTTTAACCGCAGCTTTCTGGATCCGGCGCTGCTGGGCCACTACCCGGCGGAGCTGATCGCGCTGCTGGAGCAACATCAGCAGCTACCGGCGTGTCAGCCCGGCGATAAAGCGTTGCTGGCGGAAGGACGCGTTGATCTGCTGGGTATTAATTACTATCAGCCACGGCGGGTAAAATGCCGCGATTCGTTGGTGAATCCGCACAGCCCGTTTATGCCGGAGTGGTTTTTCGATCACTATGCGATGCCGGGGCGTAAAATGAACCCGTATCGCGGCTGGGAGATCTACGAAAAAGGCATCTATGACATTCTTACCAATCTGCGTCAGCATTATGGCAATCCGCGCTGTTTTATCTCAGAAAACGGCATGGGGGTAGAGGATGAGCAGCGCTTTGAGCAGCACGGGCAGATTCAAGATGATTACCGCATCGACTTTGTGCGCGAACATCTTATCTGGCTGCATCGGGCGCTGGAGGAGGGATCGCACTGTCTGGGTTACCATATGTGGACCTTTATCGATAACTGGTCATGGAGCAATGCTTATAAAAATCGTTATGGTTTTGTACAGCTGGATCTTGACAGCCAGCAGCGTCGCGTGAAAAAAAGCGGTGAGTGGTTTGCGCGCGTAGCCAGCGAGCATGGGTTTACGCAAAACAGCGATTGAGCAGAGAGATAAGCACCCCTATGGCGAGTATTAATGATGTTTCGCGCCTGGCTAAAGTATCAAAAGCGACCGTTTCCCGGGTGCTTAGCGGTAGCCGCGGCGTCAGGGAAGAGAGCCGTGACGCCGTGCTGCGCGCCGTGGAGAAGCTGAATTACAAGCCCAACGCCATTGCGCAGTCGTTGAGCTATCAGAAAACGCATTGTATCGGCGTTATCTGCGCCACGGAGCATGTGCAGCAGGCTACCGGCTATTTGCAGGCGCTGGAGAAGGCGCTGAGTCAGGATGGCCAGCATCTGCTGCTGCGCTTTGCCAACAGCGCGCCGGCGGTCGCGCAGGCGATGGAGGAGCTGGGATCGGGCCGCTGCGATGCGGTGATGGTGGTGGGCGCGCGCTTTGCGCTGCCGCCAGAAGCGAAACAGGCGGTGCTGATCGATTGCCTCGACGGCGGCGATGGGCCGCAGCTGGCGATCGATTATCAGTTTGCCAGCCTCACCGCCTGCCATTACCTTTTCAGCCAGCAGCGGCGCAAAATCGTGCTGTTTAACTTTAGCCACGGCGAGGCGGCGGAGCAGGTGCTGGCAGGCTATTGTGCGGCGCTGGAGGGGGCGGCGCTGCCCTATAATCGTCAGCTGATTTGCGGGCAGGAGGAGTCAGTTAGCGTTGCGCTGCAGGCGCTGATCAATCGCCATACCGCGTTCGATGCGCTGCTGGTCACCGACTATATCAAAAGCCGCGAGGCGATCGCGCTGCTGCGCCGCTATCAGCGTCAGGTGCCGCAGGAAGTGATGGTGTTCAGCCTCGACGGCGCGGTGCCGGTGGTCGGCGCGCCGGATATGCCGCAGATGGCGTGGCCGCTGGATATGCTGGCTCAGCGGGCGTTGCAGCTGATTCGCGGCGAGCAGCGTTGTTTCCCTCCGCTGCGCGGTAGTCTGGTTGCGCCTTAAGCGATGCGCTTAAATTTGAGTGACAACGTCACTTAACGGCAGCGTCGGGGCGCAATGGTAAGTAATAAAGCGCGGGGTATATTACGCCGCGCGTTCTTCGCTTACTGCTTAGTTAAACTGCAAATAGGCAACATGCGTTTGCAGATACTCCTCCAGGCCGTGACGCCCGTCCGCACCGCCAACGCCTGACTTGCGCCAGCCAGCATGAAAGCCCTGCATCGCCTCAAAGTTTTCGCGATTAATATAGGTTTCGCCAAATTTTAACTGACGCAGCGCGCGCATCGCGGTGTTCAGGTTTTGCGTATAAAGCGAAGAGGTCAGGCCATATTCGCTGTCGTTAGCCAGCGCGATCGCCTCGTCCAGCGTGCGGAAGGTGGCGATGGGCAACACCGGACCAAAGATCTCTTCCTGCATAATCGCCATATCCTGCTTTACGTTGCTCAGAATAGTGGGCTGGAAGAAGTAGCCGGTCTCACCGACGCGCTTACCGCCGGTCACCAGCTGAGCGCCCTGTTGCAGCGCATGCGCGACTTTCTCTTCCACACGTTGCAGGGCGGCGGCATTAATCAGCGGACCCATATCAACGTTGTGCTGTTCCGCCGGATTACCGCAGGTAATTTTGCTGAAGGCCTCAGTCAGGCGCGCCATAAAGGCATCATAAATCCCTTCCTGCACATAGACGCGTTCGGCGCAGTTACACACCTGGCCGGAATTAATGATGCGCGAGCTGACAATCGCTTTGACCGCCAGATCGAGATCGGCATCATCCATAACAATCGCCGGTGCTTTGCCGCCCAGCTCCAGCGACACTTTGGTGACGTTTTGCGCCGCCGCCGTCATGGTCTGAATACCGGCGTTGACGCTGCCGGTCAGGCTGACCATCCCGACTTTCGGATTTGCGGCCAGCTCCTGACCGACCACCGGGCCATAGCCGAAAACAATGTTAAACACGCCCTTCGGCAATCCCACCTGCTGCACGATCTCCGCAAAAATTACCGCGTTGAGCGGCGTCACTTCGCTGGGCTTCAGCACAATGGTGTTGCCGGTAATCAGCGCGGGAGCAGCTTTACGCGCAATCAAAAAGAAAGGGAAGTTCCACGGCAAAATACCGGTGGTGACGCCAATCGCTTTCTTAAACACAAAAATGTTCTCGTTGGGGCGATCGCTTTGGATGATTTCGCCTTCATAACGGCGCGCCCACTCCGCCATATAGTCAAGGTAGTCAGCAGTAAACAGCACTTCGGTCTGCGCCAGCCCCTGCGTTTTACCGCCTTCGGCCACAATCGTTGCGGTCAGTTCCGGCTCGCGCTGGCGAATGGCGGCGGCGATTTTATGCAGCCAGACGCCGCGCTCCACCGCAGGTAGGGCCTCCCACTGCGGCTGCGCGGCTTCAGCCGCATCGATAGCGCGTTGGGCATCTTCGCGGCTGCCTTCCGGCACCTGCGCAATAACGGCTTCCGTCGCCGGGTTGATCACCTCAATCCATGCGCCCTGATGCGACTGAAATTCACCGTCGATATACATTTGTTTTTGAATGGTTGCCATGCGCCCGCTCTCCGTTATCAATTCTGCTTTTTCTGGTTAATAAAAAGATATGAAAGTGTTTAATGTCACCACCCTGACCTGGATATAACCTTTTCACCTTCCGCTGAGTGCCACGCTTTTTAACCAACTGGCAAAAATACAGGGATCGGGCTGACGCCGCTGGCAGAAGCTGAAATAACCCTTTACAGCAAGGAATTAGCCACGAAACGGCCATCGGACGCGCAACAGGCATGGAGTGGTGAATTTGTGATCGCTATCGCGGGCATTTGCTGGTTTTTGCCATTGGGGACAGCAGGCGGGCAGTGAGCGAAAGGCTGCCAGGGAAATGAACTCTTTAGACTCGCGTTACCCGGGAGCAACTTCTCCTGCTGGCCTCAACCTTACTAAGGAATAACGATGAACAACGCAATCCTTGCCGGCATTCTCTGGCATCTGGTCGGTGCCGCCAGCGCCGCCTGTTTTTATGCCCCTTTTAAACGCGTCAGAAACTGGTCATGGGAAACCATGTGGTCCGTGGGCGGCATCATGTCATGGTTAATATTACCCTGGGCCGTCAGCGCGGTGCTGCTGCCCGATTTCTGGGGATACTTTCAACAGTTCAGTTTGTCGCAGCTGCTGCCGGTGTTTTTGTTTGGCGCCATGTGGGGCATCGGCAACGTTAACTACGGCTTAACCATGCGCTATCTCGGTATGTCGATGGGGATTGGCATCGCCATCGGTATTACGCTGGTGGTCGGGACGCTGATGACGCCGCTGTTGCAGGGTCGGTTTATGGTGTTGTTCAGCTCCGCCGGTGGCCGCATGACGCTGCTGGGCGTGTTGATTGCGCTGGTTGGCGTGATCATCGTCTCCCGCGCGGGTTTCCTGAAAGAGCGCGCGCTGGGCATCAGCGCAGAAGAGTTCAACCTGAAAAAAGGACTGGTGCTGGCGGTGCTGTGCGGCATCTTTTCCGCTGGTATGTCATTTGCGATGGATGCGGCAAAACCGATGCATGAAGCCGCTGCCGCTGCGGGCGTCAGTCCGCTCTACGTGGCGTTGCCGAGCTATGTGGTGATCATGGGCGGCGGGGCGTTGGTTAACCTGGCCTACTGTTTTGTGCGGCTGGCGGTGAAGCCCTCGCTGTCGCTCAAAGCGGACCTGTCGCTGGCGAAGCCGCTGCTGCTGGCAAATGCTGCCTTTGCCATGCTCGGCGGCCTGATGTGGTATCTGCAATTCTTCTTCTATGCCTGGGGCCACGCCAATATTCCGGCGCAGTATGACTTTGTCAGCTGGATGTTGCATATGAGCCTGTATGTACTGTGCGGCGGTATCGTTGGCTTACTGATGAAAGAGTGGCACGCGGTAGGACGTCGTCCGGTCAGGGTGCTTTCCGTGGGATGCCTGGTGATTATTCTGGCGGCGAACGTCGTCGGCATGGGCATGGCCGGTTAACCAGCGGGCGGCCTGGCAGTAGCGTCAGGCCGCCTTTAACCTGTTAGTGTGTTAGCAAGAACAGCCGCGCGTCAGGCGTGGCGCGTAACAGTCGAAAATGACTATTTTAGCTGCGCTGTAAGCGGCTGCGGCTCGCTGATACGCTCAAAGCGTTGACGCCAGGCGCTGGGGGTAAAACCGGTTTCACGGGTAAACACAGCGGAAAAATAGTTGCTGTCATCAAAGCCGCAGCGGGATGCCACTTCACCAATCATTAACGCCGTATTGCGCAGTAGATATTTCGCCTGACAGAGCTGCAGCTGACGCAGGTAATGGCCGATGGTCATGCCGGTTTGCTGACGAAACAGCTGTTTCAAGGCGCGTTCGCTGAGCCGGTTATGCTGACAGAAGGCGGCGAGATCGAAGGGGCGGGCGGTGCTGGCCTGGATCGCGGACATCAATAAATCAAGCTGCTCGCCTTCCGGCAATTCGCCCGCCCGTTCCGCCACATAGCGATGGCGCCGCAGGATCAGCGCCAGCTGCAAAAACAGCGCCTCCGCCAGCTGCATGGAGAGCAGATCGGTTTTACGGCTCTCCTGTTCCAGCTGAACAATCACGCCGCGCGCCAGCGCCATACCACGCGTGGTTAAGCGCCAGTGGGCGCGATAGTCGACGTCATCCAGCGGCAACAGCTGGCTCCAGTCCAGACCGAGGCGAAAGCGCTCCGGGCAATAAAGAATATTATCCAGTACCAGATCGTTAACCGATTCATAGCTATGGCAGTCGCTGTGCTGGATATAAAACAGATCGCCGCAGGTGACCAGCCACGGGCGATCGTTAAGCACATGCAGGCCGTTTCCGCGCCAGACGATCACAATCTCGCTGAACTCATGACGATGGGGCGGGAAAGAGGGCTGCGGCGCACGGTCAGCCACCGCCACCGGCATCGCTTCTGAGGGAAAATAGTCCGCCTTCGCCAGCGTTAACCCCATGCTCTCTCCTGTTACCACATCTGTTGCCGCTCGGTGCGCGGTGCGCAGCCAAACTCGCGCCGAAACAGCGTTGAAAAGTGATTGCTGTCGCCAAAGCCGCACTGAAACGCAATATCGGTAATACGCATTTCACTGTGGCGCAGCAGGTGACGCGCCTGTAAAAGACGCAGCCGGTTAAGGTAGCGCTGCGGCGTGCTGCCGGTTTGCTGTTTAAGCTGACGGTGCAGGGTGCGCAGCGACAGCGAAAAGCGATCGGCCAGCGCATCCCAGTCGATATCTTCGCTGTAATGTTCATTCAGCCAGTCCAGCAGCCGCAGCAGGCGCGCCTCCTGCGCATCGCTCTCTTGCTCGCGGCAGCCCTGACGCAGCAGCACCAGCAGCTGCATAAAGGTCAGCTCCTGCTGCACACGTTGCGCGGTGGCATCGCTGTGCTCAGCCACCTGCAGCTGCGCCACCAGCGCTCTGGCCTGCGTCATGACCCGGTTACTGATGCGCCAGTGTGAAGGATAACGACCATCGCGCTCCTGCGGCAGCAAATCCTGTAACCCGGTAAGGTAACGAAACGCCTGCGGGCCGCGCCACAGCACATTGGTCAGAAAAAGATTCTCCGTCTGCTCATAGAGATGACGATCGTGATCGCGGACAAAACAGACGCAGCCGCCGCACAACGACTGAGGCTGACCGTTAAAAATATGAATACCGGCGCCTTGTTCCACCAGCACGATCTCATGAAAGTCGTGATGATGCTCAGGAAATACGCCCTGCGGCGCGCGCGGTTCAATCGCTATCGGCAGATCGCCATCCGGAAAAAAATCGGCGCTGTGTAATACGGTCATGATGCGTCCTCGTTTGCCTCTGTGCGACCGATACTAGTCAGCGCGCGCCTAACTTACCTTGAATTTTGCACCGCAAAACAGGGTTAACCGGTTAATTTTTCCAGAAATAGCGGGCAATCTTCAAAATTGCGGCAAGGGTCACATCCCATTGCGGCGGCAGGGAAAAGTGGATTTGTGAGCTGCTTCACGTCCTTCTTGACGCCCCTGCCAGCCGGATAGAAACATTGGCACTGTCAGCAAGGTGCGGAATTCACAGCTTTTTACACTGGTGAGCATGTTTCATCAGGAAGCGAATCTTATGAGCCATCGTAATTTTGTTGCTATCGATCTCGGCGCCTCCAGCGGCCGTATTATGCTGGCGCGCTACCAGCCTGATAGCCAGGCGTTAACGCTGGAGCAGGTGAGCCGCTTTGCTAATCAACGTTGTCAGATTGACGGCTATGACTGCTGGGATATCGACGCGCTGGAGCAGGCGATTCGGGAAGGGTTGGAGCAGCTGCTGGCCAGCGGCGTGGTGCCAGACAGCATCGGCATCGATACCTGGGGCGTGGATATGATCATGCTTGACCAGGCGGGCGAACGCGTCGGCCTGCCGGTCTCCTATCGCGATAAGCGTACCCACGGGCTGATGGCGCAGGCGCAGCGCGAGCTGGGCCGCGATGTTATCTGGCAGCACACCGGCATTCAGTTCCTGCCTTTTAATACCCTTTATCAGCTGCGCGCCTTTAGCCAGGCGCATCCTGAACTGCGGGATCGCGTCGCGCACGCCCTGATGATCCCTGATTATTTGCAGTACCGTTTAACCGGTCAGCTGAATTGGGAATACACCAACGCCAGCACCACGCAACTGCTGAACCTGGCCACCGGCGAGTGGGATAGCGCGCTGCTGAACTGGGCGGGCGCGCGCGCCGAATGGTTTGGCAAGCCGCAACTGCCTGGCGCGCCGGTCGGCGAATGGCAAAGCCGCAGCGGCGTGCGTATTCCGGTTGTCGCCGTCGCCACGCACGATACCGCCAGCGCCGTGTTGGCGACGCCGCTCACCGATATTGATGAAGCGTATCTTTGCTCCGGCACCTGGTCGCTGTTGGGCTTTGAAAGCCGCACGCCGTTTAACGACGGCGCTGCGCTGGCGGCCAATATCACCAATGAAGGGGGCGCGGAAGGGCGCTATCGCGTGCTGAAAAATATCATGGGGCTGTGGCTGCTGCAGCGCGTCTGCGATGAACTGCAAATCAATGACCTTTGCGCCCTGATTGATGAAGCCACGCATTATCCCGCTTGCCTGGCGATTATTGACGCCAACGATGCGCGTTTTATCAATCCGGCCAGCATGGTACGGGAGATTCAGGACGCCTGCGCCGAACAATTGATGCCGATACCGCACAGCCCGGTTGCGCTGGCGCGCTGCATTTTCGATAGCCTGGCGCTGCTTTATCGTCAGGTCAGCGAGGAGCTGGCCGCACTGCGCGGCACCGCCTTTAAGCGGTTGCATATTGTCGGCGGCGGCAGCCAAAACCCGCTGCTGAATCAGCTCTGCGCCAACGCCTGTCAGCTACCGGTAAGCGTCGGCCCGATCGAAGCCTCGACGCTGGGCAACGTCGGCAGCCAGCTGATTGCGCACGGCGAAATGGCGGACGTTGACGCTTTCCGTCGCTGCGTGGCGCAAAATTTTCCGTCTCATTTTATTCAACCCATCTCAGACAGCGCGCTAACCGACGGCTGGTCGCGTTTTCAGGCGCTGAAACAACCGCGTAAGGAACTATGCTTATGACCAGGCTTACAGAACAGGCTTTTGAACTGGCGAAACAGCGTTATGCTGATAACGGCGTCGATGTCGAGGCCGCGATGCAGCAGCTGGATACCATTCCGGTATCGATGCACTGCTGGCAAGGAGACGATGTTCGCGGTTTCGAAAATCCGCAGGGCGCGCTGACCGGCGGCATCCAGGCCACCGGCAACTATCCGGGCCGCGCCCGTAATGCGCAGGAGCTGCGCGCCGATGTTGATGTCGCGCTGGGGCTGATTCCGGGGCCGAAGCGCTTTAACCTGCACGCCATCTATCTGGAAAGCGACGGGCCGGTGGATCGTAATGAGATCGAACCGCAGCACTTCGCCAACTGGGTCAGCTGGGCGAAAGAGCGCCAGCTGGGGCTGGACTTTAACCCAACCTGCTTTTCACATCCGCTCAGCGCCGACGGCTTTACGCTCTCTCATGCGGATAGCCAGATTCAGCAATTCTGGATCGATCACTGCAAAGCGAGCCGTAAAGTTTCCGCCTGGTTCGGCGAGCAGCTGGGCACGCCGTCGGTGATGAATATCTGGGTGCCGGACGGCATGAAAGATCTGACCGTGGATCGTCTGGCGCCGCGCCAGCGACTGATGCAGGCGCTGGATGAGGTGCTGAGCGAAAAACTCAATCCGGCGCACCATATTGATGCCGTCGAAAGCAAGCTGTTCGGTATCGGCGCGGAAAGCTACACCGTCGGCTCCAATGAGTTCTATCTGGGTTACGCCACCAGCCGCCAGACGGCGCTGACGCTGGACGCCGGCCATTTCCATCCCACCGAAATGATCTCGGACAAAATCTCTACTGTGATGCTCTATGTGCCGCGTCTGCTGCTGCACGTCAGCCGCCCGGTACGCTGGGACAGCGACCATGTGGTGCTGCTGGATGATGAAACCCAGGCCATCGCCCATGAGATCGTGCGCCAGAAGCTGTTTGATAAGGTGCATATCGGCCTCGATTTCTTCGATGCGTCAATCAACCGTATTGCCGCCTGGGTTATCGGTACGCGCAACGCGAAAAAAGCGCTGCTGCGCGCGCTGCTGGAGCCAACCGAGAAACTGCGCACGATTGAAGCCGCCGGTGATTTCACCACGCGTCTGGCGCTGCTGGAAGAACAAAAATCGCTGCCGTGGCAGGCGGTTTGGGAAAGTTACTGTCTGCGCCACGATGTCCCGGCGGACGCAGGCTGGCTGCGCAACGTGCGCGATTATGAAGAACAGATCCTCAGTCAACGGTAAGGATGAGACTTATGCAATCAATTCTATCTTCCTGGTTTGTGCAGGGAATGGTAAAGGCCACCAGCGATATGTGGCTGAAAGGCTGGGATGAGCGCAACGGCGGCAACGTAACCATGCGTCTGCTGCCAGAAGAGGTCGCGGCTTTTGCGCACGACTTCGTGGCGGAGCCGCGCTGCATTGAGCTGAGTCATCCGGCGCCAGGGCTGGCTAACGACTGGTTTATCGTCACCGGTTCCGGCAAGTTTTTCCGCAACGTTCAGCTCGATCCCGCGGACTGTCTGGCGCTGCTGCAGGTGGATGAGCAGGGCCTCTCCTATAAAATTCACTGGGGGCTGGTAAACGGCGGCGTGCCGACTTCGGAACTAGCTTCTCATTTCCAGTCGCACAGCGTGCGTAAACAGCTGACCAACGGCGTCGACCGCGTGATTATGCACTGTCACGCCACCAACTTTATGGCGCTGAGCTATGTGGTGGAGCTGGATTCAGCACGCTTTACCCGCCTGCTGTGGGAAGGCAGCACCGAATGTCTGGTGGTGTTCCCGGATGGCGTAGGTATCGTACCCTGGATGGTGCCCGGCACCGATGAGATTGGCGACGCCACCGCCAAACAGATGCAATCGCACAGCCTGGTGATGTGGCCTTTCCACGGGATTTTCGGCGCGGGGCCGACGCTGGACGAAACCTTCGGGTTGATCGATACCGCAGAGAAATCGTCGGAGGTGCTGGTAAAGGTGATCGCTATGGGCGGCCTGCGCCAGAGCATCACTACCGAGCAGCTGATCGCGCTGGGGAAACGCTTTAACGTGAATCCGTGGCAGGCTGCGCTGGATACGGGGCCGGCCAATGTTGCGTAAAGCCTTTGTGATGCAGGTCTACCCGGACTGCCACGCGGCCTATCAGCAGCGACATTCGCCTGTCTGGCCTGAGCTGGAGCAGACATTAAAGGCGCACGGCGCGCATCATTACGCGATTTTTCTCGATGAGCAGCGTCACCTGCTGTTCGCTTATGTCGAGATCGAGTCGGAAGCGCGCTGGGACGCGATAGCGCAAACCGAGGTATGCCAACGCTGGTGGGCCTCAATGCGCGAGCTGATGCCTTCCAATGCCGATAACAGCCCGGTAAGTCAGCCGCTGAAGCCGGTGTTCTGGCTGGAATAACCGGCAAGGTCACGCTCTGTAGCGCAGCGCAACGAACAAAAGGGGCCAATCGGCCCCTGAAATTTTTTCTGTTAACTGTCCTGAATAGCGGATTCTGATATCAGGACAGCTCACGGTTAACCGTTGCTGCGCAGCTGTGGGTAGCGCCGGAAAATAAAGATGCACCAGAACAGCGCCAGCAGGCCAAGGATCGCGCCCACGTTGCCAACGTCCGCCATTTTAAAATGCAGGCTGACCTGATTACCCAACAGCGCACCGGCACCAATGCCGATATTGTAAATGCCGGAGAACAGCGACATCGCCACGTCAGTGGCGTCCGGCGCCAGTGACAGCACGCGCACCTGCATCGCCAGGCCAATGGTCATCATGCCCATGCCCCAAACCACGCAGAGCACGGAAACCGCTACCGGATGAATGGCGGCAAACAGCAATAATCCCATGCACAGCGTAATCAGCCCGATAGCGCTAAGCAGCAGCGCGGAAGGGAACTTATTTCCCAGCAGGCTAAAGATAATGCTGCCTACGATGCCCGCCGTGCCGAAAATCAGCAGCAGAAACGTCGTAAAGTTCTCGCCCTGCGAGGCAATTACCTGCATAAACGGCTCGATATAGCTGTAGGCAGTATAGTGCGCGGTCACGACCAGCGTAACCAGCAAATACATGCCGACCAGCGCCGGACGCTTAAACAGCATCGGGACGCTACTGAGCGATCCGGTATGCTCGCTGGGCAGCTTCGGCAACAGCTTAATCAGCATCAGCAGCAGCACCAGCGCTGATGCGCCTATCATGCCAAAGGTGATACGCCAGCCCAGATACTGGCCGATAATGCGCCCAATCGGCACGCCCAGCACCATCGCCAGCGCGGTGCCGGTCGCCAGCATGCTGAGCGCCTGCGTTTTCTTACCGGCCGGGGCGACGCGGATCGCCAGCGAGGCGGTAATCGACCAGAACACCGCGTGCGACAGCGCAATGCCGATACGTGACAGCACCAGCACCGGGAAATTCCACGCCAGCAGTGAAAGAACATGGCTCAGGGTAAACAGCAGGAAAAGCACCGTCAGCAACAAGCGACGCTCGACATTCCGCGTCGCCAGCATCAGCGGTAACGACATCAACGCCACCACCCAGGCATAGATGGTTAACATAATGCCCACTTGCGGCGTGCTCATAGAAAAGGAGGCGGCGATATCAGAGAGCAGCCCCACCGGCACAAATTCGGTGGTATTAAAAATAAACGCTGCGACCGCCAGCAGTACAACGCGTAGCCAGGCCGTTTTACGGGAAACAGGTGTTTGCATAGGAATAAATGGATGCCAGACGTGTTAACAGAATTGATGGTTGCATCGCCAAAAGGTGATGTACATCACATTTAATCACTATTGTGGTCGATTTATGGCAAGAGTGAAACAGTACGGCAAAAAAATTATCGTTTAAGGCTTGCCCGAGCCAAACAGCAACGGGCAACGCGGCTGGCGCTGGCGAGGCACAGGCGTGCAGTGCAGATAGAGCCTGCACGCATCATGATGGCCAGAAACGTTAGCAAAAAGGGGAAGGCGCAGCGCTTTCCTGATTTTTAGCGGTTTCTTTCTTCTTTTTTCGCGTTGGGCAGCAGTTTTTACAGCCTTCCGCCTGGGGATAATATTTTCTTGCCTGCTTGATGGCATCAAGCGGCGCATAAAAAGTGCCGAGGAAAAAACGTTCGTTCAAAGAGGGAAGAGAAGGGCAGTCGGCGCAATGTACCCGATAAATACCCGACGAACCAGCCTTCGTATTAACGTAATAGAATTGCCCCATGAGTTACTCACTGTTGAAGTAATATTTTGCAACATGGCTATTTAATATAGTGAGTTTTTTTAAAAAGCCAAATAAAAAAGAGAGCAGAAGAGATGGAGAGACAATAAAAATAATTGGGCCGGCGTGTATTTTTTATAAATGATTTAAAAACAATAAGTTAAATGATAATTTGCGGTGAGGGTTACGCTGTGAATGGCCTGTGCAGAAAAAATGAGACGCTAATTTCCGGGAAGGCTAAGGCAAGGTCAAATTAATTGAATAAACCCTGTTAATATTTTTCAATATTTATGAGTGGTTGCGCGTTGTAAAAATTGCAGAGAATATTATCTCACCAATGAATAATAAAAGGCCGGACATACCGGCCTGAAGGTTACTTAAGCATACTTGTTACCGGACACGACGCTACAAAGGTACGTTTTGACCACAGCGTGCGCAGCAACAAAATCAACATCAACAGCCACTCTGCGACCAGCGTAGCCAGCACCGCCTGGCGATAATCTCCCTGCTGCAACATTTGGGTAAACAGCGATCCCAGCGCCATCGGCCCCATGCCAAAAGCTGCCTGCTGCACGGTGGACAGCGTAGCGCTACCGGCTCCGGCATAATTTGTCGGCACGTCCGCCATGCCAATGCGATAAAAAGTGCTGACAATCAACGCCTGACCGCCGCCAATAATCGAGGTCGCCGGTATCAGCGTGATAATGCCCACCGCCGCCCAGCCATAGTAAAACGTCGCTATCAGCAGCAGTAAACCACTCATCTGAATCATACAACCCAGCAGCAGGGTATGACGCTTGCCCAGTTTTTCTACAATGCGCGTCGAGCTGATGGAAACAATAAAGTAGGTTGCGCCCAACGCGATAAAGGCATTGCCCGATGAGAAGGCGCTCATGCCCACGCCCGACTGTAACGTCAGCGCAACGGCAAACATAAAACCGCTCCAGCAGCTAAAGAACAGTACTGCCAGGCTGATGCCAAAACGCATACTGGGCAGGCGCAACAGCGCTGGCGGCAGCAGCGGCGCACCGCCACGCTTTTCCAGAGCGACTTCCGTTCGCCATAGCTGAACCAGCAGCAGGGGAAACAGCATTAACAACAGCAGGCACGGCCATGACCAGTGCAATACCGGCCCGAGCGCCAGCGCCACCATCAAACTGCCGGTAGCGCTCGCCAGCAGCAGTGTTCCGGCTTTATCGATCGGCAGCGGCTCAGCGTTACGGGTCTCAGGAATAAAACGCGGCGCGGTAAGTAAAATAAGCAGGCACACCGGCAGATTGATCAAAAATACACTGCGCCAGCCATAGCCGCCAATATTTGCGCCAATCAAAAAACCGCCCATTACCTGGCCAATAATAAAGGCCAGTCCGCCGATCCCTCCATACAGTCCGATCGCGCGCGCATGGGCGCGCCCCTGTAGCGTGACGTGCAGCGTAGCCAGAATTTGCGGTACGACCAACGCGGCACCAATCCCCTGTAACGCCCGCGCCAGCAACAGGAGTTTGACGTTGCTTGCCAGGCCGCACAGCAGCGAGGCCAGCGCAAACAGCCAAACGCCGCTGATAAACAGTCTGCGACGGCCGACGTTATCGCCCAGGCGGCTACCCATCGCCAGGCAGACGGCAAACGCGATGCCGTAAATCGCCACTATCAACGCCAGCTCAATGGCGGTGGCATGCAGGCTGGCGGCCATGGCATCCAGCGCCACGTTAACAATGGAAAAATCAATCATTGGCAGCAGCTGTCCGGCCAGCAAAACCACCAGCCCGGCTCTTCCTAATGTTGTGGTATTCATCGTGCATCTCTTGTTTTTGTAACAGGTGAGGCTTAGCATCAACCATTGATTAAACGGGTACCAGTTTTTGCTTATCATGGTATTAACGCTACCAGCCTGCCTAAAGAGAGAACACCATGCCGCTCGCCACGCGCCCTGAAACACCGGAAAAATCCAGCAGCCGCCTGTTAGGCGATTTTTTACGTAGCCGACGCGAAAGCCTCGATCCGGTTCGGCTTGGGCTTCCGCGTATGCGTCATCGTCGTACGCCTGGCCTGCGGCGGGAAGAAGTGGCGCAGCTGGCCGACGTGGGTGTCACCTGGTATACCTGGCTGGAGCAGGGCAGAGAGATCAAGGCTTCCGCAAAAACGCTCATTGCTATTGCCGCTGCGTTACAGTGTAACGAGGCGGAGACCGAACACCTGTTTCGACTGGCGGGTCAGACCCATCCCACCACCCGCGCCGCAAAAGCCTGCGCCAAAATTTCCGCTCACACGCGCATCATGCTGGACAGCCTGAATCCGCTGCCTGCGGTAGTGCAAAATCAGCGCTTCGACATTATGGGCCATAACCAGGCCTGGGCACGGCTGATGAACGTGGATGTGGAAACGCTGCCCGAAGCGCAACGCAACTGCATGTGGCTGGCGTTTAATCACGCGGGATGGCGCAGCGCGGTCGCCGACTGGCATGAGGTTATGCCGCAAATGGTCGCGATGTTTCGCGCGCAAATGGGTGAACACCTGGGCGATCCGCACTGGGAGGATTTTCTGGCGCAACTGCTTGCCAGCTCCGATGAATTTCGTGATACCTGGCAACGTTATGAGCTGCGCAGCATTGAAAACCGGGTGAAATACTTTTCTCATCCGCAAACCGGCAGGCTGGCTTTGCGACAAAATAACTGGTGGTCGGCGCCGCGTAATGGCGATCGCTTGATGGTTTATATTCCAGATGATGAAGCCAGCGCGGCTGCGCTGGAGATCATAACTTCCGCTAACTAACTGAGAGCCACGGATTGCAACAGAAAATCGCTTACCCCGGTCTGGTCGGCATCATACTCTTAGGCGCTGTGCAGATCGTTGCCTGGGGCGGCTCATTTTATATTATGGCGGTGCTTGCCGCGCCGGTGAGCCGGGAAACCGGCTGGTCACAGCAATGGATTTATGGCGCACTGTCGCTGGCGATCCTGGTGTCCGGTATGCTGGCACCGCTAAGCGGTCGGATTATCGCCCGCACCGGCGGACGTTCAATGCTGGCCGCCAGCGGCAGCGTACTGGCTGTTGGGCTGGCGCTGGTCGGGCTTAGTCATGCGCTGTGGCTGTTTCTGCTGGCCTGGGCCATTATCGGCATCGGTATGGCGATGGGACTGTATGATGCGTTGTTCGCCACGCTTGGCACGCTGTATGGCGCAACGGCACGTCGCGCCATTACCAGCATCACGTTGATTTCCGGTTTCTGTACCACGCTGGTATGGCCGTTCTGCGCCTTGCTTATTGAATGGCTGGGCTGGCGGCAAGCCTGTTTTGCTTATGCTGCGCTGTTGCTGATTAGCGTGTTTCCCGCTTATTTGTTCGCGTTACCGCCAGGCGGCGGGCGAAAAATCAGTGCGGGCAGCGCCACGCCGTCAAGCAAGCCGCAGGCCATACCACGGGATCTCTTCTGGCTGCTGTGCGCCATTTTTACCCTGGCATCGGTGATTATGACCGCCATTTCAGTACAGCTGATTACGCTGTTGCAAAGCCAGGGCCATACGCTAGCCGCCGCGCTGGCGATTAGCGCCGTATTGGGACCGTGTCAGGTGGCTTCGCGTGTGCTGGATATGGCATTTCGGCGTGGGCATCCGGTCTGGACTACGCTATTTTCCGTGGGTCTGGTGGCGCTGGGGCTGATCATGCTGGTGCTGTTTCCCCAGCTGGCCATGCTCAGCATGCTGCTTTACGGTGCGGGCAACGGTTTACGGGCGATCGTGCGCGGAACGCTGCCGCTGGCGCTGGTAAAGCCGGAAGACTATGCGGTTGTCGTCGGGCGTATGGCGCGTCCGGCGTTAATTGGTCAGGCGCTTACGCCGCTGATGGGCGGCTGGGTTTTTCAGCACTTTAGCGCGCAGGCGACATTGCTGCTGCTGTGCGCACTGGCGTTAATCAATGTGTTGCTGACGCTGCTGCTGAAAATACGCATGCCGCAGCCTCAAACAACGCCTCAGGCATCGTAACGGCAGGGCGGCATATTGCTACTAAAAGTGGTGAAAAATTGTGATTATGTGCCTTGCCTCTGCGGCTGACTTCATAAAAGTAACCGTGTTTGTTATATTATTTCGCATGATTCTTCACAGCCGCGGTGCTAAAAAGAATAAGATTCACCGCAACTCAGGATGATGAAATGTTAGATTACCGCTTCCCGACAGCTTTGCAGATGGTTTTGAGCGTAGCGATGGCGGAGCAGTCGGGCAAACGTTCCACCAGCGCTATTTTAGCCTATGGTCTGGAAGCCAATCCAAGCTTTATCCGTAAGCTGATGGTGCCGCTGACGCGCGATGGAATTATCGTTTCCACGTTAGGGCGTACCGGCTCGATTCACCTTGGCCGTCCTGCCGAGCAAATCACGCTGCGTGATATCTATGTCTCAGTGATTGAGGATAAGAAAATCTGGGCCTCACGCCCGGAAGTGCCGGCACGCTGCGTGGTGAGCGCTAACGCCTGTTGGTATTTCAAAGCTATTGCTCACGAGGCGGAAGAGGCCTCGCTTAAGGTGCTGGCTAAGCGCACCGTCGCCGACGCGCTCGAAGAGCTAAAAAATAAAGATACCAGCGGCTGTGAGGCCGTTCCCGAACCGGAACCTGAAACATTGTGTAAAAAGAGCCGCTAAATGCGGCTTTTTTTATGTCTGTGTGGTGCGTAACAGGCAAGAGGGCTGAGCTGCACGCAATGATTTTAGTTACAACATACTATAGTAAAAATCAATAACGATGCCTCAACACCGAGTTAAAAGGGGCTTGGCAGGAAAAAAACGCTTTTGCCTGAGTTGTCACGAAATCGCTATTTTTTAATAGATCAATTTATTGTATGCCTTTATATTCGGGTTCGTTCAGGAATAACTATTTATTGCATTATCAATACATCAGGAGGATGTATGCTATCAAGGTCGAATAGCCAATATGGAATGGAAAATATTGCTAAAACCGGGGATCTGTTAAGAAGTTATTCGTTTTCAAAAGGGGATAATTATTCATTTTATAATGATTTAAATGGTATAAATAACTCACCGCTTGGCCTGAGACGTAGTAAAGCTGTTTCCAATCTGGCCTTATCTGATGGTTCAGATAAAGATTGTGGCCACATAAGGCTGGAATATAATAATTGCAATATAAAAGATATCAGTGCAAAGGATTATGTTAGTTGCGCCATGGTGTCAACTCTTCCCATTAATAACCTTGGCATGTCTATCGATAAGGACGGCCATCTGGTATTGATAAAAGGTAAAAGTCATAACTTTATCAAAGGCGTTATCAAAAAATACACGACGGGCTACACCTATAAAGTATCAAAATTATCACAAAACAACGCTGATAAAAAATTCCAGGATCTCTATATAGATGATAACGGTCTGTTAATAGGGAATGAGAAAGACACCGGTAAAAGCTATGTGATCAATATTTCCATTCCGGAAATTGTTAATCATAACAGCGAACAATTAATCGAGCTTGATTTTGAAGATTATCATCCACAAATAAGGCATGACGATCTAACGTTTAAAGTGGATGAAGATTATACGGTTTCGTATTTCGTGAAAGAGAATAAATTGTATTTAAAGACGATTGAAAAAGGGGAGTCGGTTAAAGATTACTCATTTTTCCTTTTTGAAATAAATATGCAATTAAGTTCAAAGCAGGTCATTTCAAGCATAAAAAGAGTCAATGGGATATTGCAGGTCGAAATAAAAAGTGAAGAAAAAAGAAGAATTTTTTATATCGATCCGAAGCATATATCGCACAGGGACCTATCAGTAAGAAAGATGAGCCATAAACCACCACAGATATTTTCATCGCGTTTAGGAAACGACCCGCATGAAAAATATCATGCCGGGCTTCCCTTTACTTCGGACCGAGCGGGTAACTTTAGCAGTGAATACATTCCTCTGGTTTCAACCATTATCGATAATATCAGAGGGAAAATTAAAAAAGGAAAACAAGCTTCGGCTGAAGGCGACTGTAAAGAGATGGCTAAAAATTTTGCTAAAGTCCTTGATCCCGTGTTCGAAAGCTCAATAAAAAGTAGTAAAGGACTAAGCCGATCGGCACAAACCGGTTCCGGTAAAAACATTAACGATAAAAACGAACTGTGTACAAACAGTCGTGAAAAGATAATGACCCGCGCAAAACCATTATCAAAGTTGATTGATGAGGCAGTCGGCGTAAAGGCAGAAAAAGAATTTTCAAAATCATTAATAAGGCTGGTTGATAACATAAAAACCAGAGAGACTGTACACTTGACCAGTGCTGACAGAATCGCCGCATTTTTCGGTATAGGTTCAGGTGGCCTCCCTTTTATGCCTGGCTGGTTCGCGGGTATTGTCATGGAGTTGTCAGAAAGATATAACCTGTCAATTGCTAAGACAGAAACGGGAAATATTAAAGTAGCTTTTAACCATCGGAAATCAAAGGCTCTCACTGCTTTAGCTGGCACGGGGCAGGGGCTGGAAAGAAGCTTACTGAATGCGAATAGTGTCGATTACATGACGGTTATGCCCTTTGAAGCGAATGCTATTATCACCATGCAGTCTGCTTTCGGTAGTAACTTTTCATTTGAACTGTCAGAAGAGCATTTCAAAGATTTCGCTGAGCAGTTTTGCAATCTGGAAGAAAGTTCTACATTCAACGATATGTTTGTAGATGAAGCTGAGGCTGAAAAGATAAAAGAAAAAGGATTGGTGGTTAAAGTTGAGGCTAAAAGCGAATTAAGGTTGCAGGCTGGGACGATGGTTAATCCCAATACCTATATGGTGATGCCGCGAACTGCCGTTGGTGGGCGCCTGGCAATGGATTTATTAAATGTAAAGAGCAGCTCGTCAGAATCAGTGGGAAAGAACGAAAAGGTTTTCGCATCCCCCAACGATACGTTGAAAATTACCACGCTTAATCATGAAGCTGCTCTTTTTGCTGAATGGAAAGTCATGCCGATAGCCATGCACGGAGGAGGGGATGATATCCTTTGGTGTTATCCTCTACCTTTGCTGGAAGAAGGGAAGACATTGGCGGAATATAAAAATGATAAGGGGGTGACTATTTATTCAAAAGGCGAAGAAAATAAACCCTCCGCCAATTTAACTCAGGGTTTTATTAGAGTAAACAATATTGCGGATGTTGCCCATACGCCAATGTTTATCAAGGTTAATGATAAGAAAGGCGCCAGGAAGGGGGTAGCATTAAAAAGAATCGCCACGGTGGATAAAGAAATGACGGTGGTAAATAGTATTCTTGCTGAATTAAAAAGTGCTTTAAAGAGGCAAGAACGATCCAGTCAGAATAAATCTTGCGTCATCGAGGTGGTCTCTCATTATGAACCTATCGCTACGCTTTCTCATTCTTCTGACGCAACGGATAATAATGAGGCCGATGCCAGTACAGCAACAGCGGAAAAAAACGATGCCTACCGGTTAAAGAAACTGGAATTCCGTAGGAATAGCTCCTTGCAGCATAAAACAGCATCAGTTCCTTTACCGCTTTTAAATTTCTCCACTGTCCATGCTATCAGTTACGATCAGCTTTTGGGCGAAATAGAGTTTCAATATCAAAACGAAAGTGATTTATCGCCTGTTAAGACAAAGCGTAAAATGAATATTTTGTACTGATCGGCTGTAAAAACAAACAGAGCACCTCCCGAGGAAACGGCGCTCTGTTTGTTATTTGCCCTACTATTTTTCTGGTAAGTTGGCTCAGCTATTTATCATCAAAAAGCTATAATGTCCATGATCTAAAAAGGAATTTTCTTGCTTTTGGCAAAGCGAATGTTTATAGCAAAGTAAATCAGACTGAGAATGCATCAATCAGAGGCGGAGTCATCTGTTAAGCGATTATAAAAATGGCCAATAACAAACCAAAAAAAACAGAAGAGAACAATCCACTTAATCATCGTCTTTATCCCTAAGATTGATATCAATGAGGGATAATAGCGAGTTTATAAAAAGAGCAACAATGTTTTATAACACAAATAAATAAATGCACGCTTATTAGCAGATTGCTCGGTTTCCCAGAAATTTACTCGGTTTTCCACACTTTCGCTTTCTTTCGCCAGCTCGCTGGATGACGCATCATTTCACTCCTTCACTCCTTCATTCCTTCACTCCTTCACTCCTTCACTCCTTCACTCCTTCACTCCTTCACTCCTTCAGCCAGCATCATCTCATGCCTTTTCCCTGCCAGATGATGCCTATCAATGCTATCGGCCGTAGCGTAGTAACTTTGGTGTTTCGAAATTTAAATACTTAATATCAAAAGGTTACGCCGATCTGCTCTACAGACATTACATAGCGGATCTATCCGCCCCTATTTAATGTATCAATATTATTTGCAATTTCCCGGAAATTGCGTCACCGTTAAATGTAATTGCAACTGATACTGATACTGTTAGCCCTGGCGACGGGAGAGAGAAGATGAGAAGTGACGCGTTTATTCACGATCTGATTGACTGGATTGATAACAACATCGAAGGCCGACTGGATCTGGACACCGTTTCCGAACGCGCAGGCTATTCTAAATGGCACCTGCAGCGCATGTTCAAGGAACACACCGGCCATCCGCTGGGCGAATATATTCGTTCGCAAAAGCTGAAAAAATCGGCCGATCGCCTGACCCGCAGCAACGAACCAATCCTTAACGTGGCTATCTCTTTGGGTTTTGATTCGCAGCAATCTTTTAACCGCAGCTTTAAACGTCAGTTCGGTAAAGCGCCAGGCGCATGGCGTCGTAGCGTGGTTCAGCAACACGGTAAATCATTACAAAGCTGATCGATCGCCAGGGCCGGGTTCTCCGGCCCGCGTTGTGAAACAGCGCACAATTCCCCGTGGTTTATTCCATAGTGAAATAGCGTTTCAATAAAATCTGTGTTGGGATTAACGCATCGTTTTTCCAGGAAAAGCACCGATGCTTATTTCAATGGATGACTATTGTCCCGCCGCCGATGGGCAAACTGTCGATACCCTGCATTTCCAACGCGCCATTAATGATATCGCCGCCAAAGGCGGTGGCACACTCTATGTGCCGCCCGGCCCCTATCTGATTGGCTCCCTGACGTTGCCGACAAACTTTACGCTGCACCTTGCTGCCGGTGCGACATTGATCGCCAGCCGCCGCCCTGAGGATTATCCAACGCAGGCGCAGAGCCAAGCGGAATGTTCCACGCGCGCGCTGCTTTACGCTTACGGCCAGAAAAATATCACCATTGAAGGAAAAGGGCGCATCGATGGCAATGCGGATGCCTGGTTTGCCGCGCAGGCGGATGAGATGGGCTATCGTTTGCCGCTGGCGCAGCGGCCACGCATGCTGGTGCTGGAAGCCTGTCGTCAGGTCACGCTGCAGGATTTCACTATTGAGCAGGCGCCGATGTGGACTATTCACCTGGTGAGCTGCGAACAGGTCAGAATCAGCCGTGTTTGCGTTGATAACGATTTAACCATGGCGAATACCGATGCGCTGGATATCGACAGCTGCCGTTATGTGCATATCAGCGACAGCTACTTTAGCGCGGCGGATGATGGGATCTGCATTAAAACCACCAATAAACCGGCACCGTTAAGAGGGCCAGCGGCCCACATTATCATTACCGGCACCATTATGCGTTCCAACAGCTGCGCGCTAAAAATCGGCACCGAGACCTGGGATGACATTGAAGATGTCGTGGTGACCGGCTGCACTATTATTGACTCGAACCGCGGCATCGGCCTGCTGAGTCGCGACGGCGGAAGCTTTCGCCGCCTTTCGTTCAGCCATATCACCTTTAATTGCGTCTACGGTCCGCCGGTTCACTGGGGAAAAGCCGATCCGGTATTTATTTCGGTGCGTCCGCGTCATCCCGATATCACGCCCGGCGAGATCGCCTGGGTGCAGTTCAGCCATCTTACCGGCACTACGCTGGGCGCAATCAATCTGCACTGTGAACGTCCCGGTGCGCTGCATCATATCAGCTTCGATCATCTGTTAATTAACCAGTTGCCCAGCGATCACCCGGAGCAGGGCTGGTACGATATCCGACCGCCCTGTAATCCAGCTAACCCAACGGGCGTGGGCCTGGATAACGCTTATGCCATCAATCCGGCCACAGGGCGGCCGTGGGGCGTGGAAGCCTGGCCTGGCGGCATGCCGGGGCTGTTTGCGCAGGGCGTGACGGCGCTGTCGCTCAATCAGATAACCATTAACCGGCCCGAGCCTTTGCCGCCAGGCTGGAATCCGCAGCTTATTGTTACGTTGGCGCAGGCTTAAAGAGATCGATTTCGCGCGCGCGGCAACGCACTTTATTTCTGCGATGGGCTAATCTATCTCTCAACCAACCTTAACCGCAATTTCACTGCGTGGAGTGATCTGTGCTGGAAATGCATTTCGATTTTTTAGCGATCCGCAGCGGCGAAGAGTTTTTCCGCTGCTTTACTGAACAGAGCGGCATCGCCGGAGAAGTCGGCGCTAACCTTGATGCGCTTTGGGAGATGCTAACGGGCGAATTACGGCTTCCGGCGCGCGCATGGCTCTATCATCTGCCTTCGGTGCAACAGCGTGGAGAGCTGGCGGCGATTATTGAATTGCTGGAAGCGGCGGCGCAACAGCTGCAGGGCGATTTTATCGTGCAGCGCGTTCAGGTTTGCCGGGGATAAACGCCACAGACGCAGGATGGCCCGTGACATGACTGGTTAGAAGGCCCCTTTAACGCTACGGGCCAAAATGTGACCGTGTCCATAGTTCTGCCATCAAGTATGTTGTTATGGTCCCCGGTGGGATGTATTCGAGGGACTGAGAATATGGACACAACAGAGCAGCTTAACGGCACTTATTTCTATGGCGGGCTGAGTAACCTGTCAGCGGGTGAGCTTTTCTTCTGGGTGATGGTTGATGTCACCGCAGAGCATTTCAGCGGAACGAAAGATGTTATCGCGGCCGCAGCGGTTTACAGCGGGCAAAATACTATCGTGGTGAAGGGGAAATTTGGCGGAGCGACAAAAGGAACCAGTTATGCCTCTAAGTACTCACGTAAACTGCTGAAAGATATAATGCTGCCATTCAAGCTGCCCACCTGGATTCATTCACCCACCCCGACGCACCCTTACCGTATTAAACAAATTATGACGCTGAAGCTGGCAACGTTTACAGGCCGAACTATCCCGGTTATTGGCTGGCTGGTGCTGGCATCAGACGTGGCGCAGATTACTTATGAAGCCGTGGAGCGTTATAACAGAATAGTTAAGAAAGAGGATAAATTGTGGTAGACGATACGGATAAGGCGGTATTTGCTCTGGTGGAAAAATACAATGCCCCCAGTATTTTTACATTCAGACGCTTCAGCCTGAAACATGACACCGACCTGAATAATGACTTTCGTATGGACCCGCTGGATGCCTATGATTTAATGGATGAATATACGGATAAGTTTGGTATAGAGCCAAAGCAAATCAACTTTGAACACTATTTTCCTGAATACGGTGACGCGCAAGAGCCGCTTACTATTCAGCTGCTGATAGATTCGGCAAAGGCCGGGCGCTGGCTTGGTGCATAAAAAAACGCCTGACTGTGCAGGCGCTTTGCTAGATATTCTCTTTTCCAACGCATGTTAAGCGCGAATAAGCTTCAGCGCTTGTTTTAGCGGCAGGCGCGCGCTGTCGGCGATCTCACTGCCGCCCGCATAGCCGTTGTTTTCCACAATCAGCGTATTCAGGCCAACCAGCCAGTCATAAATATAAAAGGCGGTAGTGTTCGCGGGCGCGGCGGAAAGGCGCGTCAGGCGCTGCGCGCTGCCGAAGGTAACCGTAGGCGTTTGCGGCTGAGCAAAAATTTTCTGACCGCGGTTGACCCGGCTGTCCGGGCGTTCAGCCGTATCACGCTTCAGGAAACCGAGCCAGGCAACAAAATCACCCAGCACCGTCAACGCCCGCGATACCTGACGATCAACCTTGCCTTCGCGCGGCGCGTTAGCTGCTTCATGTTCGGTCAGCGTGCGCAGCAGGTTGCCCGCGACATCCATGCGGAAACTGGCGGTAATCAGCTCTTCAATCAGCATCTGCAGCGTGCTTTTGCTTACGCCCAACAGCGTCAGCAGGCCGTCGTTATCGGGCAGGCTGCGCAGATGGTAAATCCAGTAGCGCTGCACGTTGTGCGCAAACAGGCTGTCGTTATCCAGACCCGGCTCTTCGTTTTCAACATCCAGCGTCGGCTCCGGCTGATTGCTGAACAGATCGAACTCAAAACCAATACCAAAATGGCTGCCCGGTAAATTAGGTACCGCTGGCGTCACATGGGATCCGGTGGTAGCGGACTGCTGCTGCTGTGGCAGCAGGTAAAGCGCGCGCAGCTGCTCACGCGAAGGCTGAAGCCGCTCCAGCAGTTCGCCGTGCAGGCCAGTCCGGGTTTGCAACGCTTTCAGCAGCTTATCGGCAATCTGCTGTTTCTGCTGCACATCATCAACCGGCTGCGCCCAGTTAGCCAGCAGACGGTCGCTCAGTTCACGGCTCAGGCGCTGCTGCTGTTCCTGCAGGCGTTGTTGTTTATTTTCCGGTTTGATCTCGTCTTGTAGCCAGCTCGCCATTCGTTCAATACCGCCCGCATCCTGCGCCAGCATTGAGCCCCAGTCGCGCCCGGCCACGCCGGTTTGTCGCTGTACCGCTTCGTCGATATTGGCGGCCTGAAGATAGCGGCCATCGAAGCGGGTGACCGCCCAAATCAGCATCAGCTTTTGCCCGTTTTGCTGTTCGCTTTCGCCGCGCCGCATGGTTTTCAGCCACTGTGTCAACATGCGTCCAACGATGCTGGCGTCCTGGCGCTGGCTGGCCGCGGTACAGACCAGCAGCATATCCAGCGCATGACGTTCACCATAAAAATCCAATAACAGCGCACGTCGGGCCTGCATCAATCGCGCCGTTAGCGGGTCGCGCTGGGCGGCCTGTGCCTGCTCCTGACGCGCATCTTCATCCAGCGCGGCGCCGTAACCAGGGATATCCACCACATCCACCTGATCGAACAATGCCTGACGCGGCGGGGCAGATAACGGGATCAGCACTTCCAGCGTTAACAGCTGTAGCTCGTTTAACGACAGCGTTACCGGGCTGGCGGGGCGGCCAGCCAGCCAGGGCACTACTTCCGCCCGGCGCGAGGCGATGCCTGGCGTGGCGGCGCTGCTGAACAATAGCTCGGCAGGCAACAGCGATTCATCAACCAGCAGCGAAAGCGGCGCCAGCACGTAGGGCGCATGCTGTAGCGCGTACAGCGTATGTGCCAGCTGACGCCACAGCGAGGTCAGCGCCTCATCATCATTCCACAGCAGCGCGAACAGCTGGGCGCGATCGTCCACGCTCAGCAACGGCGCCAGCTCACAGGCCTGCGGCCAAAAGTGGCGGTTTAGCAGCGCGGCGCGGCCCGCATCCTGACGGCGACAGAAATCCCACAGCGCAACCAGCTCGTCGCTGGTGACGCCTTTAACCGGCTGCGGCTGGCGCAGGCGCTGAAGATGTTCCAGACGCGCCTCCAGCTGTTTCGCTTCCGGCTCGCCTTTCGGCTGCTGAAAAGCGGCCATCAACACCATGCGCGTCATTTCCGCTTCGCTCAACAGCGTTAAGGTTAACGGACGGCTGGCATCTTGCGGTTCACGGCAATGGCTAAAGCGCGTCGCCATACCGTAATCCTGATTGCCGGGGTTGATGTGCGTCAGATAGTTCAGGGCTTTACTGCCCAACGTCGTGGTTAACTTTCCCTGCACGTCGCCCACCAGCGCCTGTAGCAGTGAGGCTTTGCCCGCCTGTGAAAGCCCATAAAAACCGATCGTATTCTCATCAGGCTGCGTTTGTTGCATTTGACGCAGCTGATATTTACCCCGGCGCAGAGAGAGCTTCAGGCCATCTGCTTCCATATCAAGGCGCGGCGACTGCGCGCGTTGAGCATCGATCCATGAAAGGGCGAGGTCGATGCCTTCGTTTATTTCCGCTACCTGCTGGCTGAACGGAGAAGCCTGCTGTTTCAGCGTCAAGGCTGTCATTTCTTAAATACGCTCCCGCTGTCGATCCAGTATTGGGCATTGGCATTGCCGCTGGCAGACAATGTATTCAGTTTAAGGCTGAGCTGTGAAAGCGGCACGCGCGTACCGTCATCAAGCCGCGCATCGGCCAGAACAAACCGCTCGGGCGATCCTGACTGCGTGCCTGGCTCCACCGCCAGTTTCACGCGCAGTATGCTGTCACCCGCGACTTTACGCGCCAGCTGCGCATCGTTGATGGTCAGGCTATAAAGCGGCGATGCCAGCCAGCGGTCATTATCCAGCTGACGGAAACCAAGGCAAACATTGCCACGGATTTGGAAGCTGCTCTTGCGATCGGGCGTCCAGCTGGGATCGTCGAGATCGATTTCACTGTAGCAGACGTTTTCGCTGCTCAGGGCGTGGTTATCATCCAGCATGCCGAGATAGCGAATCGTGGAGTAGGGCTGGAAATCTCCCGCCTTAAACCAGAAGCTCGACAGGCGTAAATCGAGCGCCAGCAAGCAGAGCATCGCGCCCACCGCCGCGGTGGATTTCGGGTTATCGATGCGGCCCATTTTATTAAACGGATACCAGTCGCTGGTGTGATAGCCCTCCAGCGACAGAATGCGGCTGCCCGGCAGCGGCTGCAGATGGCGGAACAGCGCCTGCACGCCAGGGAAACGCGCCGGGCGGCCGGTCAGCAGCAGCACGTCGCAGCTGTACAGGGAGATCACTTCCGCCATCGAGCGCAGCGCAGGCACAATCGCCATGCGGTGCGACAAAAATTCGCCGTGCAGCTGGCTGAGGCTCACTACCATCGGCACCTGCAGAATATCGAATGCCACCTGGCCGCCCAGCGCCCGCTGCACTTCGCCGTTGATATAATCCAGCACCGCCGCGCCGGGACGCTGCGTTAACAGTTCGCCATACAGCGCTTCGATTTCCGCGCTGACGTCCAGCGGATCGTAACTTTCATAGCGCTCGAGTATCGCCTGCGCCAGCGGAATAAACAGCTGTAGCGTTGCCTGCTGGCGCAGCGTGGAAAAGCCATCCATTCGTCCGTCATAGCCGAACAGTTTATCCAGCAAAATATCGGGGTTAGCCAGTCCGGCCTGCTTCAGCGCGGCGTGCAGCGCGGGCAGCACATAAAGCTGGATCACATCCAGCAGAATATCGTCGCCGGCCACCTTAAAACCTTCGCGGAACAGCAGGCGCGGGTTGATTTTGACGTTGTTGCCCTGGCCATCGTCCAGCGCGTAATGGGTAATCGCCAGGTCCGTGGTGCCGCCACCGATATCAATCGACGCGATACGCAGCGTTTTACCGGCAGGCTCGTTGGCGTCGCGCAAACGGTCGGGACGCGCCATGCTGGCAAAAAAGGCTTCCGCGCGACCGGCAAAATTCACCTGGGTTTCATTAAACAGATAAACCATCTGGCCGCAGGTGGCTTCATCCCACTCCATCTGTACATCCGGCACTGGGCGGCGGCTCTGCGCTTTATCGTTAAGGTTGTCAAACGGCGCATTGCTCTGTGCTTTGTCGTTGACGCTGTCAAACGGCGCATCGGCGGGATGCCAGCCCATCGCTTTCCAGACCAGGCCAATGGCATCCTGCATCCGGCTGCGGAAAATTTCCCGCTCGGGTTTCGGCATCGCCGAGGGCAGGGTAAGAATGATATGACGCAGCTGGCGCGGCGCGTAGCTGTGCGGCATTTTCTGGCGCTGAGCCGCGCTGTTCATCTGCATCATCGCCTGGGCCAGCAGCTCGCTGAGCATAAAGGTCATCAGAGAACTGCGGCTGTAGTGCGCGGAAAACGCTGGCAGGCGCTCATCTTCTTCGATCTGCCACAGCGGTTCGCCTTCATCGTTGATCAGGGTCATCAGCGGCTCGGCAATGGCCTGCGGCTCCGCGCCTGCACGATCGTTGCGATTGAAGCGCCAGCCTGCGGCATAGCGCGCCTCATCCCACAAATAGCGGCGCGGGCTGGAGATGCCAGTGGTGCCTTCGGTACCGGCGCGTTGCAGCGCCATGCGGCTCGCTTCACGTCCCACGCGCGTCAGCGAGGGCCAGGTAAATGCCTCTTCCCGGCCGCTTTCCACGGAAAAGTTCTTTTTGCCGAAATGCGCTTCGGCGAACTCAACCCGACTATCGAACATTTCGTTATAAACCCGATGCGGCTGCGACAGATCGCGCAGCTGCAGCTCGTAGGTCTGCTTCAGGCCGTTGACTTCGTCCGGGTGATCTTCCACCAGGATGCCACAGGTGTGGGAGTTGCCAACGTCGAGGATCAGATCGACATTCACCACCGGTTCCTGCAGCGTGGCGGTCAGGATACGCATATCCGTCAACGCCAGCTGCGAGCCCAGCAGCTCAAGCAGGTTAAGGTAGTGCGCCTGATATTCAAATTCGCGCAGCGCCATTTTGATGTCGCTGTCGTGACGTGATTCCTGTTCCGTGGCGCGCTGAATAAACACCTCACGCAGCCAGCCATCAACCCAGGTCAGATCGAGAAAATCGCCCAGTTCGTAGTTTTGCCAGGCAAGGGCGAAGCCCACGCCGTTATTGGCGTCGGACGGGGTCAGCGCCAGCTGCGCCTGATCGCTGTCGTCGGGCACGGTTTGCGTATCAAACGCCAGGATCACGCGATGGGTATGGCCTTCCACGTCCGGCTTATCCAGCGCGACGACCTGCATACGCGCCCAGTTTTCCGGGCCGCCGATAAACTGACGCGGCGGGGCGCAGCGCAAAACCGGCACCGGTAGCCAAATGCCGTTAAGCAGTTCCAGCGACTGCGCCTGGGTGGTGCTGCACTCTGGCTTCACCACTTCCGGCGCGGCGCCATCTTGCAGCGGCAGCAGAAAACGGCCGCTGGCGACGTCATGGGTAATGCGCAGCAGCGGGCCATTCGCCGTTTGCCGCACAAATTTGCGCGGCTGGCTTTCCTGAACGGCGATAGCGAAATCAAGAAACTGAATACCGCTTTCGGCAATCAGGGTAATCTTCTGTTTAAAATCGGTGATGGGCGCCAGCATTGTTATTTACTCTCACGCTTGATCGTCATTGGATATGCGGCATCGTTGCCAAATTGCGCTTCGCACACGGCGGCGCCATCCCCCTGTTTACACACCATCTGCGGCATTTTATAGCGCGTACCGTTGGCGCAGCGGGCAGTATAACGACTGTTGATAATCAGATTGCCTGAGCTCATCAGGCCCGCGGTGGCTTCAGCTTTACAGCGCGTGCCGTCGCCCTGGATCAGCGTGGCGGAGCCTTTGCCGTTGCGGAACTGATAGCGCAGGCTGGGCGCCTTAAAGCCAGGCATATTGCTGAGCTGCAGCGAAACGCGCCAGTTGCCGTCAAGGAATTTGATCGAGCCAACGCGTACCGCATCGGAGGGCATCACCAGCGCATCGGCCGGAACCGGTGTGGTCGTGGCGGGCACCGGCGCGCTTTCCGTGACCGCAGGTGTTTCCGGCGCGGCCGCCACCACCGCCGCATTGCTCAGCGGCAAGGTTTTCGGCAGCGCAAGGGTTTGCGCCTGAGTCGCCGCCGGAATGATCACCCGTGGGGTCATCTCCGGCAGTTTTTCCGCCGGTTTTTCAGGCGCGCTGGCCATAGGCTCAGGCGCAGGTTCCGGCTGCTGCGGCCAGAAGTTATAAGCCAGCGCAGCGGCAATAGCCAGCGCCAGCGGCGCAGCGACCCACATCAGGCGACGCTTAGGTTTTGGCTGCGGCGGCGGCGTTTGCTGCGCCTCAACAGCAGGTTCATCTTCTTCATGCAGTTCGGTGATCGCCTGATAAGCGCTCACCGAAGCGGCAGGCGCGACCGGCAATGGCGCGGGCGTCGGTTCAGCTTTCGGTTTAGCTTCAGGTTTCGTTTCTGTTTTGGGTTTAGGTTCTGCTTTCGGCTCAGCTTTTGGCGGCGCTAAAACGTCCGCCATCGGAGCGCTAAGCAAAGGCGCATCGGAGAGGGGTTCCGGCTCTGGCTGCAGCGAATCGCGCAGGCAGTCAAGCGCATCGCTGCGTGAGCGCTTATCCAAATCAACGAAGCCCCAAAAGGTCAGCACCGGACGGCCATTTACCAGATAGAGATATTGGCGATCGGGAAACTGAAAGGCTTTGCTCAGCAGCGCGCCGAACAGCTTAAGCGCGGGTTTGTCCGCGCTGAGCGCGCGCTGGCTCATGGCGTTCAGCGTTTGCTGATAGCTTTCCAGTTCGGCCAGCGCCTGACGACGTTCGCTTTCGCTGGCGCTAAGCCAGGTTTTGACCCGACCATTAAACGGAGAGTACCAGTCGAGGCGGTCGCCGCGCTCGTTGGCTTGCGGGATCGCCAGACAATCGGCCAGTTTTTGCTGCTTGCGCAGGCGCAGAGTCTCGCGCAGTTGCAGCGCCGACAGGTAAACCGGTTGGCCGTTTTCACCTAAAGCGAGTACGGCATCCAAATTCCCACTGCGTAAAAATGTTTTTGCCACCTGTGAGGGCCCTTATTTGACGCTGCCAGAGGCAGAAAATCGTGTGGTATCAGCTATTCGGATGATTTTATCTTTACATGAGATAAATCAAACGCCGGAAAAGAGCGCGTATTTGATTGATATTCCTCTGGCAAAGGCAATCAACACAAAAGCCACCACAGGTGGCTGTTAAGTAAGGCATCAGGATGCAGCGGCACTGCGGAAAATGCGCGTTTTGTCTCAGGCACGCTCAGGCGCGTCTATATGAGTAACTATAGATGAATGTTAACAAAATTGAGATTATCTAAAAAAATCAGTCACGCGCCTTGACGGGCTTATTTTTAGGAAAAATCTTAAACAGGGTTTTTTATTATGTCTTTGCAGGCTAATTATTTAATTAAAACAATTGCGGCATGAAGAAATTTATGCGTTAAGCGCGTTTTAAGGCCGATTAAAAATAGTTGCACTTCGTTACTCAGCTTCTACATTTAATAACGTTGTTACGCTTGCTTATCTCCCATCGGGGGAGTGAGTTGACCACTTGAATGTTAAGAAAAGAGGAATTGTTATGACTCAGTATCGCGGTGGAGCAGGTAATTTCGCAAACGATCGGCAGCGTGCTTCCGAGGCTGGCAAAAAAGGCGGTCAGCGTAGCGGAGGCAATTTCAAGAACAACCCGCAAAAGGCTTCTGAAGCTGGGCGCAAAGGCGGCCAGAACAGCCATGGCGGAGGCCGCAAGCCAGCAGAATAACGTGACTGGCAATTCCATTTTTTAACGCCTCTCACTCCGACCTAATCTGCGTAAATTAGGTCGGAGTGGTTTTTTTATCTTTTCCCACTCCCTTATTAACTGACTCTTTATAGTTAATTGCGCTTATTCACCTTTCATTACCTGATTGAATATTTAGCGCGAAAATAATGGTCGGGTAATTTAATGGTTATGCTTTAATCCGCTCAACATCATCGCAACAGCAGGGTTTATAGTTGTACAGGTTTTGATAAACCTGTACAGATATTTTCGGCGCAAATAAAGAATCGCATTAAATAAACGCTTGTTCTTGTTAGCGAAGCCGGTTGACCGATAATATTAACCATACCAGCATGCCGGTTAATAATCCCCAAAATGGTGCGCCTACGCCTGCCAGCGTAATGCCGGAAGCGGTCACTAAAAAGGTAACCATCGCCGCATCGCGCGTCTCTTCCTGATGCAGCGCCCGCTGAATACTGTTGGTGAGCGTGGTCAGCAAGGCCAACCCCGCCAGCGTATGGATCAGTACCATCGGCAGGGCGGTCAACAGCAGGCCAACGGCACCGCCAAACAGGCCCGCCAGCAGATAGAAAAAGCCTGCGCAGGCCGCCGCCAGCCAGCGTTTGCGGCGATCGGCATGCACCTCTTCGCCCATACAGATAGCAGCGGTAATCGCGGCAAGGCAAACGGAAAAGCCGCCAAACGGCGAGAGCAGCAGGGCAATCAGGCCGCTCCAGCCAATAAGCGGCGAAACGGGCGCGTCAAAGCCGTGCGCCTGCAAGGTGGCGATGCCCGGCGCGTTTTGTGAAGCCATTGTCACCAGAAAAAAGGGCAAACCCACGCCCAACAGCGCCGACAGAGAAAAGGTAGGCATAATAAACGTTGGCCAGCTCAGCGTAAGCAGCGGCTGGCTTAAATGCAGATCGCCGCGCGCCAGCGTTACCAGCAGGCCTGCCAGCAGCGTAATGATAATCGCATAGCGCGGCAGCAGACGCCGCGCCAGCAGCCAGCTGATGCACATTATCCCGCACAGCAGCACATCGGTGGGCAAGGCGCCAAACGCCTGCAGGCCAAAGCGCAACAGAATCCCGGCGAGCATGGCAGCGGTGACCGCCTGTGGGATCACCTTCATTAAACGGGCAAACAGCCCGGTTAGTGCGCACAGCACAATCAACAGGTTGGTAAAGACAAAGATGCCGATGGTTTGCGACAGCGTAATGCCATCCAGGCTGGTGGCCAGCATGGCGGCGCCGGGCGTCGACCAGGCGGTAAGAATTGGCTGACGATACCAAAGCGAAAGGCCGAGCGAGCTGATACCCATTGCCAAACCCAGAGCGGTAAACCAGCCGCCGATTTCATGCGCGCTGGCACCTGCGGCAGCGGCAGCCTGATAGACAATCGCCGCAGAGCTGGCGTAGCCGATAAGCGTCGCGATAAAACCGGCGATTGCGGCGGGAAAAGCGATCTGACGTACCTGCTGCACCGCTATCATGTTGTTTCTCCTGTGGGCTGTAAGCGCTACACAGTAGCATCGCGCGTTACGGCCCACAATTTCACGGTTTAACAACAGGGTTAATCAAATTCCCAGCTCAGAGAGGCGCCCACGCCATAATTGCGGCCTGGTGCCGGCTCGAAGTAGCGACCGTTGCCTTCATTGACAATCACCGAACCGACATAGCTGCGGTCAAACAGGTTATCCACGCGGCCAAACAGATCCAGCACCCAGTTGCCGGTACGCCATTTATAGCCGCCGTTCAGGGCGGTCACCGCGTAAGCCGGGGCCTGCTCACTATTGCTGTCGTTGGTCTGAATCTCGCTGATATAACGCAGATCGATACCGCCGTACCAGCCCGCTTCCGGCGCATACTCCAGCGCAGCAAAAGCCATATTACGCGCCACGCCCGGCAGGCGATTGCCGCGCGTCACCGGATTTTTTTCGCTCTCTACGCTGTCGCGATAGGTGGCATCCAGCAAAGTCCAGGAGGCGCGCAGCCGCCAGTCGAGGGCAAATTGCTGGTCCAGCGCCAGCTCCAGGCCGCGTCGCCGCGTCTGTCCGGCATTTTTATAGCTGCTGCGTCTGCCTTCACTGTTGGCGACAACAATTTCGCTTTTGGTATCGGTCTGGAACAGCGCCGCGCTGAGCAGGCCGTTGCCAATGCGGGTTTTACTGCCGATCTCCAGCGTATCGCTGGTTGAAGGCTGCAACCGATTATTCAGGCCACCCTGATCGTCGTTGCGGTAAGAAAGTTCAGTAATGGTCGGCGACTCAAAGCCGCGTCCGGCGGAGGCGTAGATATTCCAGGCATCGGTCAGCGCATATTTCAGCGCGGCGGCAGGCAGCCAGCGGTGATAGCGCGCTTCGCCGCTGTCGTCACCGTTGTCAGGATCGGTCACGCTGTTGCTTCCGCGCCGCGTATAGAAATCATTATCATCGAAATTCACCGTACTGAAGCGCACGCCTGCGTCCAGCGTCAGTTTTGGCGTCAGCTGCCATGAAGTTTGCAGATAGGGATCCAGGTTCCACATCAGGTTGCGCTCGTTACGGCGCAGGTCGCCTTTATGACCGTAGCTGGGCGTATTGTTCTGTAGCACGAAGTTTTCAAAACCTTTGCGGCGCTCGCTCATGGTTTCATAATCCAGCCCGCCGGTTAGCGTAACCGGCACCGCGCCGATAGCGTCACGGTGCGTCCAGCGTGCATCAATACCTTGATAATGGCGGGTTAAATCGATCACGCCACCGGCGTGCGTTGCCTTCCGCTGCGGCGCACGTGGGATCGACTGGTACTGCACCGTTTCGCGTTCGCCCGCCCAGGCCATCAGGCTGAGATCGTCATTTTCGCTCATCTGACGTTCATAGCGCAGCCCGGCCTGCGTTTGTTTGGTGGTTTTACGCGTGTTGTACTGCTCCGCACGCGGCGACTGGCGCGGGTTGGCGTGCCATTCCGCGTTGGTCAGGCCGCCCGCATCCTGAGCGTTAATATCCACGCTGTTAAACAGCAGCGTCAGCGTACTGACATCATTAATACGTACGCCCAGCCGCGCATTGCCCAGATTCTTTTGCGCGCTGCTGTGGTCGCGGTAGCCGTGGGTGCTGAAACGCGTGGCCGAAACCGCGTAATCCACATCGCCCGCCTGGCTGCCATCGCCGGTAGCACCCTGAGCTTTTAATCCATAGCGCCAGCTGCCGAAACTGCCATAGTAGCTGCTGGCCTCAACGCTGGCGGGCTGGCTGCCTTTTTGGCTGGCAATATTAATCACGCCGCCAGAGGCGTTGCCATACAGCGCGGAAAAGGGGCCGCGCAGCACTTCCACGCGATCGACCGAGTTCAGGTCGATATTGGAGGTTTGCCCCTGGCCGTCCGGCATGGTCGCCGGGATGCCATCCACATAAATGCGCATACCGCGTACGCCGTAAGTGGAGCGTGAACCAAAGCCGCGAATGGAAATTTGCAAATCCTGCGCATAGTTTTGCCGGTTCTGGATTTGCACCCCCGGCAGGCCAGAAAGGTTCTCCGACAGATTAACGCGCGGCGCGGCCAGACGCAGGTCGTCGCCGTCCACCACGCTTACCGCCGCAGGCGTATCCAGTTCAGAAAGCCCATCGGACGAGGCGCTGACCACCAGCGTTGATTCATTACCGGCGGCGGCACAAGCCGCGCTGACAGCCAGCAGGGCGGGCACGGCCACAAAACGGACGGAGAAAGAAGAAATGCGGATGATGTTCATAAAGGCGTCCTGCGACAGAAATATTCAATAACGTTCCGTAACGAATGCGCATAAGCCTGGCAGGCTTGACACATTTTGCAAAAAAAACCGGTCGTCAGGCCGCCAGAGTACTGGCGCTGCGCAACCGGTAGCAGGCAGAAAAGGCATGATCATCTGCCTGAGATAAAACGAGACTATTATCAGGTGGTAAGCCAGAATTAACCAACACTAATAAAGAAGGATTTACACCATGAATCAACGTCCCGCAGTTGCGGTATTGGGATTAGGCGCCATGGGGCACGCTTTTGCGGCTAACCTGGTCAAGAACGATTTTCAGGTCGCGGGCTGGAACCGCACCCGAGCGCGCGGTGACGATCTGGCGGCGGCGGGCATGCAGCTGTGTGATGAGCCGCAGCAGGCGGCAGCGCAGGCAGAAGTCGTAGTGGCGATGCTGTCAGACGGCGCGACCACCGAAAGCGTGCTGCAACAGATTACCCCGGCGCTGAAACCCAACGCCGTTTTCTGTCAGATGGGCACCATCGGCGTGGAAGCCACCGACCGGTTAGTTGCCCAGCTGGCCGCCGCGCGCCCGGATGTGGTCTATATTGATGCGCCGGTTTCCGGCACCAAAGCGCCCGCGGAAAACGCACAGATTCTGATTCTGGCCAGCGGCGATCGTCAGCGCGCGGCGGATCTGGAGCCGGTTTTCGCCGCCATCAGCAAAGGCGCGCGTTGGTTAGGCGAGGCGGGCGCAGGATCCCGCATGAAGCTGGTAGTAAATGCCTGGCTGATCGCGATGATGCAGGGGCTGGCGGAAAGCACCAGCCTGGCGCAGCAGTTTGGCTTTACGCCTGACGATCTCTGGTCGGTGCTGGAGGGCGGGCCGCTAGCTGCGCCTTATGCCAAAGTGAAGCTGGATACCATCAAGGGCGGCGACTATACGCCGCAGATGCAGCTGACCTGGGCGCTGAAAGATGCGCAGCTGGCGCTGAGCGCGGCGGAAGATCAGTCGATGCCGGGGCTGCAACATATTGCGAAGCTGTGGCAACAGGCGATCGATGCGGGTTATGGCGAGCAGGATCTGGCGGTGATTTATCGTTTTTTAACCGGTAAAGAGTAACCAACCTGAACAAAAAGCCGCCCGTTAATGACAGTACCGGATGACTTCAGGCAGGCGGCTTTTTGTTGTCGAACAACGCAGGGCGGTTCAGCTGATAAACGGCGTTAGCATGTTCAGTCAGGCAATTCGCACGCTTTAATATCCGCCAGCGGCGCCAGAATGCTGCGATCGAACTCGCGTAACGGCTGCTGATTGGCAACCCGTTGCGGCCAGTCATGGTTAGCCAGCGCTCCGCGCCCCAGCGCAATTAAATCCGCTCCCTGAGCCAGCACCTCTTCGGCTCTGGCGACATCATGCAGGCTGCCATTAGCAATGATCGTCAGCTGCGGCGCATATTTACGCGCCAGCGCAACGAAGGTCGCCGCGTTGTCCGGAAATGCCGGTTGCCAGGCTTCATATTCGGTTACGTGAATGTAATCCACGCCAGAATCTGCCAGCAAGGTAAACACGGTGCGTGCATCTTCTTCGCCGTTTTCCCATTTATGGGTAAAGTCATTCACTTTTCCCTGCGAGATACGAATACCCACGCAGGCTTCTTCACCGACGCGCGCACGGACGGCGTTGATTACCTCTCGCGCCAGCGTCAGACGCTGAGCGGTGTCGCCGCCCCATTTATCCGTACGTTGGTTCAGCGGTTTGGTCAGAAACTGATCCAGCAGATAGCCATTGGCCCCGTGGATTTCCACGCCGTCAAAACCAGCTTCATCGACGGCGCGCCCGGCGGCATCGGCAAAGCTGGCAATAATATCCTGAATTTCGGCGTCGCTCAGTTCACGCGGCAGAGGATATTTTCCCGCGCCGCGATAGAAAGTGAGCTGCTCGCCCGCAGGCTGTACGGCGGAAGGCGCGACCGTATCCATGCGATAATAGTTTCCCTGCGACAGCGCGCCTGCGTGCTGAATTTGGGCAATAATTTTAGCGCCATGACTGTGGACGGCGCGGGTAATGCTCAACCAGGCTTCCGCCTGAGATGCATTTACCATGCCTGACTGAAACGCATATGTTTGCGACCATTGGGTATCAACGTAAATACCTTCGGTAATCACCAGTCCAAAGCCGCCGCGGGCGAAGTCCTGATAATAGCGTTTCATTTTCAGGCTGGCGATGCCATCCTCAGTGGCCGTTACGCGCGTCATCGGCGCCACCACCAGTCGGTTTTTGAGTATCTCTTTTTTAAGGGGCAAGGGCGTAAAAAGCGGGGAGGCAGACATGGTTTCTCCTGATTGGTCTTTATCTCTAAGAAGAATATAATCCGTCTGCCACAGCGGTTAAATAGCGGCTCAGGATAGGGCGGAATAACGGAAAGCGATATAATCATGAACGTCAACGATCTTCACCTTTTCCTGGCGGTAACGGAAAGCGACAGTCTGGCGCAGGCGGCGCGGCGGCTAAATATCACCCCGATGGCGGCCTCACGGCGGCTTGCGGCGCTGGAGCAGGAACTCGGCAGGCGTCTAATTCAACGCACCACCCGTTCACTGTCGCTGACGCAGGAAGGCGCCGAGTTTATTCCCTATGCCCGCACCATCACCGAAGCCGAAGAGAGCGCAAAGGCGCTTTTTCTACCGGCCGCAACCGGCGCGGGGGGCTTGCTGCGCATCACCGCGCCTTCTGGACTGGGGCGTCGTCATATCCTGCCGCTTATTCCCGATCTGCTGAGCGCGAACCCGGAAATGCGCATTGATTTGCAGCTTAGCGATGAGGTGGTGGATATTGTCGGCAGCGGCATTGATATTGCGGTGCGCGTCGCCCCGCTGCGCGACTCCACGCTTATTGCGCGCAAGATCGCCGATAATCCGCGCGTACTTTGCGCCTCGCCGCATTATCTGGCGCGCTGCGGCACGCCACGCTCGGTGAGTGAGCTGGCGCATCATAACTGCCTGCGACTTTCCAGCGTGCTGCAGTGGTCATTTGAAAACCAGGGAGAAATCGAGAGCGTGAGCGTTGAAGGGCGCTTTAGCGCCAGCAACGTAGACGGCATCAGAGCGTTATGCGTGCAGGGCTTAGGACTGGCGCAGCTCGCCTGGTGGGATGTGAAAGATGAAATCGCTCAGGGTCTGCTACAGGAAGTGGTGCTGACCGGGGTGAGTCCGCAGCGGCTTTCAATTTGGGCGGTGCTGCCGACCGTGCGCTATCTGCCCAGGCGCGTCACGCTGTTTATCGCTGCGCTAAAAGCCGCCTTTGCCGAGCCGGATAACCGGTAAAGCGGGCAGTTGCCCGCTCGGTTAAGCCGCTTATTCCGCTTTCTGATACTGCGCCAGCGTCGCCTTTTTACAGGCCTCGGCGTCTTTAAGGTTACGCTGCTTCACGTCCTCAGGCAGCTTGCTATAGGCATCAGCGACCTTTTCCGCTTCATCCTGATTAAATTCAGGTTTGTCCATACCGTAAGGAGCCGATCCGCGCATGATCATGTTTTTAAGCTGCTGCACATAATCCTCTTTGGATGCGCTTGTTGTCTGCTGCTCGCCGTTTAAGGCACAGAGACCCGCAATATAGGTTTCCGCTTCGCTGCCAGCCTGATCCGCCGCCTGCGCTACGCCGCAGCTTGCCATAAACAGCATTATCGCCAGTCGCTTTTTCATTACCGCTCCTTTTTTCTTGTTAAATCGTTATTAAGCATAGTTGATATCCGCTTTTACGGGGCGGCGGCGGGGCGCAGCTCAATAACGTTCTCTGCTTTAACCCGGCCCTGCGCATCGCTAATTTTTGCCGTGACCTTTATCGGGGCGGTGGTGCGCGGCGTAAAAGAGAGGTCAACCTGCTTGCTGCCGGAATCCGCAGCGATATCCACTGTGCGGCTGCCTTTATTCAGTGTCTCGCGTTGCTGGCTTACCGACCAGCTCAGCGTCGCGCCCTTGAGCGCTTCCCAGCTATCGTTAATCGTCCACAAGCGGATTTGCCCTGGTTTTCCCGCCTGCCATTGTAGCGTCACCGGCTCGATGGAAGGCAACAGCGGCTGATAGGCGCGCTGCAACGCGTAATAGCCTGCTTTCGGCTGGCGCAGATAATCCACCACGCCCCAGTTAATCGAAGGCCAGGTTTCCACAAACATAAACTGGAACAGGGCGGTGACCGGCTGGAAGCGCTGACGGCGATAGCTTTCCGCTGCCATCGCCACCAGCTCCGCCTGATAGCGCTGGGTATTGGCGATAAAGGTCGCCATGTTGTCGCCGCGCGCAATTTTGGCGAACTGGAACGTCTGAATCGGCTGGAAGTTATGGTATTTCCAGCGGGTCCATTTGGCATCGCCCGGCGCGGTGCTGGCAGGCCACCTATCTTTTGCCGGAATAATGGTTTTTAAGGTTGAGAGCTTTGGCAACGCCTGTGCGCCGAACTCGGTAATAATGCCGGTTTTGGCCGGTTGCAGCACATCGGTCGGCACGCCGAAATACCAGCCCTGCCAGTAGTGTTCTTCCACTGAAGAGAAGGGATGCACAATGCGCGAGCGATCTTCCGCCAGCGTCTCCGCCACCTTTTGCGTCAAATGGCGATTCAGATCTTTGTGCCAGTCGGGAAAGCGCTTTTCCATCCACGGCGAGTTAAACGGCGGTTCGTTTTGCCCGCCCCAAACTACAATCGCCGGAGAGTTACCAAACTGCTCCACCATCTGACGCGTCTGGCGGGCGGCATTTTCCGCAAACTCCTGGCTGTCGTTATAGCCCCACTGCAGCGGCACATCCTGCCAGATCATCATGCCCAGTTCGTCCGCCTGACGATAAAGCGCGCGTCCGGCGACGTGCCCATGTACGCGAATGGCGTTGCCGTTCATCTGCTGCACCATGTTCAGATCGCGGCGATACTTTTTATCGTTCATGGTGCCAAGCCAGGGCGAACCAATATAGTTGGTGCCGCGCAGGTAGATGCGCTTGCCGTTCAGCAGCCAGCCGCGGTTTTCAGGCTGCTCTTCCACCTTGCGCAGGCCGGTGCGGCTGCTTTGCCGATCCATGATTCCTTGCTCATCGCTTAACGTGGCGGTGATGCGATATAGATGCGGCTTGCCGTAGCCGGTGGCCCACCACAGCTTCGCGTCAGGCATCGGCAGGGTTAACGACAGGGACTTTGTTTCCTTCTCAGGTGACAACGTCACGGTTACGCTTTTTTCATACGGCTCACCGCTGAAATTATCCGGTGTGGCGCGCACTTTTAACGTGGCGCTGCCTGCTTTTAGCGCACGGTAAGGAAGGTCGACTTTAAGCTGTGGATGATCTAACCCCTGTGACCAGTCGGGCCGCAGAATAAGGTTATCTATGGTTGCCCCTCGGCTAAGATGCAGGCGTACCGGTGCCCAGATGCCGCCGGAGTTAGCGTCCTGACCCTGCGGTGACCAGGCGCCGCCCGGCCGCGAATCGTGCTGGTTCAGCACCCCTTTCATCAGGTTTTTACGCAGCGGCCAGTTCTTGTTGGGATCTTCAAACGGGCTGTCCACGCGTACTGCCAGCCGATTATATTTTGTGACGTTGTCACTGATATCCACGGAAAAACGCTGGAAATAGCCCTCATGCTGCGCCAGACGTTGGCGGTTAAACCAGACGTCAGCAAAATAATCGACGCCGTCAAAAACCAGTGTCGTCATGGTTTCTTCAGGCAGCGGTGGCAGAGAAAATTCAGTGCGATACCAGAGCGCGCCCTGATGATCCCAGCCTGCGCTGTACCAGTTGGCGGGAACGCGCAGCTTACGCCAGTCGCTATCACTGCCGCGCCAGCCGGGGAAATCGTTATCGTTAGCGTCATGCGCGCGCCATTCTCCGGCCAGCGACAGGCTAATGGGCGGCGCAACGGCAGAAGCCGCCTGAGCGGAACAGCAAACCGTGCACAGCACGGCGATGCAGCATACTTTCATCCTTCCTCCTGGAGCCGATGCAGGGCCAGCAGAATTTGTTCACGCTGCTCATCCAGCAGGCTTACCAGCGCGTCGTAATCGAGTGGCAGGTCATGATCGGCGGCCTGTTCTATCTCATGCAGCAGCGTAACGAAATGGCCAAAGCCAAACGTCGCGGATTCACCGCGCAGCTTGTGCGCCAGGCGACGAATGGAATCGCGATGACGCGCGCGCAGCGCCTGCTGTAGCTGGTCGAGTAACGTGGGCAATTCACTGGAAAACAGGGCCAGCAGCTCTTTCAGCAGCGGAATATCCACCCCAAGCTGGCTACTGAGCGTGGTGAGATCGGCAAGCGGGGCGGCGGACGGCGGCGGCGAGGCGCCAGGGATCTCAAGCGCCATCACGCGGGCGATCTCCTGTTGCAGCACATCGGGCGCAACCGGTTTGGCAATATAGCCATCGAAACCGTGCTGCAAACAGAACTCCCGATCGCCCTGCATGGCGTGCGCGGTCATGGCGATAATTTTTTGGCGCGGCAGGCGCGGATTGCGCGCTTCTCTTTCCCGAATCAGCGCGGTGGCGCGTTCGCCATCCATCTCCGGCATCTGTAAATCCATCAAAATCAGATCCCAGCGCTGTTGATCCAGTTTTTCCAGCGCTTCGATGCCGTTAGCGACAATGTCAAAGCGGTGTCCCATCTTTTGCAGCAGAAAGCCTGCCAGCTTCTGATTTACCAGGTTATCTTCCGCCAGCAGAATATGCAGCGCGATCTCATCAGGTTTGAGCGCCGGTTCGGCAGGAATAAAACGCGCTGGCGCTTCGCTATCGACCACGGCCAGCGTTGCCAGCAGCGTATCCTGTAGCTCTTTCTGATCCACCGGCTTGCTGAGAAAACGGGTCACGCCGATTTTTTTCAGTTCGGCGGCATCCATAAAGCGGCTCATCGAACTGAGCATAATAATTTTGCTGTGGCTTAAGGCAGGATTGGCCTTTAACTCCTGCGCCAGCGACATGCCATCCTGTTCCGGCATCTGCGCATCCAGCAGAATCAGCGGAAAATCGTGATTCTCTTCCAGCAGCGCCAGTGCCTCGGCCGCGCTGCTGGTGGTCATGGGACGCAGCCCCATATTACGCAACATATCGCGCATCAGCCGCCGGTTGGTGGCGTTATCATCCACCACCAATACGTTCAGACCGTTGAGCAACGGAGAGAGCACCGCCGGGGCAATCTGCTGCGCCTGTTCAGGCAGCGGCAGGGAAAAACTGAAGACGCTGCCTTTGCCCGGCTCGCTGTAAACCGTTAACGCGCCGCCCATCATCTCAACCAGCCGGGCGGAGATGGTCAGCCCAAGGCCGGTGCCGCCATAGCGCCGGGTGGTTGAAGCATCTGCCTGACTGAAGGATTCAAAGATCAGCTGCTGTTTTTCTGCGGGAATGCCAATGCCGGTATCACAGACTTCAAAACCCAGGCGATGCCCCGGCTGCTGAATCTGCAGCTTTAGCTCCACCTCGCCGTGAGGCGTGAATTTCAGGGCGTTGCTCACCAGATTGGTCAACACCTGACGCAGACGCACGGTGTCACCGCTGATGCTGTGCGGCACATCGTCGCCGATATTAACCAGCAGCTCGACCGATTTCTCGCTGGCGGCAGGCATCAGCGGCCGCACGATAGACTGGATAAACGGCCGCAGTTCAAAAATCTCTTCATCAAACTCCATTTTTCCCGCTTCGATTTTTGAAAAGTCGAGAATGTCATTGATGATGCGCAGCAGCGATTTCGCTGAGTGCAGCACCAGCGTCATATAATCGCGCTGCTCATCGGTCAGCGAGGTGTCCAGACAGAGCTGCGTCATGCCGAGAATGCCGTTCATTGGCGTGCGGATTTCGTGGCTCATATTGGCGAGAAAGGCGCTTTTCGCCTCGTTGGCCGCCTGCGCGGCGGCGGCGGCCTGCTGCGACAGCTGCTCCGCCTCTTTACGTTTGGTAATGTCCTGCAGGGTGCCGATGGCGCGTTCCATATCGCCGCTAATATTCAGGCTGACCACCTGACCTGACAGCAGCATCCAGCGATATTCGCCGCTGTGATGCAGCAGACGGATCTCACAGTCAAACACCGGCACGCTGTCGTTGCTGGCGCGTTGCAGCATCGATCGCACGCGCTGGCGATCGTCCGGGTGAACCAACGTATCGAGAAAGGTGGCGCTGTAGTGCCAGGTTTCGCGCGGGTAGCCCAGCATGGTCAGCAGCGCATCGTTAACCTGCAAAATATCGGCGCTGACCTGCCAGTCCCAGATGCCGATATGGGTCGATTCCGCCGCCAGCAGGAAATCGTCGTGCAGCTGCTGGCGCGACTGGCTGGCGAGATCGAAATCGGAAAGGTCGGTGTGCAGCGCCACAATGCCGCCTTCCGGGGTGCGGTTATGCTGAATAAACACCTTACGATCCACCAACTGACGCAGCTCGCACTGGTTATCGATACGGCTACGGTTGATCAGGCTGGCGGCATACTCCGCTTTGCCGCGCGCATCCTCAGACATATAGGTGGCTTCGGTAAAGTCTTCCACCAGTTCGCTCAGGGTAATTCCCAGGCGCAGCTTGTCGCGAATAGAGGGATAAAAGCGGCTCACCTGCTGATTCCAGCCGACCAGCCGCTCTCTGGCGTCAAACACGAAAATGGCGGCGCGCAGGGAATCAAGCTCGGCGGGGAGATGGCGCTGGGTCATAACGGCTCCTTATGGCCGGGGCGGCTGGCGCGGTTACGGCACATCAGGCCGCTCCGTGGCGTGACGCTCCGGTGGCAAACACTGGCCTGGCCGATTGAAAACATCGGCAAGCCGCCGGGAGAAATAACTGTCTGCGGTTAACTGACCGGCCGGCAACAGCGGACCCATATTGGCTTTGTACCAGAGCGCCTCGAGTACCGTCGCGTTGGTCGAGAGGGTAATGGCGCGGTTATAGTCGCCGGTCGCCTCGGTGCGGCCTTCAAACCAGCCGCGCTGCGCATCATATTGCAGGCGCGTCATGCGCATCAGCGCATCGGTAAAGTCGCTATCCCACAGCGCCCACAGGCCAAAAACGGCGCGGGTAGAGACCTGCGCCAGGCGCGGATAGTAGTTGCCGTCGTCGCCCAGGGTGTTCCAGGCGTAGCCGTTGGCATAGAGCGTATCGTTGACGTGCCATGGCGCGGCGGCGAGGGTAAAGTCGCTACGGGCGGTGAGGATGTTTTCACGCCGCCAGCGCTGTTCCTGCGTCTGGTAAACCAGGCTGGCGCGCTGACGCAGCAGTTTGCCGGTTTCGCGTCCGGCGCCCGGCAAATCCCAGCCATATTCCAGTCCGCTCAGGGCATAGGGCATGGTGGTAATGGCGGAAGGCGTCCAGGTGGTGCGCGGGTCACGCGCATCGATATCCAGCGCCGTGCCGTATATGATCACATGCTGCGCAGGCGGTCGCAGCGATAGCTGATTCGCGAATCCCCATAACCCGAAACCGGCGGCGCTGTATTCGCTGTCGCCCAGGCGTCCCTCCTGACGCGCGGTCAGCTGGCCGTTTTGCAGCAGCCCGGCGTAAAGCTGCCCCTGGTCATCAACGATGCGGCAGAAGTTCCAGCGCAGCACCACGCGTTCCAGATATTCCGCCCAGGCGGGATGGCGTACCGCCACGATGCGCAGCGCCATCAGTAAACGCGCAATATCCTGTGCAGACCAGCCGATGCTTTTCGGCTGATTGCTGTAATCCACCATGGTGTTGCTGCGGCTGTTGTAAAGGCGGTTAGGCAATCCGGCTGAGGAAAGCGGCAACCGGTTAAGCGTGCCGACAATGCGCGTCAGCCGCCGGTCGAATTCGCTTTCATCAATCAGCTTCAGTTCGCGGGCGGCGGTGAGCGCAACCAGCGTATCGCCGATTTGCCAGACGCTCACCAGCGGACGCCGATCGCTGCCGTTGATCAGGCCGGTTTCCGGCTGGGTATTATTGCTGAAGTAGCGCCAGGCCACCTGCGCCCAGCGTTGCTCTTCGGGCGTCAGCGCGCCCATGCGCGCGCTGCTGTGCCAGCCGCCCTGAACCAGCCAGCGCCAGCCCGCGCCGTTGTGATGCGCCAGCGCGACAATCGCCAGCAGCAGCGCCGCCAGCAGCAGAAACAGCGCGCGTCGGCGCATCACTGTTTGAGGCATGAGGTAGCCACCGGCGGTAATTTCACAGGCGCATCGTCATTTTTACAGCTGGGACACTTGCACGATTGGCAGGCAGGCGCGCTGCGTACCGCGGTGCCGCTTTGATCGCACCAGGTTTTTACCGGCGGCGTCATTTCAAGGAACGGCCGGTTGCGGCGGGTATTGTTTGGCTCGAACAGATCGACCAGACGGCGCTCCCAGAGCGATGGCGCGTAGTCCGGCTTACGCGGGTTATCGGTGTTGAACTTCAGCAGCTTGCCTTCTTTTTTAAACAGCAGCGCTTCCATCATGATGCCGTTGTTATTGGCGGTAAACTCCTTGATCGGGCCATCGCCGTTTTCATACAGCCCTTCGTAAAAGCCTTTGCCTTCCTCATCGGCGTTTTCAATGGCGTCCAGCAGGCGATCGGTATAGGGCGAATCCCACAGCACCCACATGCCCAGCGCCGCTTTTAGCGAGACCGCCGCCACTTCCGGCACATATTTGCCGCGATCGGTAATGGTATTCCAGTTAAAGCCGTCGCTGAAAACGGTGTCGTAAACAAAGTAGGGCGCTTTATCAAGCTGATGCTCCGAGCGCGCCGTGAGCGTGCCGGTGATCATGTAACGGTTTTCCTGCGCCTGATACACGCGATCGGCAAAGTCTTTCATCCAGGGATGGCTGAAATCACGCGGGCCGTTGCTGCGATCGTCGCTTTTGTCCCAGCCCATCTCCAGTCCGTGCAGCAGATAAGATTCGGTCACCACGTAGTTATGCTGATTGGTCAGGCGCGGATCGCGTGAATCGTAGGGCACCAGCACACAGTAAATGTCGGCCAGCGCATAAGGTTCCGGGCGGCTGCCCTGGCAGGTGGAAAAGCCCCACAGCTGATAGCCCGCAGCGGCATACTCTTCATAGCCGAGACGACCCTCCTGGACATATTTCGGCTGTTTGCTTTGATCAAGATAGGCGCCGTAGAGCGTGCCGCAGTCATCCACCACGTTGGTGAAATCCCAGCCCAGCACCACGTTATCAATGCTGTTGCCATATTCGGGATAGCGCTCTTTAATGATTTTCAGCCACAGCAGCATGCGGCCAATATCGATAGCGGAAAACCCGATTTCGCCGGGTTTATTCAGGTAGTCCACTTTTTGCGCGGTAATGGTGTTATAGGCTTTGTTCGGCACCTGATCGCGAAACAGCGAAAGCCGGTTGAGGGTGCCCATAAATTGCAGCAGACGACGATCGAATTCCGCCTTGTCGATAATTCCCAGCTCGCGCGCGGCGGTCAGTGCCGCCAGATAGGAGCCGCTGTCCCACATGGTGGTCGAGGGGTATTTGTTTACTGCATTGACCAGACCGGTTTTGGGCTGCGTATTGGCCACGAAATATTGCCAGGCGTGCTTCGCAATGGCCATCTCACGCGGCGTCAGCTCGCCGTGGCGTACCGGATAATCCGCCGCTGGCAGGCTGACCGCCTGGCTCAGCGTGGGCAGCAGCAGTAGCCCCGCCAGCAGATAGCACAGCCAGCGATGAGCGGTTAGCGGTCGGGAATAGATGGCCTGTTTCATTCAGCGTTCACTCTTTGGTTAGGGTCCGATACCGTTGCGGCAGGCGACCAGAGGCAGGCAAGGCAAAGTAACTGGCCGTGGGAAATGTAGGTCAGGCTCTCCAGCACCACGGCATTGGTATCCGCATCGATGCGGGTATTGATGCTGTTATCAGGATTAAAGCCCGCTTTCCAGCCGCGGCCCGGCTCCAGCATCGGCAACATCAGCTGGCGCTTCTCTTCGCTCCAGCGGTTGCGAAACAGCGCATACCAGCTAAAGGCGGAGCGGGTAGATTGCAGCGGGTGGGCGGTAAGCGGCTCTTGCGGCAAATTGTCGTTCTGTTCATCGCGTGGCAGCGGCTGCGCGCCCGGCAGCGCATTAACATAATCGGGCGCCTGTTCAGCGTAATCGGTACTGATCGCCGGACGGCGTGTGGATTCGCCGGTACGCTGCTGCTGAATCTGCATAATTCGCCAGGCAATTTCGCCGCTGCGCGCATCAAAGCCCAACTCCAGGCCGCTCAGCAAATAGGGCAGGCTGATTAACGAAGGCTGCTTGCCCCACGGCGTACGCAATCCCTCATCCGGCACCGAAATGCCGTCAATTTCGACCATTTTAATGCCGTCTGGTGGTTGGGTAACCGCAAGGCCGGAAACGGTATTGATCATGCGCAGCATCATGGCGGCGTACAGGCGATAGCCATAGCTGCTGCGCGGATCGTCATCGCGTAGCTGCCAGCGGCTTACCGGCACGCTGGCTCCCTGCGGCGCGCCCGCTTCCAGCAACGCGGAAAGCTGCCAGCGCGCCAGCAGTTCGCTGACGGCGAAAGCATGCTGCGGATAGCGCCACTGTAAGATTTGTAGCGGCACCAGCAGGCGGGCAACATCCACCGCCGGTGCGCTGGCGCTGCTGGCTGGCTCCAGCGAATCGGCGTGGTAAAGGCTGGCGGGCAGGCGATCCTGCTGTAGCGGCAGCTCGCTCAAAGTGATGAGCGCGGCGGCGATGCGCTGATCGAATTCCTGACTGGAGATAATATTTAGCTGACGGGCGGAAATAATCGCCAGCAGGGTGCTGCCGCTGCTCCACAGGCTGAGCCAGGGTTTACCATCTTCGCCATTCGCCAGGCCGTTTACCTGGGTGTTGTTAACAAAGTATTGCCAGGCGACGCGCGCCCAGACCGCCTCGTCAAAGGTCAGCTCACGCGCCTGCGGCAGCGGCGGAAAGTTTTTGCTCAGCACAATGCCTTCGCTGGTTTCCACCCGTTTCGGCATCTGATGTTCAACCCACAGCACAATGGCGAAGCCGATTAAAAAGCCGATAAGAATGGTCAGATAGCTGCGGGCGTTCAACAGACCCGCTTTCAGGCTGGTCATGATGCGCTCTCCTGCGCGGGCGGCGTCCAAATCGCGGCCAGAATCATTGGCAGCATGGCGGCAATATTGACGCCGCCCCAGAAAATGTTGATGACATAGCCGGAAGGATCATCAATATTGCCAAGCGCAATCTGAATGCCGCCCCAGACCAGCCCGAGAATCGTCAGCAGCACAATGGCGATTTGCGGCTTGACCAGATAGAGAAAGCGTCCGCTCTGGCGCTCTTTTGGCGTCACGTCAAACTTGATTTTTTCTCCTTTCAGCACCGTGTTTAACGCGCGCAGATTCACCGAGAAAAAGGATAAATAGGAGGCGCGTCCATCCCAGGCGGAGATCCCCCAGGTGCCAAACATAAACGCCAGCTCAGAGACAATAAAGAAAGGCAGAAAATGCAGGTAAAAAGGAGTGGAATAGGCGGAAACCGGCGGAATGCCGGTAAACAGGTAGATCAGCGGCGAAATCAAAAACACGGCGTTCCAGACGCAGGCCAGATAAGACCAAAAGGTCGTGGCGTACATCAGCGTTTGCGGCAGGCTGAGGCGAAAGCGCTTGCGGCTGAAGATTTGGTCATGGAACAGAATATCGATAGAGCCTGCGGCATATTTAAAGCGCTGGATCATCCAGGTCAGCAGATCCTGCGGCGAAAGCATTTTCGATTCAATGCCAGGATGCATCACCGAGCGCCAGCGCCGTTCGCTGTCGCCATGCAGCACAATCGAGGTATAGATATCTTCTGAGACGTGAAATTTATAGGGCGTCAGTTCGGTGTCGGCAATCACATGCGGTCGCATCGCCATGCTTAAGGCATTACGCGTCTCTTCGTCATGAATATCACGGGTAAAACGACCGATCTCCTGCTCGATGCTGAAAACGTAAGCGCGCAGCGCCGCCTGCATAATCGCTTCACGACGGTGAATCGATGCCGCCCCGCAGCAGAAAGCGGCGTTGGCCCAGTTGCGGCGGCGCAGGATCACATCATAAAACATGCGCGGATCGTTAAAGAAAGGGTCGCTCCCCAGCGTCAGCGGGCCGGTAACGCACTCCAGCAGGCGACCCGCGCCGTAGCCGATCGTTCCGCCGTGCCGCCGCAGCTTATCCGGCAGGCGCTCGCCTTCCGGCAGATCAAAAAACCACTGTGGCGTCTGTACCCAGGCGACATCGGGATCGCGGAAATAGCCCAGCGTGTGGGTCAGCAGCGTGGGGAAGACGCGCGTATCGGCATCGCAAATCACCAGGAAATCGCCGTCAGTTTGCTCCAGCCCGTTACGCAAATTCCCCGCTTTGTAACCGATATTGTTATCGCGGGTAATATAGTTAACGCCTTCCTCTTCACAGACGGCGCGCATCGCCGGACGGCGACCGTCGTCCAGCACGTGAATGCGATAATCGATCGTTACCGGGCAGCTGACCTTCAGCGCATCGCGAATCGAAAGGCGTACCAGCTCCACATCTTCCGAGTAGGTCGCGATAAACAGATCGACTTTAACCGGGCGCGCGTCGCCTTGCTCCTGCGGCGGCAGACACTGGTTTATATCATCCGGCGGCAGCTGCGGATCGGGGTCTTGCTCTTGCCACAGGTTGATGGTGAACAGCAGTGTGCCGATCCACGCCAGCGTCTCCGCCAGCGCCAGCGGCACCGCATACCAGAGCGCGTCCATATTCAGCGAAGCGGTCCAGCGCCAGCGAATATAGTTTGCGCCAAGCACCAGCCCGGCAATAGCCAATACCTGCCATAAAATCCGCACCGCATTTGGCGTACGCAGCGGCGGTGGAGGGCGACGGTGTTCAAACTTCGAGAAATAAAAATCCATTGGCATCCCGCTAACGCATGCTGATACGTAAGTTTTGGTTATGCCCTGGTAATTGAATATCAACAAAAAATAATGAAAGCGAAGCGTGTAACTGGTCTCTTTCTGTTTGAAATAGTAGTTGAGTAACCAACTGTTTCAAGATGCGCTACGTCTTGATTTAAATCTTGTTCAATTAACGTATTGAAAAGTAAATGTTAAATTTAGAAAAATTAAATTATCTGCTCGCTGGTTATCTCTTTTAGTACAGCGGATCTACACTTTGTTACGAGGCGGTATTTATCAGTATTACTTTAAAACCAGCAATTTAACCATACAGGAAGGTTAATGATTATGGTGGATGTGACCCGGCTCCCGGCCCAGAGCACCTCTGCATCATCTTTTTCCCGCTGGGCTTACGCGGTGCCTGGGCGGCGGGATCTGCGTATCGATATGCTCAGGGGTATCGCGCTGGTGATGATGATTGTCGCCCACACCGAGGTGATGTCGGTGCTGAACATCCTGACCTGGGAACGTTTTGGCCTGACCACCGGTGCGGAAGGCTTTGTGATCATGGCGGGGTTTATGCTGGGGATGCTGAATCGCCAGCGTCTGCAAAAAGAGGTGATGCTGACGCTGGGCTGGAGCCTCTGGCGACGCGCCGGAAAAATTTACCTGGTCAACATTGTTATTATTTTGTCGATCCTGCTGCTGTCGCAGCTTCCCTGGCTTAACACCTTTGAGGTGACTCACTTTGTCGATCGCTATTCCGGTACCCGCTGGGCGCTGTTTCCCACCACGCCGCAGATCAAAGAGACCTGGTTTAACATTATTCTTTACCTGCAAATCGGCCCACACCAGACGCAGATCCTCGGGCTGTATGTCTTTCTGCTGTTAGCCAGCCCGCTGTTTTTAAGCCTGCTGAACGCCGGTCGCGTCGGCATTTTGCTGCTGCTGTCGCTGTGCGGCTACGTCAGCTACCAGTTCTGGCCGCTGCGGCTGACGGTGGCGGAGTTTGAGTTCGCCTTTCCGCTGCTGGCCTGGCAGCTGATCTATATTCTGGGCATGTGCTGCGGTTGGTATAAAGATGAGCTGATGTCGCTGGCGCGTACCGGGCCGGGGCGGGCGGTGATGGTGGTGATGGTCTGCTATGCGCTGGTGATGATGTTTATCGCGCAGAATCATACCAACCCTTTTATGCCGCCTGCGCTGCTGATGCATGTGATTCCACCCGCGGATTTCAACTGGTTTTACCATCATCTGGCGGGCAAAAACGCGCTCGGCCCGCTGCGGGTGCTGAATGACTTTTGCCTGATCCTCAGCGTCTATCTGGTGCTGACCTTCTGCTGGCAACCGCTTAACCGGGCGTTTGGCTGGTTTTTAATCCCGCTGGGGCAGCATTCGCTCTACACCTTTATTCTTCATGTCTATTTCGTGCTGGCGGTGAGCCAGCTGGTGCATTTCGATTTATGGCATCAGGCCTGGCTGCGCAACACGCTGGTGCACCTCTCTATTTTGGGCGCGCTGTGGTTTATGGCGAAGAAAGAGATTGGCGGCAGTTTTATTCCTAACTGACAGGGGAAGCACAGATGCGAAACGGCAGGTTGGCAGGCTGGCAAGGTGGGTTGCTGATAGCGCTTGGCGCTGCGGCGCTGCCCGCCGTTGGCGCGACGCCCACCACCAATAAAAGCGCGCAGATCACCGGAACCGAGGGCGAAGAAGCGGTGCAGCCAGGGGTGTTTACCACCCGCTGGGGACGCCTTTTTTCCGGTAATAAAGATAAGTTTTCCGGCGCGCTCAGCGTCAGCAGCGGCCTGAAAGAGCAGCGCCTGACGATTCCCAACGGCTCTGATACCGCGCAGCAGAAAAAGAAAATCAACCAGCTGATGAACCTCAGCCTGCAATATTCGCCCTATAGCTACTGGTTTGCCAACGCTACGCTGCGCGCGCCGATCAGCGATGCGGGAAAATACACCACCAACTTTCGCTACAGTTTTGGCTATGACGACTGGCATGCCAATACCTTCAGCCTGGTCTACAGCAACTATGGCGATAACTACCTGTTTCCCTCGGGCGATAAACGGCGCACCTATTTTGAACAGGGAGGCGTGACCTTTGCCTATAAATTCACCTTGCCGAAAGCGATTGAACCGCATCTGCTGATCAACAAAGGCGATTCGATTGTCTGCCAGGTGGGTTATACCTGGGTGCCGCGCTACTATTCGCTGGCGGATAATGACCTGAAATCGAATAAAAACGTCTTTCTTGGCGGCTGCGGCTACACCTTTAAACAGCACTTTTTCGTGCGCGCCACCGCGTTCTGGTTTCCCGATCGTGAGCAGCAGCAGCCGTGGAATGGCGATTTCAGCTACAGCTTTGGCTATGCAGGCTATAAGCCGGGCACCTTTTCCCTTCAGTATGCTAACTACAGCGGTACGCGCTTTTCCGGCAATGCCAAATTTCGCGAAGGCACCGTTAGCCTGATTTGGTATTTGCCGTTTTAAGGGGCGACTGATGCTAACTGAGCAGACCATCCTGATCGTCGATGACTCCACCACCTACCGCAAACTGATTGCCGGTCTGCTGAAAAAGTGGGGCTATAACGTTTACGAAGCGGAAAACGGCGAAGAGGCGCTACAGGCGCTGCAAAGCTGGCCGATTAACCTGATGATCACCGACTGGGAAATGCCGGTAATGGATGGCCTGACGCTCTGTCGTCAGGTGCGCCAGCAGTTTAGCGATCGCTATATTTATCTGATTTTGCTCACCGCGCGCGAAAGCATTGATGACCTGCGCGCCGGGTTTGAAGCGGGCGCCAATGATTTTCTGCGCAAGCCCGCCAACCAGATTGAGCTACAGGCGCGTCTGCATGCCGGGCAGCGCATTCTTGATTTGGAGCTGACGCTGGCGGCACGCAACGCGCGGCTGAGCGAAGCCTTGAAACAAATTGAAGTCGATTTGCAGGCGGCGGCCCATCTCCAGCAGTCGATTCTGCCGCCGCATAATTTGCGCTACGGGCCTTATCGCGCCGACTGGCTGTTTATTCCCTCCGCCTATGTCTCCGGCGACATTTTCCATTTTTTCCCGTTGAACGATCGGTTCGTCGGCTTTTACTGCGTGGATGTCGCCGGACACGGCGTCAGCGCGGCGATGGTTTCGCTGGCGGTGGCGCGTCAGTTTTTACATGGCCGCACGGTCGAGCCGTTTCTGTTCGAGGCGGGCCAGCCCACGGCGCCGAATGAGGTGGTGCGTATTCTTAACCAGCGCTTTTGCGCCGAGACGGAAGAGGTGCTGAGCTATTTCACCATGGTTTACGGCATCCTGGATATTACCAGCGGTGAAGGGCGGCTGTGCCAGGCCGGGCATCCCACGCCGCTGCTGGTGCGCGCCGGTGGCGAAGCCGTTGCCGTTGGCGAGGGCGGAATGCCGGTTGGGCTGATGGAAGGATTAAGCTGGGATGAACAAGCGTTTACCCTGGAACCCGGTGACCGCCTTTGCCTTTACAGTGACGGCATAACCGAGTGTGAGAACCCGCAGCATCAGCTGTTTGGTCAGCAGCGGCTGGAAGCGCTACTTAATGAAACCGCACAAATGCCGCTGCCCGGGCTGTTTCCGCACGTCAGTCATGCGCTGGCCGCATGGCAAACCCAGCAGGGAAGCGCGGCGGTGACGGCGATGGATGATATTTCACTCTTTGTTATCGAACACTTACCCTGTCAGGAGAAAAATGATGAACCTGGAAACAGCGCAGCATGAAGATATTACGGTTTTGACGCCGGTCACGCGCAGGCTGGATGCGTCGGTCGCCCGCTCCTTTCGTGAAGCGGTGATGAAGCATATTGACGCGGGGCAAACGCGGCTGCTGTTTGATTTTTCGCGCGTGGATTTCATCGACAGCAGCTGTCTGGGTTCGCTGATTTCGCTGTTGAAAGCGATTAACGGCAAAGGCGAAATGGCGCTTTGCGACCTTAACCCGAATATTCAGACCATGTTTAAACTCACCCGCATGGATCGCGTTTTTACGCTGTACGGCACGGAAAATGACGCGTTAACGGCGATGCAGGGGAGAACCTAACCATGGAAGAGATATCACCGCTCACGCTCACCTTACCGGCACGATTAAACAGCCTACCGCTGCTGGGCGAGCAGCTGCGCCACTATTTAGCGCCGTTGGCGCTGCCGGAAAACTGGATTTTTATGCTGGATCTGGCGCTGTGCGAAGCGGCAACCAATATCATTCTTCATGGCTATGAGCAGAATCTCGGTAAAAGTTACGGCGTCACCTTTAGCCTGCAGGGCGATGAAGTGTACGCCTCTCTAAAAGATGGCGGCGAGCCGATTCCGGCCGAACAGCTGGCGGCGGCGCAGGTGCCGGTGGCGGAGAGTTCAGCAAGCGCAATGCTGGCGGAAAGCGGGCGCGGCCTGCGGCTGCTGTATGATTGCGTGGATGAAGTGCATTATCAGCAGGGGCGTCAGGAGAATGTCCTGACGCTGGTGAAACGTCTGCCGCAGGCGGTTTAGCGAAACAGTTTCTGCACGAATTTAATCCATGCTGGACGCCAGACGGCCATTTCGTGGCCCCGTTGCGGATAGGCATCGTAATCAAACCGGATGCCCTGTTGCTCAAGCTGTTTTTTCAAACCGGCAATATCCGCGCCGGTAATCCGATCCCGCTCGCCAATCGCCAGAGTAAAGTTCTTGAGCTGCTGATTCACCTGTTGCGGTTGCGCCAGCTGCGCGCTGACTGCCGGGTCGGGCACTGTTTCCGTAGTGACACCGCTAAAGCTGCCCAGCCAGCTAAATTGATCCAGATGACGCATCCCGCTGACCAGTACCTGATAGCCGCCCTGTGACAATCCCGCCAGCGCACGGCCATCGGCATCCTGACGCACGTGATAGCGCTGTGCAATCAACGGCATAATATCCTGCACCAGCTCGCGATCGAGCAGGTCAGCATTGCGTGGGTAAAACACCTTACGCCGCTCGGCCGGGATATACTCTTCCGGGATTACGCCCGGCGCATCGATTTCCGTATCCGGCATCACCACCAGCATCGGCACAATCTTCTTTTCAGCCAGCAAATTATCCATGATTTGCGGCATGCGCCCCTGCACCACGGCGGAAAGTCCGCTGTCGCCAAAACCGTGCCAGAAATAAACCACCGGCAGCGGCGCGTGCATTTTCTCCATGCCGGGCGGCGTCCAGACCCAAAGCTGGCGTTCGGTGTTGATCGCCCCGGAATGATACGTCAGCAGATGAAGCTCGCCGTGCGGCACCTGACGCACATCTAATACCGAACCCGGCACCAGAATCAGACTGGTATTGACCTGACGCTGCGGTTTGGGCATCGCGCCAGAAGGATCGATAGTGCGCAGGCCGTCAACGTTGAAAAAGTATTCATAGAGATCCGGCTCCAGCGGCGCGCTGGTCCATGACCAGATGCCGCGACCATCGCGCTGCATCGGATGGCTCACATAGACATCCGGCGTCGCGCCGGTCACCACCGACACCGCTTTGGCCTGCGGCGCATACAGACGCCAGCTGATGCTGCGGTCCGCATTCACACGGGTTTGCCAGGCGCTGACCGGTAGATCCTGCGGCGGCGGAGCGGGCAGGGTATCTGCTGCAAAAACGGGGCAGCCTAAAGCAAAAAGCAGGGGCGCAGAGCGGATTATTTTCATTTTTACCTCTTTTGGGTCAACGTTAGCCAGGTTATTAAATTGTTATAGTTTTTTCCGCGCGTTTCGCCCAGCAGCGGCTGCGCCTTAACGCTTTTTCCTGTGAGATAAATCTCAGAAATCGATTACAGGGTTACCCAAATTTTTTGAGCGTTCATAGTTAAGGGGTGTTTTTTTAACCGAAGGAGGAAAGAAATTGTCCTGGTTATCTGAAGATGTTGAACATGACTCAGAGTTTTTGGCGTTGGTAGGCCGGGCTGTCGTAGCGTTAGCACAGGAAAGGCGGGCACTCAGTTACGATGCGCTCTGTTCGCGTTTAGGCGGTCTCGCCGATAGCGCGGACGATGATGAACTGGTCATTAGCTGTTGGCGGGCGCGTCAGTTGTTGAAGAGTAGCGTGGGATTAATCAAATAAAATGAATGGATGCCTTCGCGCACCTGGTATCAAACCCCGCGCCAGAAATTAGCTATAAGATAAGCATTATTTTCACCAGGAAGAATTTATGCCGTTTGATCTTCACGCTTATCTGGCGCGTATCGGTTTCACCGGCGCGACGCGCCCTACGCTGACAACGCTTGCCGAACTGCACCAGGCGCATGTCTGCGCTATTCCGTTTGAAAACCTTGATGTGCTGCTCGATCGTCCCGTTCACCTTGAAACCGAAGCGATTCAGGAGAAGCTGGTGGTGGCGCGCCGCGGCGGCTATTGCTACGAGCAAAATGCGTTGTTCCTGCTGGCGCTGCAACAGATGGGCTTTGATGCGCGTGGGCTGGCCGCCAGAGTGGTGATCGCCCAGCCGCCCTCGGTGCCGCCGCGCACCCACATGCTGTTGCTGGTGCAGCTGGAAGAAACGTTCTGGATTGCGGATGTCGGTTTTGGCGGCCCGACGCTCAGCGCGCCGATTCGCCTGCTGGCCGACCAGGTGCAGAGCACGCCGCACGGCGACTATCAGCTGCAGTCGCTGGGCGAAGAGTGGCTATTATGCCAGCGCCACCACGCAGAGTGGCTGCCGCTTTATCGCTTTGACCTGGTCACGCAGTTTCCTTCTGATTATCTGATGGCCAACCATTTTGTCTCTACCTGGCCCCATTCACATTTTCGTCATCATCTGCTGGCTGCGCGTTATCTGCCGGACGGCGGCCAGCTGGCGCTGGAAAACCGCCGCTTTAGCCGTTACGGCACCCAGCCGGAACGGCGCACGCTGGATGATCTGCGCGCCCTGTATCAGCTGCTGCAGGACGAATTTCGCCTCGGCGTAAAACATTCGCTGTATGGCATAAGCGAAGAGGAGTTTATCGCGGCGATGGCGCGACTGGATCAGGCGCAATAAAGCGTCCTTGCTGAGCCTGGCTATACTTATCAACCTGAATGCCATACAGGAGGAACTATGCCCGATAATCGTAACCAGGACTTAATGCCCTATAACCTTTTCTACTGCGACGGCACGCTGCTGGCGCAGAATATCGATGGTCATATTATTGAACTGGGCCAGGCGAACGTACATGACGGGCTGATCGGGTATCAACTTGATGGCAGCGATCTGCATGGCGAAAACTACAGCGCGCCGGAAGAGTTGCTGGAAGATTTGGGCGAGCAGCTCGATTTTCTGTTTCTCGATGGGCAGTTTACCAGCCTGCCGGACGTCAGCGAGCGCTGGCTGGATCGGCTGGAGGATGCGCCTGTGCAGCTGATTAGCCTGCATGAGCTGGCGAGCGGCACGGAAGAAGAAGATCCGGTGCCGACCAGCGACGAGGATCCCGGCATCCGTAATGACTGATCGCGCCGCGCCGCCGCTGATAGCCTTCGACGAGCAGGTGGTGCTGTATGACGGCACCTGCAAGTTATGCAACGGCTGGGTTAATTTCCTGCTGCGCTATGATAAATATCGCACCGTGCGGCTGGCGGCGGTGCAAAGCGAAGAGGGCAAAGCGCTGCTGCGTTGGGCAGGGCTGTCGACCGAAAATATCAGCACCATCGTGCTGATTCGGCGGGGTCAGGTCTGGCTACGGGCGGAGGCGATTTTTCGCGTGATGGCCGGGCTGCCCTGGCCGTGGCGTGCGCTGACGTTGTTGCGCTTGCTGCCTGCGGCGCTGAGCAACCGTTGCTACGATCTTATCGCTCGTAACCGCTATCGGCTTTTTGGCCGCTATGACCAGGTCCACGCGGTCAGGGCCGATCATCCGCAGCGCTTTCTTGACCGCTGAACCACAGGCAAAAAAAAGCGGCATCACAGGATGCCGCTATGCTTTTCGCAGGTTAGCCTTAGCCGACCGGCTGAGTACGAATCAGATAATCAAACGCGCTCAGTGAGGCTTTTGCGCCTTCACCGCTGGCGATAATGATCTGTTTGTACGGCACGGTGGTGCAGTCGCCAGCGGCAAAAACGCCTTTAACGCTGGTTTCGCATTTCGCGTCGATCAGAACTTCGCCCATCTGGTTGCGCTCAACGGCGCCTTCCAGCCAGCTGGTGTTCGGCAGCAGACCAATCTGAACAAAAATACCCGCCAGCGCCACTTCATGTTCTGTTTCGCTTACGCGGTCTTTATACAGCAGGCCGGTAACCTTGCTGCCATCGCCTTTCACTTCCAGCGTCTGCGCATTCAGGATGATGGTCACGTTCTCCAGGCTGCGTACTTTTTCCTGCAGCACCGCATCCGCCTTCATCGCCGGCGCGAATTCCAGCAGCGTGACGTGTTCAACAATACCTGCCAGATCGATTGCCGCTTCCACGCCGGAGTTACCGCCGCCAACCACGGCCACACGCTTGCCTTTATAGAGCGGGCCGTCGCAGTGCGGGCAGTAGGCCACGCCGCGCGTACGGTATTGATCTTCGCCCGGCACGTTCATGCTACGCCAGCGTGCGCCGGTGGCAATGATCAGGCTACGGGTTTTCAGCTCGGCGCCAGACGCGGTGGTAATGGTGTGCAGGCCGCCTTCAGCGCTTGCTGGCGTCAGTTTGGTGGCGCTCTGGCTATCGATTACGTCAATAGCATAGTCGTCAACGTGCGCTTTCAGCGCGCCCGCCAGCTTCGCGCCTTCGGTTTTCGGTACGGAGATATAGTTTTCAATATCAACCGTATCCAGTACCTGGCCGCCAAAGCGTTCGCCCATCAGGCCGGTGCGGATGCCTTTACGCGCCGAGTAGATCGCCGCTGCTGCGCCCGCCGGGCCGCTGCCGACAATCAGCACATCATAAGCGTCACGCTTATTCAGCTCTTCCGCCGCGCGTTTATCGGCATTAACGTCGACTTTGCTGACGATTTCCGCCAGGCTCATGCGTCCCTGACCAAACTCTTTGCCGTTCAGGAATACCGCAGGCACGCCCATGACGTTGCGATCCTGAATCTCGTTCTGGAACACGCCGCCATCAACCGCGGTGTGGCTGATGCGCGGGTTCAAAATCGCCATCAGGTTCAGCGCCTGCACCACGTCCGGACAGTTATGGCAGGAGAGCGAATAATAGGTTTCAAAATGCAGGTCGCTATCCAGCTGGCGGATTTGCTCCAGCAGCGACTGTGTCTCTTTTGACGGATGTCCGCCGGTCTGCAGCAGAGCCAGCACCAGCGAAGTAAATTCGTGACCCAGCGGCGAACCAGCAAAACGCGGGCCGGTAGTGCTGCCTGGGTTAGTAATCAGGAAAGAAGGTTTACGCGCCGCCAGCGTATTATCTTCACGGAACGTCACTTTCTCCGACAGCTCAGCAATTTCCGTCAGCAGTTCTTTGATTTCAGCGGATTTCGCGCCGTCGTCCAGCGTAGCGATTAACTCAACAGGCTTAGTTAATTTCTCAAGATAGGCCTTGAGTTGGTTTTTCATCGTTGTGTCGAGCATAAGGGTCTCCAGGCAAAAAATCGGGTGCCGCAGCACCCGATGAAAAGAACAAACAGCAGCTGGTTGTTAGATTTTGCCAACCAGGTCGAGAGAAGGAGCCAGCGTCGCTTCGCCTTCTTTCCATTTTGCCGGGCACACTTCACCCGGGTGGCTGGCAACGTACTGAGCAGCCTTCACTTTACGCAGCAGGTCAGAGGCGTCACGGCCAATGCCTTCAGCGGTGATTTCTACTGCCTGGATGATGCCTTCCGGGTCAACGATGAAGGTACCACGGTCAGCCAGACCCTGATCTTCGCGCATGATGTCGAAGTTACGGGTCAGCGCGCCGGTCGGGTCGCCGATCATCGCGTACTGAATTTTTGCGATGGTGTCAGAGCTACCGTGCCATGCTTTATGGGTAAAGTGGGTATCGGTAGAAACAGAGTAGATGTCTACGCCCATTTTCTGGAATTCTGCGTAGTGGTCAGCCACGTCACCCAGTTCAGTCGGGCAAACAAAGGTGAAGTCAGCCGGGTAGAAGAAGAATACACTCCATTTACCTTCAACATCTTTCTCAGTCACTTCGATGAACTCACCGTTTTTGAACGCGCTGTTTTTAAACGGTTTGATTTTGGTGTTAATGATAGACATCAGTTACTCCTTCATATTGGTTAGCGTGAAAGTTACCGAAAAATGTGATTGAGATCTAATGCGTATCCATTATTGAATCAATAAGTAAAACCTAACAAGCAGTAAGGCGCAGCCTATTGTAGATACTTTTGATCTTGCGCCACTCTTTCCGGCCTTACGCGCTGTAACAGCTTAACGGCGTTAACAAAGCACCATTACGCTGCGTGCGATGGATACAGGAAATCCCTGTCTGGGTCAGCAGGGTAAAGACACTGCCTGACCAGCGTCATCATACGTTGTTCATGGCCTGACAATCCAGCCTGATAACAGCGCAGAGATAAACCATGAATTTCCGTCAGATTGTGACGTTGTCACAACAGGCATTTGCCCGGCGGGTGACACGAATTGATTAACTGTTTGCATCTCTGGTTATCTATAAGGGGTTAATCAGACGAAAAATCCTTTTTTTATCAATGCTTCCCCCGGACGGTTCAATATTTTTTTAGCATAACGTGGCAATTTTCTCCTCGTTTTTGCAGGTTGTCTTATTATTTTCCCTGCTTAATTAATTCAGATGCTGCGCCTGGCGCTGCCGTTTACAGCTGCGGGCCGCTTTCAGACACCGAATCATCAAAAAAACTTAACAGATAAAATTTAGTGTAATTTTATTAACTGTGTATCGAAGTTAAAATTGTGTTGATTTGATGTAATGTTTTTTGAATTTAATTTCAGTTTTTGTAAATTGTTACGAGGGAAATATGGTTAACAAACTTACCGGCATCGTTCTCGCCCTGATTGGCGTAGCGATGCTTTATATGGGCGGCAGGCTGTTACTGCTGGGGGGAAGCCCATTTTACGCCATTATGGCCGTTGGACTGCTGATCATCGCAGTGACACTGGCGATGAATAAAAAAATCGCCTTAACGGCCTGTGCCGTTTTGCTGTGGATTACGCTGTTCTGGATTATTTATGAGGTCGGTTTCGACAAATGGCAGTGGATCCCGCGTGGCGATATTCTCGGCCTGGTGGGTCTGTGGCTGGCGATGCCGTGGGTGGTACGCCCGCTGACCGGCCGCAAATTTCATCCGTTCTTGGGTTCTACGCTGATTATTATCGTTGCGGTAGTGATTGGCCTGATGTTCTACGATCCGTTGCCGCAGACAGGCAACATCACCAATGCCCGTGAGACCAGCGACGTCCCGGCGGCGCATAATGACTGGGTGGCATACGGCGGCAATACTAACGGTCAGCGTTTCTCCGCACTCAACCAGATTAATAAACAAAACGTGAATAATCTGGAGGTCGCCTGGACCTATCACACCGGCGATCTGCGTCAAAGCGACGATGCGACAGAATATACCTTCGAAGCCACGCCGCTGAAGGCAAATAACACGCTCTATGTCTGTACCCCGCATAACGAAATTCATGCGCTGGTGCCGGAAACCGGCAAGCTGAAATGGAAATATGTGCCGCAGAAAGATCGCTCTTATCTGCAACAGCATCAGACCTGCCGTGGCGTGAGCTATTACGAAGCAAGCGCCGCTCAGCCGCAGGATGCCGCTCCGGCCATCTGCCGCAAGCGTATCTTTAACGCTACCACCGATGCCAAACTGATCGCGCTGGATGCGGATACCGGTAAGCGCTGCGCTGATTTCGGCCAGGACGGTATTATCGATCTGAGCGCTAACATGGGCAAAATCCGTCCGCATGCGCTGATGCAGACCGCCGCGCCGCTGGTGGCGGGCAATCTGGTTATCGTTGGCGGCTCGGTGATGGATAACGGATTCGACAGCGGCAACCCGTCTGGCGTTATTCGCGCCTATGATGTGCAGAGCGGTCGTCTGGTATGGAATTTCGATCCGGCTAATCCGCAGCAGACGCAGCCCATCGCGGCGGATCAGAACTATCCGTACGATACCCCGGTGGCCTGGGGCACGCTGAGCGCCGATCTGCATAACGGACTGGTTTATGTGCCGTTTGGCAACGCCTCGCCGGATGAGCTGGGTATCGAGCGTGATGCTAACAGCAACACCGAGAAGTTCCGTGATGCGCTGGTCGCGCTGGATCTGAAAACCGGTGCCTTTAAATGGCGCTTCCAGAGCTCTAACCACGATTTGTGGGATCGCGATAACCCGTCTCAGCCGTCGCTGCTTGATATCGATTATCAGGGCAGCAAACAGCCGGTGGTGATCCTGCCGACCAAAACCGGCAACCTGTTCGTACTTAACCGTCTGACCGGTCAACCGGTTTATCCGATTAAGCAGGTTCCGGTCTCTACCGATGGCGTCGCCGGTGAGAAATTTGCCGCCACCCAGCCGGTTTCCAGCCTGAACTTCCTGCCGGAGCCGCTGAGTGAAAAATCGATGTGGGGCATTACGCCGTTCGATCAGATGGCCTGCCGTATCGATTTCAAATCGCTGCGCTATGACGGCAATCCCTGGACGCCGTCCACCGAGCAGGGTTCCATTGTTTTCCCGGGCAATATCGGCGTCTTTAACTGGGGCTCCGTCGCGGTGGATCCGCAGCGGCAGATTCTGATCGCCTCACCGGTGCGTCTGGCTTATAAATATACCTTGATCAAGCGTACGCCGGAGACCGCGACTAAGCGTATGTTTACCGCAGATGGACAGCCTTACTGGAATGAAAACTTCCACGGCGACTATGCCATCCATATTCAGCAGCTCTCTTCTGACCTCGGCATTCCCTGTATCGCACCGCCGTGGGGACGTATGGTTGGCGTGGATCTGAAAACCGGTAAAACCGAATGGCTGCGCCGCGTAGGCACCACGAAAAACCTGAACACCAGCTTCCTGCCGGGCCGTTTCCCGATCGGTTTCCCGATGGGAATGGTGGCGCACGGTGGTCCGCTGGTGACGGCGGGTGACGTGGTGTTCCACGGCGCGACGGCGGATAACTTCTTCCGCGCCTATGACATCAACACCGGCGAGCTGCTGTGGCAGACCGAACTGAGCGCTGGCGCGCAGGCCACGCCATCAACCTGGCAGGGCAACGATGGCAAACAGTACGTGGTGATTGCCGCAGGCGGCCACGGTTCGCTGGGCACCAAACAGGGCGATAGCGTAGTGGCGTTCCGCCTGAAATAAGCTTTCGCCATAAATTAAAAAGCGCCTGTAAGGGCGCTTTTTTTTATCTCTGAATTCGGGCGTCAGAGCGGTTTTTGATAGCATTTATCGCTGTAAATATGGAAAGCTTATTTTATGCCTCGCGCCTTAATACGGCATCAAATTATACCCTGGTCAATATCGCACTATATTGGCAATCACCTGAACGTGTCAGGCAAACAACAGGGGAGTCAATAAAGACAGAATAAACGCTTTCAGTTATTGCCTTACAGCCTGGAATTATACAGGCAGCGAAAACGCTTATCACCAGAAACAGACGAGGCCTTGCGCTCACCCAATATTAAGTGAGATTTTCCTTTTTTTTATATCAACTAATCAGCGAGTAATAGTATGAATATACAATTCAAGCAGGGGCCAGTATTCCACCAGCCCGCTCATAACCCCAAAGCCGATGATACTGCTAAATCCGCCCGTAGTTTTATAGCATACGACGCTATTAACACGGCTAAACCCGCTCATTTTAATCTGTCAAAAGAATTCATTGCTTTAGAAAATGTCCCGACCAAAATGGAGACGATGCCATTTAAAAAGATCGTGGTCATTGGTGATAGTTTGTCTGACTCGACAGGAAGAATGCTTGCTAAAACCTCTGGATTGATGCCTTCCTCATCACAGTATTACGATGGTAGATTTACCAATGGTTATACCTGGGTTGATTTTCTATCGTCACCCGCCTATATGAACGCCACTGTGGAAACCAGAGCGGAAGGGGGTGCGGTGGCTGGGAGCTATAGTAAATTCAACCCCGTATTTATGTTTATCTCCAGTATGAAAAAACAAGTTAGCCGACTTAAATTTAGCAAGGACAGCCTTGTTTTTTCCTCTATTGGCTCAAATGATTATATAACCTTTAATAAAAAGAATGTTGATAAGGTTGTAAGCGACCAGATAAAAAACATAAAAAAGATGATTGAAAAAGGGGCCAGGAATATCATAGTCATGGGCGTGCCGGACTTTTCACAAACCCCCTTCGCTGAAAATGAAACGCAAGAATCCAGAGATAAATTAAAAAATTTAACAAGATCTCACAATAAAATGTTATCTGAGGAAATTAATAAAATTGATGGCCAGGATGGAGCGAAGGTAAAATTTTTTGATCTTAATGAGGTGCTTGCGTCATCACTCGTTATCGCAAGTTGCATCGGCTATAACACTGACGAGCCTTTTCATCAAGGATATATTGGCGGTAAAGATGCATTAAATATTGCGCCACATTATTTTTTTAATGATAGCGTTCACCCAACCCAAGAGGTTCACGCTATTTTTGCCATAAAAATACAGGAATTTATCGCCAGAGAGTTTGGCAACAACAAGGTAAATGCGAGTCGGTAACCTTTCGATGGCGAGCCGTTACAGGTAACTCAGCGCCACGTTGAGATTTTAAGCGATAAAACGGCCTACGCCACGATTAAAGGCATTGAAGCAATATACGCGCTGCCCCATCACATCCCCCTGGCGCAAGCGATTAGCAAGATTATTAATAACATCGCGAGAATCGTGAATGCTTCGCTAAACCCGCCCATGCGATGATAAAGAAAATGGATAAAAGGGTTAGCGGTATGAATAAGGTGATTATTTCACTGGCGCTGGGAACGTTTGGTCTGGGGATGGCCGAATTCGGCATTATGGGCATTTTGACCGAACTGGCGCATGACAGGCATCTTCCGGTCTCTTCCGCAGGCCATATGATCTCGTTTTATGCGCTTGGCGTGGTTATCGGCGCGCCAGTGATTGCCGTGGTTTCCAGTAAATTTTCGCTGAAGCGCATTATGATATTTTTAGCTGCGCTGTGCATTATCGGCAACGCCGCGTTCGGCTTCGCTTCATCTTATACAACGCTGGTTATTGCCCGTCTGGTTTCGGGGTTTCCGCACGGTGCGTTTTTCGGCGTCGGCGCGATTATCCTGACCAGGGTTATCAGCCCAGGCAAAGTCACTGCGGCGGTGGCGGGCATGGTTTCCGGCATGACGCTGGCTAACCTGATTGGTATTCCGCTGGGAACGTTTTTAAGCCATGAGTTCAGCTGGCGCTCAACGTTTTTACTGATTGCCGTGTTTAATGTTGCCGTTATGGCGGCGATTATTTGCTGGATCCCTGATATTTCCGACCGCGCACCCGGTAAAATCAGCGAACAGTTCCACTTCCTGAAATCCGCCGCGCCGTGGCTGATTTTTCTCGCTACCCTGTGCAGCAACGCCGGGGTTTTTGCCTGGTTCAGCTATATCAAACCGGTGATGATTTACGTTTCTGGCTTTTCGGAAAGCACGATGCCGCTGATTATGATGCTGGCAGGCCTGGGAATGGTGCTGGGTAATATGGTCAGCGGGAAAATATCTGGTCGCTTTTCGCCGCTGCGTATTGCGGCGATAACTAACCTGACGATTGCCGCTGCCCTGGCGCTAACGCTGTTTTTCGCTTATCAACAAAGCGCCGCGCTTAGTCTGGCCTTTATCACCTGTGCCGGGTTATTCGCGCTCTCTGCGCCGCTGCAAATTCTCCTGCTGCAAAATGCCAAAGGCGGTGAAATGCTGGGCGCGGCAGGCGGGCAAATTGCCTTTAACCTCGGCAGCGCCGTGGGCGCATTCTGCGGCGGCATGATGCTCGATGCCGGTTTACCTTACAACTACGTTGCGCTGCCAGCGGCGCTGCTCTCTCTTTCGGCGATGCTGTCGCTACTCTGTTATGGCCGGGTGAAATCCCGTTCTGCCTTGCGTTCTGCAGCGGGTGCCATGGGGTAAAAGTGTGACATTGTTCAATTAAATTACAGCAGCAAGGCCATCTTCACCTCATACCGCGCAAGCAGAGCGTCAGGCTATGCCGATGCCCTAAATCCTGCCGTGTTGCGTAAAATTTCTTCATTATTCAAAGCAATGATTACCGTCCCTGGCTGAAAACGTGAAAAACGCCCGTCATAATTGCATGCTAAAAAAGAGATAACCGATTTTGCGACGTAGGGAAAAATATTGAATTAACTTTTTGTTTATTAATGCTTTTATTTTGTTTAGCAGCCTGATCGTTATCTGAATCATAATTTCGAATTGATTATTGATCACTCTAAATAACCTGACTACGCTTACGGGAATTTGTCGCTTTGCTTTAGTCCGCTTTCGTTGCTTCTGACCAGGGAACGTGAATATGGCTACACATGAAAAATCGACGCATGCCGCGCTGCGCGGCTGGGATGCCGAAAACCCGCGCTATTGGGAAAAGACCGGCAAAAAGATTGCGCAGCGTAATTTATGGACCTCTGTTTTTGCTTTGCTGTTAGCCTTCTGCGTCTGGATGTTATTCAGCGCCGTGGCGGTTAACCTGAATAAAGTTGGCTTTCATTTCACAACCGATCAGCTGTTCCTGCTTACCGCGCTGCCTTCACTTTCCGGGGCGATCCTGCGCGTGCCTTATTCTTTCGCCGTGCCGCTGTTTGGCGGACGTCAATGGACCGTCATCAGCACCGCTATCCTGATTATTCCCTGCGTCTGGCTGGGTTTTGCCGTGCAGAATCCGGCAACGCCCTATGGCGTATTTATTGTTATTTCGTTGCTGTGCGGCTTTGCTGGCGCGAACTTCGCCTCCAGCATGGGCAATATCAGTTTTTTCTTTCCGCGCGCGCGTCAGGGCAGTGCGCTGGGGATCAATGGCGGGCTGGGTAATTTAGGCGTCAGCGTCATGCAGCTGTTAACGCCGGTGGTGATCTCGTTACCTATTTTTACTTTCCTCGGCGTGCAGGGCATCGAACAGGCGGACGGCGGTCGCTTGTGGTTAGCCAATGCTGCCTGGCTGTGGGTGCCGCTGCTGGTCATGGCGGTGCTGGCCGCCTGGTTTTGTATGGATACGCTGGCGGGTGCCCAGGCTTCGCTACGGGAACAGCTCACGGTACTGAAGCGCGGCCATATGTGGCTGCTGAGTTTGCTCTATCTGGCGACCTTTGGCTCCTTTATCGGTTTTTCCGCCGGTTTCGGCATGCTGGCGAAAACGCAGTTTCCCAATGTCGATATTCTCAAGCTGGCCTTTTTCGGGCCGTTTCTTGGCGCGCTGGCGCGTTCTGCGGGCGGGATTATCTCTGACAAGCTCGGCGGCATCCGCGTAACCCTGGTGAACTTTATTCTGATGGCGCTGTTCACGCTGCTGCTGTTTTCAACGCTGCCGGGCTACGGCACTGGCAACTTTACTGCCTTTTACGCCGTGTTTATGGGCCTGTTTCTCACGGCGGGCCTCGGCAGCGGCTCTACCTTTCAAATGATTGCCGTGATTTTCCGTACCCTGACGCGCAAAAGAATTCTGGCGGAAGGTGGCAGTGAAGCGCAGGCGCAACATGTGGCGGTGACCGAAACCGCTGCGGCGCTGGGCTTTATCTCTGCCATTGGCGCGATCGGCGGTTTCTTTATTCCTAAAGCCTTCGGCACATCGCTGGCGATGACCGGTTCGCCGGTCGGGGCGATGAAAGTCTTTCTGGTTTTCTACATTGTCTGCACCTTGGTGACCTGGCTGGTTTACGGGCGCCGTTTTTCTAAAGGCTAAGCACGGTATCTCCTTCGATCTGTTTTTCAGATCTTGCAATTTGAGCCATGTAACCGCAGGGAAACTCTCTGCCAGGAGTGGGTAATGAGCAAGTTAGTGGACAAGTTTCGCTATTTCCGTCAGAAAAGCGACACCTTCTCGGATGGACACGGGCAGTTGATGAACAGCAACCGCGATTGGGAAGACAGCTATCGCCAGCGCTGGCAGTACGACAAAATTGTGCGCTCAACGCACGGCGTAAACTGTACCGGCTCCTGTAGCTGGAAGATTTATGTGAAAAACGGGCTGGTTACCTGGGAAACGCAGCAGACCGACTATCCGCGAACCCGTCCCGATTTACCCAACCATGAACCACGCGGCTGCCCGCGCGGCGCCAGCTACTCCTGGTATATTTATAGCGCCAACCGGCTGAAATATCCGCTGGTGCGCCGCCGTCTGGTGGAGCTGTGGCGCGAAGCGCTGGCGCAGTATACCGATCCGGTGCTGGCCTGGAACGCTATCGTCACCGATCCGGAAAAAAGCCGCAGCTATAAACAGGCACGCGGCCACGGCGGCTTTATTCGCTCTGACTGGAAAGAGCTGAATACGCTGATCGCTGCCGCCAATATCTGGACCATCAAACACTGCGGCCCCGATCGCGTGGCGGGTTTCTCGCCGATCCCGGCGATGTCAATGATCTCCTACGCCGCCGGAACGCGTTATCTTTCGCTGATTGGCGCCACCAGCCTGAGCTTTTATGACTGGTATTGCGATCTGCCGCCCGCCTCGCCGATGACCTGGGGCGAGCAGACCGACGTGCCGGAATCTGCCGACTGGTACAACTCCAGCTATATCATTGCCTGGGGCTCTAACGTGCCGCAGACGCGCACCCCGGACGCCCATTTCTTTACCGAAGTGCGTTACAAAGGCACCAAAACTATCGCCATCAGCCCGGACTATTCAGAAGTCGCCAAGCTGTGCGATCAGTGGCTGTCGCCCAAACAGGGCACCGACAGCGCGCTGGCCATGGCGATGGGCCATGTGATTCTGAAAGAGTTTCACCTGGACAATCCCAGCGAATATTTCCTTAGCTATGCGCGCCGCTATACCGACATGCCGATGCTGGTGCTGCTGGAGCCGGACGAGAGTGGTTACTACACCTCTGGCCGCCTGCTGCGCGCCGCCGATCTCAGCGATGCGCTGAACGAAACCAATAACCCCGACTGGAAAACCGTCGCCCTGAGCGAAAGCGGCGATCTGGTGGTGCCTAACGGTTCCATCGGTTTCCGCTGGGGCGAAAAAGGGAAATGGAACCTGGAGCCGCAGGCGGCCGGTAGCGAAGTTACGCTGCGCCTTTCGCTGATTGAGGATCGCGATGAAGTGGTTTCGGTAGCGTTTCCCTATTATGGCGGCAATGAAAGCCCCAACTTCCGCCATGTGAAGCAGGATCCGATCCTGCTGCATCAGCTGCCGGTAAAACATATTACCCTGGCGGACGGCAGCGCCGGACGCGTGGTCACGGTTTACGATCTGATGCTGGCGAATTACGGGCTGGATCGTGGTCTGGACGATGCCAACTGCGCGCAAAGCTATGATGACATCAAGGCTTATACGCCCGCCTGGGCGGAGCAAATCAGCGGCGTGCCGCGCAAAAACCTTGAGCATATTGCACGGGAATTCGCCGAGACCGCGCACAAAACGCGCGGGCGCTCAATGATTATCGTGGGAGCCGGTCTCAACCACTGGTATCACATGGATATGAACTACCGCGGCCTGATTAATATGCTGGTGTTCTGCGGCTGCGTAGGGCAAACCGGCGGCGGCTGGGCGCATTACGTCGGCCAGGAGAAGCTGCGCCCGCAAACCGGCTGGATGCCGCTGGCGTTTGCGCTGGACTGGACGCGTCCACCGCGCCAGATGAATAGCACCTCCTATTTTTACGCCCATGCCAGCCAATGGCGTTTTGAAAAGCTGAGCATCGGCGAGCTGCTGTCGCCCATCGCTCAGAAGCAAAAATTCACCGGTCAGCTGATCGATTTCAACGTGCGCGCCGAGCGTATGGGCTGGCTGCCTTCGGCGCCGCAGCTGAATATTAACCCGCTGCGCATCGCCGGGTTGGCGAAAGAGGCAGGGCAGCCGCCGGTTGACTATACCGTTGCAGCGCTGAAAAGCGGCAAGCTGCGCTTCGCCTGTGAACAACCGGACGACGGCAATAACCATCCGCGCAACCTGTTTATCTGGCGCTCGAATCTGCTCGGCTCCTCCGGGAAAGGCCACGAGTATCTGCTGAAATATCTGCTTGGCACCGACAGCGGCATTCAGGGTGAAGAGTGCATCGGCAAAGGCGATGCGATCCCGGAAGAGGTGGAGTGGCAGACCAAAGCGCTGGAGGGCAAGCTGGATCTGCTGGTAACGCTCGACTTCCGCATGTCCACCACCTGTCTCTATTCCGATATCGTTTTGCCGACTGCTTCCTGGTATGAAAAAGATGATATGAACACCACGGATATGCATCCGTTTATTCATCCGCTTTCTGCCGCGGTGGATCCGGTCTGGGAGTCACGCTCGGACTGGGAAATCTATAAAGATATCGCCAAAACCTTCTCCGCGCTCTGCGTCGGCCATCTGGGGAAAGAGATCGATGTGGTGCTCCAGCCGATTCAGCATGACTCGCCCGCCGAGCTGGCGCAGCCTTATGAAATTAAAGAGTGGCATAAAGGCGAATGCGATCTGATCCCCGGTAAAACCGCCCCGAATATCATCACCATTGAACGGGACTATCCGGCGACCTGGGAGCGCTTTACCTCAGTCGGCCCGCTGCTGGAAAGCATCGGCAACGGCGGCAAAGGCATTAACTGGCAGACGGCGAATGAGGTCGAACTGCTGCGCAAGCTGAACTATGTCAAAGCGGATGGCCCGGCGAAAGGGCAGCCGATGATCAACAGCGCCATTGACGCGGCAGAGATGATTTTGACGCTGGCGCCGGAGACCAACGGCCAGGTGGCAGTGAAAGCCTGGGAGGCGCTGGGCGAAATCACCGGCCGCGAGCATACCCACCTGGCGCGCCGCAAAGAAGAGGAGAAAATCCGCTTCCGCGATATTCAGGCGCAGCCGCGCAAAATCATCTCCAGCCCGACCTGGTCCGGCCTGGAGGATGAGCATGTCTCCTATAACGCCAGCTATACCAACGTGCATGAGCTAATCCCGTGGCGCACCATCAGCGGGCGACAGCAGCTTTATCAGGATCATCCGTGGATGCGCGCCTTTGGCGAAAGCCTGGTTTCCTACCGGCCGCCGATCGATACGCGCAGCGTTACCCAGCTGCAGCATATTCCGTCGAACGGCTTCCCGGAAAAGGCGCTGAACTTCCTGACGCCGCACCAGAAATGGGGGATTCACTCCACCTATAGTGAAAACCTGCTGATGCTGACCATGTCACGCGGCGGGCCAATTATCTGGATGAGTGAAGACGACGCGCGTGAACTGCAAATCAAGGATAACGACTGGGTGGAAGTGTTTAATGCCAACGGCGCATTGACCTGTCGCGCGGTGGTGAGCCAGCGCGTGAAGCCCGGCTCTACCATGATGTATCACGCTCAGGAGCGCATCACCAATATCCCTGGTTCAGAAGTTACCGGCATTCGCGGCGGCTTCCACAACTCTGTTACGCGCATCTGTCCAAAACCGACCCATATGATCGGCGGCTATGCGCATCTGGCCTACAGCTTCAACTATTACGGCACCGTCGGCTCTAACCGCGACGAATTCATCATGATCCGCAAAATGAAAAACATTAACTGGCTGGATGGCGAAGGCCAGGACCAGGTGCAGGGGGAGGCGCAATGAAAATACGTTCACAGGTCGGCATGGTGATGAATCTCGACAAATGTATCGGCTGTCATACCTGCTCCATTACCTGCAAAAACGTCTGGACCGGGCGTGAAGGCATGGAGTACGCCTGGTTTAATAATGTCGAAACCAAACCGGGCATCGGCTATCCCAAAGCCTGGGAAGATCAGGATAAATGGAAGGGCGGCTGGATCCGCAAAATCAACGGCAAGCTGGAGCCGCGGTTAGGCGGTAAGGCGGGCGTAATGGCTAAAATTTTCGCTAACCCGGAAGTGCCGGGTATCGATGATTATTACGAACCGTTCAGCTTTGACTATCAGCATCTGCACAACGCGAAAGAGGGCAAACACCAGCCGATCGCCCGACCGCGTTCGCTGATCAGCGGCAAGCGCATGAACAAAGTGGAATGGGGACCGAACTGGGAAGAGATTCTGGGCGGCGAGTTCAGCCTGCGCTCGCAGGACAGCAACTTCGTGGCGATGCAAAAGGAGATGTATGGCCAGTTTGAAAACACTTTTATGATGTATCTGCCGCGCCTGTGCGAACACTGCCTGAACCCCAGCTGCGTGGCGACCTGTCCCAGCGGCGCGATTTACAAGCGCGAAGAGGATGGCATCGTACTGATCGATCAGGATAAGTGTCGCGGCTGGCGCTTGTGCATCAGCGGCTGTCCTTACAAAAAAATCTACTTCAACTGGAAAAGCGGCAAATCAGAGAAGTGCATTTTCTGCTATCCGCGTATCGAATCGGGCATGCCGACCGTCTGCTCTGAAACCTGCGTCGGCCGTATTCGTTACCTTGGCGTGGTGCTGTATGACGCCGACCGCATCGCCGATGCCGCCAGCGCAGAGAATGAAACCGATCTCTATGAGCGTCAGCTGGAAGTGTTTCTCGATCCGAATGACCCGGAAGTGATTGCTGAAGCGCTGGCGCAGGGCATTCCGCAAAACGTTATTGAGGCGGCGCAGCAGTCGCCGGTGTGGAAGCTGGCGATGGACTGGAAACTGGCGCTGCCGCTGCATCCCGAATACCGCACGCTGCCGATGGTCTGGTATGTGCCGCCCTTGTCGCCGATTCAGTCGGTGGCCGACGCGGGCGCGCTGCCGATGGATGGCGCGCTGCCAGCGGTGGAAACCCTGCGCATTCCGGTGCAGTACCTGGCAAACCTGCTAAGCGCGGGCGATACCGCGCCGGTGCTGCGCGCGCTGAAAAGAATGATGGCGATGCGTCATTACAAACGTGCGCAAACGGTGGATGGCACTACCGACACCCGCGCCATTGAACAGGTCGGCCTGAGCGTGGCGCAGGTGGAAGAGATGTATCGCTACCTGGCGATTGCCAACTACGAAGATCGGTTTGTGATCCCCACCAGCCACCGCGAACTGGCGGCTGACGCCTTCCCGGAACGCAACGGCTGCGGCTTTACCTTTGGCGATGGCTGCCACGGCAGCGACAGCAAATTCAACCTGTTCAACAGCCGCCGCATCGATGCCATTAACATTACCCATCGGGCGGAGGGCGAATAATGCTGATGCTAAAAGTGGTGGCGTTGCTGCTGGAGTACCCCGATAAGGCGTTGTGGGAGGAAAAGGATGAACTGAATGCGCTGGTCGCCCGGCAGGCACCGATGCTACAGCCTTTTGCCCATTTCTGGCTGAGCGGCGGCTTGCTGGATCGCCAGTCGGAATGGTGTGAAACCTTCGATCGCGGTTGCGCCACCTCGCTGCTGCTGTTTGAGCATGTGCATGGCGAATCGCGCGATCGCGGCCAGGCGATGGTCGATCTACTGGCGCAGTATGAGCAGGCGGGCCTGTTTCTCGACTGCCGCGAGCTGCCGGACTATTTGCCGCTCTATCTTGAGTATCTCAGTCAGCAGCCGGAGGCGGCAGCGCGGCAGGGATTACAGGACGTCGCGCCAATTCTGGCGCTGATTGGCGGGCGGCTACAGCAGCGCGACAGCGCCTTTAGCCAGCTGTTCGATATGCTGCTGACGTGGGCAGGGAGCCCGCTGCGCAGCAGCAGCGTAGCCGGGCAGGTGAGCAAAGAGCCGCGTGACGATACCCGTCAGGCGCTGGATGCCGTCTGGGAAGAGGCACAGATTAAATTTATCGACGACCAGGCGCAAACGTGCGACACCTCGCAGGAAAAGGCGCATCAGCAGCGTTTTCAGCAGCAGCCTATTCCACAGTATCTGGATTTGTCAGCCGGAGGATCGAAATAATGCACTATCTGAACATCTTCTTTTTCGAGATTTATCCCTATCTGTGCGGGACGGTGTTTCTGATTGGCAGCTGGTTGCGCTATGACTACGGGCAGTACACCTGGCGCGCCGGATCGAGCCAGATGCTGGATAAAGGCAACTTCCGTCTGGCGTCGAACCTGTTCCACATCGGTATTATCGGCATCTTCTTCGGTCATCTGTTTGGCCTGCTGACGCCGCACTGGGTCTATGAACCTTTCCTGGCGATAGCGACCAAGCAGAAACTGGCAATGATCGCGGGCGGGGTATTTGGCCTGATGGCGCTGGTTGGCGGCCTGATGCTGCTGAAGCGGCGCATGTTTAACCCACGCGTACGCGCTACCTCAACCCGTGCCGACATTGTGATTCTCGGGATCCTGATGATTCAGCTCATTCTGGGACTGACCTCGATTTTGTTCTCGTTGCGTCATATGGACGGCGTCGGCATGATGAAACTGGTTGGCTGGGCGCAGTCGGTGGTGACGTTCCAGGGCAACGCCTCGACCTGGCTGGATGGCGTGGAGTGGATCTATCGCGTTCATCTGGTACTGGGCATGACAATTTTCCTGGTGTTTCCCTTTACCCGCCTGGTACACGTCTGGAGCGCGCCGCTGGAGTACTTTAGCCGCCGCTATCAGCTGGTGCGGGCGCGCCGTTAAGGCATAAAAAAAATCCGGCACCGTGGCAATGAGCGGTGCCGGACGACGAAAAGCGTCTACAGCAAAGGGGTTACACAGGAACTCATGAATAAAGTTAGTAAAGATTGCCCGGAAAGCAATGTCCTTACTGTTTGAGTGGTTATTTTTTATCCAGTTATTATTGGACCTGAAAGCGTAATTTCCCCTAAGCGATTATTAGTAAAAGGTTTTCAGTTCACAAATTACTCTAATGTTTTACTGCTTTTTTCACTATTCTCCTGCTGTTGCGCCAGCTTTCCTGTGCTGTCGGCACCGTCAGAACTTTTTAGCGTGCTGGCAGCACTATCCGCTACTTCCATAATCTCTCTTTGATGATGTGGTGATGCTCGGGTGTTAACTCTTCATAATTCCAGATAAACAGCCCGCCAAGGTTAAAATCCAGCACCTGATCGATGAAGTAATTCAGGTTCCAGTCAGTCAGGCCCCGGGTAGTCAGGGCAAGTATGCATTGCTTGTTTTTCGCGCCGTTGCGCAATGTGTTTTTAAGCGCTGGAATAACGTTGCCAATAATGTCCTGTTTACTCCACATCGCCGTCGCGTAGCAGTAATGGATCAAACGATCGCATTGTTCCGACAGAATAAGCTTTCTTATTTTATCGTTTAATTTAATGCCGTTTTTTGTGGCGGGATGATTATAGGCGTAGCCGGAAATAAAACCAAAACTGGTCTCTTTTTGGCATTTTTTTAATTCTTTCATCGCCTCAATAACCAAATCAATATTCATATTGCACTCATCATCAAAATCCACGCCGTCCCAACCGCGGCTTTTGGTGGCTGCAGCTATTTTCAATACAGCATGTTGATTTTCCGGCCTGCCTTCAGGCGAACATCCACCGCCGCCATATACCCAAAGCGTTTTGCCTTTAAAATCGGGGTTATTTTCGGGTTTATTTTGTTGTTGCGGGCTCCAGCCTGGATTGGCGGCGGTGCCGGTGGTTAAGCCGTCGAGGTTAGTTACCATGCCGTACATCATGATATCGAACGTACTCAGCGGTTGAGCAGAAAGTGACTGGCTCCAGCCGCCCAAAATGAATTTATTCATTGTCTATCTCCCTATAGATTGGTCATCATGATTTATATTTGCTACCAGCGCATAAAGAATCGCTGCCGTTTCGGTGTCTATTTTCCGTGCGAAAACTATTATAATCAACTTGGTACATAGGGGAATATTTTATAGAGAATAATGATGGGGAAATAGTGAGGCCGAACGTAACAGTGAAAATTGATTAACCTGTGGCTTATTAGCGCTGTTCTGGTGATTATTGTTAGTTTTAAATTAACGATATTCACCCAAGAGTCTGTGTCTTTAATGATGATTATATTTTTTAAATACATTGGTAAATTTTTGCGGCGCGTATGCGCAAATGCAGGTCATTTTATTTTCGGCTGCGCCACTGGCGTGCGTCAGCGAAGCATAGGGCGGCACAGAGTGCGAAGCCGCTAAAATCAGGCTCATCTACACTGCGGCTGAATCTTATTACAAGGAAAATGTCATGAACCCGGTTATTGAAACACTTATTAATCACCGCAGCGACCGCAGCTATCTGGACAAGGCCATTCCGGATACCGTGCTGGATAATATTATTCTGTCCGCTTACCGTGCGCCGACCTCGGTCCACTCACAGCAGGTTTCAGTGATTGTCACGCGCGACAAAGCCACCAAAGCTAAAATCGCCGAACTGGCGGGCGGCCAGCCGTGGATTGCGCAGGCGCCGGTGTTTATCACTTTTGTGCTGGATATGCATAAAACGCGTGAGGCGATGAATCTGATTGATGAGCAGCACATTGCCCATGAAAGTATTGAAAGCATTGTTTCCGGCAGCACCGACGTCGGGATTGCGCTGGCTTCGGCGATGGCCGCCGCGCATGCGCAGGGCCTGGGCGTGGTGCCGATTGGCGGTATGCGCAGAAGCCCGGCGGCGTTTATCGAACTGTTTGAGCTGCCGCCGCTGACCTTCCCGCTGGTGGGCCTGGCGCTGGGCTATGTCGATCGTCCCGCCGATCTCAAACCGCGTCTGCCGATGTCTACATTCCGTCATGAAGAGAAATATCAGACCGAAGGCATGGCTGAGAAAATTGGTGCGTTTAACCAGCAGCTGGAGCAGCACTGGCGCGATATTCAGCGCGACGGCGGCGAAAACTGGAGCCAGACGGTTGCCAACTACTATAAAAACATCTACTTCCCGGATGTGTTGCCTGCGCTGTTAAAACAGGGTTTCGGCAAAGATAAATAATTCTGTTGCTACTCATAAAAAACGGAGGCCTGCCTCCGTTTTTTATTGCCTGCTTAATCCACCGTTTCCCGTTTGATGGATTTGAGAGTCAACCGTGTAAAAAACCATGCTAAGTACATAATCTATTGTTTTTATTAAATTTAATTAATTGATCATTCGTTAAGAAAACCCGGCAAGCGCCAGGTTTGTTCTGAGGATTACTTTGCTGGGTTTTGTGCGGTTTCTTGTCTGACCTCGTCAATCGTGTCACGCATATTGCTCAGACATTCTGCGGCAGCAGCTCCAGCCTTTTCCAGCACGGGTTCTGCCTTCGCGAAATACTCCTCAATCTTCATCTGATTAGCATGTGTGATTAAAGGTATACCGCATATCATTGATGTGCCGAACCGCTGCTTTAAGGAGTCGGTACTCTTGTCCAGCGAGTTGGTTGCGTTAATTACAGATATTGGATCTTTAATCAACGCCATGCTAAGAGCTGTAGTCAATTCCTCTGTATGAGCAGCGTCAAGGGTATCACCAATACTGTCAATTTTCCCCGGAAACGCATGGAGTGTTTTGTTATCTGCCTGCTCTATCAGTTGGATATAAGCTTTCCATTCATTTGATGATGCTATGCAGGAGGACGAGATAATGCAGGCGGTCAGCAAGATGATTCGCAAAATCATCTTACTACCTCCAGCGTTTTATCTGTTGACTGAATGATTTTTGTGCGAATAACCGGCCCAATTATGATGCAACCCTCAGAAGCGAATCCAGGTACTTTTGGCGGCTTCCTTTCCCCGTGTATACGAAATAAAGAGCGGCCATAACTTTCGCCAGAGGTCTGTGTCAAAATTATGGTAAATGGTCCCTTTGAATTGGTATGTCCGCCAATATGCCAGGTACCGCGAGGAATTGGCCCCATACCTTTAACGTGTTGACGATCCGGGTTGTTTTTGTTGGTAAGGCTCCCTGAATAACCTTTACCTATTAACTTTCCGTTGTGCCACAGTTCTCCGGTACTCTGGTGGTATATCCATGCCATATGTTGTTCTCCTATGCCGCGCTGCGCTCTTTCCAGGAATCAGAGTGAATAATATTGCCGTCCAGATATTTCCAGGTGATTTTTTCATACGTCATTTCGAGCACTTCAAGGTGATCGTGACGTTCGTAGTCCGGATCCTTAACATCTTCCATAAAGGGTATGACACAGGTAATGCGGGCATTTTCAAGAAATACGTTAAAATATTCTTCTTCCTGTCCGGCGTAATTAATGCGATAGAATTTAAGTTCGGCAGACTTTAAAAGCTTTCCGGAGCTGACGAACTGATAAAGGTATGGACTGGAAGAGTCCAGCGCTTTGGTCAGGATAAAGGGCGCATGTTCGCGAGTTGCCGTTATCTTACCGGACAGATCATCCGTGGGGAGTGATACGCCGTGAGCCAGTGCGGTTATTTCTATACTTCCCTCGCGTTGCTGCACATCAACAGAGCCTTTGACGGGATTTCCACCATCATCCTTCAGCCATAAATAAACAGGTATAGCCATTCTGTGAACTCCTTTTTCGTGATTAAAGAGCAGTGATTATCGCCTTCTGTTCCTTGATGGCGGAATGTCACTTAAGTTTTTATTGATTTAAATCAATGAAATGAATTGTTTTTAATTTTCGTTTCAGACGGAAATATGTGGCGCGGGATATGCCCATTTTCTCTGCCAGCGTTTTAAATGACTGCCGCTGCCGGATGAGTCCGAGTGCTGATACCGTCGCACTGTGTGGTTTTCTGCCGAACTTCACACCGGACGCCATTGCAGCGGCCCGACCGTCATTGGTCCGCTCCAGTATCTGCTTAATTATATCGATGATGAGGATTACCGCCGCCGTATCCTGACGCAACTGAATCGGGGAGAGGGGCGTCATGCTGTTGCCAGAGCCATCTGTTATGGTCAACGCGGAGAGATCAGAAAACGCTATCGTGAAGGTCAGGAAGATCAACTGGGGGCGCTGGGGCTGGTCACAAACGCGGTGGTACTGTGGAACTCACTCTATATGCAGGAGGCACTTGTACATATCAGGACAACCACGGGTGTGACGCCGGATGATGAGCATATTGCCCGGCTGTCGTCACTGATGCCCCAGCATATCAATATGCTGGGGCATTACATATTCACACTATCGGATGGCATTTTAAAAGGAGAACTTCTCCCATTAAAACTTAGTACAAACAATTAGTTGTCGCCTTAGCGTGGTTTTTTACATCATTATTGACCGTCAAACCATTCTGATGTTTGCCGGTTGTTCTGTCGCCACCTGTTGTAGCGCCTGTTGCGCCAGCGAGGAAAAGTAGTCAATCGCCGGGGCGATCGCCGCCTCGCTGGGGTCGAAGGCGGGATGATGCAGGCCATAGTCGCTGGCGCTGCCGATGCTGACAAACACGCCCGGCACATGATGCAGATACTCAGCGAAATCCTCGCCGCCCATCATCGGCGCGGCCTGTTGGCTACGGTAGCCGCTCTCCGTAGCATGGCGCAGCGCGAAATCGGCCCATTCAGGTGAATTAATTAGCGCAGGCGGCCCGGCCAGCCACTCCAGCTCAACGCTGGCACCGAAACCTGCCGCAATGCCGCCCGCCAGCGCGCGGATTTTCTCCGGGATCCGGGTGCGAATGGCGGTGTTATGCGTACGCACCGTGCCTTCCAGCTCCACCGTCTGCGGCAGCACGTTCCAGGTGTTGCCTGCGGTAAAACGCGTCACGCTCACCACTACCGACTCCAGCGCGCTAAACGTGCGGCCCGGCAGCGTTTGCAGCGCGGTCACGATCTGGCTGGCGACCACAATCGCATCGATGCCCTCATGGGGACGCGCGGCGTGTGCGCCTTTGCCGGTCACGCGCAACACGAAGCGATCGACATTAGCGTAAAAAGCGCCGCCGCGCGTCTCCAGCGTGCCCAGCGACAGTTCCGGCGCATTATGCATACCGAAAATGGCCTGCACGTCGTCCAGCGCGCCTGCCGCAATCAGCTGTTGCGCGCCGGTAAAAGTCTCTTCAGCGGGCTGAAACAACACGCGCACGCGCCCCGGCAGCGCGGCTTCCTGCTGCTTCAGACGATACGCCGCCCCAAGCATCACGGCAGTATGCAGATCGTGCCCGCAGGCGTGCATCACGCCATGATTACGCGACGCCCAGGGGCGATCAACGGCTTCGGTAATGGGCAACGCATCAATATCGGCGCGTAGCGCAATCAGCGGCGCGCCCTGGCCCAGCTCCGCCACAACGCCGGTTTTCAGCGCCAGCGGCAGCAGGCGAATATCCGCCTGTTGCAGCCAGTGCCGGATGCGCTCGGTGGTGGCAAATTCTTCGCCCGAAAGCTCCGGATATTGATGCAGTTCGCGTCGCCAGGCGACAGGTTGGTCAGGGGATAACAGGTTCATTGTCGTCCTTTAGCAGCTATCAACAGACAGAAAAGTATCGGCAGGAACCGAGGCCAGGGGAACGAAAGAATAGCGCTAAGCTTTTGCAACCACTGCAAATAACGTGTTTTCGCCAGCAAAACCCGCCTTTGCCATTTTCCGGCATCGCTTACGCAGATTTGTTGTTTGGCAGATGCGATGCGCCACGACACTATGACCACCATTCCCCCAGGCAAAAGGACAGGGTAAATGTCATACCAACTCAGCGTATTAGATAAATCGCCGGTTGCCGCCGGTGAGAGCGCCGCCGCCGCGCTACAGCGAACGCTGCTGCTGGCGCAGCAGGCGGAACAGTGGGGCTATCACCGTTTTTGGCTGGCTGAACATCATAACAGCAGCCAGCTGGCCAGCCCGTCGCCGGAGCTGATGATCGCCTGGATTCTGGCTCAGACGCGCCATATTCGTGTAGGCTCCGGCGGCGTCATGCTGCAACATTACAGCCCTTACAAGGTGGCGGAAAACTTTAATCTGCTGGCGTCGCTGGCGCCGGGGCGGGTGGATATCGGCGTGGGTAAAGCGCCGGGCGGCCTGCCGCTTTCGACCCGCGCCCTACAGCAGGGCGTTGATGCCGCAGCGAAAGGCAGCTTTGCTGAACAGCTGCGTCAGCTTAACGGCTGGCTGCTTGATTCCCCGACGCGGGAAGAGGAAGAGGAACTGCGCGCGACGCCGCTGCCCGCACGTCCGGCGCAACGCTTTCTGCTGGGTGCCAGCGAAGAAAGCGCCCGGCTGGCCGCCGCGCTGGGCTGGCAGCTGGTGTTTGCCGCTCATTTAAACGGCGACCGCACGCTGCTGGAAAGGGTGTTGAATACCTACGCTCAGGCGAGCGGCGGCCAGCGTGCGCTGGTTGCGGTACAGGCGGTGGTTGCGGACTCACCGGCGGAAGCGGACTTTCTGGCTGGCACGCTGCGTCACTATCACGTCAGGGTGGCCGGTGGGCAAAGCGTGAATGTCGGCAGCCTTGAACAGGCGGAACGCTATGTACGGCAGGGCGGTTATCAGGATTACCTGATCGAACCGCGCACGCCTTCGCTGGTCAAGGGAACCGCCGCGCAGGTTCATGCCCAGCTGGCGTCGCTGCATCAGCGCTTCGCGATTGATGAATTTATTATCGATACGCCGCTGGCGGAGTCGCAGGCGCGGCTGAAATCTCTGGCATTGCTGGCGACCGCGCGATCGCTGGCTGCCTGATACGCCTTATTACTGACACGCCATTTTGCTTGCCGCCCGCTACCTGCTGCCATGCGGGTACGGCCCGGCTATGCCTGAAAAAAGAGAATCTATTATGACAATCAGACAGCTTCGACTCGGCACCATGCTGCACGGCGCCGCCGGTAATATGTCCGCCTGGCGTCATCCGCTGGCGCAGGCCGATGCCAGCATCAGCTTTGATTACGCCCATCATATTGCCCGCAAGGCAGAAGCGGGCAAGCTCGATTTCCTGTTTGTTGCCGACGGGCTTTATATCAATGAGAAGTCCATTCCCCATTTCCTCAATCGTTTTGAGCCGCTGACGCTGCTGTCGGCGCTGGCGAGCGTGACGCAGCATATTGGCCTGGTGGGTACGGTTTCCACCTCCTACAGCGAACCCTTTACCGTCGCGCGGCAGTTTGCCAGCCTCGATCATCTCAGCGGCGGCCGCGCGGGCTGGAATGTGGTGACCTCGCCGCTGGAGGGATCGGCGAAAAACTTTTCCCGCCAGCAGCATCCGGAACATGCGCTGCGCTACCGCATTGCCGATGAGTATTTGCAGGTGGTGAAAGGGCTTTGGGACTCGTGGGAAGAGGATGCCTTTGTGCGCAACAAGCAGAGCGGCGAATTTTTTGCCGCCGGTAAGCTGCATACCCTTAATCATCACGGCGATTTCTTTCAGGTTCAGGGACCGCTGAATATTGGCCGCACGCCACAGGGCCGTCCGATTATCTTTCAGGCGGGCGCTTCGGAAGATGGCAAGAAGCTGGCTGCCCGCCATGCCGACGCCATTTTTACCCATCATGCCACGCAGCAAGAGGCGCAGGCGTTCTATCAGGATGTAAAACAACAGCTGGTGCAGAACGGACGTCGTCCGCAGGATCTGCATATTTTTCAGGGCGTCAGCGTGATTGTCGGCGACAGCGCAGCGGATGTGGAGCAGCAGTATCAAGCCACGGCGGCGCTGGTTTCGCTGCCGGAAGCGCTCAACTATCTGGGACGCTATTTCGAGCATCATGACTTCACGCAATACGATCCTGACGCCGCGTTCCCCGACCTCGGCACGCTGGGGCAAAACAGTTTTCGCAGCACCACCGATGAGATCAAGCGGCGCGCGCGCGAACAGCATCATACCCTGCGTCAGGCGGCGCTGGAGGCTGCGACCCCGCGCCCGCTGTTTCACGGGACCCCGGAGCAGGTCGCCGATGGCTTACAGCTGTGGTTTGAAACCGGCGCGGCGGACGGCTTTATCATCAACGGCGGCACGCCGGATGCGTTTGAGCGCTTTGTTGATCGGGTCGTGCCCATTTTACAGCAGCGCGGCCTGACGCGTCGTGAATGGCCGGGCACCACGCTGCGCGCCAGTTTTGACCTGCCGACGCCCGCTAACGCGTTTGTACCATCCTGAGGAGCAAAACCATGCAAAAAAAGAGGCTTCTTGCCCTGGCGTTAATGGCGGCGCTTAACGGCGCCTGGGCGAATGGTGTCAGCCTGAACGGTCAGCAGGTGAGCCTGGCGGCCAATCAGACGCCGCTGCACACCGTGAAAAGCGCCGCGGCCATCGCCCAACTGCCGACCCATTATCGTTTCGCCGTACCCGGTTCCCTGACCGTGGCGGTAGCGGCACAGAACTCGCCGCCGCTGACGGTTTTTGCCGACGACAATAAAACCCTGATCGGCAGCGAAGTCGATATTGCGCGTCTGGTAGCCGACAGTCTGGGGCTGAAGCTCAATGTGGTGCCGACCTCCTGGGAAGACTGGCCGCTGGGCGTCGCCTCCGGCAAATATGATGCGGCAATCAGTAATATTACCGTGACCAAAGCGCGCAAAGAGAAGTTTGATTTTGCTACCTACCGTAAGGATTCGCTGGGCTTTTATGTACGCCAAAATAGCCCGTTACAGCAGCTGACAAAAGCGGAGGACATCGCCGGATTACGCATTATTGTCGGCTCCGGCACCAATCAGGAAGCGATTTTGCTGGCATGGGATCGTGCTAATCAGGCGAAAGGGCTGAAGCCTTTTACACCGATTTACAGCAAAGATGATGCGGCGCAAACGCTGGCGCTACAGGCGGGGCGCGCCGATGCCTGGTTCGGGCCGAACGTGATCGGCGCATGGAAGGCGGCGCTGAGTGGCAAAACGCGGCTGGTCGGCAGCGTGGACGGCGGCTGGCCGAAAGCGGCGCATATTGCCGTGACGGTGAAAAAAGGCAGCGGGCTGGCGCAGCCGATTGGCCTGGCGCTGAATAGCGTGATGCAGAACGGCGACTATCAGAAGGTGCTGGATCGCTGGGGAGAGGGCGTAGAGCGCATCAGCCGCGCCGAAATCAATCCGGCCGGTTTAGGGGATTAAGGAGATAAGCATGAGCGAGCAATTTTTTCGTGACGTCTCCCCGGAGGAGCCGCAGCTGCAGCCGATTCTTAGCGGACTGTTCGCTGAATATGAAGCCCGCTACGGCGACTACTTTTCCCGTCAGCAGGAGGAGGAGCTGACCGAGTGGTATTTGCCGCCGCACGGCCTGTTTATTGTGCTGGAGCGCGACGGCGAGATCATCGCCACGGGCGCGTTTAAGCCTTTCGATGAAACCACCGCCGAGCTGAAACGTATCTGGACGCGCCGCGATCTGCGGCGGCAAGGGCTGGCGTTATTGGTTTTGCAGGAGCTGGAGCATCGCGCCTTACGGGCAGGCTACAGCCGGGTTTATCTCACTACCGGCTTTCGTCAACCGGAAGCGGTGCGCCTCTATACCGGCTATGGCTACCAGCCGCATTTCGATCTCGATTGCGACATGGAGCTCTATAGCCATCCGCCGCACGATGGACGGCTGCGCTTCAGTAAAATCATCGCCGTGGCCGCGCCCGTCAAGGAGCAAGCATGAAACCACAACAGTTACAGGTGGTACCGGCGCGCTATCCTGCCCGTACCGTTGGCGCGCTGGTCGCGCTGTTCCTCCTGGCGAGCGTGATCGAATCGGTCGCGCTGAATCCGCGTTGGGAGTGGCAGGTTTTTGCCCGCTGGTTTTTCGATCCGGTTATTTTGCAGGGGCTGGGGCAGACGCTGCTGTTAACGCTGTGCGGCATGCTGTTTAGCCTGCTGCTTGGCGGCCTGCTGGCGCTGGCGCGCCTCTCCTCTTCATGGCTGCTTAGTTCGCTTGCCTGGGGATATATCTGGCTGTTCCGCTCGCTGCCGCTGCTGGTGGTGCTGATCGTGTTGTATAACTTTTCCTATCTCTACGACACCCTATCGTTCGGTATTCCGTTTACCTCACTCTCGTGGGGGAGTTTTCCCACCATTAATGTGCTGGGGCAGTTTCCCGCGGCGGTTATCGGCCTGACGCTGGTGCAGAGCGCCTACAGTGCGGAAATCATTCGCGGCGGCTTTCTCGGCGTCGATCACGGGCAGATCGAGGCAGCCTCCGCGCTGGGGCTTTCCGCTGCGCGCCGTACGTTGCGCATTATTCTGCCGCAGGCGCTGCGGGCCATCGTTCCTGGCGCGTTTAATGAAATTATCAGCCTGGCGAAAGGCACCTCCATTGTTTATGTGCTGGCGATGCCGGAGCTGTTTTATACCGTGCAGATGATCTACAACCGCACTCAGGAAGTGATCCCGCTGCTGATGGTGGCAGCCGTTTGGTATCTGGCGATTACCAGCGTGCTGTCGCTGTTGCAGCATGGCGCCGAGCGTTGGCTGGCGCGCAGCGTGGATCGTCAACCCTCACGCTGGCAACGCTGGCGCACCCGCAGTGCCCGTCTGGTGATTAACAAGGAGATCCCTTATGTCTGAAGCGATTGATTACCGCTCTGTCACGGCGCAGGGCGCCATCGCCATTACCGGCGTCAGTAAATATTTTGGCAAGCATCGGGCGCTGGATAACGTTTCGCTCGATCTGGCTCCCGGCTCGGTTACGGTGATTGTTGGCCCGTCAGGCTCCGGCAAATCGACGCTGTTGCGCACCATTAACCATCTGGAGCGGGTGGATGAGGGCTTTATTCAGATCGACGGCGACTATATCGGCTATCAGCAGCGCGGCAACAAGCTGTACGAGCTGAAAGAGAAAGCGATTTTGCGTCAACGCATTAACGTTGGCTATGTGTTTCAGAACTTCAACCTGTTTCCGCATCTGACGGTGCTGGAGAATCTGATTGAAGCGCCCATTGCGCACCGCCAGTTGACGCGCGGAGCCGCCATCGAACAGGCGGGCAGGCTGCTGGATGTGGTGGGGCTGCGCCATAAAATCGATGCCTGGCCGCGCCATCTTTCCGGTGGGCAGCAGCAGCGTATCGCTATCGCCCGCGCCCTGATGCTGAACCCGCGCGTGATGCTGTTTGATGAACCCACCTCGGCGCTCGATCCAGAGCTGGTTGGCGAAGTGCTGGATGTCATTAAAAAGCTGGCGCGTTCCGGCACCACGCTGGTTATCGTTACCCATGAGATCGGTTTTGCGCGTGAGGTGGCGGATAACGTGGTGTTTATGGTGGATGGCCGCATTGTCGAACAGGGCGGCGCGGCGCAGGTTCTCAGCCAGCCGCGCCATGAACGTACCCGCCGCTTTCTGGCGCGCGTACTGTGAATCTCCGGGGAGATAAGCCGATGCGATTATTGACAGGGCTATGGGGACTGATGGCGCTGGGCGCTATCGCGCCGCTGTACGCCGCGCCGCTTAACGCGCTGGATAATGAAACACCGATCCATGCGCCGATAAGCCAGCAGGCAGTGAGCCAGATTCCGGCCGGGTTTCGCTTTATTGAGCCGGGCTATTTAACGGTGGCCACGTCCGCCAGTCATTCACCGCCGCTGGCGCTGCTGGCATCTGATAACCAAACGCGTATCGGCAGCGATCCCGATATTGCCCGTTTGCTGGCAGAGAGTCTGGGACTGAAGTTAAAGCTGGTGCCCGCCGCGTGGGAGGATTGGCCGCTGGGCCTGACCGCCGGTCGCTATGATGTGGCGATGTTTAATATCGCCGTTACCGAAGAGCGTAAAAAGAAATTCGATTTTGCGACCTATCGTGCCGATAACCATGCGTTTTCAGTGCGCGTAAACAGCCCGCTGCGCGCTATCCACCGCCCGGATCAGGTGGCTGGCCTGCGCATTATCGTTTCGTCAGGCACCAATCAGGAGCGTATTTTACTGAGCTGGGATCGGCAGAACCGCGCGCAGGGTTTGCCGCCGGTTACGCCGATTTATCTGACAGATGATGCTTCCGCCACGCTTTATCTGCTTTCCGGGCGCGCCGATGCGTTATTTGGCCCGCACTCGGTGGCGGCATGGAAAGCGGCTTCGCGCGGGCAAATCAAAATTGTCGGCAATGGGCCGGTTCGCGCCTGGGTTGCGGTCACCACCAGGAAGGGCAACGGGCTGGCTCCGGCCTTGCAAACGGCGCTGAACAGCACCATCGCCGCAGGCCAGTACCAACAGGTGCTGGCGCGCTGGGGCGAACAGGAAGAGGCGATTACCCAGTCGGAGGTGAATCCGCCCGGCGTAGTCTATTAACCCAGCCAGCCCAGCGCGCTACACAGCTGAATAATAATCACGCCGATTCCGCAGAGAAACACCAGCAGCAGAGCCGGTTTGCCACCCACAACTTTATAACGTGCGGCGCTGTGGCGCTGGCGGCTACGCCAAACCAGCAGAGAAGGAATAATCAGCGCCAGCACCGCTAACGCCACGCCCGCATAGCCCAGCGCCAGCACAAAACCCTGCGGATAGAACAGCGCAAATAGCAGCGGCGGCAAAAAAGTCATTAGCCCGCTTTGCAGTCGGCCTGTAACGCTAGCGTTACGCTTGCAGATGTCGGCCAGATAATCCAGCAGACCCAGCGATACGCCTAAAAAAGAGGTCGCCAGCGCCAGATCGGCAAATAAATGCACCGCCAGCTCTACGTGCGGCGAAGCCACCACCTGGCGAATCGCCTGGAGCAGACCGTTCAGCCCGGCATGGTTAGCGAGCAGGGCATTGAAGGCGTGCTGATCGATAGCGCCGAGCGTTGCCAGCTGCCAGAAAATATAGGCCACCAGCGGAATCGCGCTGCCGGTGATAAACACCCAGCGCAGCTTACGCAGATCGCCATTCAGGTAGCTGATAATACTGGGCACGCTGCCGTGGAAACCAAAAGAGGTAAAGATAACCGGAATGGCGGCCAGCACCAGACCTTTTTCCAGCGGTAGCGTGAGCAGATTGGTTTGGTGAATGTGCGGCATCATCAGCCCCAGCATTACCACCAGCAGAATAATTTTGGCGCTGAACAGCAGGCGATTAAACATATCCACCATATGGGTGCCGACGCAGACGATACCGCCAGCCACCAGCGTAAACAGCAACACGCCGCTCTCGGCGGAGATCTCGGTAGAGAACCACTGGCTCAGACTGGCCGCCAACAGCTCGCCTGCGCCGCTGATGTAAGCGGCGGTGAGCGCATAGAGCAGAAAAAGCATGCTTAAGCCGGTCAGCCATTGCCCAGAACGCCCCAGATAGCGACGCGTCAACGTGCCCAGCCCGGTATCCGCCGGGGCGTGTTGATAAACCTCAACCAGCAGCAGCGCGGTATAACACATCAAGGCCCACAGCCCGATAAGCAGCAACAGCGTTACGCCAGGCCCAATACCGGCCGCTGCCAGCGGCATGGCTAACATGCCGGCACCAATGGTGGTGCCAGCCACAAGAAAAATACTGCCAAAAGTGCGGTTCTTCACGCTTTCCCCTGAATGTCCGGTTCCGCTTTCACATATTGCGCGCAGGGTAAGAGAAACTTTACAGGTCGTCAAATTTTGCTTACAGATAATCTGACCTGTCGCTGTACAGCAAAATTTACCCGCGAAAAATCACTGCGTCCTGAATTGAGAAGATGCTTTCCGCTTGCCAGGCCGCTACAGTTAACCAATGAAAAGCCGGACCTCATTGTGCCGGTTAACCTGCATATTTACAGAAGGCAACGGCATGAAAAAAATCGGTTTTTTATCATTTGGTCATTGGGGGCCATCATTCCAGTCGGCAACGCGTACCGCCGCGGACGCGCTACAGCAGTCGATTGAACTGGCCGAGGCGGCGGAAGATCTCGGCGCGGACGGCGCTTATTTTCGCGTGCATCATTTCGCCCGTCAGCTTAGCGCGCCGTTTCCCTTGCTGGCGGCGGTTGGCGCGCGTACCCGACAGATTGAAATCGGTACCGGCGTGATCGATATGCGCTATGAGAACCCGTTTTATATGGCGGAGGCGGCGAGCGTAGCCGATTTGATTAGCGAAGGACGTCTGCAACTGGGCATCAGCCGGGGTTCACCGGAGCAGGTGATTGAAGGCTGGCGCTATTTTGGCTATCAGCCGCAAGAGGGAGAAAGCGACGCGGATATGGGACGGCGACATAGCGAAGTGCTGCTTGATGTCCTGCGCGGTGAAGGGTTCGCCAAACCCAATCCGCAGCCAATGTTTGCCAATCCGCCGGGTCTGCTGCGACCGGAGCCGTTTTCCGAAGGGTTGCGCGATCGCATTTGGTGGGGATCCGGCTCCAACGCCACCGCCGTGTGGGCGGCAAAGCTGGGAATGAATCTGCAAAGCTCTACGCTAAAGGATGATGAAACCGGCGAAGCGTTTCATATTCAGCAGGCGAAGCAGATCCGCGCCTATCGCGCCGCCTGGCTGGAAGCGGGACATGCGCGCAAGCCTCGCGTGTCGGTCAGCCGCAGTATCTTTCCGTTGGTAAATGAACGGGATCGCGCATATTTCGGCGCCAGCAGGCAAGAGGGCGATCAGGTTGGTTACCTGGATGAGAAAACGCGGGCGATTTTTGGCCGCAGCTACGCGGCGGAGCCGGAACAGCTGATTGCGCAGCTGAAGCAGGATGAAGCCATTGCTGAAGCGGATACGCTGCTGTTAACCATTCCCAATCAGCTGGGCGTGGCCTATTGCGCGCACGTGCTGGAGGCCATTTTGACGCAGATTGCGCCTGAAATGGGCTGGCGCTGAGCCTCATTAAATGCCTGCACACGATGCCTGAAGCGATCGCGGTTACCGGAGCCGCGATCGCTTCCTTCTTTGCTGGTTTCGGTGGATTGAGACAAGTCTCCTGTTCGGGGAAGCTTTCCAGCACAAAGATAGCGTCCCTTAACGCCCTTACTGTAACGCTGCCATGCAGGCCGAAGATCCACTGGAAGACGCGGGTAGCGCGGAATAAAGTCACCTGCAGTTATAACTTATCAAGGTGTAGCGATAGTTATTATCTGTATTGGTGATTAGTTAAGAATAAGTGAAGTTATATTCACCCAGGAATTATTTTTTCATACAAGGATGGTAGAGATGAAAAAGCTTTTCATGACGGCTGCGCTAACCAGTTTATTAGCCAGTAATCATTCATATGCCCAGGAAAGCTATCTGGTCTATAACCCGCAAAATATTGCTGTATTTCAAGTGCGTTTTTTTGATGTTGGCGACGGCCCGTTTATGCCGAATTGGCCGGAACCTTTTGCGTCAACCTGGAATTTGAATCAGCAACAAAAAGAAAAAATACTCAGTGGCATGCGTTACCTGGCTGAAGTTATCACTCCTGTACCGGGACAATTACCCGCCATTATTAATGTCGGTACGTTTGAGTTTGATAATGCAGCGGGATCCAGCGACTTAGTAAACAATGGTGTTATTAGTCTGACGCAACTGCAAGGGGCGTTAAGCGGCATTGATACCGGTGAGCTGTCCTTCGACTCCCATGGCCAGTTTATTATCGGCAAACTGGATTTTGACGACGTTCCTTATGTGCCTGCGCAATTGCCGCGTACTGAAAAGAGTGATTTGGTCAGCGTCGCTGTTCATGAGCTGGCCCATGGCCTGGGAATATCCAGTATGGTTACCGACCTGCAGGGCGAGAACACATTCACGCCCGCTTTCGATGTTGAGCCTTTTGACCCCTGGACGAGCCATCTGCGCGACGATCATGGCAATCGCGCCCGCCCAGGGCAAGTCATACTCTGCAAGGGATGCAATAATCCATGGGATCCGCAAGGCTTTGATGTACGGCTCGATAAAGGCTATTTCACCGGTAAGCACGTAGATGATGTGCTTGCCGGTGCCATGCCTGGCGTGCCGGTGAAAATGTTGGCAGACGACGGTTCGGTCGATAATAACTACATGAGCCATATTGAGCTGAAAAACAGCATGATGAGCCACCAGAACTACCGCAATTACACAACGTTTATGGAAGCGGAGCTGGCGTTGTTGCAGGACATGGGATATCAGATTGACCGACGTAACTTTTTCGGTTTTTCGCTTTATGGCGATGGGCAAAAGCTCATTAACCGCAATGGCTATTTTCGGCGTAATCAACAGGGGGATGCCTATCTGACAGGGCAATATAACACTGCAACGCTGGGGGTTGGCTTGCATGTGTATGGCAGCAATAACCGTATCTTTCAGCAAGCGGATCTGTTGACGCAAGGGGCGGGCGGCGCCGGTATCCGTATTGATGGGCAAAATAATACCCTGAGCATCGAACCCGGAACCCGAGTCTATGCCGATGGTTTGAATGGCCGTGGGATGATTTTTGCCTACGGTAAACAGCATAACCTTATTCAACGCGGCGACGTTCAGGCGCTGGGCGCTAATGGCGTCGCTATCAGCTTCGATTTTGGCAATAACCTCGTGGGTAATGATGCGGACTATCGTGGATCCTGGATCCATAACGTGGACGGATATAAAGCCGCATTATTACCTGAACTGCAGGGAGCCCTGGTCGATAATGCCGATATTAGCGGACGGGTTGTTGGTAAAGGCGCGGCGATGTATATTTCGCCAAACGCGTTGGTCGGTAATATTAATATATTAAATGGCGCGTGGCTGGAAGGTGATATTTACTCGGACTACAACCAGCGGGATGCCTATGGTCAACAGCGGTTGACGCAGTTTACCTTTGGTCGCAAGGGCAATGCGTATGGGCTGGCGACAAATGATGCTGATGCTGATTTCAGTTTTATCTACCGTGGAAATATTGAAGGTATTAATAATCTGGCACTAAATGCGTACGGAGGAAAAACCTCGCTTAATGGCGACTTTCAGATTTACAGCATGACTATCGCGCCGGATGCCATACTTTCCGGCAACGGCAGCTACACCCTGAACGAGAAAGGACGCTTTGTAAATAATGGTATTCTTACGCCGGGTAATTCACTTGGGCAAATCAATATAGCAGGCGCTTATCAACAGGGGGATACCGGACAGTTACTGTTGAAAGTCGACGGGCGCGGCAGGCATGATACCCTGCGAGTTGACGGTCATGCACAATTCAACGGTCAACTGACGTTTGCGCCGCAGCCGGACTGGTATGCGGCAAACTGGCGGCTGAATTCGCAAGCGTTGCTAAAAACAGATTCGTACAGCGGCGAATTCAGTGCGGTGAACAGCTTGCTCCGCTCACCCACGCTGGCGCTGCAGACAACGCCTCAGGGCGAGAATAACTGGCAGCTCTCGATGCTGCGTGCCGCCAATGCTTACAGCCAGTATGCGCAGGACGACAATGCGCGGCAGGTGGGGCAGGCGCTGGATAAAATCGTGACGGTAGCCGATTCGGATATACAACCGTTGTACCGTACTCTGGACTTCTCAGCCGCTGATGGCGGGAGTATCGGCAATGCCTTGCAGCAACTTTCTGCGGAAGCTTACAGCGCCATGTTCGCCAGCTCCCTTCACCGTGAACAGCAGATAACGCGCCTCATCGGCAGGCCTGGCCCTGTCGTTACGCCGATACAGTTGGCGGAAGGCGAATGGCGCAGCTTTGCCATACCCTTTGGCGGCGGCTTTTGGCAGCAGCGCAAAGGTGGCAGCGTAGGGTATGACGCGAGCAGTTATGGCATGGTGTTCGGCGCCGAAAAACAAAACGAGCTGAATCGCAACTGGATTTATGGCTTCCATGGTGCGGTCAGCGGCCAATCGGTGACGGTGAAATTACCAGAAGCCGCGAATGGAAAAACAACTGCTTTCGATCTGGGTATTCATGCTCGCTACGGCGTTGAAAAGTCCGAAGGGATCTATTTATTCGGTAATGGCCGATTCGGCATTGAAGACAGCTGGCTGGATCGAAGCATTCAGGTAGAAACCTACAGAGCAAGCCACAATGCAAATTGGACAGGATTGTCAGGCTCGTTGACGGTCGGCGGAGGCTATCGTTGGGCGCTGAATGATAATGTGAACGTCGGGCCGGTAACTTCATTAAATTACACCACATTACATCGCCCTGGCGTGAAAGAAAGCGGCAATGACGGCAGCCGACTGATACTGGGTTCAGAGATCTTCGATTCTCTGCGATCGAGTATCGGGGTAAATGGTAACTGGAATTTGCCGCTCGCTTCAGGGGCGTCGATCGCAGCTGAATTGCAGCTTACCTGGGATCATGAGCTACTGAATGGCAATGTAGTGCAACAAGCCTCTTTCGCCAACTATCGCAGCACAGGGTTTACTACCAGGAATCAGGTGGCTGGCCGTGACACTCTGGGGGTTAAAGCTGGAATGCGTTATAAAATCAATACCGATGTCGAATTGGGCATCGGTATTGATAGCGAATTTTTTCTTCCGGGCTATGACGCTATCGCGGGTAATGTTTCAGCCACCTGGCGTTTCTGATGTTTTAGGATGAGAAAATAATATGGCTGGCGCTGCATCCTTATTCACAGTAGTGCTGCAGTAAAGCATGGAATTCCGCCTGCAGACGGTAACGATAAACCGGTCTGCCGGTGGCGCCATAATGAATGGTGGTGAAAAGGATTTTGCTCTCCGCCAGCCAGATAAGATATTTACGGCAGGATACGCGTGAGATATTCACTTCAGCGGCTAATTCATCGGTGGAGAATTCCCGGTCGGGATGCGCATCAATCCACTGGCATAACGTGCGTAACGTCTGCGGCGTTAACCCTTTTGGCAGCCGTTTCTGATCGCTGGCGGCGGCACGGCCATGGATTAAGCGATCGAGTTCCGCCTGCTGATAATATTGCTGGTTTTCCATCTGCGATCGTTTCTGCTGCCAGTGGGTCAACGCCTCCTCAAAGCGGGAAAATTGAAAAGGTTTGATCAGGTAATCGACCACGCCATAATTAAGCGATGTTTTGATGGTGGCGGCATCCGCGGCGGAAGAGATGATAATCACATCCACCGGATAGTGAGAATTACGCAGTTCCGACAGTAAATCCAGCCCGTTTTCCTGTTGCATATAGATATCCAGCAGGATGAGATCAACGGGCGGATCGATCTGGATTAAGCGATCTTTTGCCTGTTGTAAGGTCGACGCGGTACCACAGCAGGTCAGCCCTGGGATCTGTTCAATATAGCAACGGTTAAGTTCCGCCACCATCGCATCATCGTCGACCACTAACACATTCATCATAAAGCTTTATTTCCTTTGTCCCACGGGAGTTGTACAAAAAATTGCGTATACACGCCCGGTTCAGATTCGACGCTGATATTCCCGCCAAGATTTTCTATTTGCTGCTTAACCAGGAACAACCCCATGCCACGTTCATCGCCTTTTGAGGAAAAGCCTTTCTCGAAAATGGCTTTTTCCAGCGTGGCGGCAATGCCCGGCCCATCGTCGCTGACCTCACAGGATAACCAGCCGTTCTGATAATGCAGCAGCAGATGAATTTCGCCTTCCGGTTGCCGATCTAACGCTTCCAGCGCATTTTCAATCAGGTTCCCCAGGATGATGACCAGCGCCGCGACCTGCTGCTCGCTGCCGCTGTCAGGCAGGTAGCTGGCGTCGCTGAGCAATAAACGATGCCCTTTATCCGACGCCCGATTTATTTTACTTAACAAAAATCCGGCAATGATCGGCGGCTTAATGCGCTGGAGCAGGGAACCGATTTCCGTCTGGTAATTATTTGCGGTTTTTAAAATATACGTTTCCATCTGCGCATAGTTTTTTATATGCAGCAGGCCAAGAATAACGTGCAGTTTATTCATAAACTCATGGGAGCGTTCACGTAACGCATCAACGTAGTTTACCATGCCGTCCAGGCGCTGCATTAACTGGCTGATTTCCGTTTTATCGCGGAAGGTACACACCGCGCCGATAATCTTTTTACGACTGCGCACCGGGACGGTATTGCTGATCATAATGCGCCCGCGCACGTTAAGCTCTTCGTCGTAGCGCGCCTTACCATCATGCAGCGCTTCGCGCAGATGGCTTAACATCAGCGAGTTCTCGGGAATGCGATCGCCGCTGAGCGGCGCTTCCATTGCCGTTTCCCGTAGCAGCTGCTGCGCCGCCTGGTTGATCAGCGTCACGCGCGCGTTAACATCAACCGCAATCACCCCTTCTTTTATCGAATCAAGAATGGCCTGCCGTTGTTCAAACAGGCTGGAGATTTCATGCGGTTCCAGCCCAAGCAGAATCGTTTTCAGACGTCTGACCAGCACCAGTACGCCAAGTAATCCCACCGATCCGCCCAGCAAGCTGGTCCAGAAGATGTTCCAGCGGCTTTTATTGATTTGCGCGGTGACATCGCTAAGCGAAATGCCAATCGCCACCACGCCGATTTGCTGATGTTTGGCGTTAAATACCGGGGTGAAGACGCGTAAAGCTTCTACCAGCGTACCGTGGTTAAACGACATGTTTTCATGTCCAGCCAGTGCGGGTTGCAGGTCTTCGCCAATAAAACGTTGATTAATTAACGCGCTGTTCGCATGGGAATAACGAATGCCGTTCATATTGGTAATGGTGACAAACAATAAGTCGTTGCGTTTTTGCACCGCCTTGGCGATAGGCTGAATAATGCCCTGATCGGCGGGCAGCGTTAACGCGTGTTGAATTTGCCGATCTTCAGCCAGCGTGCGCGCAATGGCGAATGCCTTATCTTTAACGTGCGCGTGGGTGAAATTATCGATTTGGGTAAAATAGAGCAGGTGAACGCTTAACAGCACGGTAAATATCACGCCAACCATCATTAAGGTGGTCAGGGTGCTGAGGTTCATTGGGCGCCCAGGCGCACTTTTTCGCTGTGGTGAGAGGCTCATTAAGGTATTTCGCTTCTTAGTGCGACGCGTTTAGTAACTAAAGTAATAAGCAAGGGTGTTTTTTTAATTATTTAACTAAAAGTAAATCAACTTTTGCGTAACAATAATTTAAAGTTAGTCAGCTTTTTTTAACCATTACTGCAATATATTGAAGATTAAGCATGATTAAATCAACAAAAGTACTGCCTTCGCTTTCCCTTTTGGCCCTGCTCGTTACGTCTGCAGTGCATGCTGACACTGCACCAGAGAAAACCGATGTGTTGCTGATCGGCGGCGGCATCATGAGCGCCTCACTCGGCACTTACCTTGAAGAGCTTCAGCCTGACTGGAAACAGATCATGGTGGAGAAACTCGACGGCGTCGCGCTGGAATCCTCTAACGGCTGGAACAACGCCGGTACCGGTCACTCGGCCAACATGGAGCTGAACTATACGCCAGAGCGTGCAGACGGCTCAATTGATGTGACCAAAGCGTTAGAAATCAATGAAGCCTTTATGATCTCCCGTCAGTTCTGGACGGCGCAGGTCAAGAGCGGCGTGCTGAATAACCCGCACTCTTTTATCAACTCCACGGCGCACATGAGTTTTGTCTGGGGTGATAAGAATGTTGATTATCTGACCCGTCGTTACCAGGCGCTGCAAAAAACCGTGCTGTTCCAGGGAATGAAATTCTCTACCGATCATAAGCAGATTGAAGCCTGGTCTCCGCTGATTATGGAAGGGCGCGATCCGCAGCAGAAAGTCGCTGCGACCTGGACGCCAGCGGGCACCGACGTGAACTATGGCGAAATTACTCGTCAGCTGATTGGCAGCCTGAAGAAGAATGATAACTTCAAGCTGGAGACCTCCTCTGAAGTTACCGACTTTAAACGTAACGGCGATAACTCCTGGCACGTCACCATTAAAGACGCTAACAACGGCGAAAAGCGCGCCATTGATGCGAAATATGTCTTTATTGGCGCAGGCGGCGGGGCGTTGAAACTGTTGCAGGCGACCGGTATTCCCGAAGCCGATAACTACGCGGGCTTCCCGGTTGGCGGTTCGTTCCTGGTGACTGAAAATCAGGAAATTGCCAAGCGTCATGATGATAAAGTATATGGTCAGGCTTCCGTAGGCGCACCGCCGATGTCTGTTCCGCATCTGGATTCCCGTTATCTGGATGGCAAGCGCGTAGTGCTGTTTGGACCGTTTGCGACGTTCTCAACCAAGTTCCTGAAAAACGGTTCGCTGTTTGATCTGCTGAGCACCACCACGACCAGCAACTTCATGCCGATGACGCACGTAGGTATGGATAACTTTGACCTGGTTAAATACCTGATTGGTCAGGTTATGCTGAGCGATGATGACCGCTTCGAGGCGCTGAAAGAGTATTATCCGAACGCGAAGCGTGAAGACTGGCACCTGATCCAGGCGGGTCAACGTGTACAGATCATCAAGAAAGATGCTGAGAAGGGCGGCGTGCTGAAGCTGGGCACCGAAATCGTGACCGATCAGCAGAAAACCGTGGCAGCACTGTTGGGTGCCTCACCGGGCGCATCAACGGCGGCACCGATTGCGTTGAACGTGGTTAAGCAGCTGTTCCCGGAGCAGTTCAACACCCCGGAATGGCAGGCGAAAATCCGTCACTTTGTCCCGAGCTACGGCAAAAAGCTGAACGACGATCCGGCTCTGGCGCAGCAGGTGTGGGATGATACCGCAGCCACGCTGCAGCTGACCAAGCCGCCAGTGATCAACATGACGGGTAAAACCGCTGATGCGCCAGCAGCACCGGCGCCGAAAGCAGCAGAACCGCAGCACGATATGGCGCTGTAAGCTTAGCGAAACTGCGCATGCACTAATATTGCATTCGCGGACAGAGCAGAAAAAAGGCTGGTTAAAAACCAGCCTTTTTTTTATGGTTATGGCGGCGGGGGCGTAACCCACTGTTTTATGGTTGATGTATAATCATCGCTCACAGGATTCTTTATCGTATAGAGAAAAAATCACTTCAGTAGATTGATACCTGGAAAGGTAGATTTAATGAAAAAACGCATAAGAACAGCTGATGATGTTGATTTCATTAACCATACAGCGCTTATAGATAGCAAAATAATTCACATCAAAACCACACCATCCAAAAGCGGCAAAACACATTTCTACTGGAACAAAAGCCGTGCAGAACTCATTGTTGGTTCTAAAATTCATTTCCCGGTACCTTCTTTGGCCCATCTTGAGCGATATCGGAAACCGTGTTTTGACATGGGGCGAGACGAAATTCAGGTGGGTGACTCAGTAATATGGTTTTTTGGCAAAGTAATACAACCCGTGCTGTGTGCCACCGTTATTGGCATCACAAGGAGTAACGGAGAAAAATTCCTTCGACTTCTGCCAAACCATCCTGAGTCGGTTATACAGGAAACATGGGCGCGTTATGAACGCAGCCGTTTTTTCCTGGTATCGAACAACAAAGCAGATCGCTATCGTGCTCCGCCTAATACAATTTTTGCTGCTTATCAGGACGAACTTGATAAAGTTGAGGAAATTTACGGGCCGATAAGATCGCAGCGACTGGTCTTACGTTATCTCATGGACAATAGTCTATCGATGGGTGAAAAAGCCTTTCTTAATTGCCATCTTGAACTGTTTAAAGGGATATATCCTTGGGCGGGCACATACAGGAAGATTGAAGTTGTCGTCACTGACAGACAGCACCCAACGCTACATCCTCAAAAAGTCGCTCAGGCAATGCAGGAATTTTGCCGTGATTTCAGTAACAAGTATTTGCGCCTGGTGGGTAATAACAGAGAACGAATGCTTAACGCGTTAGTATATGCGCACAAAGAGCTGGCATGGATTCATCCTTTTGAAGATGGTAATGGTAGAACAATCAGGCTCTATCTGGAACTGGTGGCTACAACGAGAGGTTTTGGTTTCGATCTTACTGCCTCCATGAGCAGTAAGAAGAAAAAACGGTATTATCACTTTGCTGTGAGGAAGGCTATTCAGGGGTATCCGGATATCTTAACAGCCTTACTCAACAGGGCGCTGATTTAAATCACCGCTTCAAGCTGATCGGCGATATGCATGATTTTAGACCAGTCATTATCGTTGTAACGATGCCCTTCGATCTCAAAAGATGTTCTTGCGTTAAGCATTGCTGACTGTGCGATTGCACGGCGGCTTACACGGTGAGAGCCCGATTTACCGCCGCGTATAAACACGGTTACGTTGCCTGATGCATCGTTTCGTGCTGAACGGGTCGCCATGTTAGTTTTCCAATTTTATCATGCTGGACAGTAATTATACGCGATAGGCCATTTACAGTCTACTCAGCGCCACTTCCTCAGAGAAGCATTCTGGCGACTATAAGCGAGAAGACGCCTGGGATACGCTGAATTGCAGAAGGGCGGTAACAGCTTACTTGCGGTATAAAAAAACGGCCTGACAGCCGTTTTGTTGGTGCGCTTAGCTATTTTTTCTTATTGCTGAGATAACTTTCAACCAGCCACTCAACCACCTGGCTACGGTTCATTCCGTTGCGATAGCCATAAGTCTCGATTTTGCGGATCACGGAAAAACGCAGCGATAAAGAGACCGGTTTTTTTCCTTCCTTATCCAGCACCACGGTTTGACCCGTTGGTGACGAGACGATCTGGTCACGTACGGTGATCGCCTCACGCATGTAGCGGACAAGCTTGGGGGTTATCACGCCCGCCTCTGTCATCTGATACTTACCGCTGGCCTTGTGAAATTTAATCTCGGCCTGAAACTCTTTTCTGATTTCCCTCATATCGCGAATAAAAGTAGGTTCGGAACAGTCCATCTCCTGAAACAACGCATCCTTACTCACGGGTTTTCCCGTGCTCAGTAAGACGATAAGTTTGTATTGTCTGTACTGTTTAGCGCTCAGGGACATAGCACACCATTGTTATAATAAGCCCGCGTCTATTGGCGCGTGGCGAAAAATAGATTGTCAAACTGCCGGGCAATTCCACAATGCTTTGAGCGCTCCAGGATTGATGTCGCCCAGCTTCGGTGGGTTGCTGGTTCACACATCGCTCCCTGCGATTTAAATACCGCCTGGGTTGAGTTAAGAATACGCAGCGCGTCTTCGTACTCTTCTTTCTCGACCATCAGCCCCCGGTGAATCAGTTCCAGATGTGACGGGTGGATCGCTGTCTTGCCGACTAAGCCATGCGCAACATCCAGTGCCAGCTCACGCTCCAGCAGATCGAGGTTATCGATCTGCTCGCAAACCGGCGCCGTCAGTGAAAATCCGCGCGAGGCAAACACGGCTACCAGCATTTTCACCACATAGCCCATTGGCCCATCATACAGCGTCAGATTCTTCGGATGGCGCAGGGAAATCACGCTCATCAAATCATTCCCGCCGATACGTAGCGCAACAATCCGCTCCCGGCAGGGATGCTGCTCCAGCGCAACGGCAAGAGCAGTCATGGCATTCACGTCATACACCTCGCGCGTTTCCAGCGTCGGCATCATCGCGAGATGGGTAGAACCGATGATTTTCCACCAGCAAGATAAACTCTGCTGGGTAAACTTAGGCAAAACAAAACCATCAATGCCGGTTAATTGATATTTTTCGACCAGCATGGCGGCCATCGCTTCATGGCGCGGGCGGATAAAAACCAGCGGGCGTTGTACGGACTCATCGTGGCAGGTCGCTTTTTCCAGCGCCCGCAGCAGCCGATCAAGATTTAATAAAGCCTGCGCAAGATCGGATTCGCTTACCGCATCTTCCAGGCAAACCACCAGCGAACGAAGATCGGGAATTTTCTCGTGCAAAATGATCTCTGCCAGATCGTCACGCGTGGCGGGCATATAAAGGGTTGCACCCAGCATGAAAGGAGAAAGGCTTCTTGTCATCATCAGGCCACCTTTTTAATGATGGTTACAGCGCGGTAAAATCCAATGGCATCGCCAACCTCTTCGACGGCGATCCCTTTCTGCTGCGCCAGATAGACCAGCAAAGAGACATCATGATCAGCTTTATTGCTGACCAGCACATGATCGGGAACGCGACGCAGCACCGCGCGGGTCGCTTCCGCAATCCCCGGCTTAATGCGGTTGATATTTTCTATCTGGAATTTCTCTGCCAGCGTCTTGACCACTAACTGGCTGGTACGCGCCTGGTTTTGCTGTTGGGTGGAAAAGGGCAGCGCGGCGGCCACGTTACCGACATCGATCTTTTGCCGAAATTGATCGACAGTATCCACCAGCAACGTGCTGCATTCGAATTCACGCAGGTGTTCGCAAAATACGCAGCCGTGAAAGCCGCTTTCCGTCCATATCGAGCGGGATACCATGCCGGAAACGGGCGCGCCCATAATGCCGAAAGGAATAAGCCAGTCGCTATCTGAAGCCGCTATCCAGGCGCAGCCTGCCGGATCGGCCAGCACCGCCAGCCGCGGCGTGACAGGGTAACCGGGACGACCTTTAAGGCTTTCAACCAGCTGACCGGTTATCGCGCCTTTACCCGTCCAGCCATCAACAAACACAATGCCATCCGTCCCGTGACGGGATTCAATAACGTCGAGCGCGGCGCTATCAATGCCGCGATCGCGAATGATACTGATACCATAATGGTAAGATTCATGGCCCATAGCGGCAATGGCGCGTTGCAGCATTACGCCAAGCGGCACGCCGGCACGCACCAGGCTCACCAGAACGATCGGGCGCGCGGCGATTTGCGCGATCAGTCCTTTGGCCAGCGCCGTTACTTCACGCGCCATGCGTTCCGCACCCGCATCCAGCGCCTTACTGAATAATTCAAGGTGAGCCGCAGTGGGCGCTGGCTCCTGACTCAGCATATCGGAGTAGTGCTTCTGGCCGGACTGGATCAGGCGCTCCTTTTCTTCCACCGGCGTCATTTCCATCTCGATGGGCTGCAGCAGAAACTGAACGTCAGAAGCGAGGTACGATCCGTGAAAAGGTTTAACACCCTGAGCCGTCATGCTGTTTTACCTCCAGCAAATAATTTTTCATCGATAGCCGCGGCAAACTGACTGCGGGCAGGCATGCCAAACCAGTGGCAGTGCTGCATGAAAGTGTAATCGCTCAGGCTATCTCCCAGTCCCATTACCGGAAACGCGCCCCGTTCAGCACGCAGTTTTTTCAGTAACCATTCAACGGCCCGGCCTTTCTGTACGCCCGCCGGGATCCACGCGATGTTGTTACCGTTCGCATGGATGTAAAAGCCCGCGGTATCCAGAAGCAGCATCATTTTTTCGTTGAACGCATAAAGCTCCTGAATTTGTGTGCTGTCCCGATGTTTCATGACGAAATAGATCGGCGTGCCGTCATACTCAACGTTCATGCGGCACCAGGCGTTAATGCCCGCTTCGGCCAGTTTATCGCTCAGCAGCTGCCGGTAGCTCACCAGCCGATCGTGCATGGTAGCGAGCTCGGACATCACAATATCCTGCCATTCACGGTTAAGGGTGCCGTCGGGGTTAGCGATCACCGCGCCATGCGTCATTACTTTCCAGGAGGTAAAAGGCAGGGCGACGCGGGCGGTTTCTTCGGTGCCACGCGCAGTAACGGGGATCAGCTCAGCGCTGGCGAGCAGCCAGTCAACCAGCATTGCCTGTTCAGCGGACATAAAACTTCTGGGCTGCAGCGCCCGATCGTAAGCGCCGATGCGCACCGGCTCCAGCTGCATCTCATTGCACATTTTGCGTTTGGTTTGAAAAAGTGTGTCGTCAAGGTCACACAAGGCAACGGGCTTATTCATAACTGATGACCTCGACGCGCGGGGCGACGTTTCTGAGTTGGGTAACTAATTGCGGGCAGACCGAATCTGTCGGGGTTTCCACGCAGACAATAATACGGTCAAACCGCTGGTGGGCGACGTTGTAGATAAAGTTGGGGATACCTAACCCATAGTTATCCGTAAACGCGATAATCGATTCGATCGCCATGCCCGCCGCGATAGGCGAGCGGGTCAGCGAACCATAACGCACCTCGGCGCCGTCGCTTTCCAGACGCTCGGCGAGCAGGAACGGCTGCCAGACGAATTCGCCCGATCCGATAACCAGAATCTTTTCGCCTGGTTCACTGCGTAACGCCGTGCCCAGATTGCACGAGGTTTCATGCATGCCGAGTCGTCCCCAGTCCTGGCGTGGGGAGAGCGGAGCGGAGCCACGCGCCGTAACGTTAACCGAAGGCATCACCGGCACCGGGGCGTTCGCGCGCGGCGTCCAGTTCCAGCTGCCTTTCACCAGCGAGACGACATCAACGGGCAGCGGGCAATGTTGTGAGAGCGTGTCGCCGCTCCAGTCGGTAAGCGTTACGGTGACAACGCGCGTCACCGCATCCAGCCCGGCGTCACGTAGTGCCTGAAGAAGATTAAGGAACGTTTTGCCGGTTGTGGCTTCATCGTCAATCAGCACCAACGTCCGGGCCTTCAGCGCACGTTCACGCAGCGTGGCATCTTCAGGACGGTAGATAAGGTGATCGGTGGCATGGCTGTGATCTTCTTTGAATTCACAAAGCAGATCGCCATCTACCGGGTGGCGGGTACTGGTAAGAAATACCGGTTGGGCAATGCGTTTGCTTGCCTCGCGGAACACCCCGGCGGCAAGGCCAACGGCCGTTTCCGCCATGCCGATAAACAGTACGGGCTCAGGTAAGTCGGACGGTATACCCGCCGCAAGGCGACGGTAGGTTTGGTTCATCACGGCAGGGGCGACCGGGATGTGGCGTCCCAGTACCTTGCTGACAAACAAAAATGCCCGTTTAGGATTTCTGCGCTCTGCGATGTCAAACAACGCCTCCAAAGGGGCGTCGCGGGTGGCGGTGACGGTTAAGGTGCCGCCGGCCAGCTCACGCTGATAAATCTGCTGATTTGACTGTGTCATATCTCTTAAATCTCATATAGCGCGCTGGGCGGCGTGCTGATGTCCACTGCCGGCAGCGGTTTCACGCTATGCGTAGGGATAACCTTTACCGACTGGAACAACGCTGTTTTTGCGGCGGTTTCGTGGTCATCTATCAAGCCGAGCTGACGTAACGCAAACAGTCCCGGCAGGTTGATCCCGCTAAAGGCGGTGTAGCCAATGCCGCCAGAAGGGCGCAGATTGGCCTCAAGCAACACCGGATCGCCTTGCGCATTATCACGCGTTTGAATATTGATCAGGCCATCTGCGCCCAGCGCCTGCGCGCAAGCCAGCGCCAGGTTAAAGGCAGGGCCACCGTTTTCCAGCGTCTGAACGGCGCCGTTTTTTCTTCTGCCCACGGCGGCAATCACGCGTCCTTTTTCTACCAGCATATCAACTGATCGTTCAGGGCCAGCCAGCCACGGCATCACAATCTGTAAAGGTAACGCTTCTTGCGCAGCTACCGCGCTACGCAGCGCGGCGAGCAATATATCGGGATGTAGCTGGCGGCTGTCAGGCTGGTTGAAAAAGGCCAGCTGCTTCACGCTACGTTTCAGCACCCAGAAACCCATGCCATAAATGCCGCGAACCGGTTTAATGCAGGGCAGCTCACCTTGTGACTCCAGGCGGGAAATGGCGTTAGCCACCTCATCTGGCATCTGTACCTGGATTGACTCAACGGCGGCAAGGCCTGCGGCAGACATTCTTTCGCTAAACAGCGTCTTGTTATCCGCCAGCTCAAAGGTATCAAGGTGACATGCGCCGGTGGTCAGCTTAACGCCGAGCGCTTCAATTGCTGTACGCAGGGTTTCCAGCAGCGCGCCGCGCTTGCCAGCATGAATGGCAACCACATTGTGCTTTTTGCAAACGCGAGCAATGAAAGAGAGAAGGTCATGGTTCTCGCTGGGCTCAATATATGAAAAGTCAGCTTCAGCAAGTATTTCAGGCCGCTCGGTGCGGTGCGATGCCAGCAGCTGAAAATCATAGCCGCCTTCAGCGCGTGCCTGTTTAACCTGTTCCAACATATCTTTCTGTGATGAAACGCCCTCCATAAACCACACAGCAGCAGATTTAACCATTCCGTTGAAGTCCTTACATCGCGCTTAAAAGCCAGTGAAGGAGCAAGTGTATTCATTACTCGCGTTATTGGCAATCATGTTATGATTCTTTAAGATAAGTTTCATTAAAAGTACATTTCACGTTAACTTCGTTGTAAAAATGAAGGAAAAATTAAATTATTTAATCAATCAATTCATGAGCATATAATTAACAAACGGTCATATGATGATTGCCTGCTTGCTCTGTAATAGCATCATGTTATGATTTATTGAGTTTTAGATTTGTCGGCAATTTTTACTACAGCAAAATACCTGTCATTAAGGAGATATGATGGTTTCTCTCAGTAAGAATCAGACGATTTCGCTGGCTAAATCCAGCAGCGCAATTTCACAAATTCGTTTCGGCCTCGGCTGGGATCCTGCCAAAAAGAAGGGACTGTTTGGCAAACTGCTTGGCGGGGGCGACAGCATTGATCTCGATGCCAGCTGCGTCCTGCTGGATAGCGCCGGTAATGTGCTGGATACCGTATGGTTCCGTCAGCTGAGCTCCACTGACGGCTCGGTTAAGCACAGCGGTGATAACCGTACGGGTGAAGGCGATGGCGATGACGAAACCATTCTTGCCGATCTCTCCCGCCTGCCTGCTAACGTTGAACATCTGGTGTTGACCGTTAACAGCTTTACCGGCCAGTCGTTTAACGATGTAGAAAATGCTTTCTGCCGCGTGGTCGATCAACAGGGTAAAGAGCTGGCTAAATATACGCTGACCGAGCAGGGTTCCCATACGGCGGTGATTATCGCCTCTTTACGCCGCAGCGGCGGCGAGTGGAACTTTACTGCGCAGGGTAACGCCTCGCGCGGCCGTACGATTCAGGACATGGTGCCTGATATTCAAGCGGTAACCCGCTAATGAACCTGACGCCGGGGGGCAATGCCCCCGTTCCCAACCAGTCGCTGGTGGTGCGGATTTCTTCCGGCACGCCCGTAGACGTCTCCTCTTTCCGGTTGTATGACAACGGCAAGGTGCGCGGCGATCTGGACATGATTTTTTACGGCCAGCGTGAAAACGACGACGGCACCGTTCGTCTTTCTTCCTCCGGTAACGACACCATGTTTACCGTCGGCCTGCCGCAGCTGCGTCCCGATGTGCAGAAAATCGCTTTTACCGTGACCTGTGACGCCGGGAAAAACGTTTCTCAGCTTGAGCGTCTTGCCATTCAGGTTGAAGCGAACGGCAAAGCCATTGTTACTTGCCAGGTCGATCTGGCAGGTCGCACTGAAGCGGCGTTGATTCTGGGTGAACTGTATCGCCGTAACGGGGAGTGGAAATTCCGTTTTGTCTCGCAGGGTTTTAACGGCGGGCTGCAACCGTTAGCCGAGCATTTTGGCGTAGATGTCGCCGATACCTCATCCGCCAGCCCAACGCCTGCGCCAGCCGCCGCTCCGGCACCTGCGCCTGCGCCTGCGGTTAACCTGAGCAAGGTGAGCCTCACCAAAGAGAAGCCGTCCATCAGTCTCAGGAAGAAGGATGACTACGGCCAGATCCGCGTCAACCTCAACTGGAATCAGCGTCAGAGCAATAACAGCGGTGGGTTCTTCAAAGGCATGTTCAACAACAATAAAGGCATCGATCTTGATCTTGCCGCGTATGTTGAGCTGTCAGACGGCTACCGCACCATCGTTCAGGCGCTGGGCGACAAGTTTGGCAGTTTCCGCGATGAGCCATTTGTGGAGCTTCAGGGTGACGATCGCACCGGCTCCGCCAGTAGCGGTGAATGGATTCATATTAACGGCACGGAATGGAAGAACATCCGCGAAGTGCTGATCTTCACCTTTATCTATGAAGGTGTGCCGAGCTGGGAGAACACGGACGGGTGCGTCACCATCCAGGTTCCGGGCCAGCCGCCGGTTGAAACCTTTATGACTGAAGGCAATAACCGGCAAAACATGTGCGCGATTGCACGTCTGGTAAACGAAGACGGCGCGATCCGCGTCGAACGTATCAATCGCTATTTTAGCGGTCATCAAGAACTGGATCAGGCTTTTGGCTGGGGATTCAACTGGAAAGCCGGTTCAAAATAACCTGGGGATAGAAAATGAGTTTTTTCAATACGCTTAAAGGTAAGTTTAATGCCGGTCGCGATGAGCTGACCAAACAGGTAGGCCGCTACAAAAACCGCGCGTTCCTTGAAGGCACGGTAGCGGTCTGCGCACGTATTGCCGTGTCGAGCGACGGCGTGAGCAGTGAAGAAAAGCAGAAGATGATGGGTTTTCTGCGCGCCTCACCGGAACTCAGTATTTTTGATACCACTGAGGTGATCGCGTTTTTCGAAAAACTGGTGACCTCCTTTTCTTTCGATACGGAAGTCGGAAAGGGCGAAACCATGAAATATATTCTGGCGTTAAAGAGTAAGCCTGAGCAGGCGCAACTGGCAGTGCGCGTGGGCATTGCTGTGGCAAAAAGCGACGGCAATTTTGATGAAACCGAAAAAGCCAATGCACGCGAAATCATTGAAGCCCTGGGCTTCCAGACCAGCGAATTTGGCCTGTAACAGATAATAATTTTAAGTCTCTGGAGCTAATCACATGCAATCCACCCACATTGGGTTCCCAATAGAAACGGTCGCGGTATTTTTACTGCTTTCAGTCGGTGCCATTGTCATCGATCTGTTTATGCATCGTCATGACAAGCCCATTTCCCTGAAAAGCGCCGCGGCCTGGTCTGTTTTCTGGATCCTGATGGCGCTCGCTTTCGCGGGCTTTCTGTATATTCATCACGGTGCGGAAGTGGCGAGCCTGTTCGTTACCGGTTACGCGCTGGAAAAAGTGCTTTCAGTCGATAACCTGTTTGTCATGATGGCGATTTTCTCCTGGTTCGCTATTCCGAATAATTACCGTCACCGCGTGCTCTATTGGGGCATCATCGGCGCGATTGTGTTCCGTGGTATTTTTGTCGCTATCGGTACCAGCCTGTTGGCGCTTGGCCCGTGGGTGGAGGTTGTGTTTGCCCTTATCGTTGGCTGGACAGCGGTAATGATGCTGAAAAGCGGCGATGATGATGATGAGATTGAAGATTACTCCCAGCATTTTGCCTATCGCATGGTAAAACGCCTCTATCCGATCTGGCCAAAACTCAAAGGCAGCGCGTTTGTGCTGAGCCAGAAAGAGGTGGATGCGGAGCTGGCGAAACCGGAAAACGCCGATATCCAGATTGGTCGAGTGACAAAAGCGGCGCGTTACGCCACCCCAATGCTGCTTTGTTTAGCTGTTGTTGAGCTTTCAGATGTGATGTTTGCGTTCGACTCCGTGCCTGCCGTGATTGCGGTTAGCCGTGAGCCACTGATTGTATACAGCGCAATGATGTTCGCCATTCTGGGCCTGCGTACTCTGTACTTTGTACTGGAAGGGCTGAAGCAGTATCTGGTTCATCTGGAAAAAGCGGTTATTGTGCTGCTGTTTTTCATCGCGGTGAAGCTGGGTCTGAACGCAACGGATCACTTCTTCCATCACGGTTACGCGATTAGCGCCACCGCCAGCCTGTATGTGGTTATTGGGGTTCTGGCACTGGGTATTATTGCAAGTCTGCTTTTCCCGGCGAAAGAAGAGCAGAATGAAGAAGGGCGCGGCTAAGCCGCGTCGTTAATCAACGCATACAGAGTATGCATCACGACGATTTGAGGACAACAACATGGCAGTGACTCTCTCTAAAGGCGGTAACGTATCCCTGGCTAAAGTGGATCCGTCGCTGAAAAACGTGAAAATCGGTCTGGGCTGGGATACGCGTTCTACTGACGGTCAGGATTTTGACCTCGACGCATCCGCTTTTCTGCTCACTGACGCAGGCAAAGTACGCGGTGATAATGACTTCATTTTTTATAACAACCTGAAATCTTCTGACGGTTCCGTTACCCATACGGGTGACAACCGTACCGGTGAAGGTGAAGGCGATGATGAATCGCTGGTGGTCGAACTGGATCGCGTGCCGCAGGACGTGACGAAAATTGTTTTCGTGGTCACGATCCATGATGCCACCGCTCGCCGTCAATCGTTCGGCCAGGTTGCCAATGCCTTTATCCGTTTAGTGAACAACGATTCCAACGTTGAAGCGGCACGTTATGACCTCTCAGAAGATGCCAGCACCGAAACGGCGATGCTGTTCGGTGAGCTCTATCGCCATGCGGGAGAGTGGAAATTCCGTGCGGTTGGTCAGGGCTATGCCGGTGGCCTGGCATCCGTGTGCGCGCAGTATGGTATCAACGCGTCATAAAACGCATTTACGCAGTAAACTTACGCCCGCATTAGCCGGGTAACAGACCAAAGCAAAGAGGATTTCATAATGGCAGTTAATCTGACGAAAGGCGGTAACGTAAACCTGTCCAAAGAAGCCCCGACCATGACCAAAGCGATCGCCGGTCTGGGTTGGGATGCTCGCGTAACGGATGGTCAGGCGTTTGATTTGGATGCGTCAGTATTCCTGGTCGGCGCGGATGGCAAAGTGCTGTCCGATCAGCATTTCGTTTTCTTCAATAACAGCACCAGCCCGGACGGCTCCGTTGCCCATCAGGGCGATAACCGTACCGGCGAAGGCGAGGGCGATGATGAGCAGGTGAAAATCTCCTTATCTACCGTACCGGCTGAGGTGCAGAAAGCGGTGTTCGCGGTAACGATTTACGACGCGGAAACCCGTAAGCAGAATTTCGGCATGGTTTCTAACGCCTATATCCGTATTGTGAATGAAGACAACAATATGGAAATCGCGCGCTACGATCTCTCAGAAGATGCCAGCACCGAAACGGCAATGGTTTTCGGTGAGCTTTATCGCCACAACGGTGAATGGAAGTTTAAAGCCGTGGGCCAGGGCTTTGCTGGTGGCCTGGCGGCGCTGGCGGCGCAGCACGGCGTCTCGGTATAAACGATCCTGGTCTGAAGCCTCTTCCCGGTGAAGGGGCTTTTTTTTCGCCTGTGCAGGTGGGATTAAAAAAGGGAAGAATATGGAACTGGCTCCCGGACAAAATACAGCTATTGGCAACAACAACATTGAGGTACGACTCGCCTATACCCAGAAAAATAGCTTTTACAGCGATATCGACGCCTCGGCCTTTTTGCTTGACGCAAATGAAAAGGTTTCAGGCGACCTGGATATGATTTTCTTTAACCAGCCGCAAAATGCCAACCAAAGCGTGGTGATGAAAAGCGGGGCGGGCGCCGCGGTTTTTAGCATTAATTTAGCGGCTATTCCTGCCGCCGTTAATAAAATCGCCGTAACGGTGGTGATCGACGGCAAGGATACGCTGGATGGGCTGCAGGAGCTCACGCTTACCTGTGACGGACACCGGTTCCCGGTGCCGATTGCCGGACGCACTGAAAAAGCCTTAATTGTCGGGCATATTTACCGCCATAACGGTCTCTGGAAGCTGCGTGCCGTTGGCCAGGGCTTTAACGGCGGTTTACAACCGTTAGCCGAGCATTTCGGCGTGGATGTGTCAGCCCCTGAGCCAACGCCAACGCCGACGCCAGCGCCAACGCCGACGCCAACCGTCAGCCTTGAGAAAAAACTGGCTAAAACGCCGAAGCTGGTAAGCCTGGCGAAACCCATCACCGTAAGCCTGGAAAAACACCGATTAAAAGATGTCAGGGCGCAGGTGGCGTTTGTGCTTGATGCGTCTGGCTCCATGACGGGGCAATTCAAGCGCGGTAATGTGCAGGCGGTGCTTGAGCGCGTAACGGCTTTGGCGGTGCAGTTTGATGATGACGGCGCGATGCCGGTCTGGGCCTTCGGTGAAAAGTTCAAGCGTTACGATGACGTGACGCTGGATAACGTTGAAGGTTATATCGATCGCATCCGTAATGACGGTAAGCGCAGTATGTGGGAAGTGTTGCCTGGGCTGGGCGGCACCAATAATGAGCCACCCGTTTTAGAGGCTATCAATCAGGAATTTAAGGATTCGACGCTGCCTGTCTACGTGGTGTTTATTACCGATGGCGGGATCAGTAAAACACGTCTGATCAAAGAGAAACTGCGGGAGTCGTCGCAGCTGCCGATATTTTTCAAATTTCTTGGCCTGGGCGGCTCGAATTACGGCATTTTGGAAAAGCTGGACACCTTTTCCGACCGGCTGGTTGATAATACCCATTTCTTTCCCGTCGATAACTATGAAAAGGTCAGCGACGAGGCGCTTTACGATCGGCTACTGATTGAGTTCAGAGAGTGGATAGATACGGCAAAAGAAAAGCGTATCCTGCGTTAAGTGAATAGCCGGCCTCAAGGCCGGTTAAAATGGCACCTCTGTCACAAAATTACATCCTGCCTGGGCGAATAACGCCTTTTTTTTCAAGACCAGCAATTAATAAATCGCTCAGAACCTTCTTTCCACCTGTTTCCGAACAATATAAATAAAACCAATATAGTTCCGCCTTATTTAAACAGGGTGCCAATTAACGTCGGATCTAAACCAGGTTAGTTTCGTCGATTGATTAATTTAGTTAATCCTGTGGATAAGCGTTAAAAGGAGACAAAAGCGGGGATATTGCTTATAGCTGTAGAGAACAAAAGCAGGGCGTTAGACACTTTTGCCATGTTCCGGGGCGCGATTGCTCCTGGTGTACACCCGTTCAGGTTTCTGCTGCGGTGGAGACCTTACCGCGAATGTCGCATACGAACGCTGTAGCGTTGCTACAGAGATGCCTCGTGCGCGCCATTTAGCTCACTGGTGTATGAGGAGTTTATTATGGCTTCAAAAAATAGTGTTTCCCGCAGCGAGGGCGGCCTGGTGACCAGCGCCATTCAGCTGGCATCCCCGATTATTATAGATAGCTTTTCCGGTGACGAAGTGCTTAACAGCCGGGAAAAATTGGTTGAGCAACGAATTTCTGGCCACGTCTCTGCGGATGTCGCCGTGGGGGAAAACGTCACCGTTGAAGCGTTTGGTCAACGCTGGCAAGCCACGGTAGGTAACGACCGCGTCTGGAGCTTGCAAATTCCTGCCAGCAATATTTTGGCCTTCCCCGACGGCGATGCGCTCATTTCCGCCATGGTGAACACGCTACAAGGCGCGCAGCGCTTCGCCGAAAAAACCGTTACTCTTCAGGCCGGGCGCGGCAATGAATACTCTGCCCGTATTGACGTTGATACGGTTGCTGACAAAGCCATTCTCAATGCGATCGTCGCAGAGGATAATCTCTCATTTTCCGGCCGAACCTATAACGTTGCCAGCGGCAAAACGGTTACGGTAACCCTTAACGATCAGGATTACACCACGCTGGTGCAGCCGGGCGGAATCTGGCGTATCACGGTTCCGAATGAGGATATTCAGGCATTACCTGACGGTAAAGTCTCGCTACTGGTTTCCGTCGCCGACCTGAGTGAAACCGCCGCAACGTCGCAGCAGCTATTGGTGGCGCATCCGCTTTATCAGCCGATTACCATTGATAACGTCAGCGGAGACGACAGCGTTTACGGCAGAGAGAAGCGCGTCGATCAGGTTATATCCGGCATGCTGGATGAAAATAGTGATGACTGGCATCAGTTAACCGTGCTGCTGAACGGTAAAAATTATAACGCCACGCTAACCAATGAAGGGGCCTGGAGCGTGGTAATCCCCAGTGCCGATATGCTGGCGCTGCCGGTGGGGAACGTGTTGTTACGCGTTCAGGCGTTAAGTGAAAACGGCGATATTTACACCAGTAATAAAATTATCGATGTTGCCGGAGGGCGGGGAAACAGCTATTCGGCGCAGGTGACGCTCAATCCACTCGCAGAGGATAGCGTATTTAATGCGCTTGAAAACTATCAGGATCTGGTGGTGAGCGGCAGAGCCTATCACGCGGCCAGTGGTAAAATTATCACGGTCACGCTCAACGGCGAACACTACACCACTGAGCTGCAGGATGGCGGTTACTGGAAGCTGAGTATTCCCCACGACGCGCTGCATACGCTGAGCCTGGGAAGCGCGACGCTGCTGGCCAGCCTGGCCGACCTCGGTGAGACGGCGACCAGCGTGCAGATCATTAACGTTGATAAACCTCAGCCGCAAATTACGCTCGATCCTTTCACTGGCGATAATTCGCTTTCGCTCGCGGAAACGCAAGTTGATCAACTGCTAAGCGGAACGACACAGCACGTTCAGTCAGGGCAGAACATCACCATTACGCTTAACGGACAGGATTACTCGGCGGTCACCTCTACGGATGGCCGCTGGGAGACATTGATCCCGGCAGCGGATCTGCAGGTGCTGATTAATGACAGCGAAGTCATTGAGGCGAAGGTAACCACAGAGTGGGGCGTTGATGTCAGCACTTCTGAACTGTTGCGTATTCAGGATCCGCCACGGGGGGTTATTACCATTTCACCTATCAGCGAGGACCAGATTCTGTCGCCGGATGAGGCGCTGAATCCGCTGACGATTAGCGGAACGCTTGAGGGGCCGTTTGCGCCGGGCAGCGAGATCGAAATGGTGATTAATGAAAGTATGTATTACACCATTCCGGAAGGTTCAACGTGGAGCTTCACGCTTTCACCGGCGCAGCTGGCGCTGTTGGATGGGGGATCCAATATCGTTTATGTGCGGACCAACGATGCCTTTGGCCGCGAAGTTTCGGCGGTGCAGTCGCTACTGGTGGATAAGTCAGATGCGGCCGACGCCCTGACGCTGGAAACCTTAGGGATGCAGGCGCATGAACACGATATCGCGTTGCTGCTTGCCGATGAGAAAGCAGAGCCTGCGCAGGATAACGTAACGATGCCAACGGAGCAGCCCGTTTCGCTGGCGGGAACGGTTGATGAGATCTGGAATACGGCAATGCAGGAGAGAATGAGTGAAACATCAAACCTGCCGGTAATGGAAAATACGCTGGCGGAGATTTTGGTGCAGCATAATCTGGATGCGCGAATGGTGTGATTGATGCGTCAGGCGCAGGCGTTTTCCTGTTCCTGACGTCTTGCGTTAAGCGCCGAGATGGATATAGCTAAATCGAGCTTTTGGAAAGGCATAACTTATCTAGTCAATATGTATGTTTTTAGTCATTTTCTTATTGCATGCTTGCTGAAATAACGGAGTCCGGTAACATCTCATCATGAGTCTGCGCAGCCTGGATATTTGCCTGTGGCAAACAAGGAAACCCGATGAACAATATTGATATTAAAAATGACCAGCAATTAATTGACCTGCTTTGCAATGCCGATAAAAACGATCTCGATCTGCTTATTGACTATATTACGGATAACGGTAAAGGTCGTCTTTCCCTCTCCAGCAGTGTTAAAACGCTGTTAGTCAGTGCTAAAGAGTTAAATGAAATTGATGAAGATACGCTGCGCGTCTTAGCTCGAGAGTTACAACTCTATGGCGGCAATAGTTTCGTCAATCTGTTTCGCGGAAATGGCGTGGACTATGCAGAAATCGTCGATGATGTGCTTGGGCGCTTAAAAATCCCGGCACAAAAATCGGCCTCGCTGGCACGTAAAGAGAACTTAATTATCAGTAAAGTGTTTGAGAATGCGTGGGAGAAAATGAGTGCCGCGCAGAGAAAGGAGATCCTCGACAGCCTTGGCATGAAATCCACTGGGAGCCTGGAGGCGCTAAGTGTTCTTTTACCTCGCATAGGTCTTGGCGGTATAGCGGCATACCAGATCACTGCGCTGGTTGCGAGTAGTGTCGCCTCAATGGCCGCCGGTCGCGTTATTCCGATGGTCGCAAGTTTCGGTGCCGGACGTATGCTTGGCGCCCTTGCTGGTCCGATAGGCATTGCATTGACCGGGCTATATAGTGCTTATGATCTGGCAAGTCCGGCGTTTCGGGTAACATTGCCTTGTATCGTGCAGATTGCCTGGATCCGAATGAAAAGCAGTCAGCATCTTTGCGGCAACTGCAGTAACCAAATTGATGATAGCGTCAAATTTTGCCCGCAATGCGGCACGCCGGTAGAGGAGAAATCATGAATAATTTATCAAAAAAATGGCTTATCGGTGACGATCCACAGCATCCTGTCGTTGCCGTTTCTTTGCTCTCTGCTGACGCGCTGACAGAAGGTGAGCAGCTGGAAGAGGGGGATGTCACCGGCATTGCCAAACTTAGCCCATTATTACAGGCACTTCCTTCCGCCTTAACATCGCATCATGTCGCCCAGCACAATTACATGGAAGTGATCATCGATGGGCCGTTGGCTAAAGCAAAAGATGGCGTGGGGTTTCGCGCCTTTAGTTTAGGAGATAACGGCAAGATAAAAGAGCATGCCGTTCTCATGGATGCAGATAAGCTGAGTAACCTGGTCAACACCGGGTTATTGGTGCAAACCGCATCGGTACTACTGGCGCAAAAACATCTTGCCGATATCAATGAAAAACTTATCGCTATTTCTGAAGATGTGAAAAAAATTGCTGATTTTCAAAGCAATGAACGCGCCTCAAAAATAAGCGCCGCCATAAAATACCTGCGTCAGGTATCCTCTGTTTTAGCGACAGGAGAACGGTTGAGCGCTATCCGCCAGAAACTAGAGGACTTTGAGGTGGAGTTTAGTAGCATTCAGACACATTTACGGCAGGATGTCATCTCTGCAAGCTACGCCATCGAACACTGTGCCGATCCGGATTTTTTTGGTACAGATGGTATTACTCGCGAAATCAAGAAACATCAACAGATAATGCAAAAGCACATTGTTGAATGGAAAATGGCGTTATCGGTGCGGATTTGCGCGCTGCAGCTGGCTTCGCTTTTTGTTGAAAATGACGCTTTGCAAGCGGAGCGAGAGAAAAGCATTAAAGACGATATCGAAGAGTTTACCCAAGATCTGGGGAAGGTTGAACGCATTCAGCGCCAGCGCATTGCGGGAATCTCGTCGTTTACAGAATCCAGTAACGCCACCAATGCGAACAAGGTGTTATTGAGTAAGTGGTTGACGCTGCATTTAGCGCCGCACCGAGAACAAATGGCTCAGTCGCACCAGTTAATCGAGCATTTCTCGCAAAAGTTAGTGATTGAACAGGCGCAACCAACACGTCTGGTTGTGGAGATGGAAAACGGGCAACCGGTAAAACTATTTCAAGCCAGGTAAGTGAATACCTCGGAGAAAAAGGTTTGGTTTCAGGTGCCAGACAGCAAAGGATGCTGGCAGCTGAGCCTCTGAAGGTAATGGAAACCTGGAATAAAAACGAGGTGGTGAAATAGCGCTGCAATAAAATTTGTTGAAGACAGAGTCTCTGCTAGCCAAGAGAGTACGCATAAGCTATGAGTATGAACGGGGAAGGTTGCGAATGCTGATGAACAGAGTTTCCCTTGATGTAATTTAACATAATATACATTATGCGTACCCAGATATTAAGGTAAGTCAGCCTGGTTCTCAAACCCATTTAACAAAATAACGCCGACCCGCAATGCCATTTTCACCATGCGGCATCTCTTTTCATCCTTTTGATTGCCACCTCGTTTTTGCCCCGTTTTTGCAGGCTTTGCACGATGAGTAAACCAGAGTCTGATATCAAAGATATGATGGCCTCCGCAGTCTTCTTACTCACTATAAACCTCAGCGCAGCAGTTACTCGGTCATCAAACGATAAAACGGTTCCTCCCGTAAAACCTGGCTCTGCATTTCGCTTCCCTTACGCTCGCTGCGTAGTTCATTACGATAACTGAGATATTGCCAATTTTCAGGATGAACATCTGAGTCGGGACGCTGCCCAGGCATAATCCCGTTTTCGGCTAGTCTGGATTCCAGGTACTCTATAAATTGCCGTATCTTGTGGAGCAACAACGCACTGTACTGCGAATTTTCCTGATCCGATTTTATATACAACGTAAACTGAGCACCCACGCTCACGCGGGATTGCGGATCGGCTCGCTCCATATCGGTTACCTTCCACTTATCTACCGGACTCTCCTCTGAAAACAGCAATCCGGACAGCACCTGAAATGCTTGCGGCACCTGCTCTCCGCGCACACTGATGTGGAATTTGTCTCCGGAAAACTCGCCCTTCCAATGCGCATTTTCTTGGCATGCGTGGATGAAGGCATCGTCACCATGGTTATGCAGCCGAAAACCCTGGCTCACAGCAAAGAAGCCACTCTGACGTATCCCTGAGTAGTCTGGTGCATCCAGTGCCTCTTTGAAGTGAGACACAGGCATCTGTCGCATTTGATTGTGCAAGGCACAGAAATTCTTTTTCAGGTTCTCATTCCCAGGGGGCACCGACCCAACATTCAAAGGAGAAAAGCTAAATTTTAAACTGCGTTTAGTAATTGGCACGGAAAAAGACCTCTGCAAGATGGGGAATTTAGTTATCACGGATAAATTATCAGCCTGCTTTTATCTCTGCTTTTATGAAACGATGATTTAGCGTAGATGCACTGCCTGCTGGGTCTTCGCCACAGGTTTACCCTTTTCTTGGCGATCGATGGAGGATCTTAGTGCATAACTTTATATAATGGGACTTATATAAAGTCAGGACAGCGCGCTTGCATGCAGGTATCATGAGCCTCGCCATTAAATCGGCACATTTCCGCCCTTTTTTTGGTGTCGCTACGTGAATTCTGTAGGATAACAGCCCTGCTGATTTCGCAGATTTCACGTAGCGCGATCAACTCCAGTTTGGATATTTACTGAGCTAAAATGACAAAAATTGTTCAACATGACGCGCAATTACCTGCCTTAATCGCTGACGATAATATCGCTGAACAGCTGCGCGCCTTCGTCCAGGATCGGGAAGCTTTCTCACCAAATACCTGGCGGCAGCTGCTAAGCGTAATGCGTATTTGCCACCAGTGGGCTGCCGACAACGGTCGCGGCTTTTTACCTATGTCGCCTGAAGATCTACGCGACTATCTGACATTTTTGCAGGCGCGCGGCCGCGCATCTTCGACTATCGCTACCCACGCATCGCTTATTTCCATGCTGCATCGTAACGCCGGACTGCTGCCGCCAAATACCTCGCCCGCCGTGTTTCGTGCGATAAAGAAAATCAACCGCGTCGCCGTGGTATCGGGCGAACGCACCGGTCAGGCCATTCCTTTCTGTTTATCAGACTTACAGACGTTGGATATGCGCTGGCAAAATTCCGTACAGTTAAAGGAAGCGCGTAATCTGGCGTTTTTGCATGTGGCCTACAGCACGTTATTACGCGTCAGCGAACTGGCTCGCCTGCGGGTAAGCGATATCACTCGCGCCGAAGATGGCCGTATTATTCTGGATGTCGCCTGGACCAAAACCATTGTGCAAACTGGCGGACTGATCAAAGCGCTGAGTACATTGTCTTCGCAACGCCTTACCGAATGGATTACGCTTGCCGGACTTGCTACTGAACCGGACGCTTTTCTCTTCTGCCCGGTACATCGCGCCAATAAAGCATTGATAACCACAAACCGCCCGTTAAGCACGCCAGCGCTGGAAGCTATTTTTATTCATGCCTGGCGGGAAACTGGCCGCGGTCAACCCAAAGGCAACAAGAACCGTTATCGCGGCTGGAGCGGACATAGTGCCCGCGTTGGCGCCGCTCAGGATATGGCAAAGCAAGGTTATGCGGTGGCGCAGATTATGCAGGAAGGCACCTGGAAGAAGCCGGAAACGCTAATGCGCTACATCCGTAATGTCGATGCTCACAGCGGAGCGATGATCGACCTGATGGAAAAAAATAGCCAGTGATTGTCCTTTGGCAATACCATTCAGTACGCCATCACTGTTATCTCGTTCCATTCTTCGGAAATAGATATGCGTCCAGCATCAGTAAAATAGATGCTAAGCCAACCAGAAAAGGCCAAAGAAAAGATCGCTGGCCTTTTGCTGTAGGTATGAGTTTGATGCGACCCAGCCCGGTTTACTGTTGCTCTGGCGGAAGCCACGTCACACTGATAACACGTGCGTGTAGCCCCTTGACGTATTTTCGTTGCACCGGGCGCCAATCGTTAACTATCTGACTTCAACAATTCCTCTAATTGCACTAATGTTTTATATTGTTCCAACGTTTGTACCATCCTGGCACTGCCCGTAGCCCGCATCCCCTGAACAACTTCCCGTGCGCTTTTGTTATTATCTTTGTCCATTAATAGTAATGCACCTGTAAGCATGCCTGTTCGCCCTATCCCTGCGTTACAATGAATGAGTGGTTGTTTGGCACGAGAAGGATCTTTATCACATTCACTTTCTACTTTGTTTTTAACAAAGTCAGCTAATTTTTTTAATTCATTTGAGGTGATGGTTTCTCTGTCCTTCCAGTTTGTTACATGGATAACAGAGAAATCCGATTTATTGGTTTTATCAGAAATATTCATTCGGTGATGATTTAATAACAGACGACCCAACTTTGTTTCGACATTTTTTTTAGCGTTTTTATTCACCTTGCTACGGCAATTTACTGTAATGTCTCCATAACTTTTTTGCATACCTTCACGAAAGTATTCAGGGAGATTTTTTTTTGCGATATCTTCCTCAGAGGATAATACAACTATAACTGCAGGCTTTTGCTCCATCAACATTTTGAAATGTTGCTCAAGGTAAGCCTGCTTCGGGAACTGACAACGTATCGCAATCTCTTTACCATCAACCTTAATCTGGTTTGCAGGCATGCCTGTTCCGTTTTTTAACTTAACTTGCGTGGCTATGGCTGTTTTTATATCACCGTACCTTTCCAGCCCCTTAACGCTGGTATAGTTATTGCTTTTATCCGGCCCATCTGAATATTTATTCAATTGATCGAAATCTATTTGACAAACTCTTGAAAACAATTCTGCGTATTTTTCCGAGCGTTTCATTTCTCGGTGATCATAAGAAATTACCTGACTCAATTTAGGATTGTTAACTGAGTTTTTTAATCTCAATAATCGTTGAGCAAAAGCAATGTTATCAGTCGTGGGGTTTTTCTCGGCCAGTATGGTTGCTGAAGCAGCACTGTTAAACAGATGCGATTTTAAATAAAGCGCGAGGTTTGAATTATTTACATTAGGCATGATGATCTCCATTTCAAAAAAAACAGCAAGGATAAATGACGTTATATTATATAAGTAATAATCTCTGGTTCCTTTCAAAATCCGCCTATTTCATTCTGCAGGGTTAATATTAACGAAAGAATAAATTTTCTACTTTAAGAATTAGCTACATTTCTTTTTCATCGTGTTTTATCTTGCCGAAATGCGGAATGCTGTGCTGTGGTTTCAACCCGACAGCCAGCTCATTAGGCTCGTTTCTGCGCTGCCAGCAAAAGCGCCGGGGCGCTGGAATTTTCAACTAACGCATCGCTTATGGATGTACAGACGTCTGGATGTATATTATAGTGTTTTTCTAACACTTATAAGGGAACGACAGAATGAAAAAAACACTGCTCACGGTCTTGCTTGCTGCATCCGTTACGCTGCTCAGCGGCTGTGATAAAGACAGCGAAGATAAAATCAAAGTCGCGATCAACACCGGGCCCGATCAGCAACTATGGGAAACCGTTAAGCAGGTCGCTCACGATAAATATAAGCTCGATGTCGATGTAGTGGCCTTTAACGATTACGTGCAGCCAAACGAAGCGCTGTTTAACAAAGATGTGGATGCTAACGCTTTCCAAAGCCTGCCATATCTTGAAATGCAGTCGAAAGAGCGTGGCTACCGTTTTGCGGTCGTGACTAATACCTTTGTTTTCCCTATTGCGGGCTATTCGCGCAAGATTAAATCATTAAAAGAGCTGCCGGATGGCGCAACCATCACCATCTCAAATGAGTCCACAACGCTGGGCCGCAGCCTGCTGCTGTTGCAGGCACAAGGAGTAATCACCGTTAAGCCTGAAGCGGGTCTGCTGCCGACCACGCTGGATATCACTTCTAACCCGAAAAATATCAAGTTTGTTGAGGTGGATACGCCGCAGCTGGCGCGCACCCTGGACGATCCGCAGGTTTACGTTTCTATTATCAACAACAACTTTGCCGCGCTGGTGAATCTTTCTGCCTCACGCGACGGCATGTTTATGGAAGGCAAAGCCTCTCCTTATGTGAACGCCATCGTCGCGCGTGAAGATAACAAAGACAGCGCGAACGTTCAGAAGCTGAAAGAGGCCTTCCAGTCACAGGAAGTGCTGGACAAAGCCAATGAACTTTATAAGGGCGATATCATTAAAGGGTGGTAATTCATTTTCCTGTAAACCGCGCAGGTGATTTCTGCGCGGTTTTTTGCTGATACCACTACGCTATTGATATCAGCTGAACAATTCACCATCGGGCCATCTGTGTTACTTCCACTTACGCCAGCCGACTATTTGGTCCGGGCTTATTATTCCTGGAACGGCAAACTCCCGAATTGGATCATTCCTGCCATAATATTTATTAAGGCTATTTGACATATCGACCGCCTGTCCCCGCTTTAAAATAATAGCGTATTCATAATTTCCATATGATCCCCCATTTAGTCTGTTCACAGACGTAGAAACATAAGAATACTCTTTTCTTGAACCTAGCATATGATCTTCAATCGTCCCTATTGTTTCTGTTCTGGGGTAAAAGCCGCCAGCGGCTACTATCTCTTCTAAAGAGCGGTTATCCTGACGGTAAACTATCATTTCATCTTTATTTAGCACCCAACTAGCAGCTATTCTTCTGGATTTTGGGACAAATTTCAGATGGGAGTGGTCAGGCCAGGTTTGAATATCAACAGGCTCAAAATCATTGGGTATTTTCATCTCGTTATGACCCACAACTTCATCAGGGCCATCTGAACATAGTTTACCAAAAGTAGCGCCTCTTTTTACCCGATAGCAATCCTGCTCTTTATCATAGTCTTCTTCCTGTGCTGTTTCGTCTGCGAGAGCATTGAATTCTTCTTCATTAAACGACTCTTTATACGCCAGATGCTCACTCTCAATTCCGGATTTCACTTTATTAATAAAGTCATACCCTTCACTATCCGGGAACTTTATTGCTTTATCCATAAGGGCCATTGCTATCAGGTTAATCACGTCATATTTAATTTTTTGCCATTCGGCTGACTTTTCCTGGTAGGTATCGGCGTCAATCGCATGTTCAAGATGAATTCCCAGCGACAAAAAAGGAGACACTGGATTAGGAATAATATTAGAAGCATCTATCATCTCTTCCCACATATCCCGTTTAACCTCATCATCTGACTTGATTAGCGAGTCAAGATCTGAAAGGGTTTTTTCTCTTATTTTATCATGCAGATAGATAAAGAATGTTTCAGGCGGTACGGACGATGGTTTCATGGCAATTTTATCATAATACTTATTGTCCTGATTGATTGCGTTGAGCCATGCATCGATACCATAGTAAAACGCCCCGTCTTGTCTGTTAGCTATTGTAAAGTGAGACGCGATCATATTTCTGTGTTCCAGAGTGGCACAGGCATTAGTCACCCAGACTCGCATTTCAAAATCGCCGCGAAATGATATAAACTTAAAATCACTTTGCGGGAAGTAAAGCGTTACGCGCCCATTAGCTTCATTACGAAAAACAAACGCGTTGGATGCCTGGTATCCATCGATATCAAAAAGCGTTCCGGTTACGTTGGTATCATTCAATACGCCGATGCCGTTCAGAACATCCTTTGCAGCAAGATTGTCAATACTACTAAGGTTGATATCGCTAATCGCGTCGATAAAGTATTTTTTTATATGGATGTTTCTATTCTCATCCAGCGACTTCTCTATTTTTTCTTTGGCAAATTTGTAAAAGTCGATGTCCCACACTAAATCAATGAACTCACTCGGTTTGATTTTTATTGCTTTGTTGGCTTCATATTTATCATTTTCCTTGATTGTAGTATTATAAATGCCACACATCGCGTCTACATCAACCAAATCATTCTGGGTTCTTACATCAAAATTAGTAAACAAGAATTCTGTTAAGGATTTCTTTACACGAGGTGTATATTGAATCTCTTTATCACCATCATATAAAACCGCTTCGAAACGAATGAAGTCAAGTTTGTCGGGGTTGACATCCAAATGAAACCGCTCTTTTATCCTTTCCCGGAGGGTATAACTGGCAAAGCTTTTTAAATCCGGCGTAATGTCATTATAATTATCATAAAATTCCCTTAACGCCTCCTTACCCTTATCAATAAATTTTTTGCCAGCCTCCTTCTCTACGTAGTAATAGTTTTTGCTCAGCTCAACAATGTCACCATCATCATCTTTAATCATGAACTGTACACCATTTTCGATACCGATATACATGCCATTGTTTAGAGCAGCCGCTTCCGCGACAGGAAATGTTAATGGGTCATAACGGCGCAAAAATCCTTCAGCAACGTTAATGGCATTTTGCAGCGAACTTAGCGGACTATAAATGTTAACGTTGTCTGAACAGGTGGCGTCAGGATGCAGAGAAGAAGCAGGTTTATTATCATCAGACTCAAAATGCGCTGCCGGAGCGGAAAGGATGACAGGTTGATCCGAATCGGTCAGCGGTTGGTGATGAGTCGTCCCGGCTGCCTCACCAGCCTCTCCGCGTTGCTTTGTCGCGCTGGCCCAGTTTTCTCCTGAACGCCGTGCGGCTGACCGCATCAATTCCCGTCGAATCGCCTGATCTACCCTAAGGCTATCGGCTAAATCTATTCTTTGCTGAATTTGCAACGCTTCTGCTCTGGCTGGCGTGATAGCAGGCCCAACAGGCGTGTTCCGCACGGCGCTGAGTACCGAAAGCGTTTGTATCATTGCATTTGCCAGACGCTGCCTGTGTATATTTCCTGCATGGGCACCGGGCTGGGCGGCAAGGCGTTGGACGACTTCATCCTGTTCTTTTTGCCCTTGCTGTTTTGCCTGGTTCCATCTCTCGTGATTTCCCATTGATCTGCGGTAGTCTTGCTGCGCTGTATGCATGAATTTGCTCCTGTGGTACAAAAGTGGCATTTAATAAAGTAATCATGTCCGCAGCGCTATCAATTAACGCTTATCGCTGTCGGCAGTATCGAATTGTCGCCCCGTCTGAGGCCGGTTTACGGGTTATGCAATGCGGCGAAGGCGCGGCGTTAAAAAGCGATGCCGGGGTCCACGAAACGGTGGTACGTGAAGGTGCTACTTTTTTAGCCATTTTTAGCCATTTCTCCGTTAACTGTTACACTTAGGTAGGTATGCTACTCAGGAGAAATTATGAAATTAGGCTTTGCTTGCAAATATCTTAACGCTGATTTAAAACAGCCCTTTCCGTTCAAAGCCACCACCAGAAAGCGTTTTCTCAGCCTGAATAATGAAGAAAGAACGCATCTGATTTATGAATTAGCCAAAAATAATCTGGTTAATCTGTTTCACACGCTGGAACAGCTGGCCCAGCTGCCTGAAGACTTACGCATGATGCGTATTGGTAGCGATCTATTGCCGTTATATACCGTTCCTGAAGCCACCATTCTGTATAATGCGTTTCTTCCCGATCTTACGCCGCTGTTTATTAAGTGCGGCGAGTTTGCTAAAGCCCATAATATCCGCCTCTCTTTTCATCCGGGACAATATTCCGTGCTGGCATCAGAAGATGAATCTGTAGTCATGCGTGCTCTGGAAGATGTTGAATATCATGCGCTTTGTGCAACGTTGATGGGATATGGCCGCGAGTTTCAGGATTTTAAAATCAATATCCATATGAACGGCAGAAAGGGATTTGCCGGTTTTAAAGACGCCTTCGGTAAACTTAGCCCGGAAGCCAGGCTGATGCTGACGGTCGAAAATGATGAGGTTTCCTGTTCGCTCGATGATGTGTTACAGGCAAAAGCGCTCTGCCCGATTGTGTTAGATATTCATCACCACTGGGTGAAAGAAAATGAATTTATTCAACCTGACGATGCGCGTATTGATGAAATAAAAGAATCATGGCGCGGCGTGCGACCGGTTTTGCATTATTCAATATCGCAGGAAGGGTTAATTCCTGAGCAGGGTTTTCCGGATCAAACCGTATTAGGTTTATCAAAAATGAAATTTCGCTCGCATTCCGATTATTATTTCAACAATACGTTAAACGACTGGGCATTATCGTTTACTGATTTTGATATTATGTGCGAAGTGAAAATGAAGAACCTGGCGCGCGATCGGCTGTATGCTTACCGAAATAATTCGGGTATATACTGAAAAAGATTTTTCTTAATCTGGATATCTTATGCTGATCCGTACCCTCACCTCTGGCAGGCGAAGCCTGATCGTTATCGTTACGCTGTTAACGCTGCTGGCACTGGTTTGTTGGTGGAACTGGGATGCGTTTCTGGCATGGAGCCTGGCGACGCAGATTACCCTGCATCGTTATCTGGTGCTGCACCTGCTGCAAATCAATAACGGTCAATACAGCGGTGGGCTGTGGCTGCTGTTCTTTACCTTTCTGTATGGCGTCTTGCATGCGGTTGGCCCCGGACACGGCAAGTTCGTTGTTACAACCTGGCTAAGCACGCAGCAGCAGCAAGCGTCTCCTGTGCTACGGGCGGTGCCGCTGGTTGGCAGTCTGGTTCAGGGGCTGAGCGCCATTCTGTTCTTGTTTGTTCTGGCGGTGGGATTTAATCTGGTTTCCGGCGATTTGAGCCTGAGTCGCTGGGTGATGGAAAAAGCCAGCGCGCTGTTGATTGCCGCGTTTGGCGGCTGGATGTTGCTGCGCGGGCTACGTGCTTTTCCGTTCGCCACCCGCAAAGCGACGCCCGTAACGCAGCCACCAGCCGCTGCGCCAATTGCTATGCAGGCTTCTGCCGATGCGGTGACGCGACCCTGGTCCTTAGCACCCCGTTCTGTCGATGCGGTAAGCCATCCTTATTCTGTGCATGATGCGCAATGCGGCTGCGGCCACCATCATATTCCGCTGGTTCAGCCCACCAACTGGAAAGAGCTGCTTGGCGTGATCGCGGCCATTGGTTTACGTCCCTGCAGCGGCGCGATTACCGTTTTATTGTTCTCTAACGCTATTGGTATTGTGACATGGGGCATGCTGGCTGTGATGACCATGGCATTAGGCACCGGTCTGTCATTGTTATTGCTTGCCATCGCGGTCAGCCGTTTACGTGATACCGTCGCCGCTATCTGGCTACGCGACTCGCCCACCGCAACCACCAGCATCATTGCGTTAGTAAGAATTGCCGCTGGCGTACTGCTGATGCTTTTTGCCCTGGTTCTGTTTCTTACGGTTGTGCCGGTCAGCCCTAACGGCGATTTTATTGCGGCGGGTTGCTAACGAATTGCCAGATGATGAAACGTCTTCAGTAACGCATCCACCTTCGGCAACAGCTGTTTCTTACGCGGCCACACCAGCCAGAGCGGCAGGCCATCCAGCGTCAGCTGCGGCAGGATAACCTTCACCCTGCCCGCCTGCTCGGCGTCGCGAATCAGCCAGGTTGCCATCTGCGCGATACCCAAACCGGCGCTGACCGCGCTCAGCTGCGCTTCACTGTCGCCAAAGGCCAGCACAGAATTCACCGTACGGCTGGCGATACGCCCGTCGGCGGCCAGAAAGCGCCACGGCGTGGTGGTGCCGTCAACCCGTTCATAGGCGATAGCGCGATGCTGTTGTAGCGTTTCAAAACTCTGCGGTGTCCCGTAGCGTTGCAGATAGTCGTGGGAGGCGCAAAACACCAGCTGTTCGTTGCCCAAATGACGGACGCCCAGCGAGGCAGGATGATCCGCCGGTCCGCCGATACGCACCGCAACATCGATATTCTCTTCAAACAGATCAACAAAGCGGTCGGCAAACGTCATATTGATCTGCAGATCGGGATAATCGCGGCAAAAGTGATTAATCAGTGGCATAACGTGCGTACGCCCAAAAGTCAGCGGCACTGCAACGCGTAGTCTGCCTACCGCATGGGTACGCTGTGCCGCCAGCACCGTTTCCGCTTCGCTGAGTTCATTCACCACGCGTTGACAGGTTTGATAATAGGCTTCCCCGGCGTCAGTCAGGCGCAAGCTGCGGGTGGTACGTTCAAACAACCGCGATCCCAGGCGCTGTTCCAGCCTGGCTATACTTTTACTGACTGCCGAACTGGTGAGATTCAGCCGCTCGGCGGCCGCACTGAAACTCCCTGCTTCTACCGTGGCGACAAACGGCATAATGCCTTTAAGCAAATCAATCCCGATCATAATTCATGAATCCTGTTCTCAAATCTTGTGAATTTATACCTCAGATATGAAATTAATTCCGCACTATGCTTATCACTATCTGTTACAGGAGGCGTAATGAATAAGAAAGCATTAATCGTAGGTGTAAGCGGCGTGGTCGGCAGTGCGCTGTCAGAAAAATTACAGGCAGATGGCTGGCAGGTTTATGGCCTGTCGCGTGGACGCTCGCCGGTGCCGGAAGGTTGTCACTCCCTGACCGCCGATCTGACCTCTGAAGAATCCGTTAACGCCGCGCTGAAAGATCTGCATTTCGACAGCCTGTTCTTTAGCGTCTGGGCGCGTCAAGCCAATGAAAAAGAGAACATTCGCGTTAATGGCGCGATGGTGCGCAATGTGCTGGAAGCGATGGGCGAGCGTCTGAAAGGCAGCCATGTCGCGCTGGTTACCGGCCTGAAGCATTACCTTGGCCCGTTTGACGCCTACGGTAAAGGCAGCGTGCCGATGACCCCGTTCCGCGAAGAACAGGGACGTCAGCCGGTAGATAACTTCTACTATGCGCAGGAAGATGAGCTGTTTGCCGCCGCAGAGAAATATGGCTGTACCTGGAGCGTGCATCGTCCGCATACGGTTATCGGCTATGCGCTGGGCAACGCCATGAATATGGGTCAGACGCTGGCCGTCTACGCCACCCTGTGTAAAGAGACCGGTATGCCGTTTATTTTCCCTGGCTCCGAAGCGCAGTGGAATGGCGTAACCGATATGACCGATGCCAGCCTGCTGGCCGAGCAGCTGGAATGGGCCGCAACCTCACCGGCGGCACAGAATGAAGATTTCAACGTGGTGAACGGTGATGTGTTCCGCTGGAAATGGATGTGGGAGCAAATCGCCGATTACTTTGGTATACAGGCCGCCCCATTCCCTGGTGATATGCAGCCGCTGGAAGGCCGTATGCTGAACGCCGATCACGACTGGGAAAAAATCGCTGAAAAATATCAGCTGCGCGAGGCGGATATTAACCGTCTGGCTTCCTGGTGGCATACTGATGCCGATCTTGGCCGCCCGATGGAAGTGTTTACCGATATCAGCAAAAGCCGCAAGGCGGGCTTTACCGGCTATCGCAGCACGCGTGATGCCTTCTTTACGCTATTCGATAAACTGAAAGCTAACCGCATCATTCCGTCCTGATGTCATCCAAAGCGCCTGCCGGTTATGCAGGCGCTTCTGCCATTTGCTACCGTGATCGCTATGCCCGCGAATATCTCTCTTTTCCGCTTCTTACAGCCAATAGCCAGTAAACGGTTGACGACACGCCAATAACCTCCGAGCGGGAGTCAGCTTTTATATCGAAAATTATTGGTGGCAATAGTGGTATTTGCTAAAGATTGATTCGGGGCAGATGATTTCCGTACTTCAGACATGGTGTCCGCACTGGCCTGGCCTCCATCTTTACTATCCCAACCGGCGGCAGCACACACGAGCCATGACGTTGATGGTTGAAGCCCTGCGCTATCAGGAACAACAGGCGTAAGATTTTATGGCTGATGAAATCTATCGGGACATTGTGGCTTTTATTACCGTTGCGCGCGCGCGTAGTTTTACCCGTGCGGCAGCGGAACTGGGCGTTTCACAATCCGCGCTGAGCCACACGATCCGCCAGCTTGAAGCGCGACTGGGGTTGCGCTTGCTAACCAGAACCACCCGCAGCGTTTCTCCCACCCAGGCGGGCGAACGGTTACTCGAACGCGTAGCGCCCCGGTTTGCAGTTATCGCGGATGAGCTGGCCTCATTGTGCGAGTTAGGCAGCAAGATCGCTGGAACCGTCAGAGTAACGGCATCAGATTTTGCCTTTAACGCTTTCGTATGGCCCCGCCTTTCCGGTGAGTTGCGCAAATATCCCGATCTCAAACTGGAAATCGTCAACGATCCGGCGCTGACTGATATCGTTGCCGAACGTTTTGATGCCGGTATCAGACCAGGAGATCAAATCGGCAAAAACATGTCGTCCGTGCCCATTTCTCCCGATTTGCAGATAGTGATTGTGGCGTCGACTGCTTATCTCAGTGCCAACCCGCGTCCCCTGACGCCTGATGATTTAAGCCAGCATGCATGTATTAATACCCGTTTTTCTTTTAGAGAAGGGATCAACGCCTGGGAACTGAGGAAGGAGGGTATTAATCTGACGTGCCGTGTTGAAGGCCCGCTGCTCTTTAATTCTGTTTATGCGGCTCTTGATGCCGCGCTGGCAGGATATGGGCTGGCTTATCTCCCTGAAATACTCGCACGTCCCTGGCTAGAGAGCGGTCATCTGCAGACGGTGCTTGACGCGTGGTGCCCTGCGCAGCGGGGGTTTCATATCTTCTATTCTGGCGAGCGCCAGCTTCTACCCGCCCTCTCCCTGATTATTGAGACGCTACGTTATGAGTAACGGTAATAGATGTAATAAAACAGCCTTAACGTACAATGCTTTTCGATATCCAAACTGACCCCTATCATGCTGCGCAAACAACGTAACGGAGACGATTTTCTTGGCTGAACTCAGCAATGCTTTATTGGAAGAGATCTTACAACAGGTGCGCCCTTTAACGCGTCAGGGAAAGGTGGCTGACTACATTCCGGCGCTGGCGCAGGTGTCACCGAACCATCTGGGTATCGCCGTGCTTACCCGTGACGGTCAACGGTATCAGGCGGGTGATGCGGACGTCCGTTTCTCTATTCAATCGATTTCTAAAGTGTTATCGCTGACGCTGGCGCATACGCGCTATCAGGAGCAGGAGATCTGGCAGCGGGTGGGCAAAGAGCCTTCCGGGCAACCGTTTAATTCGCTGGTGCAGCTGGAGCTGGAACGTGGCAAACCGCGTAATCCTTTTATCAACGCAGGCGCGCTGGTGGTTTGCGATATGCTGGAAACCCGTCTGACTGCCCCGCGTCAAAGAATGCTGGAGGTGGTGCGTCAGCTGTGCGATGAGCCGACGATTAACTACGATCGCCATGTTGCCCGCTCTGAGTTCGATCATTCAGCACGTAACGCTGCCATCGCCTGGCTGATGAAATCCTTCGGCAATTTTGCCAATGAAGTGCCCGGCGTGCTGCAAACCTATTTTCACTACTGCTCACTGGCGATGAGCTGTCAGGAGCTGGCGCGCTGTTTTTCTTATCTGGCCAATCAGGGCTGTGCGCTGGGCGAGACGACGCCGGTGCTGACGGTACGCCAGACGCGTCAGATCAATGCCCTGCTGATCACCAGCGGTATGTATGACGGCGCAGGCGAATTTGCCTGGCGGGTAGGTATGCCAGCGAAATCGGGCGTAGGCGGCGGCATCATTGCCATTATCCCCGGCGAGATGACCATTGCGGTCTGGTCGCCGGGCCTTGACGCCTCCGGTAACTCGCTGGCGGGCACGGCAGCGCTGGAGCTGCTCTCTGAGCGGCTCGGCTGCTCGATATTTTAATCACCGGGCGTGATGCCCGGTTGGGGATCAGGGTAGTTCAGCTATCACCGCGCGCGTGGCGGCAGCCAGTACCGCTTTATTATGGGGGGCTTTCTGCTGCGGCTGTGTGAAGTAGATGGCTAATATCTTTGGCTGCCCGTCGGTGGGCCAGATCACCGCCAGGTCGTTGGTGGTGCCATAATCGCCCGCACCAGTTTTATCACCGACGATCCAGCCTTCTGGTACGCCTGCACGAATGCTTTCATCGCCGGTGGTGTTTTGCTTTAACCAGTGGTTAAACATTTCGCGCTGCTGTAGCGGTAATGCGTCGCCCAGCGTCAGCTGCTGCAGGTTAGCGGCCATGGCGGCGGGCGTGCTGGTGTCACGCATATTCCCCGGCACCGCGCTGTTCAGGGCGGGTTCGTAGCGATCGAGCCGGGTTATCCGGTCGCCCAGCTGACGCGCCCAGTCGGTAACGCCCTGCGGCCCGCCCAACTCGTGCAGAAGATAGTTAGCAGCCAGGTTATCGCTGTATTCGAGGGTGGCGGCGCACAGCGCAGCGATGGTCATGGCTTTGCCGATATAGTTGCCGGTGACGGGCGTCCAGGGAACGGCGTCCGCATTATTTATCATCACCTTTCTTTCCAGCAAACCGCGCTGGCTGACGCTTTTATGCAGAATGGCCGATACCGCCAACGTTTTAAACGTGCTGGTCATGGGGAAACGCTCGTTAGCGCGGTAACCGTAGCGCTGGCTGCCGTCGATCCATGCCACGCCGAGCCGCCCGCCGTTGGAGTTCTCCAGTTCGGCCAGCTTTTGCGTCAGGGTGGCCTCACTGGCCAGCGCGTTCACTGACCACAGCAAAAAGGTGCCGGTCAGCAGTGCGTAGCGCCATAAGTACGTTTTTTGCATTGGGTACGTCCTGTTAAATTATCCTGAAGACTGGACGTCATTGTACATTAAGCGCCTGTTTTTACTGTTGTGTTGTGCATACTTCCTCGGTAAAAAAAGGGCATCGCTGCCCTTTTATCCTTTGTCAGACGCCAGTTTAAGGCGCGTCCTGCAAACCACGGTTAATCAGCATGGGTTCGATTGCGGGATCGTGACCGCGCCAGTCATGATAAAGCTGCTTAAGATCGCTGCTGTTACCACGCGACAAGATCATATCCCTGAAGCGCTGACCATTTTCACGCGTCAGGCCGCCGTGCTCTTTAAACCAGGTAAAGCCATCATCCGCCAGCATTTCGGTCCACAGATAGGCGTAATAGCCCGCTGCGTAGCCATTGCCCCAGATATGCTGGAAATAACTGGAACGATAGCGCGGCGGCACCTGCGGCAGATTGACCTTATCCTGCGCCAGCGCGGCCTGTTCAAAAGCATCCACGTCCGGCTGAGGTTCTCCGGCGCTGAGGCTGTGCCAGTGCATATCCAGCAGCGCCGCCGCCAGCAGCTCAGTCATGTCATAGCCTTTGTTAAACTTATCCGCCTTAAGGATTTTATCATGCAGCGCCTGCGGCATCGGCTCGCCGCTCTGATAGTGACGGGCAAAGTGCTTAAACACCTTATCATCACTGGCCCAGTGCTCATTAAACTGCGATGGAAACTCAACAAAATCACGCGGCGTGGCGGTGCCGGAAAGGCTCGGATAGTGCTGATCGGCAAACATCCCGTGCAGCGCATGACCAAACTCATGGAACATGGTGATCACATCGTCCCATGACAGCAGCGCGGGCTGTCCTGCGGCCGGTTTGCTGAAGTTGGCGACGTTATAAATCACCGGTTTGGTGCCCAGCAGCCTGGACTGGTCGACGAAGTTACTCATCCACGCCCCGCCGCCTTTGTTATCGCGCTTAAAGAAATCGATATAGAACAGCGCCAGCGAACTGCCATCCTTATCAAACACCTCATAGACGCGCACATCAGACTGATAGACCGGCAGATCTTTGCGCTGTTTAAAGGTCAGACCGTAGAGCTGGTTAGCGGCATAAAATACCCCGTTCTCCAGCACATTGTTCAGCTCAAAATAGGGACGGATTTGCGATTCATCGAGATCGTATTTCGCGCGGCGCACCTGTTCGGCGTAAAAGCTCCAGTCCCACGGAGCCAGCTTAAAGTCGCCCTGCTGCTGGTCGATCACCGCCTGAATATCTGCTGCTTCGCGTTGCGCGCGCGCCGTGGCGGCCGGAACGATATTGCGCATAAAATCGAGCGCCGCCTGCGGAGTTTTCGCCATTTGATCCTGTAGCTTCCATGCCGCATAGCTGTCAAAGCCCAGCAGCTTCGCCTGTTGCGCCCTGACCGCCGCCAGACGGGTAATCAGCTGACGCGTATCATTGGCATCGCCTTTTTCCGCACGCTGCCATGAGGCGTTAAACAGCGCTTCGCGCGTCTGACGATCTGACAGGCTTTGCAGCTCCGGCTGCTGGGTGGTGTTTTGCAGCGCCAGCAGCCATTGATTTTTCAGGCCGCGCGCCGCGGCTGCCTCAGAAGCGGCGGCAATTTCGCCTTCGCTTAATCCGGCCAGCGCGGCCTTATCTTTGACGATCAGACCGCCCGCTTTGGTTGCCGCCAACAGACGATTGGTGAACTGGGTGCTGAGCGTGGCCGCTTCCTGGTTCAGCGCTTTGAGTTCGGTTTTTTGTTGATCGCTCAGGCTGGCGCCCGCCAGTTGAAATGATTGCCAGATAACCTCTACCAGGCGACGTGACTCGGCATCGAGCTGGAGCTTATCGCGCTGCTGGTAAACGCTGTCGAGACGCGCAAAGAGTTTGCTGTTAAGGTGGATTTCATCGTCCAGCGCCGCCAGTTTCGGGGCCATCTCTTCATCGATTTTTTGCAGTTCGTCGCTGGTATTGGCCGAGGTCATGGCGCCGAATACGTTAAGCACGCGCTTCAGCAGCAGGCCGCTTTTTTCCAGCGCCACATAGGTGTTCTCAAAATCAGGCGGCTGGGTATCGTTGGCGATTCGCGCCACTTCCTGCTGTTGCTCCCGAATGCCCGCTTCAATTGCCGGACGATAGTTGCTCTCCTTGATGCGATCGAAAGGCGGCGCCTGAAAAGGCAGCGTGCTGGGCTGGCTAAAGGGGTTCTGCTGTTCGCCGGACATGGTCTTCTCCTGATGGTGGTTAGCTGTCGCGTCAGCGGCCTGAGCGGCCCCGCTTAGCGCCAGACCGATAGCCAAAAATAACACCGATAACCGCATATCCTTACTCTCCTGTTCCTTGCCTGTAAAGTCAGAATCATAAGCGCAGTTAACCGATGTCGCCAGCGTTTCGCATCGCTCAATCACCCTGCCTGCTCCCGCTTTGGCGGAGCGTACAGGCGCAGCCGCGCGCCGCTTTTCGTTCCAGCATTAACCGGCTCTGGGCAGTAGCAGAACGAAGTGTTATGGTGAACGACCCGAAAAATTTGTTGAGGAACAGTGAGATGATCATTTGTGTTACCGGCGCGACAGCCGGTTTTGGTCAGGCCATTGCCCGTCGTTTTATCGCGGCAGGACATAAAGTTATCGCCACCGGACGTCGTCAGGATCGCCTGGAAGCGCTCAAGACGGAGCTGGGGGAAAACCTCTATACCCTGCAATTTGATGTACGTAACCGCGCGGCAATTGATGAGGCGCTGGCGACGCTGCCTGCCGAGTGGCAGCAGATCGATATTCTGGTCAATAACGCCGGGCTGGCGTTGGGCGTAGAGCCAGCGCATCAGGCCAGTATCGAGGACTGGGAAACCATGATCGATACCAACAACAAAGGGCTGGTTTATATGACCCGTGCGCTGCTGCCTGCTATGGTTGAGCGCAATCGCGGACATGTTATCAACCTCGGATCGGTTGCCGGTAACTGGCCTTATATGGGCGGCAACGTTTACGGCGCGACCAAAGCGTTTGTGCGTCAGTTCAGCCTGAATCTGCGTACCGACCTCCACGGCACCGCGCTGCGCGTGACCGATATTGAGCCGGGCCTGGTCGGCGGCACCGAGTTTTCCAACGTCCGCTTTAAAGGCGACGACAGCCGCGCGGAAAATGTGTATGCCGGAACCACTGCGCTGACGCCGGAAGATGTTACCGAAGCGGTTTACTGGGTCGCGACGCTGCCTGCGCATGTGAATATCAATACGCTGGAGATGATGCCGGTCAGCCAGACCACCGCCGGACTGAAAGTGGCGAAAGAGGCCTGATGATAGCAAAGGGAGCCTGGCTCCCTTTGTTTTACGCTTTGCCCCATCCCGCCACAATAATCAGCATGCCGCAAAAAGCTACCGCCGCGCCCAGCCAGTCGGTATAGCTTAAACGCACGCCATCCACCCAACGCAGCCACAGCAGCGCCGTGACCACGTAGACGCCGCCATAAGCGGCATAAACGCGCCCGCTGGCGGCCGGATGCAGCGTCAACAGCCAGACAAACATCGCCAGACTCAGCGCCGCCGGAATCAGCAACAGCGCCGAAGCCCCTTTTTTTAACCACAGCCAGGGAAGAAAACAGCCAATAATTTCGGCAAGCGCCGTAAGAAAAAACAGCAGTGTGGTTTTAATCATAAAAACAATCTCAAAGCTAAACGAAGCGCCTGGCTCGCTGGTGGGTAAATGACCGACGATGATATACTAAAACCTGGGTCACCTGATGGCCGGTCGCCATGATAGAGAAGGAAACAATGATGCAAACATTATCTAAACGTCTGGCTCTCGCCCTGCTGCCGTTTACGCTGTTCAGCGCCCTGGCGCTGTCGTCTGGCGCGGCGCAGGCGCGCACCGAGCGTTTGATCATTGAAAACGGCAATAATGCACTCAGCAATGAAGAAGCGCGTCAGGGTAAAGAGCAGTGGGATGATACGCGTATGCTGCGTAAAAAAGTAAACAGCCGTGTGGAAAAAGAGTTTGATAAAACCGATCGCGCCTTTGATACCCGCGACGCCTGTGAAAAGAGTTACAACGTGAACGCCTACTGGGAAGCCAATACCTTGCGCTGCCTGGATCGACGCACCGGGCGCCCCGTCGCGCCCTGATCGTACTTTACTGCTATAGTTACCGCTGGTTTTATTGCAAAAGGATGATGTGATGAGCGCAAAGAAGTGGATATTAAGCACCCTGTTGGTTATTGCTCCGCTGGCGGCCCAGGCCTCTTGCGAGTCGGTAAAAGCGGATATTAGTCAGAAAATCATCAATAACGGCGTGCCGGAATCGGGTTTTACGCTGGATATTGTGCCTAACGATCAGGCTGAGGCCGCAGGTGGTCAGGTCGTTGGGCATTGTGAAAACGATTCACAAAAAATTGTCTATAAACGTACCGGCGTCGACAGCGAAACAAACGTACCTGCTGATGCGGGCACTGCGCAGGACGCACCGGCTTCCTGATCATCCTCAAGGCGCCTGCACGGGCGCCTGTTTTTGGTGCCTCTCGCCCCACATGATGAAATGCATGCCAGATACATTTATAGTTACTCTCCCCTTTTTAATATAATCGCTCTCGCTGTCTCGGTTTAATTTATTTCTTACACCAGATCATTATATGATCTGAAAGTAAGTGAAATTCATTTCGCACACATTATAATCCGCACGTCCTCAATGAGGAATAAAACAGGCTGTGCTGGAGCGCCTTATTATGCATTTGCGAGATAAGGTCGAAGGTTAATATGGAGCAGTAAGGCTGATGACAATGATGGTTAATAGCCTGGAATGGATGCGTTTTTACCTTCTAAAAGGAGTTTTCTGATGAAAATGAAATCATTATATATGGCGATGCTTTTTATTTCGCCGACCTGTCTGGCGTTGCCTACGAGTGAACACCATAAAAATATCAAACTGACGCACGTCATTTCTGATTACCGGCTATCACTTGCTTCCCTTCCTCTTGATTATTCTCCCCTGGAAACAAAACAGCTACCTGGCGTTAGGCTGCAAAGGTATAACCTCAATTCACAAACGTGGTCTCCACAGGGCGTTGTCTCTCCGCAACGCTGGCAAAACGGGGTGGATATCTATATTCCTGATGCAGCCAGAGAGAAAAACGCACTTGTTGTTATCAATAACGGCAGCAACAGCAATAGCTCAGGCACGCCTGTGGCGCCCACAAACTTCAGCGAGGAAGAACTTTCACGTATTGCGGTTGCCACACGAACGGTGGTGATATCAGTCAGTAATGTCCCTAATCAGGCGCTAAATTATCAGGGCGTTGCCACGCCTCTGGCTGAAGATGACAGTGTGGCCTATTCCTGGAAACTGTTTATCAAAGATACTCAGCAATACCAGAACGCCTCCCTGCATATCCCTATGGCGGCGTCGGTATCGCAGGCGTTCAGGCTGGCGAAGAAAGAACTGGCACAACAGAATATAACTAAGTTTATTGTCACCGGCGCCTCCAAACGAGGCTGGGCCGCGTGGCTGACAGCGCTGTCGGATCCAGACGTCGAAGCCATTGTTCCGTTTGTTATGGACCTGCTGGATACTAAAAAGTCACTTACACATATGTATCAGTCATACGGGAAAAACTGGCCAGTCGCCTTTTATCCCTATTATAAACAGGGCATTGACCAGCAGATTGGTACGGATGAATTTGCAAGCCTGATGACGCTGGAGGATCCTATTTCCTACCTGAATACCGATATGGATGACCGTCTGAAAATTAATAAATATATTATTAATGCCAGCGGTGATGATTTCTATGTGCCTGACAACAGCCATTTTTATTATGACCTGTTACCCGGATCAAAGTCCCTGCGGGTGGTACCTAACTCCACACATAACGGTATTCTGTCCGTAGCTGAGCAGTCGTTAATCACTTTTGTTAATCGTTTTCAGGAAAAGCAGGAACTCCCTAAAATTAAGGAAAAAGTACGGCGCCGCTGGGACGGGAAAAAAGAGCTGGCGGTCAGTTTCTCGGAGAAACCGGCAGTCGTTTTACAGTGGACAGCCAGGAACCCGGCAGCAAGGGACTTTCGCTATGCCTGCGGTATTAAATACCACGCATTTCCCGTCAGTCTGACAAACGGCGGTGGTACGCTCAGCGTGCCACTGACAACACCGGACAGTGGATGGCAGGCCACTTATATTGAAGCAACCTTCAATGATGGGTATGTGGCCACAACACAGGTATATATTACGCCGGACGAAAAATATCCGGAAACCGCGCCGCCGTCGGCAGGGGCTGCCTGTCAGACCCTTCCTGGTCGGGGACTGAATCCCCCATCTGTGCCGCAGTAATGTGGTAACCTCTGTTTGTTTCTGTAAAAGCCGACGGCAATAGCTGTCGGCTTTACAAAGGTCAGTTTGGAAAACGGAAAACAGCAAAATGCCCACATAGCTGCGGGCTTCTTTTATGCCTGTAATGGCTGCGGTTTATATTTCGTATCAAGCCGGGAAATGTCGACTGTTTTTTCGGCCTTGTCGAGACTGTAGGCCGCCTGTAACCTCATCCACATCTCAGGAGTAGACCCCAGCACGGCGGCCAGCTTGATAGCCATTTCCGGCGTTACCGCTGCGCTACCAGATACCAGCCGCGAAGCCGTAGACGGGGCAATCGCCAGCGCCCGCGCTAATTCCCTGATACCGATGTCGAGATCTTCCATAATCCCGGAGATGATTTCCCCCACATGCGGGGGGTTATGCATTCTCATTAGTGATAATCCTCATAGTTTAAGATGTAGGCGTCGCCGTCCTGAAATTCAAAGGTTATCCGCCAATTCCCGCTAACTGTTACCGTCCAACAGCCCTTTCGGTCGCCCTTTAATGGGTGCAATCTGTAGCCGGTTAAGTTTATATCCTCGATGCGCTCCGCCAGGTCGATTACTCGTAGCCGCTCGCGGAGCCGTTTCTCATGTTGAGCGTTAATCTTTCGCGTTGAACCCGTCTCGAAAAATTCTCTCAATCCGCTGTGTTTCCAGCTCTTGATCATAACGGCCGTTCCCTGTTGCGCCACAAGGAACACATTAAATCAATGTTCCGCATCACGCAACAGGGAGATAGCTAATTTCTGCGATTTTGCCTTTATCGGTATTTCCCTGAAGCATACCGATACACAAACCACGTAAACCTCCCATTGCTTTGCCAGGTTCTTTTCATTTATCCCACTCTCGTTTAATCCTATTCCGGCCTGCGGCGCGGCATCGTCCATGCGATAAACAAACTGCCCACCGCAATCACCAGCGACACAATAAATACCCAGTGCAGCGAAGCGGCGATTTGCAGCGTCATTTGCTGCAATGTCCCGCCATCTAACGCCTGTCGCCGCTCTGGCGACATCAGCTGCTGCACGGGATCGTGCGCATTGGGCAGACGCAACAGCAAGTTATAATTCAGCACCGCGCCCATAATGGCGGTACCCAGCGCTGAGCCGAGCATACGGCTAAACATAATCGAGGCGGTGCAGATACCGCGAATAGCGAAATCGGCACTGTTTTGCACCGAGACCAAAAAGGTGGTGCTGGTCATTCCCATGCCAGTACCGATAACAAACGCGGCGAAGCCCGCCTGTAGCAGGCTGCTGTTGGCATGCAGCGTTAACAGCAGCGCCGTACCTGCAATCAACAGCAGCGCGCCCAGCTGGGCGGTAAAGCGATACGAGGTATGTAGCATCAAACGACCGCTCAGCGTACTGGCAAGCGGCCAGCCAATCGACATCATCGCCAGCGCGCTCCCCGCCTGCAATGGCGAACCGCCGTTAATACCCTGAATCCAGGTGGGCAAAAAGGCGCTGATGCCCATCATCGCCGCGCCGATGATTAAATTTCCCGCGTTACCCGCAACAATGACCCGGCTTCGCCAGATCGCCAACGGAAACAGCGGCGACTCAGCCTGTCTTTCATGGCGCAGCAGAATAAAACCCGCCAGCAGCGCGACGGCTAAAAACAGCAGCAGCCAGTAGCCCAGCGCTTCGGCCTGCAGCAGCGCAACCAGTAGCGCGCTGACGCTGAGCATCAGCCAGGCGCTGCCGGAAAGGTTTAGCCGCTGCGCCGAAGTCTGTTGATGCGTTGGCAACCAGCGTATCAGCATCAGCATCGAGATGATCCCCAGCGGGACATTTACCCAGAAAACCAGCGACCAGCTAAAATGCTGCACAATCCACGCGCCGGTAAGCGGGCCAATAATAGCCGATACGCCCCAGACGCTGGAGAGCCAGCCCTGAATGCCCGCCCGCTCACGCGGCGAATAGATATCGGCCACGATGGTGGACGTAATCGGCATAATCGCGCCCGCTCCCAGCCCCTGAAAGGCGCGGAACAGAATAAGCCAGGTCATGCTGTGCGCCATACCGCACAGCACCGAACCCAGCAAAAACAGCGAGGTGCCGATCAGGAATATACGCTTGCGTCCCCACAGGTCAGCCAGCCGTCCGTAGATCGGCACACTGATTGCCTGCGTCAGCAGATAAATAGAGAAAACCCAGCCAAACTGCGAAAAGCCGCCCAGTTGAGCAATAATGGTGGGCATGGCCGTGGCGACAATCGTTACCTCAATAGCGGCCATAAACATCGCCAGCATACAGGCGATTAAAATCCAGTGACGATGCGCGACCGTCTGATGTTGAGCTTCTGACATGTTTTCCCTTCCTGTTAATGCACTAAGCGTAGCCCACTGCGTAACGCCGCGCGCGCTCTTTTTTGTGACGTTGTCACTTCAGTCTGGCTCGCTTTGTTTCTGCAAAAACAGCGATTGGCTTCTGTTTACTGCCCCTGGTCACAGCGTAACTATCCTGCTGATTTGCCGCTAAAACTGGCGAACATGCCCTGGCGCTGCTATAGCTTTAAGGCGCCGCGTTTGTTTTTGCTGATAAAGGCGTAAAAATCAGCAAGTTATATTTATTATTCCCCAGGAGAACCCTGTTCATGCACGTTTCCCCCGCGATTAAGCGAATCTTACTGGTGCTGGTGGTCATCGCGCTGGCGGCTGCGCTGTTGATTTACGGTGTCGGCTTTGAGGTGATTAAGGCGCGTCAGGTCGATTTGATTTACCTCGGCAGGCAACATCTCTGGCTGGTGGGCTGGTCAATGCTGTTCGCCCTGCTGGTTGGCATTCCCAGCGGTATTTTACTGAGCCGTTCTTATATGCGCCGCTGGGCGGAATATATTATGCAGATCTTTAACGTCGGTAACACGCTGCCGCCGCTGGCAGTGCTGGCGCTATCGATGGTAGTGATCGGCATCGGCGACCGTCCGGCGATTATTGCCCTGTTTCTTGCTTCACTGCTGCCCATCGTGCGCAACACTTATGCCGGTCTGATTGGCGTGCCGGAATCGCTGCGCGAAGCTGCCAACGGCATCGGTATGACAAAATGGCAGCAGTTGCGTCAGGTGGAGCTGCCTAACGCCTGGCCGGTGATCATGGCCGGTATTCGTATCGCGATGGCGATCAATGTCGGCACCGCGCCGCTGGCGTTTCTGATTGGTGCCAGCAGTTACGGCGAGCTGATCTTCCCCGGTATCTACCTCAACGACTTTCCTGTGCTGATTTTAGGCGCGGTAGCGACGGCGCTGTTTGCGCTGATTCTGGATATGCTGCTGGCGGCCCTGGGGCGCTGGTTAAGCCCACACGCGCTGTAACAAGGAGCCTTATGATGATTTTTAACCCGCTACGCGCGCTGGGCATGCTGTTGGCCACGTTTCTGCTCTGCCTCAGCACCGCGCAGGCCGCGCCTATTACCATGTATACCAAGGGTTTTACCGAACAGCATATTTTGTCTGCGATCACTACGCTGTGGCTGAATAAAAAAGGCTTTGAGGTGATCCCGAAAACCAATATTCCCGTCTCGATTGGGCGCAATGCGATGCTGAACAAGCAAATCGATATGACCTGGGAATATACCGGCTCCTCGCTGATTATTTTCAACCATATTACCAGGCGTATGACCTCAGAAGAGGCTTACCAAACGGTAAAACGGCTGGATGGCAAGCTGGGGCTCATCTGGCTGGATCCTGCGCCGATGAATAACACCTATGCGTTTGCCATGCAGCGTGAACGCGCTGAAAAAGAGCATATCAGCACGATTTCTCAGCTGGTGGCGCGCATCGAGCAAATCCGTCAGCAAAACCCGGACAAAAACTGGATGTTGGGTCTGGACCTGGAGTTTGTCGGCCGTTCTGATGGCCTGAAGCCGTTGCAAAAACTCTATGGGCTGGCGCTGGACCGCCCGCAAATTCGCCAGATGGATCCGGGCCTGGTCTATAACGCTGTGCGCGACGGTTTTGTCGAGGCCGGGCTGGTTTATACCACCGACGGACGGGTTAAAGGGTTTGACCTGAAAATCCTCGAAGACGATAAGAACTTCTTCCCAAGTTACAACGTAACGCCGTTGGTGCGTAAAGAGGTGCTGGAAGCGCATCCAGGCCTGGCGGAGGCGCTAAACCAGCTTTCCCCCCTGCTCACCAATGACGCCATCACCGAACTCAACAAACGGGTCGATATCGATCATCAATCACCGCAGCAGGTCGCCCGCGATTTCCTGCAGTCTAAAGGCATGCTGTAAGGAGACGCTATGGATACGATTAACTATATGATCGGCGACTGGCCTCACCTCGTCGCCCTTACCTGGCAACATTTGTGGCTGGTGCTGGTTGCGGTTGGCTGCGCCATTCTGGCTGGCGTGCCGCTCGGCATTTTAATTGTGCGCTTTAAATGGCTGGCGACGCCGGTGCTGGGCATCGCCACCATTGTGCTGACCATCCCGTCAATTGCGCTGTTCGGCCTGATGATCCCGCTGTTTTCGCTGATCGGTCAGGGCATCGGCGTGGTTCCGGCGATTACCGCCGTGTTTCTCTATTCGCTGCTGCCTATTGTCCGCAACACCCATACCGCGCTGGAGAGCCTGCCGCCCGGACTGCGCGAGGCGGGACTTGGCATCGGGATGACGTTTTGGCAGCGCCTGCGCTGGGTAGAGATTCCGCTCGCCCTGCCGGTTATTTTCGGCGGCATTCGTACGGCGGTGGTGATGAATGTCGGCGTAATGGCGATTGCGGCGATCATTGGCGCAGGCGGGCTTGGCCTGCTGTTGCTGAACGGCATCAGCGGCAGCGATATCCGTATGCTGATCGCTGGCGCGCTGCTGATTTGCTTCCTGGCAATTATTCTTGACTGGCTGCTGCATCGTTTACAGCTGGTGCTGACACCAAAGGGGATTCGATAATGATTAAACTGGAAAACCTGACTAAAACCTTTACCCAGAAAAATGGCACGCCGTTAAACGCGGTGGATAATGTCAGCCTGCATGTCCCGGCTGGCGAAATGTGCGTGCTGCTTGGCCCGTCTGGCTGCGGGAAGACCACCACGCTGAAGATGATTAACCGTTTGATTCCGGCAACCAACGGCAAAATCACCATTAACGGGGAAGATACCAGCACGCAGGATACCGTTACCCTGCGGCGCAATATCGGCTATGTGATCCAGCAGATTGGCCTGTTCCCTAATATGACTATCGAAGAGAACATCACCGTGGTGCCGCGCATGCTCGGCTGGGATAAAAAGCGCTGCCGCGATCGCGCCTGCGAATTAATGAGTATGGTGGCGCTCGATCCGCATAAGTTTTTGCACCGTTATCCGAAGGAGATGTCGGGCGGCCAGCAGCAGCGCATCGGCGTGATTCGCGCGCTGGCCGCCGATCCGCCGGTGTTGCTGATGGATGAACCTTTTGGCGCCGTGGATCCCATCAACCGTGAGGCGATTCAAAACGAGTTTCTTGAAATGCAGCGCCAGTTAAAGAAAACCGTGATGCTGGTTAGCCATGATATTGATGAAGCGCTCAAGCTGGGCGATCGTATCGCCGTGTTCGGACAGGGGAAAATTGTGCAGTGCGCCACGCCAGATGAGCTGCTGGCGAAACCGGCCAATGACTTTGTTGGCTCGTTCGTGGGTCAGGATCGTACCCTGAAGCGTCTGCTGCTGGTACAGGCCAGTGACGTGACCGATCAACAGCAAACGCTCACCGTTAAACGCACCACGCCGCTGGCGGAGGCCTTTGTGATTATGGATGACAACGATATGCGCTCAATTATCGTCGTGGATAACGACGATCGTCCGCTGGGGTTTGTGAAGCGGCGTGAAGCGCGCGGAGCCAGCGGCGGCTGTGAAGAGAAACTGCATAATTTTACCGTCACCGGCAAAGCGGATGAAAACCTTCGCGTGGTGCTGTCAAAACTCTATGAGCACAACCTGGTATGGATGCCGATTGTGGATGAGGAAGGCCGCTACAGCGGAGAGATTTCGCAAGATTATATCGCTGATTATTTGAGTTCAGGCCGTACGCGGCGCGTGCTCAGCCGTTAAGTCACGGCAGGCTACGCTATCCGCGCGGGGCGTTTATGCCCCGCATTGCCTGCAACGGCCTCAGGCAACCGCCTGCGGCCGGATAAGCGATGACAGGTCAACATAACCGGTGAGATCGCGCTCTTCGGCCCGCGGCAAATAAGGCAACTCGCCTAACAAGGGCGCAGGGATTTTTTCCTGTAGCACATCAATAATTTCCGCATAGTGTGCCAGCCCTGGATTGATGCGGTTGGCAACCCAGCCCAGCAACGGCAATCCATCATTAATAATCGCCTGCGCGGTTAATAAGGCGTGGCTGATGCAGCCCAGCTTGATGCCGACCACCAACACCACCGGCAATTGCTCCTGAATAACCCAGTCAGATAACGGACGCAGGTCATTCATCAGGCTACGCCAGCCGCCGGTGCCTTCAATCACCACCACGTCAGCCTGAGCCTCTAACATTTGCAGCCCGCTGCTCAGGCGCGCATAGTTAATCGCTTCGCCGCGATGCGTACTGATCTCATCTTCAAGCAGCGTGATGGGATTGATCGCTTCATACGGCACATCCAGCGTGGAGGCGCGATGTAACACCAGCGCATCTTTATTACGTAGCCCGTCCGCCGTCATCTGGCTGCTCTTTGCTACCGGTTTATACCCCACCACGGCCGGATGCGTTTCCGCCAGCTTTTGCATCAGGGCGCGTGTAACAACGGTTTTACCCACGGCGGTATCCGTACCGGTAACAAAAATACGATTCAGCATAGCAACACTCCGGCAGGCTGACGGCCTGAAATAGTTAAAATTTAGTCATCGGTTTGTGTCACACAGTGTAGGAAATCGCGCTTTTGCAGGGCTTGCGTTAGCGCAATTTTTTATTGATATCTGAAATTTGATTAGCCCTGCAACAGTTTGATTAACAGCTCGCCGTTGTACAAAGCATGTTTTACCAGCGCGGCGCCGGGCATGGTGCCGAGGTTAGGAAATTGTGTCGGTTCAACCTGAATATTCACGCTGTAGGCAGGTAACGCCTGCTGGCGAATGGAAGCGCCGATGGCCGGATACAGTACATCGGCGGCGCGGTTAAGCGGGGAGCCAATCAGGATTTTTTCCGGGTTAAACAGATTGACCATAATCGCCAGAATGCGCCCGACGCTATTGCCAATGCCTGTAATGATATCGCGTGCCAGCGGATCGCCATTCAGTGCGGCATCACACAGGGATTCAACCGTCAGCGGTTGGTGATGCAAAATAGAGCTAAGCGAGGTCTGCATACGCTGCGAAGCCAGCTCCAGAATACTGCCGATGCTGGCAACCGTCTCCAGGCAGCCATGATTACCGCAGTAGCACTGTTTACCATACGCATCCACTTGGGTGTGGCCGATTTCAACCAGCGAACTTCGGCTGTTATGCAGCAAACGACCGCCGGTAATCACTCCCGCGCCAACGTTATCATCAATCACCACCTGGATAATATCGCTGGCGCCGCGCGAGGCGCCAAACAGCGATTCGGCGATAGTCCAGGCGCAAACATCATGCTGAATATAGACCGGTAAGCCGGTATGCGCCGCCAGCTCTGGCCCCAGCGGCATATCAGCAACCGGATAAAACGGCATCCGATGCACCATCCCTTTGCCGCTGTGAATAATGCCGGGCAACGTAATGGCGATGGCGGTCAGGCGCTCGAGCTGGCGCTGGTGGCGGATAAAAAACTGATCGACTTCGAGGATAATGCGGTTTAACAGCGGTGTCTCGCTTTGAACCGGCAGCGACCGGGTCTCTTCGGTAACCAGCGCACTGCTCAGATCGCGCAGCGCCAGGGTGATTTCACCGTTGCCGATACGCACGGCCAGGTAGTGCCAGGCCACCGTATCCAAAATCAGGCCGACCGCAGGCCGACCACGGCTTCCCGGCTCCTGATATTCCGTTTCCTGCACCAGATGCGCTTCCAGCATTTCACGCACGATTTTAGTGATGCTGGCCGGAGCCAGTTGCGCTTGCCGGGAGAGCTCAATACGCGATATCGGGCCAAATTGGTCGATCAGGCGATATACAGCCCCAGCGTTTGTCTGCTTGATCTGGTCAATATGACCAGGTTGACTATCCGCTATCACTACCGCCGCTCCCACTTATTTTCGCGCTTCAAAATAAACCTGCTCAGGCTATGGTGGATGAGATATTAAGGATCGTCAACTATTTGATTCGGAATGTGATTTACCGCACAAAAATAAGACGGCCCAGAAAAAAAACCGACGGGTTTAGCTGAAATGGGCGGAGGGTTTATCAGGCATAAGGCCCACAACGGTGGGCCTTTTGGTAACCGACTAAGGCATCGGTTTATTTTTGTGCTGCCAACTGTGTATGAATTTCATCGGGTTTTAATGTCCACATTCCACCATTAAGCGGATCGACAATAAACCAGCCAAGTAGTCCGCCAAATACCAGATTACCGCCAATATACCAGCCGTTAGCGTGCGATATGATCGGCAGCGTGTTAGAGGTGTAATTGTCTTTAGTTAAGGTGACGGAATAGTCCTTCCCGCCGAAATAAGAACCATCAGATTTTTCTCGCGGCGTTATTAATTACCGCTATATATTGCAAAGACTTTGCAGCACTGCCGGAGTGTTTACCATAATGCTCTGTCGCTATTTAGATGGCTACATTATTATCAGCCCGATTAACAACTGATAATAATCCTTTGATTCTTCCGTTTTCGCTTTGAGCTTACGTTGCGCATTTTAGCTTAACAGCAGCGCCATCATTTGCTGCATTTGCGCGCTGATCTCACGCTGTTTGGACCAGACCAGCCACATCTCAGACCAGGCATCCCCCTCTTCCAGCGGTAACCATACAACGCCAGCTAGCTGCGCGCGTTGAAACGAGGCGGGCAATATCGATATTCCCAGTCCGGTGGCGACCAGACCAAGAATTGTCATTGCCTCACCGACTTCCTGAGTAATCCACGGCTGGATTTGATAACGATGTAGCAGCGCCATTATTTCGCCATACAGCGCCGTCCCGCTTTGCGCATCGAAGAAAACAAACGGCTCGTTGCTTAAGGCGCTCACCGAAACACTTTGCTGGCAGGCAAGCGGATGCGCATGATGCAGTACACAGTAAAGTGGTTCACGCAGCAGCAAGTGCCAGGCAAGCGTTTCGGGCAGTTGTGTATTGCGCATCAGCCCCAGATCCAAACGGCCATCGCTTAGGGGCGTGAGCTGTTGCCGGGTGTTGATCTCTTGCATTTGAATATGAACCTGAGGGTAACGCTGCCGGAAGGTAAACAGCGCGTCGGAAACCGCAGTAATAAAGGGTGCTGATGAGGTAAAGCCAATACGAATTTCGCCTTCTTCGCCCCGATGTAAGCGCGCGGCGCGACTGGCAGCCTGCTCGACGTCCAACAAAATAGCGCGCGCGTCCTGCAGGAACTGAGCGCCCGCCGCGGTCAACTGGACACTACGATTGGTTCGCGCCAGCAAACGCGCGCCGATTTGCTGTTCCAGCAACTGAATTTGCTGGCTTAGCGGCGGCTGGGAGATGTTCAGGCGCAGCGCGGCACGGCCAAAATGTAACTCTTCTGCTACGGCAATAAAGTAACGCAGATGGCGCAGTTCAATATTCATATTTATTACGTATCAATCCAGATAATTAATATATTAGACAGTATAATCAGCAGGTTTCACAATGACATCATTGCTGCTTAACCAGGGAATAAATGTGGAACGCACCTCCCAGAACACCATCTCGCCCGCCGATCGGGCGCAGCGCATCTCGCCTGATGTAGTCAATAAAAGCCAGTTTATTAAACGCGGCACGCCACAATTTATGCGCGTCACGCTGGCGCTGTTCTCCGCCGGACTGGCGACTTTCGCCCTGCTCTATTGCGTTCAGCCGATTCTGCCCGTGCTTTCGCAGGAGTTTGGTATAACGCCTGCCACGAGCAGTATTTCGCTTTCCATTTCAACCGCAATGCTGGCGCTGGGGCTGTTGTTCACCGGCCCGCTCTCTGATGCCGTAGGACGTAAACCGGTAATGGTTATCGCCCTGTTGCTGGCCGCGATTTGTACCTTACTCTCCGCGACCATGCACAGCTGGCACGGCATTTTAATGATGCGGGCGCTGACCGGTTTAGCGCTGAGCGGTGTGGCCGCAGTCGGCATGACCTATTTGAGTGAAGAGATCCATCCCAGCGTTATCGCCTTTTCGATGGGGCTGTACATTAGCGGCAACTCCATCGGCGGCATGAGTGGCCGCCTGTTAACCGGTGTCATTACCGATTTCAGCTCCTGGCGCATGGCGGTAACAATTATTGGCTGCTTTGCGTTGGCGGCGGCTCTGATGTTCTGGAAAATCTTACCGGCGTCGCGCCATTTCCGCCCCGCCTCGCTAAAACCGCGCAGCCTGATGATTAACTTCCGTCTGCACTGGCGCGATCGCGGTTTGCCCTTGCTGTTTGCCGAAGGGTTTCTGCTGATGGGAGCATTCGTTACGCTGTTTAACTATATTGGCTATCGCCTGCTTAGCGCGCCCTGGTTTCTTAGCCAGGCGATGGTCGGGTTGTTATCGGTGGTCTATCTGACTGGCTCCTGGAGCTCGCCTAAAGCTGGCGCAATGACGGTTCGCTATGGACGCGGCCCCGTACTGCTTTTCTCAACGGCGCTGATGCTTTGTGGTCTGTTGATAACGCTGTTTAATTCGTTGTGGCTGATTTTTCCGGGAATGATGTTGTTCACAGCCGGATTTTTTGCTGCGCATGCGGTTGCCAGCGGCTGGATTGGCCCGCGCGCGCGACGGGCTAAAGGTCAGGCATCATCGCTTTACCTGTTTAGCTATTACGCGGGATCCAGCGTGGCCGGTACGCTGGGCGGCCTGTTCTGGCATGCATTTGGCTGGCCGGGCATTACGGCGTTTATTGCGGTAATTCTTTTATTGGCATTACTTGTCGCCAGCCGCCTCTATCTTAAAAAATTATAATGCTGTGGGCCGCATTATCGCGGCCTGCTTTCCTGTTGAACTGATGATTTCCACGATGTTGAACTGGTTTTTTATAGTATATAAATGTATGTTGTAACTAATTTAACTATCCGACCTTCTGTGCAGGAGCCGCGATGAGCCGTTACGATTTAGTAGAAGATTTGCGTCAGTGCGCCAGTCAGCTTGATGAAGAGCTTAGCATTTTACAACAACAGCTTACTTCCCTGCCGCTGCTGGTTGGTCGGGTCTTTTCGTTACCGGCCGTCACGAAAGGCGCCGAACATGACCCCATCACGCAAATCAGCGTCACTCAGCATTTGGGTGATGAAGCACGACAGCTGGCGCTACAACACTACTGTCGTCTGTTTATCCAGCGTCAGTCTGAGAATATCAGTACTAAAGCAGCGGTCAGGCTGCCCGGCGCCCTCTGTTTTGAGGCCAATAGCCAGCAGCACGCCCTGCTCCACCAGCAGGTAGAAAAAATTAACCGGCTTAAGGCGCAGCTGGAGCAAATCATTACCGTTGACTCGGGGCTGCCGAGCGAAGCGCGCTTTGAATTTGTGCATACGCACCTGCGCGGCCTGCTGACCCTGAACGCCTACCGCGCCATCACCCTGCTGGACGCGCCGGATAGCGTGCGCTTCGGCTGGGCCAATAAACATATTATTAAAAATGTCACGCCGCAGGAGATTGTCGCTAAGCTGGAAAAAAGCCTGAAGGCGGGACGCGCGCAGGCGCCCTGGACGCGGGAGCAATGGGCAGAGAAAGTACAGCAGGAGTTAATCGCGGTGCAGTCGTTGCCTGCGGGGGCAAAACTAAAAATCAAACGGCCGGTAAAAGTGCAGCCTATCGCCCGCATCTGGGATAAGGAACAGCAAAAACAGACGCAGCTGGCCTGCCCTTCGCCGCTGTTGGTGCTGTGTCCGCATCGTCAGCAGGTGCCGGTCTTAGGCGAGCTGTTAAATTATGATGCGGAAAATATCACTCACCGCTATAAACCGCAGGCGGATCCGCTGTGGCTGTTGATCCCACGGCTACATCTTTACTGCGATCGGCCGGTGAGCGCGGTCTAAGCGTGTGGCGCAAAGAGCATAATGGCGTTCTGACATGATTGCATAACCATCAAAAAAATCGGGGCCGTCTGGCCCCGTTATCTTATCCTGAATCGGCTTTTCCAGTGAATCCCGCAAAAGTCCGATCCCGTTCTGGATAATTTACTGCTTCATGCTGCCGACCATCTCTTCTGGTCGCACCCAGGCATCAAACTCATCTTCCGTCAGATAACCCAGCTTCAGCGCTGACGCTTTTAACGTCAGCCCTTCTTTATGCGCTTTCTTGGCAATTTCAGCCGCTTTGTCATAGCCAATATGGGTATTCAACGCGGTGACCAGCATCAGCGATTCATTCAGCAGCTGCGCAATGCGGTCGCGATTAGGCTCGATGCCGATAGCGCAGTGATGGTTAAAGCTGTCCATACCGTCTGCCAGCAAACGAATCGATTGCAGGAAGTTATGAATTACCATTGGACGGAAAACGTTCAGCTCAAAATTGCCGGAAGCGCCGCCGATGTTGATTGCCACATCGTTGCCCATCACCTGGCAGCAAAGCATGGTCATCGCTTCGCACTGGGTGGGGTTAACTTTACCCGGCATGATAGAACTGCCTGGTTCATTTTCCGGAATCGCGATCTCGCCGATGCCGCAGCGCGGGCCGGATGAGAGCCAACGCACGTCGTTAGCGATTTTCATCAGCGAAGCCGCCAGGCCTTTCAGCGCGCCGTGCGCATGCACCAGCGCATCGCAGGTTGCCAGCGCTTCGAATTTATTCGGCGCGGTAACAAACGGCTGACGTGTCAACGCAGCCAGTTCTTCTGCCACGCGTACCGCGTATTCCGGGTGCGTATTCAGCCCGGTGCCAACGGCGGTACCGCCCAGCGCCAGCTCAGCAACGTGCGGCACGCTCTGCTCAATATGCTTCAGGTTATGCTCCAGCATGGCGACCCAGCCGGAAATCTCCTGGCCCAGCGTTAACGGCGTGGCGTCCTGCAGATGCGTACGACCAATCTTAACGATATCTTTGAACGCTTCCGCTTTTGACTGCAGCGTTTGCTTCAGCACATTCAGCTGCGGCACCAGATTTTCACGCAGAGCGATAACCGCCGCCACATGCATCGCGGTGGGGAAAACGTCATTGGAGCTCTGGCTTTTATTTACGTCGTCGTTAGGATGCACCAGGCGCGACATACCGCGCTCACCGCCGAGGATCTCACTGGCGCGGTTGGCCAGCACCTCGTTCATATTCATATTGGTTTGTGTGCCGGAGCCGGTCTGCCAGATCGCCAGCGGGAATTCAGCTGCATGCTTTTCTGACAGCACTTCATCCGCCGCCTGAATAATCGCCTGCGATCGCTCCTGCGGCAGCAGGCCCAGATCGCTGTTGACTTTAGCGGCAGCGCGTTTGGTTAACGCCAGCGCATGCACCAGCTCAGCAGGCATTTTTTCTGTAGAGATGCGAAAGTGTTCCAGCGAGCGCTGCGTCTGCGCGCCCCACAGTTTATCAGCCGGTACATCAATAGGTCCCATTGAATCTTTTTCAATGCGGTTGGCTGCCATTACTACTCTCCTTTAGCACAAACGTATGATTTAAAAAGCTCTGACCTGCACCAGTTCCGGTCCAGCGAGCGCGGCCATAGTGTGACATACAATAATTTAACATTCTGCGAGCCAATCGTCCTTATTTGACTTGCGTCCAGGTTTCAAAAACGCTTTCTGTTTTAATACCTGCGGTCAGCCGCCTGTTAACAAGGAGTCATTATGTTTAAGCTACACAATTCGCTACAACATTATGCCTGGGGCAGTAAAACGGCATTAACCGAACTGTATGGTATTGAAAATCCACAGCAGCAGCCGATGGCCGAGCTATGGATGGGCGCGCACTCCAAAAGCAGTTCCCTGGTGGAAATAAACGGAGAACGACGCACGCTGCGGGAGATGATCGCGGCGGATAAGTCGGCCCTGTTAGGGGAAAAAGTGGCAGCACGTTTCGGCGAGCTGCCTTTTTTATTTAAGGTGCTGTGTGCTGAACAGCCGTTATCGATTCAGGTGCACCCCGGCAAATCCGCCGCTGCGGAAGGTTTTGCGCGTGAGAACGCCGCAGGCGTGCCGCTGGACGCGCCGGAACGCAACTATAAAGATGCTAACCACAAGCCCGAACTGGTTTATGCGCTGACTCCGTTTCTGGCCATTAACGGCTTCCGCCCGTTTGCGGAAATCATTGCGCTGCTGCAGCCGGTAGCGGGCGCGCATCCAGCCATCGCTCATTTCCTGGAACAGCCCGATGAGGCGAGCCTGGCAGCGCTTTTTTCCTCCCTGCTCTCTTTACAACATGATGAGAAAAAACGCGCGCTCGATATTCTTAAAGCCACCCTGCATATGCAGAGCGGCGAGCCGTGGCAAACCATGCAAAACATCGCGGAGACCTATCCTGATGACAGTGGGCTTTTCTCGCCGCTGCTGCTGAATGTGATTGAGCTCCAGCCCGGCGAAGCGATGTTTCTGTTCGCCGAGACGCCGCATGCCTATTTACGCGGCGTGGCGCTTGAGGTGATGGCTAATTCCGATAATGTGCTGCGTGCCGGGCTGACGCCGAAGCATATTGATCTTGCTGAACTGATGGCTAACGTAAAATTTACCCCACGCGCCGCGGATAGTCTGCTTACCGAGCCGGTGCTGCACGACAACATGCGCGAGTTTCCCGTACCGGTCGATGATTTTGCTTTTGCTATTCATCAGTTAAGCGCCACGCCGGTCATGCTTAGCCAGCAAAGCGCGGCAATTCTGTTCTGTATTGATGGCGAAGCGCAGCTGGCGGGCCCGCAGCCGTTGACGCTTAAAGCAGGCGAATCCTGTTTTGTCGCCGCCAGTGAATCGCCCGTCACGGTTTGCGGTCATGGACAACTTGCCCGGGTTTATAACCAGCCCGGCTGACGGTTACGTCTGTAAATGCTATGATTATTCAATAAATTAATATCAGGCATTGAGGCCGAAAAAAGGACGAATCGATGAACAAAACGAAAATTGCGGTTGGCGTGGTAGTCGCTCTGGGCGTGGTCTGGACAGGCGCGGCCTGGCTGACGGGCAAACAGATTGAAAGTCACATGGATCAGATCGTGCAAAATGCCAACGCACAGCTGACGAAGCTGGCACCGGACAGCCGTCTGAAAGTGAGTTATCAAAACTATCAGCGCGGTCTGTTTAGCAGCCATACGCAGCTGGTGGTGCAGGCCAGTTCGCAAACGGAAGATCATGCGCTGCTGAAGCCGGGTCAGAGCGTGGTGCTGAACGAAACGATCGATCACGGCCCTTTCCCTTTTGCCCAACTGAAAAAGTTTAACCTGATCCCGAGCATGGCCTCAGTACACAGTGAACTGGAAAACACTGCGGCGGTGAAAAAGCTGTTTGAGCTGACCAAAGGGCAGTCGGTAATCGATGCGGATACCCGTATCGGCTACAGCGGTGCGACGGCGTCGGCGATTCGTCTGCTGCCGCTGGATTATCAGAACAGTGAAACCGGCGAGCGTTACGCCTGGAACGGCGGCACGCTGGGTGTTGATAGCGATGCCGAAGGCGATCATGTCAACTTCGATTCCGATATCGACAGCGTGGCGCTGACGGTAAGAAACCAAGAGAACGTACCGGTGCTGTTTACGCTGAACGGCGTAAGCCTTGACGGTAAAACCTGGCTCAGCCCGCAGGGCGTGCGCATTGGCGACCAGCACTTCAGCCTGAAAAAATTAACCACGGCGGTTAATGGTCAGGAAGCGGCGACGCTGGAAGGCGTAGACATCAAAACCAAATTTGATTCCAGCGGCAATAATGTCTCTGGTCAAATGGATTACGTTATCGACAACGTAACGCTGGAAAAACGCAGTTTTGGTTCCGGTAAGATGACGCTGAAACTGTCGCAGCTTGATGGCCAGGCGATGAAAACCGCTTCTGATAACTACCGCACCCAGATGCAGGCGTTGATGAATCAGCCCGGTATTGCGGAAGATCCGGTACGTTATCAGGAAGGCGTACGTCAGATTCTGGCGGCTAACCTGCCGCTGCTGCTGAAAGGCAATCCGGTGGTGACCATCGCCCCGCTTAGCTGGAAAAATGATAAAGGAGAAAGCAGCTTTAATCTGGCGGCGCATTTTAAAGATCCCGCTGCCGCTCAGGGCACGGCACAAACGCCAGCCGATGCGCTAAGCCGTATGCTGAAAACGCTGGATGGCAAACTGGTGATCAATATGCCGATGGCCACTGAAATGATGAAACAGGTTGCCATGGCGGAAGGCTATCAGGAAGCGGATGCCAATAAGCTGGCTGAGCAGCAGGTTAAAGGGCTGTCGGCAATGGGACAGATGTTCCGCCTGACCCAGCAGCAGGATGATAATATCGTTACCAGCCTGCAATTTAATGGCGCTCAGGTAACCATGAACGGCGAAAATATGCCCCTTGACGGCTTCCTTTCCCGTTATATGCTGGGCGCACCAGCAGCAGAAGGTCTGCCAGAGTAAACACCGCACTGAATTTAATTCAGCGTTAACTTTTGGGGCGACAATATGTCGCCCTTTTTTATCACTCTTTTCCCGCCCGTTTTATTGTTTTGCGTGACACCTTCCAATCGTAAAAATAACAGTTGCGCTCGGCGAGTTATTTAATAATGATAGTTTCCTTCCTCAAGGCTGAGGTTATTTATCGCCTTTAATAAATAAGATAAAAGGAATTTAAAATGAAATTAATAGCATCATTATTATTAATTTTCACTGTTTCTGCCTGCTCCACGCCGCCGCGCCCGGTAATCGATCAAAAAACCGCTGAACGGCTCGATGCGATTATGGCGCAGCAGGTCATCCCCGCGCGCGATAAGCCTTTAGGTGAGAGAATCGCCGATATTTCCGCGGCCTTTCTCGGTACGCCTTATCAGGCCAATACCCTAACTGGCTCGGACAGCGTGCCAGAGCAGCTGGTGGTGAATTTTAATGGTGTTGATTGCTTTACCCTGCTGGATTACGTGGCCGCGCTCAGTCACGCCAGCAGCCGCGAAGACTTTTTTACTCAGCTGCGCCTGACGCGCTATCATCAAGGCCAGGTCAGCTTTGCCCAGCGCAAACATTTCTTTTCTGACTGGTTTAGCTTGCCGCCGCTGAACGCCTACGATATTACCGATAAGCTTAAAACCCCCACGGTTACGGTTACGAAAAAACTAAATTTAAAAGCGGACGGCAGCAATTATCTGCCTGGCGTAGCGGTAATGCCGCGAACCATTAATTATATTCCGGCTAATAATATTAACAAGACGACGTTAAAATCATTACAGACCGGCGACTATATCGGCTTTTATTCTCCGCTGACGGGCCTGGATGTTTCTCACACCGGGATCATAATCAAAAAAGGCAATCAGGTATGGTTCCGCAACGCCTCTTCTTTGCAAAAGAATAATAAGGTCGTTGATACGCCGCTGCTCTCCTATATTAAATCCCGTCCGGGCATTATCGTGGCGCGTCCGCTTTAGCCAGCCCGTATCGCTCTGCGGGCTGGCCGTTTCCGCTTAGCCCGCTACGCGTTGGCGAATACGCTGTTTCTCTTCTTCGCTCAGGAACGCAATCGTCAGGCCGTTTTCCTGAGCGGTACGAATATGCTCAGCCGACAGCCCAGCCTGCAGTGCGGCAACCTGATACTCATGGGCGATTTCGATGCCCTGAACTGCCGGGTCATCGGTATTCAGCGTGGCAAGAATGCCATGATCGAGGAATTTCACCAGCGGATGATGGGAAAGATGCGCTACGGTGCTGGTCTGAATATTTGATGTCAGGCAGGATTCGATACCAATGCGATGCTCGGCAAGAAAATCCATCAGCGCCGGATCTTCCACCGCTTTAACGCCATGCCCGATACGCTCCGCGCCCAGCTCACGAATCGCTTGCCAGATGCTGTCCGCACCGGCAGCCTCTCCCGCATGAACCGTAATGCGGAAGCCTGCATCACGCGCCCGGTTAAAATGGCTAAGAAATTCACTGCCGGGGAAACCCAGTTCGTCACCTGCCAGATCAACAGCGGTAATGCCATCACGATGCGCCAGCAGCCCTTCCAGCTCATTCAGGCAGGCTTCTTCGCCAAAGGTGCGGCTCATGATGCCAATCAAACGCACATCGATATCGTGCTGCTGACAGCCAGCGCGCACGCCATCAATCACCGCCTCTACCACGCCAGCAATCGGCAGGTTATGGTTCATCGCCATATAGCCGGGTGAAAAACGCAGCTCAGCATAATGGATCCCGGCGCGCGCGGCATCGGCCACATTTTCCAGCGCGACGCGGCGGCACGCATCCAGTGAACCCAATACTTTTACGCCCCAGTCGAGTTTCTGCAGGAAGCTCACCAGGTCCGGCTGATTTTCTACCACCTGGACATGAGGACGCAGCGCATCAAGGCTGTTGGCGGGCAAGGCGATATTAAACTCTCGGCCTAAATCCAGAATGGTCGCAGCGCGAATATTGCCATCAAGGTGGCGATGAATATCGGTAAGCGGAAGGCGGGCGTCGATCATATGCACTCACTTAGTAATCTTTAAGGTAAAGTGCAGAGTAGTATAAAAATAAGTTGCGCAACTACGCCAGATAATTGCGCAAGATGTTAAACCGACTGCTGGTTAAATCGGCGCTGGAAGCGTCTCGCGGCGGTTATTCCCCCGCTCGCTTCGGCAATTGCCAGGTTTCCTGCGCCACCAGCGCGTCGTGCGCATCCTGGCTACGGCGACGGAAGTCGCTGGGGCTGACGCCAACGCGCTTGCGGAAAACGCGGGAAAAATAGAGTTGGTCATCGTAACCCACTTCACGCCCAATGGAGGCGATCGGTTCCTGTGTGGTTTGCAGCAGCAGCTTGGCGCGGATCACCCGCTGGTCTTCACGCCAGCGCAGCAGGTTCACGCCCATCTGCTCGCGGAACAGATGCGCCAGCCGCGACGGCGACAGGCAAACGTGCTTCGCTACCGCCTCGATTTTCAATTCACCTGCCAGGTTATTGGTCACATACTGACAGGCTTCAATAATACGCGGGTCGCGAATTTGCTGATGGGAACGCGGATCTTCCTCCACTGCCCGCAGCAGCAGTCGCTCCAGTAAATTCATCGCCAGTTCTTCGGCAAAGCGCCGCCCGGAATTATGGGTCTGCTCAATATTGGCAAACAGGCGATCAAATTCGCCGCGTAGCGATTCCGGCAGCCGCAGACGGCCGACGCCGCTGGTTTCATCCTGCCAGCGCAGCCAGTCATGCCAGTAAGCGCGTGGTCGGAAATAGATCCAGCGGTGATACCAGCTGTCGCTGTCTGGCGCCCGGCCATAATAGTGCGGCGTTTTAGGCTGAAACAGCAGCATCTCTCCGGGCTCGCAGTCGAAAGAGCTGTCGCCGTCAAACACCCGGCCGCGTCCTTTTATCGTCAGGTTGATAATATAGCCTTTCATGCCGTGCGGACGGTCGATACAGAAATCGAGCGCGCCACCGGCGCTAATCGGCGTCAGCCCGGCCACCAGCCAGGCATTAAATGCATAGCCCGGTAGCAGAGGGTTGGGCTGTGACTCAATCGGTTGACGATGGTACATAATAATCCTCGTAGCGAAACGTCGAAGTTGCGGGCAGCTAAGCTGCCCGCGACGATCAGGCCGCTTTATGGCTCTGTTTGTAGCGGTCAAAGATCACCGCTGCCAACAGTATCAGACCGCGCACCACATATTGTGAGAAAGGTGAGATATTCAGAAGATTCATCGCATTTTCAACGGTGCCGAGGATCAGCACGCCCGCCACGACGTAAGAGATTTTGCCAATCCCGCCCTTCAGCGAGACACCGCCCAGCACGCAGGCAGAGATAACGATCAGCTCATAACCCAGCGAGGTCATCGGCTGACCGCTGGTCATACGTGAGGCAAGGATGATCCCGGCGGCGGCAGAAACCAGCCCGGAAAGGATAAAAATGATAATGCGGGTACGCACCACCGGCACACCAGCCAGCCGCGCGGCTTCTTCATTGCCGCCAATCGCCAGCGTATTGCGGCCAAAGGTGGTTTTGTTCAGCAGGAAACCAAAAATAATCATGGTGCCAATGGTCAGCCAGATCGGCGCAGGCAGGCCAAACCAGGTGGCGTAGCCCAGCTCGAAGAAACGTTCATCCTCAATGCCCACCGCTTTACCATCGGAAAAAATATACGCCAGACCGCGCACAATCTGCATGGTCGCCAGCGTAGTGATCAGCGCATTGATTTTTAGTTTGGCGATCACAAAACCGTTAACGAAGCCGCAGAGCATTCCCAGCAGCAGACCTGCGCCGATGCCCAGCCACAGGCTTTCGCTCATATTGATCACGACGGCGGTGGTGACGCCCGCGCAGGCGATAACCGAGGCAACGGAAAGGTCAAAGTCGCCGGAGGCGAGGCAGAACAGCATGCCGCACGCCACCATGCCGGACATCGACATTGCCAGCCCCAGCCCTTTCATATTGATAAACGAGCCAAAGTTAGGAATAAACAGCACGCAGGCGAGAAACAACACGGCAAAAACCACCAGCATCCCGAAGTTATCCCAGATACGGCCCAACCGTAAACCGGATCGCGCTACCGGCGGCGTATTTGAAGTCGTGGAAGACATAGTATTACTCCTGCATCAGGCCACGGCGGCCGTCTGTTGCGTATTTTTCGGCATGGCAAGGCTCAGCGTCAGCTGTTCCGTTGCCTCATCATGTAACAATTCACCGGCGATCTCGCCTTCGCGCATCACCAGAATGCGATCGGCAAGGCCCATCACTTCCGGCAGATCGCTGGAAGCGAACAGCACGGCGATGCCCTGCTGCGCCAGCGCATAAATCAGGTTATAGATTTCATGCTTGGCGCCGACGTCAATCCCGCGCGTAGGCTCATCCAGCAGAATCACCTTCATATCTTCTGACAGCCAGCGCCCGAGAATCGCTTTCTGCTGGTTACCGCCGGAGAGGTTCATAATCAGCTGCTCCGCGCCCGGCGTTTTGATATTCAGGGAGCGGATATGCTTATCGGCGTTGTGTGATTCCCAACGATGATCGATCAGGCAACCCGCGGTCAGGTTATTGCGCCGTGCGGAAATATTGATGTTGTCGCGTACCGAATGCACCGGGATGATGCCGTCGGCTTTGCGATCTTCCGGGCAAAGCATAATTCCGGCGCGAATGGCATCCGAAGGTTCGCTGATCGCCAGCGCTTTACCATCCAGCAACACGCGCCCCGCCTTCAGGCGCGTAGCGCCAAACAGCCCTTTCATCAGCTCGCTGCGTCCGGCACCCACCAGGCCAAACAGCCCAACGATTTCACCGGCGCGTACGTTAAATGAGACCGGCTTTCTGACGCCGACCGCATGCACATCCTCCAGCTGTAGCCGCACCGGACCATGCTCACGCGGCGCATAGCCATAGACATCACCCAGATCGCGCCCAACCATCGCCTGCACCAGCATGTCGTGACTGGTATTCGGCACATCATCAAAGGTGCGCACATAGCGACCATCTTTAAACACGGTAATCGCATCACTCAGCGCAAAGATCTCCTCCATGCGGTGCGAAACATAGAGCACCACGCGTCCTTCAGCGCGCAGCTGACGAATCACGCGGAACAGCTGCTCGATTTCGCGTGCCGACAGCGAGCTGGTGGGCTCGTCAAAGGCGATAATTTTGGCGTTACGCGCCAGCGCCTTGGCGATTTCTACCATCTGCCACTGCCCCAGCGACAGATATTTCAGCGGGGTTTCGGGATCGATATCCATCCCCAAATTTTTCAGCTGTAGCCCTGCCTCATAGCGCAGCAGCTTACGGTTTACCAGCCCGCCGCGCTGCGGCAGCTGGCCGAGATAGATGTTTTCCGCAATGCTCATTTCCGGCACCAGGTGCAGCTCCTGGTAGATAATCGCCACGCCCGCATTCAGCGCGTCGGTGGTATGGCTGAAGTTCACCGGGCTGCCCTGAAGCTGGATCTCGCCGCCGCTGGGCTGATAGCTGCCGCTAAGGATTTTCAGCAGCGTCGATTTACCGGCGCCGTTTTCGCCCATCAGCGCATGCACTTCGCCCGCGCGACAGCCGAAGCTGATATCCTGCAGCGCTTTTACGCCGGGAAAAGTTTTACTGATGCCATGAAACGACAGAAAGGCTGAATCAGTGTTCATGGTGTCTCCGCTTGGCCTGTTCACTGTGAACGCCGGTTTACCGGCGTTAGATGATGACAACCTGACTAAATGCATAACGCGTTTCTGTTCGCCGGGCGATCCTTGCCGCCCGGCGAGGCCGATTCGCCTTACATCAGCCCTTTTTTCGCCAGTTCCGTTTTGAAATTGTCGCGAGTAATCAGCACCACGTCGGTCACTTCGGTGAATTTCTGCGGCTCATTATTATTGGTTACCCAGTCATGCAGCATCTGGATACTTTTGTAGCCATGCACGTCCGGGCTGGGCAGCAGCGAGCCGTAGAAGCCGGTCGCCTGGCCTTTAGAGAGTTCGCTGATGGCATCCACGCCGTTAATGCCGATGCCGATCACGTTAGCCGCCTTAAAACTCTGCCCTTCGGTCGCGCGTACGCCGCCCAGCACGGTGTTGTCGTTCATGCCGACAATCAGCCAGTTCTTCACTTCCGGATGCTGTACCAGCAGCGAGTTAGCGGCATCGAACGCGCCAGGGATATCGTTGGATTTGGTCGGCACCTGATAGATCTGTTTTTCCGGGAACCCGGCCGCCTTCAGCGCATCGATGGAGCCGGAGGTGCGGCGACGCGCGGTATCCAGTTCGTTGGCGGTGATCGCCATTACCGCAGTAGTGGAGACGTCCCAGCCGCGTTTTTGCATCTCTTTATATAATTCCTGGCCCTGACGCTCGCCGATTTTGGTCGCCGCCATCATCACCAGCGGCACGCTGTCCATCGGCTTGCCTTTGGCAGTGACAAACTGATCGTCCACCGCGATCACTTTCAGATCGTAGCTGCGAGCTTTGGCCACAATCGCTGAGCCCAGCTTCGGATCGGGCGTACAGATAACAAAGCCTTTCGCGCCGCTGGCCGCCAGGCTGTCAATGGCATTCAGCGTTTTCTCGCCGTCCGGCACCGCGATCTTAATTACTTCAAAGCCCAGATCTTTGCCCGCCTTATCAGCGAACTTCCATTCCGTCTGGAACCACGGCTCTTCCGGCTGCTTAACCAAAAAACCGAGTTTCATCGTCTCAGCGATAGCGGATTGTGACATAACGGCAGCCAGCCCAATGGCAGCTAACGCTTTAGTGAATTTGTGCATGGTGTTCTCCGGCGCAGTGTAATTTTTTCGTTGTGCGCAACGAAACGGTGTAAACGATACCAATCGGATTAAAGATGTTTTCAAAACGGTAAATCAGGTAATTAGCGTTGTAGTTGCGCGTTACCTGAACAAACGCTGGGCTAGTTTTAGCGGGAAACGCATCACGAAATGTAGAGCGGTATCACATAGCAAAACTATGACAGCTTTATCCATAGATTTAGCAATTTTAACCGGGGCTTAACTTTTGATCGGCTTCACATAACCCATGACGACGACAGAAAAATGCATATTTGCAGCTGGCAAGGGCTAACCAAAAATCGCCGCGCTTTTTAGTGTTAGAGCCTGCGATTGTTCATTAACAGGAGAGCCCGAATGCGTGCTGGTGCCATAACGATTGGTCTGGACTTTGGCAGCGATTCGGTTCGCGCCCTGGCGGTAGACTGCCAAAGCGGCGAAGAACTACAAAAAGAGGTGGCGCCCTATACGCGCTGGATGGCCGGTGAATACAGCGTGCCGCAGGCCAGCCAGTTCCGTCATCATCCGCTGGATTATATTGAAGCGCTGGAAAAGGCCATTTGCGGCGTGGTGGCGCGCCTGAGCGAGGCGCAGCGCGCCGCAGTGGTCGGCATTGGCGTGGACTCCACCGGCTCGACCCCAGCGCCGATCGACCGTGACGGCAATGTGCTGGCATTGCGCCCTGAATTTGCTGATAACCCCAACGCCATGTTTGTGCTGTGGAAAGATCACACCGCCATTGAGGAAGCGGAAGAGATTAACCGGCTCTGCCGCAGCGGTGAATTTGAAGACTACTCACGCTATATCGGCGGCGTTTATTCATCTGAATGGTTCTGGGCCAAAATTCTGCATGTTTCCCGTGCCGACGCCGCCGTACGCGATGCCGCGGTTTCCTGGATTGAGCTGTGCGACTGGGTGCCTGCGCTGCTGAGCGGCACCACCGCACCGGCGGCCATTCGTCGCGGCCGCTGCGCCGCCGGTCATAAATCCCTGTGGCATCCACAGTGGGACGGCCTGCCGCAGGCGGCGTTTTTCGACGCGCTCGACCCGATGTTAACCCAGCAGCTGGACTACCCGCTGTTCACCGACACCTTTACCGCTGAAAAACCGGTCGGCACGCTGACGCCGGAATGGGCGCAGCGGCTTGGTCTTTCGACGTCGGTGGTGCTCTCCGGCGGCGCGTTTGACTGCCATATGGGCGCGGTTGGCGCTGGCGCTCAGCCTTATACTCTGGTGAAAGTGATCGGCACCTCCACCTGCGACATTCTGATTGCCGACAGCGAACGCGTGGGTAGCCGCGCTATTGAAGGCATTTGCGGCCAGGTTGACGGCAGCGTCACGCCAGACGTGATTGGCCTGGAGGCGGGCCAGTCCGCTTTTGGCGATATGTATGCCTGGTTCAGCCGCCTGCTGAACTGGCCGCTAAAACAGCTGGCGCAACAGCAGCCGGAACTCAAACCGCAGCTTGATGCGCTGTCGCAGGATCTGCTGCGCCAGTTAACCGATGCCTGGGTAGCGAATCCGCATCTCGACCATCTGCCGGTGGTGCTGGACTGGTTTAACGGCCGCCGTACGCCGTTTGCCAACCAGCGTCTGAAAGGGGTAATCACCGACCTTAACCTCGGCACCGATGCGCCGACGCTGTTTGGTGGCTTTATCGCCGCCACCGCCTTTGGCGCGCGCGCCATTATGGAGTGTTTTGAACAGCAGCAGATCCCGGTAGAAAACATCCTGACGCTGGGCGGCATTGCGCGTAAATCCCCGGCCATTATGCAGGTGTGCTGCGATGTGATGAATCGACCGCTGGATATTGTCGCCTCCGATGAGTGCTGCGCGTTGGGCGCGGCGATCTTTGCCGCCGTAGCGGCGGGCGTTTATCAGGATGTTCCCAGCGCCCAGCAGCAGATGGCCAGCCCGGTAGAAAAAACGCTGCAGCCCGACGCATCACGCGTGGCGCGCTATCAGCAGCTTTATGAACGTTATCAACAGTGGTGTGCAACGGCTGAACCAAACTATGCCGCACGTCCCTCTTCCGCTATTTAAGGAGTTTTTATGCAACAGTTTGATGCGCTGAATGTGTGGTTTGTGATTGGCACCCAGCATCTGTATGGACCAGAGACGCTGCGCCAGGTTGCCGATCATGCGCAGCAGGTAGTGGATGGGCTGAATCGGGAAGCGGGCCTGCCGGTAAAACTGGTGATGAAGCCGCTGGTAAAAAGCCCGGACGAAGCACTGGCGCTCTGCCGTGACGCTAACCATGACACCAGCTGTATCGGGATTATTACCTGGCTGCACACCTTCTCGCCGGCCAAAATGTGGATCGGCGGGCTGTCGGTATTGACTAAGCCGCTGCTGCAGTTCCATACCCAGTTCAACGCGGAAATCCCGTGGGATACCATGGATATGGACTTTATGAACCTGAACCAGACGGCGCACGGCGGCCGCGAGTTCGGCTTTATCGGCGCACGCATGGGCCTTTCACACAGCGTTATCACCGGTCACTGGCAGGATAGCCAAAGCCACCAGCGCCTGGGCAAATGGATGCGCGGCGCGGCAGCGCGTCACGCCAGCCAGCAGCTGAAAGTGGCGCGCTTCGGCGACAATATGCGTGAAGTGGCGGTTACCGAAGGCGATAAAGTCGCGGCGCAAATCCAGTTTGGCTATGCGGTTAACGGCTGGGGCGTGGGCGATCTGGTTGAGGTGATTAATCAGGTCAGCGACGGCGACGTTAATGCGCTGATTGATGAGTATGAAAGCCAGTATCGCTTTAGCGCCGTTGCCGCCGTTAACGGCGAGAAACGCCAGAATGTGCTGGATGCGGCGCGCATCGAACTCGGCATGAAACGTTTCCTGGACCATGAAGGCTGCCGTGCGTTTACCACTAACTTCCAGACGCTACACGGTATGACGCAGCTGCCGGGACTGGCGGTTCAGCGCCTGATGGCGCAGGGCTACGGCTTTGCTGGCGAAGGCGACTGGAAAACCGCCGCCCTGCTGCATATTTTCAAAGTGATGGCGGGCGATCGTCCCGGTGGCACTTCCTTTATGGAAGACTACACCTATCATTTCTCGCCGGGTAATGAGCTGGTGCTGGGTTCGCATATGCTGGAAGTCTGTCCGTCGATTGCGAAAGAAGAGAAGCCGCTGCTGGATGTGCAGTTCCTGGGTATTGGCGGCAAAGCCGATCCGGCCCGCCTGATCTTCTCCACGCCTGCGGGCCAGGCGGTGAACGCCAGCGTAATCGATATGGGTGACCGTTTCCGCCTGCTGGTGAATGTGGTGGATGCGATCGAACAGCCGCAGCCGTTACCAAAACTGCCGGTGGCTAATGCCCTATGGAAAGCGCAGCCTTCCCTGGCGACGGCCTCTGAAGCCTGGATTCTGGGCGGTGGCGCGCATCACACCGTCTTCAGCCAGGCGCTGGACGTGGATGATATGCGTCTGTATGCCGAGCTGCATGGCATCGAAATCATGGTGATTGATAATGACACCACGCTGCCCGCCTTTAAGGATGCGCTGCGCTGGAACGAAGTCTATTATCGTTTAAACCGCTAAGCACGTTGTTGAATGATTGAAGTAAAGCCGCATTCAATGCGGCTTTTTTATTGGCCGCAGTACCCCTCCTTCTTGTAGAAGTAGCGCTGGTAGTGAGTAATGAGGTCTTTACGTCGGCTAAAGTTGGCGGCAACGGCGGGCGCCGTTTTCTCTTTCTGACCAAAATCGGTATTGCGGGCGTAAAATGCGCACCATAATTTAATTAACATGGAAGTATGTTGTAACTAATTAAAGGGATAGCAAAGCTCCGTTACTGCCATCTCAAACCAATAACGTTCAGGATGTGTAATAACGGAGCGCACTCATTGCTTATTTATGCTTTCACTCAGGCATGACTAATGAAACCACAAGCGGCCTTCTTCGGTCATCCGCTTCAACTTTGGTTACCTTCACCTTTAATTGCTGATCGGGCTTAAAATCCTCTGTCGAATTCATTAGCGTGTTAATTCTATATTCAGGCAGCTCAACCTTGTAAAGGCCCTGTTTAATTGTCTCTTTAATAAGCGCCTGCGATAACAGCGGGTTATTTTCATCAAGCTGACGCTTAATTAAATCCAGTACCAAAGCACGCTCTACTGATTTCTGTAAAGACTTTACTTTGCCTTGCTGTTGCGCCAGTTGCCTGGTAAAAACGGGATTGATAACCTGGTTTAGCCACGCTTCCCTGGCGCTATTTTCCGCCGGAACGCTTTCCTGCGCGGTATGTTTTATCTTTTCACTCACAATTTCGTGATTCACCAGATCGGCATAGCGACGCAGCGGGGAGGTCCAGGGAAGATAGAAATTCGTGCCGATACCCAGATGCGGCTGGGGTTGATGAGAATAATTCGCTGAAGTGAGCCAGGAAAGTATTCTGTTTTTACCTGAGGCCGATAGTTTATTACTTTCCAGTGCCGTTAATACTTCTCTGAAGCCTTCTGTGCTGTCAATATTATTTTTTAGAAAAACCTTTTCAGAATCCAGTACCGTTTTTAACTCTTTCTGATGAGAAAAGCCAATATGGGTACGATATATTCCCTGGCTTTGCTGCTTTTCGCCAAGCCAGGCACCGGCGGCAATATTAGCTGTAATCATCAAATCCTGGACCAGATCGTTTGCGCTTCCCCGCGCGCTTTCACTAACAGAGATAAGCTTTCCGCTGTTTTCATCAACATTAAAATAATAATCATTATTGCGTGAAAAATAAGGCGTATCACCGATGACCGCATGTCGTTTTTGCGCAATTTCATTTAATAGTGCACAGGTCTCACCCGTCTTCCCGGACAAGCGATCTCCCTCAGCAAGATGAGCAGAAACGGTGTCATAATCCAGCTTTGCCTGAGATCGCACCGTGGCATGCATAAACTGAATGGATTCTTTATCCAGATGCCCCTGACTGTCGATGGTCATTTTACATACTAATGCTGCTTTATCCTCTTGCGGACTTAATGTCCCCAGCTGACGGCTAATCTGATTTGGCAACATCGTCGATACCATACCCGGTAAGTAAATATTTTGCCCCCTGCTGCGTGCCTCCTGCTCCAGTTGGCTATTCGGCTCAATCAAGGCCGCCGTTGACGCAATAGCAACGTAGAGATCGTAGGCACCGTTTTTCAGGCGCTCGGCATAAAGCGCGTCGTCAATAATGGCTGTTCGGGCGCCATCGATAGTGACAAAAGGAAGGTGGCGTAAATCGACACGCTCAGCGGCATACCTGTCTTGTATTGATTGCGCAGGTGGAACTAAACTCTCTGATGGATTATCAATTCTGATATTTTCCCGCGCGGCCATTAACTTGTGCAGGCTAAACGGCTCGTCGATCGTAAAGTTGAGGTTTTCATGGATCTCAGCGATATCACTTGTAGCATTATTTTTTATCAGCGTGGCACTGACCACGCTGCCCGGCCGTAAAACCATGCCAGCGACCGGTTTAAAAGGTAACGGCTCGGCTTTGGCGCCGAAAAAACGTAATCGTAATTCTCCATTGTGCTGAACAACCGTTGCCGTTTGTGCCCTACCCAGATAATTGATCATTTCGAGCTCAGGCGGCTCCTCAGAGAGACGACTATTTTTTTTGCTGTTATGGATATGACTGCTTACCGTGGATAATTTAATGTATTCTTTCGCCTCCGCGTGCAAATGTTCATAGTCTGGATAATTTTCTTTATTATACAAAAAATCTTTTATTGCCTCGTTATCGTCAGCACTCTCCGCCAGCTCAGGATAACGCTGTTTGATTAGCTGAGGAAATTGTTCTAATACCCTACTCTTCTGCTGATCTATTTCATTATTTCTTTTCCTGGTTGCAATCTGTAATTTATCAATCTCACTCTGAATGTTTTTTAGCTGTTGTTTACTATTTTCATCCGCCACCATTGTTTTCTTTAATCGGGCTAACTGTGCCTGCAACGCTTTAATCTTTTTTTGTAACCCGGCGATCTCTCTTTTATTTGTTTTTACAATTTGTTGATATTCGGCATTTTCTTTTATTAAATTTGACTGGCACGTTCTTAATAACCGCTCTTTATGCTTGTCAATCAATTCGTTGATAATATGACTCGGCGCTGTTTTTTTATCGCTCGGCAGAAAAAACTCAATCCCGTTGAGGATAATCTTTTGCTTATCAAAGCACAGATGCTTCGGGGTGGTTGTCTGACAAAGTATCACATCCCCCGGCAGAGAACCCTCGCGTATATTGCTATGCAAACGATCGGCCCCGCTATGAACTTTATATTCTCCGTGCGGGGATTTACTACACACTAAAACAATTTTCCCGGCATCATCTTTACATACCGACACCAGGCGAAAAGGATTAATCAGCGCATTGTTCTGAGGTGAATGAACGATATCTTTTATAGCAAAAACATCCCGTTTCCTGACAGCTTCTGCCAGATCCTTTACTACCGCATCGTAATGCTGTAAATGTTTTTCCAGGCGCAGCAAGCCATTTTCATCTTCTAATAACGCTTTCAGTCCAGGTTGCGACCTGATAATAATTTCAGGGTTATCACTATATTTATCCAGCAAGGTTTTAATCGTTTCAGGTAAAGGCAATTTCTCACGAATATAATCGAGGGTTTTATCTGCCTCGCTTACACCTTTTAATGCTATATCGGTAGATAAATTCACGGGTAATGCCGCCAACACGTCAGCTTTAAGAAGAACAGTTTTAATAACCGATGGCAGCGCCTCCGGCAGGCTGGTGAGGTTAAGGTCGGTGAAATCCAACTCAGCCACATTATATTGATGACAATGTTCTATACGCGCCAGGGCAATATCGCGCGCTTCACCGCTTCCTGCTGGTGCTGCATCCGCCCACTCCTTGCATTTAAGCCATAGTGTGTCGCCGTTTTTCTCATCTGGCTTAAGATTCTCCCTATAGGCCCTGTGGGCGCCAGAACTGGATATAGATGACGGTATTGAATACATAGATGCTCTCGAAAAATTCCATAAAATAAAAAGAGGCACGACCCTAGCATCTTTACTTCGGTCATTATTTCAAAATCCGCTGATTATGAGATCGCCTGTTTTTATCCTGTTGACTGCTGTTGAGCACGCTCTAACACCCGGCGACAATAGCGTTTGTTATAGTATGTTGTAACTAAAAAGGTGCTTTAAAAACGCGCCGCGCCCGAAGGGTATCCTTTGGCCTGCCAGCCCTGGATACTTATTCAGATGCGACGCGTGATAACTACGGTTCCAGGCTAATACGCTTCACTGGCGCATTCTGTTGCCGATCCCATATCACCGTCAGCAGCCGCTGTAAGGCGATAAAGGCGAAAAGCAGAATGCCGATAGCGATTTTGGTCCACCAGGAGCTCAGCGTGCCATCAAAATTAATCCAGGTTTGAATGAGGCCCTGAATCAGTACGCCGAACAGCGTGCCCAGCACGGTGCCCACCCCGCCGGAAAGCAATGTGCCGCCGATCACGACCGAGGCGATGGCATCCAGCTCCACGCCCATTCCCGCCAGGGCGTAACCCGCTGAGGTATAGAGTGAGAACACAATACCGGCCAGCGTCGCCAGCACTGTCGACAGCATATAGACCTTCACGGTGGTGGCGCGGGTCGAGACGCCCATTAGCTGCGCTGAATGCATGCTTCCGCCGATCGCGTAAACCTGATTGCCAAAACGGGTACGGTGCGCCAGCATAATCCCCAGCACTACCACCATTAGCATAATCAGTGCCATCAGGCTCAAGCGTCCGCCGCCCGGCATTTTCCACGCCATGCTGGAAAGCGTGCTGTAAAGCGGATGATCGATAGGAATTGAGCTTTCCGCAATCAGGTAACTACAGCCGCGCAGGAAAAACATACCCGCCAGCGTAATGATAAAAGCCGGGATCTTTAATGCATCGATCAGCCAGCCCATCATGGCGCCGAAGGCAGCGCCCGCCAGCAAAATAATGCTGAACGCCAGCCAGGGCGAAAGATGCAGATCGCCGATCGCTCTGGCGAGAAAAACGCCGGTAAAGGCGATCACCGCCCCTACGGAGAGATCGATCCCGCCGGAGAGGATCACAAACGTCATGCCAACGGCGATAATGCCGAGAAAAGCGTTATCAGTAAGGATATTGCCAATAACGCGCGTAGAGGCGAAGCCGGGAAACTGCGTCAGACAAAACAGATAGCCCGTAACAAACACCAGCAGCGTAATCATCAGGGGTAAATGACGTTTAAGCATTTTTGCCTCGCCGTTTCAGTAATTGCAGAAAACGCGGCGACTGCAGCAGCAATACCGCCATCACCACTACCGCTTTAACCACCTGGTTCAGTTCCGGCTGAAAGCCGGAAAGCAGAATGCCGGTGTTCATCGCCTGGATAATCAACGCGCCCAGCAGCGACAGGAGAATATTAAAGCGCCCGCCCATCAACGATGCGCCGCCGATCACCACCGCCAGGATCGCATCCAGCTCCAGCCATAATCCGGCATTGTTGGCATCTGCGCCGCGAATATCCGCCGCAACAATCAGCCCGGCGACGGCCGCGCACAATCCGCTGAGCACATAAACAGACATGACCACCAGCCAACCGTTAACCCCGGCGTTGCGTGCCGCGCGCAGGTTAATGCCTACCGCTTCAATAAACAGCCCAAGCGCGGTTTTGCGCGTTAACAACCAAACCAGCAGCGCGACGATCGCCGCGATCCAGACCGGCACCGGCAACAGCGCCAGTGACCCGCTGCCGATCCAGCCCAGCGCATCATGGTTAAAGGTGACAATTTGTCCCTGTGTGATCAGCTGCGCGATCCCACGTCCGGCCACCATCAAAATCAGCGTGGCGACAAACGGCTGAATTTTCAGCAGCGCCACCAGAATGCCGTTCCACAGGCCGCACAGCACGCCGCTGAGCAGCGTCAGCAGTATTACCACCGGCAGGCTGTGCCCCGCCACCGTCAACGTTGCCGCCGTGGCACCGGCGATCGCCATGATCGCGCCCACGGAAAGATCGATGCCACCGGTGGCGATCACCAGCGTCATACCGATCGCCAGCAGCGCAACCGGCACCGCGCGGTTAAGGATATCGATTGGGCTACCAAACAGCCGCCCATCCTGCAGATGCAGCGCAAAAAAGTTATTTGCCACCAGGCTGTCGATCAGCAGCACCAGGATCAGCGCCACCAGCTGCGGCATACCCGGCGGGAATTTACGCTTACGCTTCTGCATCGCGGGCTTCTCCGATAATACGTGGCCTTCAGGCATGTTGTGCTCCTCCATCCGCAATAGCGCTGACGATTGCCGACACCGAAAGTTTTTCCAGCGGGATTTCCGCTATCTGCTGGCGATCGCGCAGGATCACCACGCGATCCGCGTAGCCCACCAGCTCTTCCAGCTCCGAAGAGATCACCAGCAGCGCCAGCCCATCGGCGCAAAGCGATTCAATCAGGCGAATAATTTCCGCATGGGCGCCCACGTCAATGCCGCGCGTGGGTTCATCAAGGATCAAAAACTGTGGTCGGGTAACCAGCCAGCGCGACAGCAGCACCTTTTGCTGGTTGCCGCCGGAAAGCAGCTCAATCGGCTGCTCCTCATTGGGCGTACGAATCCCCAGCTGGCGAATGAAACGCTGAGCGATGTCGCTCTGTTCACGCTTGCTGATTGGACGCAGCCAACCGCGCTGCGCCTGTAGCGCCAGAATGATATTTTCCCGCACCGAGGCCGCGCCGATAATCCCGTCGGTTTTACGATCTTCCGGGCAAAATCCCATGCCAAGCTTTGATGCCTGCGCGGGGCTGCGGATGGTCTGTTTTTTGCCGCGAATGGTCGCCGTACCGCTGTCCGCACGGCGAATGCCAAACAGCACCTCTGCCGTCTCGGTACGGCCCGAACCCAGCAGCCCCGCCAGCCCCACGGCTTCACCCGGACGCACCTGAAGATCAAAAGGTTCGATAGCGCCCTTTTTGCCGTAGTGATGAAACTCCACCACCGGTTTTTCGCTGCGTAGCGTACGTCCGGCTCGCTGCAGCGCGGTTTGCAGCAGGTCGCGCCCCAGCATCAGCTTAATCAGCTCCAGCTGCGGCAAAGTATGGGTCTCGCGGGTAGCGATATACTGTCCGTTGCGCAATACGGTAATGCGATCGCAAACGCGATAAACCTGATCGAGAAAGTGCGTAACGAAAATCAGGCTCATGCCTTTTGCCCTGAGCTGATTCATTAAGGTAAACAGCATCTCGACTTCGCTGGCATCAAGGCTGGCGGTTGGCTCATCGAGAATCAGCACCTGGGCTGAAAGGTCAACCGCACGACAGATGGCGATAATTTGCTGCATCGCCACCGAATAGTGGCCAAGCGGGCGGTTTACATCCAGTTCAAAGCCGTAGCGGTTAAGCAGGCTACGGGCATCGTTAACCATGGTTTTCCGGTCAACCATGCCGAAGCGTTTAGGTTCGCGTCCGATAAACAGATTATCCGCCACTGACATATTCGGCAGCAGGTTCACCTCTTGATAAACGGTGCCGATGCCTGCCTGCTGCGCCTGCGCGGTATTACGCGGCGCTATCGGCTCTCCGTTTAACAAAATCTCACCGGCATCACGCTGATAAACGCCGGTCAGCACTTTGATTAAGGTAGATTTCCCCGCCCCGTTTTCTCCCAGCAGCGCCATGATTTCGCCGCGCCGCAGGCTGAAAGAGACATTATCCAGCGCCTTAACGCCGGGAAAAAATTTGCTGACGCCACGAATATCCAGCAGCGGATCTGTTTGCTCGTTCATAATGCGCCTCGGTAAATAAAAAGGTCGGCGCAGGCGGCAAAGCCTGGCCGACGACAGCGGTTAAGGGCGCCTTAGTAGCCCATATTCTTTTTCTTATCGAGTTCGCTTTGCGCATCGGCCGGCAGCCAGAGCGTAGTCACGGTTTTAATCACTTTCGGTGGTACGGCGCCGTCTTTCTTAAATTTCTCCAGCGCGTCAAAGGCTGGCCCCGCCATATTTGGCGTTAATTCAACGTTAGCGTTGGCTTCACCTGCCAACATCGCTTTATAAATATCTGGCACGCCATCAATCGAGCCGGTGAGAATATCTTTGCCTGGTTTTAATCCGGCTTCTTTAATAGCCTGAATAGCGCCGATGGCCATATCGTCGTTATGGGCATAGACCATGCAGATGTTTTTCCCGTTATTTTCCGCCTTGATAAAGCTTTCCATCACCTCTTTACCTTTGCTGCGGGTAAAGTCGCCGGACTGGGAACGAATAATTTTGATATTAGGGGTATTAGCAATCGCCTCAGCAAAGCCTTTTTTACGATCGATTGCCACGCTGGCACCGACCGTTCCCTGTAGCTCTACAACGTTACAGGGTTTACCGTTCATCTCTTTTACCAGCCAGTCGCCAATAAGCCGCCCTTCCAGCACGTTGTCTGCGGTAATGACCGACATATAAAGCGATTTATCTTTCACCACGATGGCGCGGTCGAGCAGGAACACCGGAATCTCGGCATCTTTCGCCTCTTCCAGCACCGGCTCCCAACCGGTCTGTACCACCGGCGCAATAAAAATGGCATCAACGCCCTGAGCAATAAATGAACGCACCGCCTTGATTTGGTTTTCCTGCTTCTGCTGGCCGTCGGCAATTTTCAGGGTGATGCCGCGCTTTTCCGCCTCGCTTTTCGCGACGCTGGTTTCAGCCGCGCGCCAGCCTGATTCAGAGCCAACCTGAGAAAAACCAACGGTCAGATCGGCCGCCAGCGCGGGTGCGGCGAGCGCAGCGCTCACCATGGCTGAGATAAGTAAACGCTTCCACATAATATTTATTCCTCTGGTGGGATTCAGATGTTCAGGTACAAAGCTATTACAGCCTGGCGGATTCGGCTACGACAGATTTCGACATACTTCACAAAATTCAATTAATTAAAAGGGTTACCTGTTTCTTGGTTGAAAATCTCTTGTTGCTAATATGGATAAATCGCCTGTTTTTTGTTGGTGCATCTGTTAAATAACTGTAATAAAGAGAAGCGTTTAGCCGGTCTGCGTTTTGGAACCGATTACAGGGACGTGTAAACTTCAGCCATCAGGATTAACGCTAAGTTCTGCAGATTAAATAATGGATTTGTGATGCTTCGCACAGTGCCGATTAGAGGGCTTTCTGGCAAAAAGATCGGCGATTAAGGCATTAACAGCGTTAATCTAAGAATATTGGCTTTTTTTGTGACAACGTTAATGTCACGCTTCTCTCTGCGTTAAACCGGCCCCTGATAGCTATTTGCTAAGAAAATTCCTGGCAACAGATCTATTCAGGTGAATAGCTTTTCCCGCTAATCGTTTGCAGAATCTAAGAAAAGAAAGACAAGATAAACTTCAATCTTAACTTTTTCTGAACAGCGCTATTTTCTGAATTTCACGGTTTTTTACCTGGCAGGCGCTGGACAGATGGCGCGGCCTCTCTATACTGAGTCGCTCATTCTTCTTTCCATTATTATGGTTATTATGACAGCGCAAGATTATCTGTTAAAATTTCGTAAAATTAATACCTCAGAAAGTCTGGAAAAGCTCTTTGATCACCTCAATTATTCGCTGACTGACGACCAGGAATTAATGAATATGTATCGCGCTGCCGATCACCGTCGTGCAGAACTGGTTTCCGGTGGAAGGTTATTTAATTTAGGTGAAGTGCCTAAATCGGTTTGGCGTTACGTCGTTTAATCCTGCCTGTTTCCTTTCGCTTCTTTCCCCTATAATGCCCGACCCAACAGGCGTGCCTGGACAACGCCTGTCTCACGCCGCACTTTGTCCCGTAAGGAATGCATTATGTCGTTAACCTCTTCCACGCCGCGCCTCGGCGGCTGGCTGTTGCTGCCGCTCGCCTGGCTGATTCTGACGCTGTTAAGCAGCGCGTTAGTGGTGGTGATGTACATCGGCGCACTGTTTAATCCCGCCTGGCGCGAACTGCTGTTCAGCCACGATCACGCTTTTCTGGTGCAGTGGGGATTATCGCTGGCGACCTCGCTGGCGGTCTGGTGTTACAGCGCCTGGGTAACGTGGATTTTTTGTTTGCGTTCGCGTCGCCTGCCGCGCCATTACATTATCTGGCTACTGTTAACGGTGGTGCTGGCGTTAAAAACCTTCGCCTTTTCTCCGGTAACTGATGGCGCAGCAGTGCGCACATTACTGATCGCGTTACTGGCGGCGGCGGTGCTGGTCCCCTATTTCAGGCGCTCCCGACGGGTGAAAGAGACCTTTGTCGCACCCTAAGCGTTGTCAAAACCACCATAAATTTAATCCTGAGTGCTGTTGCTGGTTTTTTAACCGCCAGGTGCCGTTGTGATAGCGCCGGGAATATTTGATAATAAGCGGCTTTTATTACTCCGGGCGAAACGATGAGCGACTACCTGCTTCTTTTTATTGGCACCGTGCTGGTGAATAACTTCGTTCTGGTGAAGTTTCTCGGCCTGTGCCCTTTTATGGGCGTGTCTAAAAAACTGGAAACGGCCATAGGCATGGGCCTGGCAACCACGTTTGTGATTACGCTGGCCTCGATCTGCGCATGGCTGGTAAACCATTTAATCCTGCTGCCGCTGGATCTGGTCTACCTGCGTACGCTGGCCTATATCCTGGTGATTGCGGTTACCGTGCAGTTCACTGAGATGGTGGTACGGAAAACCAGCCCGGCGCTTTATCGCCTGCTGGGTATTTTTCTGCCGTTGATCACCACCAACTGTGCGGTGCTTGCCGTGCCGTTGCTGAGCGTCAACCTTAATCACACCTTTTTGCAGGCGGCGCTCTATGGTTTCAGCGCCTCACTGGGCTTTTCGCTGGTGATGGTGCTGTTTGCCGGTATGCGCGAACGCCTGGTGCTGGCCAATGTGCCAACACCTTTTAAAGGTTCTTCTATCGCCCTGATTACCGCTGGCCTGATGGCGCTGGCGTTTATGGGCTTCTCCGGTCTGGTGAAATTCTGATGACCGCTATCTGGATAGCAATTATTGCAATTAGCGCCCTGAGCCTGATTTTTGGCGGCTTGCTGGGCTACGCGTCACGCCGCTTCAAAGTAGAGGCGGACCCGATCGTGGAACAGATCGACGCCACGCTGCCGCAGAGCCAGTGCGGGCAGTGCGGCTATGCCGGCTGCCGCCCTTATGCCGAAGCGGTTGGTAACAATGGCGAGGCGATCAATAAATGCGCGCCCGGTGGCGAGCAAACCATGCTGAAGCTGGCGGAGCTGCTGAACGTTGAGCCGCAGCCGCTGGATGGCGATGCCAGCGTTAAAGAGCCGGTGCGCACCGTTGCCTGGATCGATGAAGCCAACTGTATCGGCTGCACCAAGTGCATTCAGGCTTGTCCGGTTGATGCCATTGTAGGTGCCACACGCGCCATGCATACCGTGCTGAGTGATGTCTGCACCGGCTGCGATCTTTGCGTCGCCCCCTGTCCGACCGACTGCATTGAAATGCGCCCGGTAGCCACCACGACAGCCAACTGGAAATGGGATCTGCACACTATCCCGGTTCGGGTTATTCCTGTGGAACATCATGCTTAACCTTCTGAATTTATTTCGTAAAGATAAAATCTGGGACTTCGAAGGCGGTATCCATCCGCCGGAAATGAAATCCCAGTCGAACGGCACGCCGCTGCGTCAGCTTCCGCTGGCGGATCGCTTTATCATCCCGCTTAAGCAACATATCGGTCACGAAGGTGAACTCTGCGTTAAGCCAGGTGACAAGGTGTTGCGCGGGCAACCGCTGACCTTTGGCAATGGCCGTATGCTGCCGGTACATGCGCCCACCTCCGGCACGGTAGAGGCAATTGGTCCGCATATGACCGCCCACCCGTCCGGGCTGGCTGAAATTTCGGTGTTTATCGTGCCGGACGGCGAAGATCGCTGGATCGAGCGCCAGACGCTGAACGATTACCGCCAGCTGCCGCGTGAAGAGGTGGTGAAGCGCATCCATCAGGCGGGCGTCGCCGGTCTCGGCGGCGCGGGCTTCCCCACCGCCAGCAAACTGAAAGGCGGGCTGAACAGCACGCGCACGCTGATTATTAATGCCGCCGAATGCGAACCCTATATCACCGCCGACGATCGGTTAATGCAGGATTGCGCCGCCGAGGTGCTGGAAGGTAGCCGGATTCTTGCCTGGGTACTACAGGCGGAGCGCGTGCTGATCGGCATTGAGGATAATAAGCCGGACGCCATTGCGGCGCTAAAACGAGCGCTGGGCAACAGCAGCGATCTCCAGCTGCGGGTGATCCCGACCAAATATCCTTCGGGCGGCGCGAAGCAGTTAACCAAAATTCTCACCGGTAAAGAGGTGCCGCACGGCGGACGCTCTTCTGATATTGGTGTGCTGATGCAGAACGTTGGCACCGCTTATGCGGTTAAGCGCGCTATTATCGACGGCGAACCCTTAACCGAACGCGTGGTAACCCTGACCGGCGAGGCGATCGCCCAGCCTGGGAATGTCTGGGGCCGTTTAGGGACGCCGGTCAGCCATCTGCTGCATCAGGCGGGATTTCAGCCGCAGCCGCAGCAAATGGTGATCATGGGCGGCCCGCTGATGGGCTTTACCCTGCCCGCGCTGGATGTGCCGACGGTTAAAATCACTAACTGTTTGCTGGCGCCTTCCGCCAGCGAGATGGGCGAACCGCAGCAGGAGCTCTCCTGTATTCGCTGTAGCGCCTGCGCCGATGCCTGTCCGGCCAACCTGCTGCCGCAGCAGCTTTACTGGTACAGCCAGGGCGCCGATCACGACAAAGCGCGTGCTTATCACATCGAAGATTGCATTGAGTGCGGCGCCTGCGCCTGGGTGTGCCCCAGCAATATCCCGCTGGTGCAATATTATCGTCAGGAAAAGGCCGAGCTGCGCGCCATCGACCTGGAAGCGAAACGTACCGCCGAGGCGAAAGCACGTTTCGAGGCGCGTCAGGCGCGTCTTGAGCGCGAAAAACAGGCGCGTGAAGCGCGTCATGCTCAGGCGAAACGTCGGGTCAGCGTCAGCGAGCAGGATGAAATCGCCGCTGCGCTGGAGCGCGTGAAAGCGAAAGCGGCAGTCGAGCCGGTTGAGGTGAAGGCAGGCCAGGAGCCAGACAACGCGGCGGTCATCGCCCAGCGTGAAGCGCGTAAAGCGCTGGCGCGCGCCCGTCAGGCCGAAAAACAGGCGGAAACCGAGCCGCTGTCGCGCCAGGCTGGCGATCCGCGTAAGGCAGCAGTAGAAGCCGCTATCGCTCGCGCCAAAGCGAAGAAAGCGCAGGCCGCAGGCGTCGAGCGGGTTGAAGCGCAAAATGATGCCGATAGCGAGAGTCACAGCGTCCCGGCGACCGACGCGACCGCGCCGCTCGCTGACGCCGCGCCGGTTGATCCGCGTAAGGCAGCAGTAGAGGCCGCCATCGCCCGCGCCAAAGCGAAGAAAGCGCAGCAGGCGCAGACCGCCAGCGCTGAGCCGCAAAACGCTGTGGCGCAGGAACCTGCCGCGCCGGTCGATCCGCGTAAAGCGGCGGTGGAAGCCGCTATTGCCCGCGCCAAAGCGAAAAAAGCGCAGCAGGCGCAGGCCGCCAGCGCTGAGCCGCAAAACGCTGTGGCGCAGGAACCCGCCGCGCCGGTCGATCCGCGTAAAGCGGCGGTGGAAGCCGCGATTGCTCGCGCCAAAACGAAGAAAGCACAGCAGGCGCAGGTCGCTAATGCTGAGCCACAAAACGCTGTGGCGCAGGAACCCGCCGCACCGGTTGATCCGCGTAAAGCAGCGGTGGAAGCCGCCATCGCCCGCGCCAAAGCGAAGAAAGCACAGCAGGCGCAGGTCGCCAGCGCTGAGCCGCAAAACGTTGTGGCGCAGGAACCCGCGGAAAGCGATACGGAAACAGACGCCGATGCGCGTCGAAAAGCCGCTGTCGCCGCCGCCGTTGCCCGCGCTAAAGCGCGCAAAGCACAGCAGAGCATTGAGGATTAAATGTTTCGTATTGCAAGCTCCCCTTATACCCACAACCACCGCGCCACCAGCCGCATTATGCTGCTGGTGCTGCTGGCCGCCGTACCGGGCATCGCTGTCCAGTGGTACTACTTTGGCTACGGCAACCTGATTCAGATAGCGCTGGCGGCGCTGACCGCATGGGGCACCGAAGCGGCCATTTTGCACCTGCGCAAGCAGCCGGTATTGTTCAATCTTAAAGATCATTCCGCCCTGCTCACCGCCGTGCTGCTGGGCATTAGCCTGCCGCCGCTGGCGCCCTGGTGGCTGATTGTCATCGGCACCGCCTTCGCCATTATCATCGCCAAGCATCTGTATGGCGGGCTGGGACAAAACCCGTTTAACCCGGCGATGATCGGCTATGTGGTGTTGTTGATCTCCTTTCCGGTGCAGATGACCAGCTGGATGCCGCCGCAGGCGCTGCAATCCGTTACGCCCAGCCTGATCGATTCGTTAAGCATGATCTTCACCCATCACACGCTGGCTGGCGATACCATGCAGCAGCTGCAGCTGGGCGTGGACGGCATCAGCCAGGCAACGCCGCTGGATACCTTTAAAACCGGCCTGCGCGCGGGTCACAGCGCCGAACAGCTGCTGGCCCAGCCGATTTACAGCGGCGTGCTTGCCGGTCTCGGCTGGCAGTGGGTTAACTTGGCGTTTCTGCTGGGCGGGCTGTTTCTGTTGGCGAAAGGCACGATTCGCTGGCACATCCCGCTGAGTTTTCTGCTTTCGCTGCTGGTTTGCGCCACGCTGGGCTGGCTCTTTTCCCCAACGACGCTGGCCTCGCCGATGATCCATCTCTTTTCTGGCGCAACCATGCTCGGCGCGTTTTTTATCGCTACCGACCCGATTTCCGCATCCACGACCAATAAAGGCCGCCTGATCTATGGCGTGCTGATTGGGCTGCTGGTTTGGCTGATCCGCAGTTTCGGCGGTTATCCGGATGGCGTTGCTTTTGCGGTGCTGCTGGCGAATATCTGCGTGCCGCTGATCGATTACTACACCCAGCCGCGCGTATACGGCCATCGTAAGGAGTAAAGGATGCTGGATACCATACGTAAAAATGGCGTAAGGCTGGCGCTGTTTGCTGCCGTGACCACCGGTCTGACGGCGGTGGTTAATACCGTGACCAAACCGACCATTGCCCATCAAACCACGGTGCAACAAAAGCTGTTGCTGGATCAGGTGGTGCCGCCAGAAAATTACAACAACGCGATGCAAAAAGAATGTTACGTTGTCACCGATAGCGCCCTCGGCAATGATAAACCGCATCGCTTATATATCGCGCGTCAGGACGATCGTCCAGTGGCGGCGGCGCTGGAAACCACCGCGCCAGACGGCTATTCTGGCGCAATTCAGATGCTGGTCGGCGCCGATTTTCATGGCAAAGTGCTGGGCGTGCGCGTGATTGAGCATCATGAAACGCCGGGCCTTGGCGATAAAATCGAACTGCGCATCTCTGACTGGATCACCCACTTTAGCGGCGTCCAGCTGCACGGCGCGCAGGATACGCATTTCGCCGTAAAAAAAGATGGCGGTGATTTCGATCAGTTTACCGGTGCGACCATTACCCCACGCGCAGTGGTTAACGCGGCCAAACGCGCTACGCTGCTTATAGAAACTCTGCCAGAAAACCTTTCTGCGCTACCCGCCTGTGGAGACGCTAATGAGTGAAGCTAAAAATCTGTTAATCGGCGGCCTGTGGAAAAACAACTCCTCACTGGTGCAGCTGTTGGGGCTTTGTCCGCTGCTGGCCGTGACCTCAACCGCCACCAACGCGCTGGGGCTGGGTCTGGCGACCACGCTGGTGCTGACCATCACCAACAGCGCGATCTCCGCCTCGCGCCGCTGGGTGCCGTCAGAGATCCGTATTCCTATTTACGTAATGATTATCGCCTCGGTGGTTAGCTGCGTGCAGATGCTGATTAACGCTTACGCCTATGGCCTTTATCAGTCGCTGGGGATCTTTATTCCGCTGATTGTCACTAACTGTATTGTGGTGGGACGCGCAGAGGCGGTCGCCTCGAAAAGTTCAGTGCCGCTGTCGGCGCTGGACGGTTTCGCTATCGGTATGGGCGCGACCTGCGCCATGTTCGTGCTGGGCTGCCTGCGTGAAATTATTGGCAACGGCACCATTTTTGACGGTGCCGATCGGCTGTTAGGCGGTTGGGCAAAAGTGCTGCGTATCGAAGTGGTGCATTTCGATTCACCAATGCTGTTGGCGATGTTGCCGCCGGGCGCGTTTATCGGCCTCGGCATGATGCTGGCGGCGAAATATATCATCGATCAGAAATTAAAAGCGCGCGCCGCTGCCAGAGAAAAACTGATGCAGGAACCGGTCGGGAAAGCAGTGTGAATAAAGAAAAACGTTATCAGATTCTGTCACGGCTGCGGGATAACAACCCGCATCCCACCACTGAACTGCATTTTAACTCGCCCTTTGAATTATTGATTGCCGTGCTGCTCTCGGCGCAGGCAACCGATGTCAGCGTGAACAAGGCCACGGCGAAGCTTTATCCGGTTGCTAATACGCCCGCCGCCATGCTGGAGCTCGGTGTGGAAGGCGTCAAACAGTACATTAAAACCATCGGTCTGTTTAACAGCAAAGCGGAAAATGTGATTAAGACCTGCCGCCTGCTGCTGGAGAAGCATCAGGGTGAAGTGCCGGAAGATCGCGCCGCGCTGGAAGCGTTGCCTGGCGTCGGCCGCAAAACCGCCAACGTGGTGCTGAATACCGCTTTCGGCTGGCCGACCATCGCCGTTGATACCCATATATTTCGCGTTTGTAACCGTACCCAGTTTGCGCCGGGTAAAAACGTCGAGCAGGTCGAAGAGAAACTGTTAAAAGTGGTGCCCGCTGAATTTAAAGTGGATTGCCACCACTGGCTGATTTTACATGGCCGCTATACCTGTATTGCCCGTAAACCACGCTGCGGCTCCTGTCTGATTGAAGATCTGTGCGAATATAAAGAGAAAGTCGATGTATGACGGGCGGGGTTTTGTGCCAAAGAAAAAGCCGGTCTGCTGACCGGCTTTTTTATTACGCGCTTTTCTGCGCATCCGCCTCGGCAATCGCCTGTTCGCGTTGCAGGCGATAATAGTCCGCCTGCGACGGCGTTAGCGGCTGTCTACCACGAATCAGATCGGCTATCTTCTCGGCAATCATCACCGTTGGCGCATTGAGGTTGCCGGTGGTGATTTGCGGCATGATCGACGCATCGACCACGCGTAGCCGTTGCAGCCCGTGTACCCGCCCGGCATTGTCCACCACGTCCATGTCACCATAGCCCATCGCGCAGCTGCCGCAGGGATGATAGGCGGTTTCCGCATGTTCCCGGATAAAGGCGTCGATCTGCTCGTCGCTCTGCACCGCCAGCCCCGGCTGGATTTCCGCGCCGCAATAGGGCGCCAGCGCAGGCTGACGCATAATTTCACGCGTCAGACGCACCGCCGCACGAAACTCCACCCAATCACGCTGCTGCGACATATAGTTGAAGAAAATCGATGGCGCGTCGTAAGGATCTTTTGACTTCAGTTTGATACGTCCACGGCTCATGGAGCGCATCGGTCCGACATGTGCCTGAAAACCGTGTTCTTTTACCGGGCTGCTGCCGTTGTAGTTAATCGCCACCGGCAAAAAGTGGTATTGCAGATCCGGCCATTCCGGGTGCTTGTCGCTGCGGATAAAACCGCCCGCTTCAAACTGGTTGCTGGCGCCGATGCCGCTGCCCTTCAGCAACCACTCCGCGCCGATTGCTGGCTGGTTCCACCACTTCAGCGCCGGATAAAGGGAGACCGGCTCTTTACAGCGGAACTGCATATAAATTTCCAGATGATCCTGCAAATTCTGCCCTACGCCTGGCAGGGCATGCACCACATCAATATCCAGTTCGCGCAGCCACGCTTCCGGGCCAACGCCGGAGCGCTGCAAAATCTGCGGCGAGGCGATAGCGCCAGCGCACAGCAGCACTTCGCGTCGCGCGCTGGCCTGCTGACGTGCGCCTTTACGCAGCCAGGTGACGCCGGTCGCGGTTTTATCCGTAAACAGAATACGATCGGTTTGCGCATGGGTAATGATGGTCAGGTTTGGACGCTGTTTCGCCACGTCCAGGTAGCCGCGCGCGGTGCTGGAGCGACGGCCCTGCGGCGTAACGGTGCGATCCATCGGGCCGAAACCATCCTGACGGTAGCCGTTCAGATCGTCCGTTTCATGGTGCCCCGCCTGCTTCGCCGCCTCGATAAAGGCGCGGTAAAGCGGATTGTTAGCAGTTTTCGGCGTGGTTACGCTCAAATAACCTTCGCCGCCGTGGTAGTCGTTTTCGCCGATATCACGCTTCTCCGCCCGGCGAAAATAGGGCAAACAGTGCAGATAGGACCAGTTTTCCAGCCCGGTTTTTTTTGCCCAACCGTCATAATCGAGCGCATTGCCGCGAATGTAACACATGCCGTTGATCAGAGAGGAACCGCCCAGCCCTTTGCCACGTCCACACTCCATCCGCCGCTGATTCATATGGGGTTCAGCATCGGTTTCATAAGCCCAGTTGTAGCGTTTACCCTGTAACGGATAAGCCAAAGCGGCTGGCATTTGGGTACGAAAGTCCCAGCGGTGATCGCGTCCGCCTGCTTCCAGTAACAGTACCGATACGTCAGCATCCTCGGTAAGACGCGTCGCCAGCACATTGCCCGCGGAACCTGCGCCAATAATGATGTAATCAAATTCCTGCATTAAACCTCCTGCATTCGGCGGCCTGCGCCGCCGATCTATTAATTAAAACGCTGACGGGTACTCTCCCATCTCGATCAGCACCGATTTGGTCCGCGTGTAGTGCTGCAACGTATCCAGCCCGTTTTCACGTCCTACGCCCGACTGCTTGTAGCCACCGACCGGCATCGGCGCCGGCGATTCGCCCCAGCCGTTGACCCAGCAGATGCCCGCCTCCAGTTGATGGATAACCCGGTGCGCCCGGTTTAGCGACTGGGTAAAAACGCCGCCCGCCAGACCGTAGCCGGTGGCGTTGGCACGCCGGATCGCTTCTTCTTCATCGTCAAACACCAGAATGCTCATCACCGGTCCGAAAATTTCTTCCTGTACGATGCGCATCTCATCGTGGCAGTCGCTGAATACCGTTGGCGCGACGTAATAACCCGCCGCCAGTTCGCCCTCGGTAAGGCGCTCACCGCCCGCCAGCAGGCGCGCGCCCTCTTCTTTACCCAGTTGCAGGTAAGAGACCACTTTTTCGCAGTGCTGAGCGCTGACCAGCGGACCAAAGTTCACCGCCGGATCGCGTGGGTCGCCGGTTTTGATGCGCGCCATTTTCTCCAGCAGACGCTGTTCAAACGCCGCCAGCAGCGAGCGCTGAACGAAAACGCGCGTGCCGTTAGTGCAAACCTGTCCGCTGCTATAGAAATTAGCCATCATTGCGCCATCTACAGCGCGATCGAGATCGGCATCGGCAAACACAATCAGCGGCGATTTGCCGCCCAGTTCCATGGTGACCTCTTTCAGGTTGGCCAGCGCCGCATCCGCCATCACCCGCTTGCCGGTGTTCACTTCGCCGGTAAAAGAGATTTTTGCGATGTCAGGATGCTGGCTCAGCGCCTGGCCGGTTTCGGCAGCGCCCTGTACCACATTGAATACGCCGTCCGGCAGCCCCGCTTCGCTATAAATTTCTGCCAGCGCCAGCGCGCTCAGCGGCGTGATTTCGCTCGGCTTGAATACCATGGCATTACCGGCAGCCAGCGCGGGCGCGCTCTTCCACAGCGCGATTTGGATGGGATAGTTCCATGCGCCAATCCCGGCGCAAACGCCCAGCGGCTCGCGGCGGGTATAGACCAGCGCGCTGTCGCGTAGCGGAATCTGCTCGCCCTGCAAGGCGGGCGCCAGGCCTGCGTAATACTCCAGCACGTCCGCGCCGGTCACGATATCCACCGCCGCCGTTTCGCTAATTGGCTTGCCGGTATCGGCGGTTTCCAGCTCCGCCAGCGCCTGGTTACGCTCGCGCAGCAGCGCAACCGCCTTCAGTAATACGCGGCTGCGCTCGACCGGCGTATATGCGCGCCAGATGCGCTGTCCCGCCTGCGCGCTGGCAACGGCGCGATCCACATCCTCACGGCTGGCGGCGCTGATTTCCGCCAGCACCTTGCCGTTAGCCGGATTCACGCTGGTAAAAATTGCTCCCCGGCCCGGTTCTTCACGGCCGTTAATATAGTTTCCGCGGCGTTCCGCCATGATTCCTCCTGTTAAGGCCTGTTCTGCTCTGGCGAGGTCAGCCAGAGCGCGAGATTCTGATAACAGAGCGACCGGGCCCGCCCGAGTCCCTCTTCCATGGGCTGCGGCGACAGCGTCATACGCAGCCACAGTCCGTCAATTAATGCCGCCATGCTGCTGCCCGCGGCTCGCGCTTGCTCGTGCGGCATTGCGCGGGCAAACTGCGCGGTAAGGTTCGACCATAGCCGCCGGTCGTTGATGCTTTGTAGACGTTGCAGCCTTGGCTGGTGCAAACTGTTGGTCCAGAAAACCAGCCAGGTTTTCAGCACCGGCGCATCAACCTGTGAAACGTCAAAATTGCCGTCGATAATGGCGCGGATCTGCGCCTCTGGCGTGTCCGGCGCCTGACGTCTTTGCCGTTCTACCGCCAGGTATAGGTCGGCCAGAATCTGCCGCATGCAGGCGTCCAGCAGGCCATTTTTGTCGCCAAAATAGTGGCTGACGATGCCGGTCGAGACACCCGCCTCTTTGGCAATTACCGCGATACTGGCCTCCGCCAGCCCAACCCGATCAATTACCGTCAGAGTCGCTTTAATCAACTGCGCCTGGCGTATGGCTTTCATTCCGACTTTTGGCATCGTCTTGTCACTTTTCACTGATGAAGTCTTTACAGGCTAGCTTTTTTATATTGAACGTTCAATCAATAAAACATAGTATTTATAACAAATGGATAACAAAACCCTGTACTCAACAGGGGCTTTCATACAGGGATAATGCAACCAATTTGATGAGGAGTTTGCATGCCGGGGTCACAAGACCGACAAACAATTCAAACAGTTACGCTTAACCGGGCCGTGTTTTATGGCGCCGCCCTGATCATTGTGCTCTTCTCTGGCTGCGTGCTGGCTTTTCCTGAACAGGCAAGTTTGATATTGGGTAAAGCGCAGACCTGGGCCTCCGCAACCTTCGGCTGGTATTACATGCTGGTGGTCGCCTTCTATCTCGGTTTTGTGCTGTTCGTCGCCCTTTCCCGCTATGGCGATATCAAGCTGGGTCCCGATCACGCCACGCCCGATTTCAGCTATGGCAGCTGGGCAGCGATGCTATTTTCCGCCGGCATCGGTTCCGAGTTGCTGTTCTTTGGTGCTTCCGAGCCGCTGGATCATCTGTTACAGCCGCCAGAAGGCGTGGCTGGCTCCGCGCAGGCCGCGCGTGACGGCATGGTGCTGACCATGATGCATTGGGGCTTGCACGGCTGGGGGATTTATACGTTGGTAGCGATGTCGCTGGCCTATTTCGCCTATCGCCATAATCTGCCGCTGGCGCTGCGCTCGGCCTTTTATCCGCTGATCGGCGATCGTATTAACGGCCCGATTGGTCATGCGGTAGATATCTTCGGCATTGTTGGCACCCTATTCGGCCTCGCGACCAGCCTGGGCATCGGCGTCATGCAGATTAATTCCGGTATCAGCTTTTTAACCGGTATCGCGCAGAGCCATACCATGCAGGTGATCCTGATTGTGGTAGTGATGGGCGCCGCCACGCTCTCCGCCGTCAGCGGCGTGGACAAAGGCATACGCCGTATGTCAGAGCTGAATATGCTGCTGGCGTTACTGATGTTCTTTTTTGTGCTGTTCGCCGGGCCTACTGGTCATCTGCTCAACGCGCTGGTGCAAAACTTTGGCGATTACTTCACTCAACTGCCGCGAAAAACCTTTGATCTTTACGCTTACGGCAATAGCGGCAAAGAGCGCTGGCTGGGCAGCTGGACGGTGTTTTACTGGGCCTGGTGGATCGCATGGTCGCCGTTTGTGGGTATGTTTATCGCCCGTATTTCCCGTGGCCGTACGTTACGTGAATTTGTCATTGGCGTGCTGCTGATCCCGATGGGCTTTACGCTGGCCTGGCTGTCAGTGTTCGGCAATAGCGCCCTGAGTTTTTTCCAGCACGGCATGAAACAGCTGGGCGATATTGCCCTTAGCGAACCGGCGATGGCGGTTTACCATATGCTTTCCAGCTATCCGCTGGCGACGCCGCTTATTATGCTGGCGGTAATAATCTGCTTTATCTTTTTTGTTACCTCGGCCGATTCCGGCGCGCTGGTGGTGGCGAATCTCTCCTGTACCGGCGACAGCAGCAGCGATGCGCCAAACTGGCTACGTATCTTCTGGGCCGCGGCGGTATGTATGCTGACGCTTTCCCTGCTGTTTGCCGGTGATTACACCTCGTTGCAAACGGCCGTGGTCCTGAGCGCCTTGCCCTTTTCCCTGATCCTGGCGCTGTTTGTGGTGGCGATGTACCGCGCACTGCATCATGAAAAACAGCGCGATCGCAGCCGTTCCCTTACCATTGCCGCGCCGCTGCTTAACGGACGCTATCGCCCAGGCCACACCAGTAGCTGGCGCCGCCGTCTGAACCGCGCGATCTCTTACCCAGGACGCGATATGGTTTATCGCTTTATGGATGAGACCGCGCGCCCGGCGCTGAGCAAAGTGGTTGAGGTGCTGGAAGAGAAAGGCTTGCAGGTAGAAAGCGATCTTTCACCGCACGACTTTTCCATGAGTATTCGCGTCGAACATGGCGAAGAAGCACCTTTTGTTTATGGTGTTCAGATGCAGGGTTATCGCACGCCTTCCTTTATGCGTCACGGCGATCGCTTACCTGCCGCCAGCCGCTATTATCGTGCTGAAGTCCATTTGTGGGAGGGCAGCCAGGAATACGATCTGGTGGGTTATACCGAGGAACAGATCATTAACGATATTCTTGATCACTATGAGCGTCATCTGCAGTTCCTGCATTTAATTCGCTGATATCGCTTTTCAGCCGGGCATAATAAACTATTGCCCGGCTTTTATAGTTTAATAATCCAGCATGCTTATTTTTTGCTTTGAATTAATCCATCAAAATGTGATCGCGCTCACATCTCAAAAACTACGCGTTCAGCCGGTTCTACAAGCCGTTATAAACCTTCATAAAACCCCGTGAAACGGCTTATTTCAGCGCTTTATTCTGCTTTATTCTCTATTTTTTGCAGGTCATAAGGCTAAATCGTTTTCCAGAAAACAAACACCCTGTTTGCCGCTTCCGTCCGGTTAAAATGACAGATTATTCCGTCCATAAAATATCAAACAGCACTTAACACTATTTAACAGGCGACGATCTTGCTATTAACCCTAAACGCGGGCGCACGGATAGCAAATAAAAAAACACTTGCCACTTGTGGCGGGATAAGAGAAATTAACCGCCGTTTTTTCAGATTTAATTACAGAATCGTGCGCCGGTTTCGCCAGCGACGCGGTCTTATTTCCTGATGAAAATCAGGTTGAAACAACAGAGGTAACAGTGTCTACAGCAAACAAACACACTGATGAGGCAGCCAGCCTCAATGCGTTCAAACAACCAAAAGCGTTTTATCTGATCTTTTCCATCGAACTTTGGGAACGTTTTGGTTACTACGGCCTGCAGGCCATTATGGCGGTCTACCTGGTTAAACAGCTGGGGATGTCCGAATCTGATTCCATCACGCTTTTCTCCTCTTTTAGCGCCCTGGTTTATGGCCTGACCGCCATCGGCGGCTGGCTGGGCGATAAAGTTTTAGGCACCAAGCGTGTGATTGTGCTCGGCGCGCTGGTGCTGGCAATAGGTTACAGCCTGGTGGCCTGGTCGGGGCATGATGTGTCGATGGTTTACATCGGCATGGCGACCATCGCGATGGGTAGCGGCCTGTTTAAAGCTAACCCGGCTTCCCTGCTCTCTACCTGCTATGACAAAGACGACCCGCGTATCGACGGCGCTTTCACCATGTTCTATATGTCAATTAACGTGGGTTCGCTGGTTTCCATGATGCTGACACCGTGGCTGGCCGCTCGCTACGGCTGGAGCGTGGCCTTTGCCCTTTCCGTGGTTGGTCTGGCGATTACGGTCATCAACTTCCTGCTGTGCCAGAAAATGGTGAAGAACTACGGTTCCAAACCCGATTTCGCCCCGTTAAACATGGGTAAATTGCTGGCAACGCTGGTCGGCGTGGTGGTGTTGATTTCCGTCGCTACCTGGCTGCTGCATCATCAGTTCATTGCCCGTATCGTACTGGGTGTGATTGCGCTGGGTATTATTCTGATCTTCGCTAAAGAAGCGTTCGCCTTGCAGGGCGCAGCACGTCGCCGCATGATTGTCGCCTTCCTGCTGATGGTAGAAGCGATTGTGTTTTTCGTTCTCTATATGCAGATGCCGACCTCGCTGAACTTCTTCGCTATCCGCAATGTGGAACACAGCATCCTGGGCATTACTTTTGAACCCGAGCAGTATCAGGCGCTGAACCCGTTCTGGATCATGGTTGCCAGCCCGATTCTGGCGGCGATTTACAATAAAATGGGCGACCGCCTGCCGATGCCGCATAAATTTGCTATCGGTATGGTGCTCTGCTCCGGCGCTTTCCTGGTGCTGCCGCTGGGTGCCAGCTTTGCGAATCAGATGGGTATCGTCTCCGTCAACTGGCTGATCCTGAGCTATGCGCTGCAAAGTATCGGCGAACTGATGATTTCCGGTCTGGGACTGGCAATGGTCGCGCAGCTGGTGCCGCAGCGTCTGATGGGCTTTATTATGGGCTCCTGGTTCCTGACCACCGCAGGCGCCGCGATGATCGCCGGTAAAGTGGCAAACTTGATGGCGGTGCCGGAAGGCGTTAACGACCCGCTACAGTCGCTGGCAATCTACAGTGAGGTGTTCCAGAAAATCGGTATCGCTACCGCGATTATCGCCGTACTGATGATGCTGACCGCGCCGATCCTGAATCGTATGACTATCGATCACGACGCGCCAAAACAGCCATAAGCGCCAGGCGTAACAGACAAAAAGCCGTCCGCGTGACGGCTTTTTTTTATTCTTTTTTTACGCTGACATTTGCAGGTGCCCGCAGTAGGATGATGTTCCCCCCGCATGCAACAAGGAGCATTGTATGAAACTGTTCAGTAAAGCTGGTGCCTGTTCCCTCTCTCCTCATATCATCCTGCGCGAGTGCGGCCTGGATTTCACTCAGGTCAATGTTGATTTAGCCACGAAGAAAACCGAGCACGGCGAAGATTACTGGCAGATCAATCCCAAGGGGCAGGTTCCGGCCCTGGAGCTGGATGATGGCACGCTGCTCACTGAAGGGCCGGCTATTGTGCAATATCTCGCTGACCTGAAACCCGATCGCCAGCTGCTGGCGCCCGCTGGCAGCCTGACGCGCTATCATACGCTGGAGTGGCTAAACTATATCGCCACCGAGCTGCATAAAAATTTTACGCCGCTGTTCCGCCCGAATACCTCAGAAGAGGTGAAAACGCAGCAGCGCCAGCAGCTGGAGAGCAAATTCCGTTACGTTAACGATGAGTTGCAGGATAAGCAGTGGCTGGTGGGTACGCGTTTTAGCGTAGCGGACGCCTATCTGTTTGTGGTGACACGCTGGGCAAAAGCGGTGCAGCTTGATCTGAACGGGCTGGAAGCGCTGTCGGCCTGGCAGGCACGCGTTGCGGAACGCCCTGCGGTAGCCGCCGCGCTGGATGCGGAAGGACTAGCCTGATAGCAAACGGGACGCCTGCGCGTCCCGTTATTTCTGAACCTTACGTGGTCAGAGTTTTTCAGCGGCAAAGTGTTGCTGCGGCTTCGCTATCAGATCCTGCGCGGCCACCAGCTGGAGTTCATATTCACCCATTTCGTGGGTTTTCAACATCACTTCATAGACCGCAGCGGTGATATGCTCCAGCGACTGTTTCAGCGTCTCACCTTTTAGCAAGTTCACCAGCAGCAGGCCGCTGGTTAAATCACCCACGCCAACTGGCTGCCTGACGCCGAAGTCGATCAGCGGGCGGCTGATATGCCAGGCTTCCTGCGCGGTCACCAGCAGCATTTCAAAACGATCGCTGCGGCGTCCAGCGCGCGCCAGATGTTTAACCAGCACAATTTTCGGTCCCTGAGCAATCAGCTGACGTGACACTGTCACCGCATCTTCTACGTTTGTTACGCTGCTGCCGCTCAGCATCTCCAGCTCCAGCAGATTCGGCGCGATAATATCGCTGGCGGGCAGCGACGCTTTGCAATGGAACTCCGCCACGCCCGGTGCCACGATGCAACCCTTCTCAGGATGGCCCATCACCGGATCGCAGAAATACCAGGCCTCGGGGTTGGCCTGTTTGACCTGGCGTACAATTTCCAGAATCTGTTCGCCCTGCTCGGCGGAACCGAGGTAGCCGCTCAGCACCGCATCACAGGTTTTTAAGCGATCGATATCGGCAATCCCCTTAACGATATCGGTCAGATGCGAGGCTGGCATTACGGTGCCGGTCCAGTGGCCATATTGCGTATGGTTAGAAAACTGAACGGTGTTTAACGGCCAGACGTTCGCGCCCATACGACGCATCGGGAATTCCGCCGCGCTGTTACCCGCGTGACCAAAAACAACGTGAGACTGAATAGCGAGAATGTTTTTCATGTTTAACCTGCACAACCCTGCCAAAAAATAAGGCCGGTCGAACCGGCCTTTTTATCGTTATTTCCAGCACACCAGACAGTAGTGCTTTTTACCGCGACGCAGCAGCGTATAACGGTCAAACAGCTTATCGCTGTCGCTGAAGCGGTATTCCGCATCAGACTGTTTCTCACCGTTAACCGTTACTGCGTTGGAGTTGATCATGGTCCGCGCCTGACCGCGTGACGGCACCAGCTCCGCGTTGACCAGCGCCTGTTGCAGATCGGCGTCGACCTCCAACGTAATGGTCGGCATACCATCCTGCGCCAGCTGTTCGAAATCCGCTTCGGTCATTTCGCTCAGGCTGCCGGAGAAAAGGCTCTGCGTGATACGCTGCGCGGCGGCCAGCCCTTCAGCGCCATGCACCATGCGGGTAACCTGCTCGGCCAGAACATACTGCGCGCGCGGCGCTTTTCCGCTGTTTTTGTCTTCTTCTTCCAGCGCATTGATCTCGTCAATGCTCATAAAAGTGAAGAACTTCAGGAAGCGATAAACGTCCGCATCGGCGGTGTTGATCCAGAATTGATAGAATTTGTACGGGCTGGTTTTCTTCGCGTCCAGCCAGACCGCGCCACCTTCCGTCTTGCCGAACTTGGTGCCGTCGGACTTGGTGATCAGCGGTACGGTCAGGCCAAAGACCTGGTTTTGATGCAGACGACGCGTCAGATCGATACCGGAGGTGATATTGCCCCACTGATCGGAGCCGCCAATCTGCAACGCCACGCCATAGCGCTCGTTCAGGCAGGCAAAATCATAGCCCTGCAGCAGATTGTAAGAGAATTCGGTAAACGAAATGCCCTGATCGTCGCGGTTCAGACGCTGCTTCACCGCTTCTTTGTTAATCATCTGGTTAACAGAGAAGTGCTTGCCGATATCGCGCAGGAAGGTCAGCACGTTCATGCCGCCGAACCAGTCATAGTTATTGGCCGCGATGGCGCTGTTTTCACCACAGTCGAAATCCAGGAACGGGGCAACCTGATGACGGATTTTATCTACCCATTCATTTACGGTTTCAGTCGTGTTCAGCTTGCGCTCTGCCGCTTTGAAGCTGGGATCGCCAATCAGACCGGTGGCTCCGCCTACCAGCGCAACCGGCTTGTGTCCCGCATCCTGGAAACGTTTCAGACAAAGCAAAGGTACCAGATGGCCCAAATGCAAGCTGTCGGCGGTCGGATCGAAGCCGCAATAGAGAGCGATTGGCCCTTGCGCCAGCCTCTCTGCTAACGCTTCCTCATCCGTTACCTGGGCAACCAGGCCTCGCTCTTGCAATTGTTTAATCAGGTTACTGCTGGTCATTAAAGACTCCATGTTGTAACGACTGCACCTATGCTGGTACACAGCTTTCCGCTGATATGCGGAGAAATGAAGGCATATAGAATAAAGCGCCGCCGCCGCCAGCGCCAGCGCCAGTCAGGAAAATTTAACGAATTCAGGGTGCCAGCCGATCGATTTTCCAGCGCTCGCCGTCACGCTGGTAGAAAAAGCGATCGTGCAGCCGGTTTTCACCGCCCTGCCAGAACTCCATGGCATCGATTTTGATGCGGAATCCGCCCCAGAAGCTGGGTAACGGCACTTCGCCCTGGCTGAATTTCTGTTTCAGCTCCAGAAACTTACTTTCCAGCACGCCGCGTGCGGAGATCCGGCTCGACTGCTGGGAGACCCAGGCACCGATCTGGCTGTCGCGCGGACGGCTGTGGAAATATTTCACCACTTCCAGCGTTGAGAGCTTTTCCACCTGCCCCAGCACCATCACCTGACGCTCGAGGAAATGCCAGGGAAACAGCAGGCTCACGCGCGGGTTCTCAGCCAGCTGCTGCGCTTTGCGGCTGCCCAGGTTGGTATAGAAAATCATGCCGCGCGCGTCATAATGCTTCAGCAGAACGATCCGTTGATAAGGCTGGCCCTGGGCATCCACTGTCGCCACGCACATCGCGGTCGGGTCCGGCAGCTGGGCATCGCAGGCCTGACGCAGCCAGCGTTCAAATAGCGCCAGCGGCTGCTCGGGCAGATCGTTACGACGCAGGCCGCCGCGCGTATATTCACGGCGCAAATGGGCAATCTGTTGCAGACTATCGTTTTCACTCATCATCGGATTCAACCATAGCAAAGGGTACCGCTATTGTGCGACTGCCCCGGATAATATTCAACGCGCCTGCGCGGTTTGCAGCTGGCAATCATTAACGATAATGCGCTGATTGCGTTCGATAAACGCGCTGTCGCCCTGTGACCAGAAACTGTAGGTGCCATCGCTGTAGCGCACGCCGGACGCGGATTCCTGCTCGGTTAACGTCAGCGGCTGACCATCCATAATAAAATGCGCCTGCTGCTGCGCAAGCGTGACCGTGAGCGGCAGCGTGCCGCAAAGATAATGCAGGGTTTGCGTTTCCGGCTGCGGTTTGCCAAACAGGCCGCAGCCAGTGAGCAGCAGAACCGGCAGCAGTTTCAGGTTATTGCGCATGTCATCTCCTCAGCACAGCTTACAATAGCGGCCGGTTGGCCGGATAAATCGCGCCCAGCACGCTGGCCTGACGCGCGCCGGTCACTGACGGCAGGTTGCCCGGCAGCCCGGATAAGGTGCGATAAGCCAGCCAGGCGAACGCCAGCCCTTCCATGTCATCGCCATTGATGCCGACTTTATCCGTGGTAGAAACTTCAGTACCTGCTAACAACGCCGCCAGACGTGCCATCAGCAGCGGATTACGACAGCCGCCGCCGCAAACCAGCAAACGATCGCAGCCGCCGTTCAGCTGCACCTGCTCGCTGATGGTCACCGCCGTTAGCTCCAGCAGCGTTGCCTGCACATCCTGCGCCGCCACGCCCGGAAAATGACGCAGCTGCTTTTCGATCCAGCTGGCGTTGAAATATTCCCGGCCGGTGCTTTTCGGGGCCGGTAGCGCAAACCAGGCATCGCTCAGCATCTGTTGCAGTAACGGCACAATCACCGTTCCGCTCTCTGCCCAGGCCCCATCCTTATCATAAGGCAGGCTGCGATGCCGCCAGATCCACGTATCCATCAGCATATTGCCGGGACCGGTATCATAGCCGCCCGGCGCGCGCCCGGGGATCAGCACCGACAGGTTAGCGATGCCGCCGATATTTAACACCATCCGCCGTTCTTGCGGATGCATCAGCAGCGCCTGATGAAAAGCGGGCACCAGCGGCGCGCCCTGCCCGCCCAGCGCCATATCGCGCCGACGAAAATCGCCCACCACGGTGATGCCGGTCATGGCGGCGATCTGATTATTGTCGCCAATTTGCAGCGTGCTGGGCGCATCGCCATAAGGCTCATGCCATACCGTCTGACCGTGGCAGCCGATCGCGGTAATATCGTCGGCGCTCAGGTGCTGCTGCCGCATTAGCGTAAGCACCGCTTCGGCAAACAGTCGCCCAAGACGGGTATCCAGCTGTCCCAATTGCGACAGCGTCAGGTTTTGTCCCTGATTGATCGCCAACAGCTGCTGGCGTATCGCCTGCGGCACCGGATGATAATAGCTCGCCTGCTGCGCCACCATCCGTTCATCAATCGCGGCTAACACCACATCCACGCCATCCAGGCTGGTACCGGACATCACGCCAATATAGCGTCCCGATTTCATCAAACGACCTTACTTCCGCGGGGAAGAGAATTCAAACAGCGTCCAGCCTGGCAAAAAAGGCGGGGTAATTCTATGATTAATTGTCGTTTTTTATGTACGGTCGACGCTTTTACATTCGGGCATGATTTTTTGCTGGCATAATTGAATCTTTGTTTATCTGATAAGGTCTATGCTCAGCCCGCGCCTTTTTTTTACTAATTTAAAACAGGCGCAGGTTCTGCCGTATAATTAGGTCATCTGTGGCTGCTTTTCGTTGCAGTCAACAATCGTGAAAGGAGCTTTATAATGATGAAGCGTTTATTAGTTGTGGCGCTGGCAGGCATGACGCTGGCAGGCTGTGCTAACACGGATACGCTTTCCGGTGACGTGTACAGCGCTAACGAAGCTAAACAGGTGCAAAACGTAAGCTACGGGACGCTGGTCTCCGTTCGTCCGGTTAAAATTCAGGGCGGCGATGATAATAATGTGATCGGCGCTATCGGCGGCGCGGTGCTGGGCGGCTTTTTGGGTAACACCGTGGGCGGCGGCGCAGGCCGTAGTCTGGCGACGGCTGGCGGTGCGGTGCTGGGCGGCGTAGCGGGTCAGGGCGTTCAGGGCGCGATGAATAAAGCAGATGGCGTTGAGCTGGAAATCCGTAAGGATGACGGTAATACCATCATGGTGGTGCAAAAACAGGCGGCCAGCCGTTATTCAGTGGGACAGCGCGTGGTGCTGGCTTCAAACGGCAGCCAGGTTACCGTTTCTCCGCGCTAAGGCTTGTCGAACGAAAAAACCGACGCAGTGCGTCGGTTTTTTATTGCCCGTCATTCGCTTTTCTTTTGCAGTTCCGCGATGTTTTTTTCCAGCCGCGCAATAAGCGTAATCAGCTGGTCAACTTCGCGCTTCGAAATTCCGGCTAAAATATCATCGCGCGTGGCATCAATCACATGCTCTACCTGCTGGATAACCGGCTCTGCCGCTTTTGTCAGCTTAATGCGTTTCGCGCGCCGGTCGTTGGCGCAGGTGCAGCGCATAATCAGCCCTTTTTCTTCTAACTGATCCAGGGTGCGTACCAGCGAAGGCTGTTCAATGCCAATCGCTTTAGCCAGTTGAATTTGCGACTGATGCGGCGGTAGTTGATGGATATTATGCAACGTGACCCAATGCGTTTGCGTCAGTTCCAGCGGTTTAAGACGTTGATCGATCAGCGCACGCCAGATGCGCACTAAGCGTGCTAAATCCGTTCCTAATGGCGTATCCAATTTCATCTCCTTATAATTAGCTTGCTAGCAATCAAGCGTGACTTTAATCTATTCTGCGAGTTTATTGGGCAAAATACAAATTCAGTACGCGCCGTAAAAGGGCATTTGTTCTTTACGCAAACACGCTCTATCTTTGCATAAGCGTAAGTGGCTCTGTTGGCCTATCCTGCTGTTTAACAATGTTTTTCAGATTTCTACCCAGGCGGTCTGACATCGCTTTCTCCCGTTGATGACCAAAACGCAGGTGCCAGAGGGCGATTCATTGGACTGGCGTAAGCGCCATATTGGCTCGTTAGCGTGGCCTGGCGAACAGACGTTACGTTGTAACGCACAGATTTTTCAGATATGCGCGCCCCGCTAATCATGCCGGTCCGGGTAGTGACGGCAATGGGCATCGTCTCAAAGAAGCAATAAAGTAAGCTGAATGCGCCCTTGCCAGGCAAAACCTGTACGTTTACGCAGCAAGGGCCGTAATCTGATATTATGTTGCCCGCTCCGCGCAGTAGAATCGAGCAGCACCTTACTGAGTAAGCTTATTTAATCACGCCACAGGCATAACGCGCGCCACCGCCACCCAGCGGCTGCGGATGATCGCTATGATTATCGCCGCCCATGTGCACCATCAGCGCTTTGCCGGAAATTTCACTGACTTTTTTCAGGCGCGGTGCCAGCACCGGATAGGTCGATTTGCCCTCGGCATCCACGTACAGCGCCGGGAGATCGCCCAGATGCCCCTCGCCCCACGGGCCGAGGTGCTTGCCGCTGTTTTGTGGGTCAAAGTGGCCGCCCGCCGCGCCCGCTGGCACGGTTTTACCGTCGGTGGTCGCAGGCTCACAGCTGCCGTTAGCATGAACGTGGAAACCATGAATGCCCGGCGGCAGCTGCGCAAGATTTGGCGTAAACGTCAGTCCATAGGCTGTTTCATCGATTTTTACGCTACCGACCTCTGCGCCAATCCCCTTTTCATTGACGCTGTGCAGTGTCACTTCCTGGCTAGCCGCCTGGGCGTAGCCACATACCAGCAGCGTTAACGCTGCTAAACCAGAATATTTCATCTTACCTCCTGCAGATTAATGTCAGCTTGCCTCTACAGTCTGGCGGAAAATCAGGGTTTAGCTGCATTACGCCGCTTTTTTTGCGTTACTTTACGGCACGTCATAACCCAGCGCGGCTTTACGAATACGGAACCACTGCTGGCGACTCAGCTGAAGGTTCAGGGCCTGTTGCGCCGCGCGTACGCGCTCAATTTTTCCTGAGCCGATAATCGGCAGCGGCAGCGAAGGCAGGCGCATAATCCAGGCGTAAACCACCTGTTCAACCGATTCAGCGCCGATTTCCTCAGCCACGGCGCGCAGCTCAGCGCGTAACGGGGCAAATTTCTCTTCGCTGAACAGACGCCCACCGCCAAGGCAGGACCAGGCCATCGGCTTTATCCGCAGCTGCTGACACTGGTCGAGCGTGCCATCCAGCAGGGTATCCTGGCAAAGCGGCGAGATTTCCACCTGGTTGGTCGCCAGCGTAAACGGCAGGCGCGACTGTAACAGCGCAAACTGCGCCGGGGTGAAATTGGAGACGCCGAAATGGCGTACTTTGCCGCTCTGATGCAGCGCGCTAAAGGCTTCAGCGATCTCATCCGCGTCCATTAACGGGTCGGGGCGATGAATCAGCAGCAGATCGAGATAATCGGTAGAAAAATGACGCAACGAGGCTTCCGCACTGCGGATAATATGATCGCCATCGGTAATGTAGTGACCCAGCTGGTTTTCGGGTTTAGCGGTAGTCGCGATGCCACATTTGGTGACCAGCTCCAGCCGCTGACGCAACGAAGGGTCCAGACGCAGCGCCGCGCCGAAAGCGGCCTCACACTGATAATCGCCATAAATATCGGCATGATCGACGGTGGTAATGCCCAGCGCCAGATGCTGCTCGATAAATGTCGTCAGCTGCTGAGCAGACATCTGCCACTCCATTAACCGCCAGTAGCCCATCACCAGACGGGAAAACGCTGGCCCCTGTGGCGCAACCTGCACGCGTTCTGTCATCTCTTTTCCTCTGCGAATCATGGTTAATGACAGGCAGTATACGCCGACGTCCGAGAAAAAAAGGGAAAGATATCAAAACAGTGACGGCTGTTGGGGTTCCTCAGGCGCGGCAGGTTTTTCATTGCGGTGCAGGCGTAGCCAGCGCTGGCGACAGAGGCGCAGCACGTCGCGCTTCTGCGCATCGCTATATTGCATCCAGTTAAAGCGCTCTTCACGGCTGCGCAGGCAGCCACGACAGTAGCCGCGCGCATCGGACTGACAAATACCCCGGCACGGGCTGGGCACCGGGAAGAATTCAAGCTGCTCTGCCACATCGCCTCCTGAGTAAACACCTTCTTTTATTCAAGACAGCTTCAGGCTGAAGCGCAAGCCTGGCCATAAAATTACCGTGTGCCGCCGTTAAGCAGTACGAATGATTCCCCTTGCCCCGCACTCATTAACCCTGCATTAAGGTTTTATTAAGGTTTTTAGGCCAGACTATATGCAATGTTCAATTTTGTTTAACGATGCGAATGCTGAAAAAAATACGCTGTAATGAATCGTGGTTCCTTGTCGCCTGCGCGCTGTTTTTTACTTTTATTCTTAATGCTCAGTTTATTATTCGCGCGGCAGAACGCACGCCGCGTGCGCATCTGCACGATTATCTGTTTATCGCCTCGATTCCGCTGGTGCTGTTTTGCGCCTTTATGCTGATTTTTAACCTGCTGGCGTTGCCCTGGATCCGCAAGCCGCTGCTGATTATTCTGCTGCTGTGCGGTGCGGCGGCAAACTATTTTATGTACAGTTTCGGCACGGTGATTGACACCAATATGGTGCAAAACGTTTTTGAAACCGATTTGCAGGAAGCCACCGCGCTGCTGAGCTTGCGTTATCTGTTATGGTTGCTGGCGCTGGGCGTCATTCCTGCGCTGCTTGTTTGCGTGACTAAAATCACGCCGACACGCCCCTGGTGGTTTGCTCTGGCGATGCGCGGCTTATGGTCTATCAGCTGCCTGCTGACAATTTTGCTGATTGCCGCCCTGATGTATAAAGATTACGCCTCGCTGTTCCGCAATAATAAAGGCCTGGTGAAAATGGTCACGCCCGCCAACGTCGTTAGCGGCGTGATTAATTATGCTGATAATCGCTGGCTACAGGGCAGTAAAGCGCTGGTTCGCATCGGACAGGATGCGCAAAAAGGCCCGCTTATCGACGCCGCCGAGAAAAAGACGCTGGTTATTTTTGTGCTGGGCGAAACCGCGCGGGCGGAAAACTTCTCGCTGGGCGGCTACCCGCGGGAAACCAATCCCAGACTGAAACAGCAGAACGTGATCTACTATCAGCACGCCAGCTCATGCGGAACAGAAACCGCGATCTCCGTGCCCTGTATGTTTTCCGGTATGACGCGCGCGCACTATAACGCCAACCTGGCGCATCATCAGGAAGGCTTAATGGATGTGCTGGCCCATGCGGGCATCAACGTGATGTGGCGTGAGAACGATGGCGGCTGTAAAGGTGCCTGTGACCGTATTCCGCATAGCGATATGACCTTATGGAAACTTACCGATCTTTGCCGCAACGACGCCTGCCTGGATGAAGTGCTGCTGCATCGTTTATCGCACTATATTGATGGCGTGAAGGATGATTCGGTGATTGTGCTGCATCAGATGGGCAGTCACGGCCCCGCTTACTATTTACGTTATCCGCCCGCGCTGCGCCGCTTTACGCCGACCTGCGACAGCAAACAGATTCAGGATTGCGATCATCAGGCGCTGGTGAACACTTATGACAATACGCTGCTCTACACCGACGCGATGCTGAGCGACACTATCGAGTTGTTGAAAACGTATCAGCAGCGCTTTAACGTGGCGCTGATCTATCTCTCCGACCATGGTGAGTCGTTGGGCGAGCATGGTATGTATTTGCATGGCACGCCTTATCTGTTTGCGCCCAGCCAGCAGACGCACATCCCTTTCCTGTTGTGGCTCTCTGCCGATTACGCCCGGACTTTCGGCATTAACCAAGCCTGCCTGCGACAGCATGCGCAACAGGATGAGATCTCGCAGGATAATGTTTTTCATACGCTGTTAGGGATGGTTAACGTGCAGACCAGCCTTTATCAGCCACAGCTTGACCTGCTGAAAAGATGCCAGGCGCATTAAGGTTGCATTAGACCAACTGGTCTATTACCCTGAGCGCCATGAATAAAACGGCCCACAGGCTGCCCGTGTACAGCCGCTTGCCAGGGGTAAATGGCTCTGTTTGCCGAGCAAAACATGACACGGGGGCAGTGCGTTAATCCACGCGCTCCAGGCAATTTTGCAGCTGTTGCCGGAGCGCTAAATTAAAAAACCCGCTTCAAGACGACCGGTCTACTGAAGGCTATCGTGGGTTTTCCCGTCTGGTAACAGGCAGCTATACTAAGCTTTTTTGACCGTCATCGGATGATGACCCCCTTTTTGGAGACTATTATGCGCTTACTTCACACCATGCTGCGCGTTGGCGATATGCAACGTTCCCTGGATTTCTATACTCGCGTGCTGGGCATGCGTCTGCTGCGCGAAAGTGAAAATCAGGAATATAAATATAACCTGGCGTTTGTTGGCTATACCGACGAAAGCGAAGGCGCAGTGATTGAGCTGACCTATAACTGGGGTGTGGATCACTATGATCTCGGCAACGCCTATGGCCATATCGCGCTGGGCGTGGATGATGTCGCAGCAACCTGCGAACGAATTCGTCAGGCGGGCGGTAAAGTGACCCGTGAAGCGGGCCCGGTTAAAGGCGGCAACACCGTTATCGCCTTTGTTGAAGACCCGGACGGTTACAAAATCGAACTGATTGAGAACGAACACGCTGGTCATGGCCTCGGCCACTAAGTTTTTTGGGCGCCTGCGGGCGCCCTTCTTTTTCCTGCTGCTGCAACCCCTGGCGAAATTTGCCATAATGCGCGCTGCATTTTTTCGCCAATGAGATCCTGATGTCTGAATCGAAACAACTGAACGCATTATCTGACCGCTTCCGCGGCTTTTATCCAGTGGTAATTGATATCGAAACCGCCGGATTTAACGCCAAAACCGATGCACTGCTGGAAATTGCCGCCGTTACGTTGAAAATGGATGAAAATGGCTGGCTGCAACGCGACCAGACGCTGCATTTTCACGTCGAGCCTTTTGCGGGCGCGATTCTGCATCCGGAGGCGCTGGCGTTCAATGGTATCGATCCTGAGAATCCGCTGCGCGGCGCGGTCAATGAATATGATGCGCTGCACGCTATCTTTAAACAGGTGCGCAAAGGCATAAAGGATCAGGGCTGCAATCGCGCCATTGTCGTTGCGCATAATGCCAATTTCGATCACAGTTTTATGATGGCCGCCGCTGAGCGAACGGCGCTAAAGCGCAATCCGTTTCATCCGTTCGCCACCTTTGATACCGCGGCCCTGAGCGGGCTGGTAGTGGGTCAGACGGTGCTGGCGAAAGCCTGTAAGGCCGCAGGCATCGCTTTTGACGCCAGCCAGGCGCACTCGGCGCTGTATGACACTGAGCGCACGGCGGAGCTGTTTTGCGAGCTGGTAAACCGCTGGAAACGTCTGGGCGGCTGGCCGCCGCTGCCGGTCGATGAGGAACAGCCTGCTGAAATCAGCGACGGTGAATAGTCCGTCCGCCGTAAAAAAGGGCGCCTGAAGCGCCCTTTGCTGTTGTAAGCGGAAAATTTATTCCGCTTCTTTATATTTTTCTGCTGTTTCTTTAATCAGCGTCTGCAGTTCGCCGCGCTGGAACATCTCGATCACGATATCGCAGCCGCCAACCAGTTCGCCATCTACCCACAGCTGCGGGAAGGTGGGCCAGTTAGCATATTTCGGCAGCTCAGCACGAATGTCAGGGCTTTGCAGGATATCCACATAGGCGAAGCGCTCGCCACAGGCAGAGAGAGCCTGAACCGTTTGCGCCGAAAAGCCACAGCTGGGTAACTTCGGCGAGCCTTTCATGTAAAGCAGAATCGGGTTTTCTGCGATCTGGCGCTGAATTTTTTCAACAGTACTCATAATTGCCTTCCTTAAATAGCATGCTTCGTGTCTATTGATTGTAGCGACTGTAGCGGGTTGCTGAAAACGACATTTTCTGTAAGGTTAAATGACGCGGGTTATTGTAGCGGCTTGTCACAGCAAAATAACCCGTATCAGCGCGATGCATTGCGCGGTGGTTAATACCTGGCAATAACTTTGCTGAGATAACCGCCTGTTTACGCTTATTTTTACATCTATATGCATTTAAAGTTTATTTCACTAAAAAAGGCTTTATCTTTTCGCAAAAAGTTCGATTAGAATTGGCCCTTCAGGAGTCTGTCGCTATGGCAGAAATAAGATTAACCTTGCGCTATCACTGCGCTTTGAGTGTAACCACACCATGCGTTTATTGATTACGCTTTTTATGCTGACCGTTGCTCAACTCTTTTTTAACGTTGCCGAGGCATCCCCGCAGGCGCCAGTCAAAGCCACTCAGCATAAAATTGATAAAAAAGCCGCCCGCGACGACGACCGTCGCAAGCGCCGGGTGGTAAAAACCACCAGTAAAAAAGCCCGTCCGGCCAGCGTCGAAAAAAACAAGCTAAAGAAGAAAAGTAAACCTGCCACGGTTGCCACAGCCAGCACGAAAAAGAGTCGTAGCGCGGTTAAAACCACCAGCGTAAAAAAAAGCATCAGTAAAAAAAGCAAACAGCGCTATGGTCGCCAGCGCGGCGAGAAAAAAACCGCTGTAGTCGCTAAGCGCGGCCCGCTGGAGATGAGCAAGGCGCATCGTGAGCGCTATCAAAAGGCGCGTGAAACGGCGATGAACAAACTGATGAGCCAGTTAGGTAAGCCCTATCAGTGGGGAGGCACCTCGCCTCATACCGGTTTCGACTGTAGCGGTTTGGTCTGGTACGCCTATAAAGATGTGGTGAAGTTTAAAATTCCCCGCACCGCTAATGAAATGTACCACCTGCGTGATGCGGCATCGATTAACCGTGAAGCGCTGGAAAAAGGCGATCTGGTGTTCTTCCGCATTAATAATCGTGGCGCAGCCGATCACGTCGGCGTCTATCTCGGTAACGGACGCTTTATCCAGTCGCCGCGCACCGGTAAAGATATCCAGATTAGCCAGCTGAGCGATGATTACTGGCAGCGGCACTACGTTGGCGCTCGCCGCGTGATGACGCCGCGCACCATTCGCTAACGCGGTTGCGCAACAAAAAAGCCTGTCATATGACAGGCTTTTTTTATTTCTGGCTGGCGATTAATTGATAACGGCGGTGAAGCTAAACGCCATGATCACCAGTAATGCCGCCACCGTGGTGCCTATTGATAGTTTTAAATCCGTGCTCATTTGGCCTCTCCTTTAACCACACAAAAAATAACGGTATAGATTTTCCCATACTCCCTGGTAAAAATCTCGTTTTCTTTGCGCCAGCTTGGTAGAATCCCCGCCTTGCGTTGCGCAACGACCAAAACCACCGTTGTCGACGACCCTTATTTTAAGACGTCCCGCCGCTAAGACGTACCTCAGCCCGCCTGATGATAACCCATACGCGTGCTGAATAACGCTATCGGGACGCAAACGATTAACATTAGCCTTATCAAACTATTACGATAGGCGCAGGAGTATCTTTTTAATGGCAACAATCAAAGATGTCGCAAAGCGTGCCGGCGTTTCTACCACCACGGTATCGCACGTCATCAATAAAACCCGTTTTGTCGCGGAAGAAACCCGTGAGGCCGTGTGGGCAGCCATCAAAGAACTACACTATTCGCCCAGTGCGGTCGCACGCAGCCTGAAAGTCAACCACACTAAATCGATCGGCCTGTTGGCGACGTCCAGCGAGGCGCCCTATTTCGCTGAGATTATCGAAGCGGTGGAAACGCGCTGTTTCGCCCGTGGCTATACCCTGATTCTGGGCAACGCCCATAACGATTTACAGAAACAGCAGGCTTATCTTTCCATGATGGCGCAAAAGCGCGTGGATGGCCTGTTGGTGATGTGCTCCGAATATCCTGAAGCGCTGCTGAAGATGCTGGAGGAGAACCGCAATATTCCTATGGTAGTCATGGACTGGGGCGAATCGCGCGGCGACTTTACCGATACCGTGCTGGATAATGCTTTCCAGGGCGGCTATCTCGCTGGCCGCTATCTGATCGAGCGCGGACATCGTGATATCGGCGTGATCCCCGGTCAGATGGAACGCAACACCGGCAGCGGGCGCTTCGCCGGTTTTGTCAAAGCGCTGAATGAGGCCAGCATTGCGGTACGCGAAGAGTGGATCGTTCAGGGCGACTTTGAGCCAGAGTCTGGCTATCGCGCTATGCAGCAAATCCTGGCGCAGAAGCAGCGCCCTACCGCCGTTTTCTGCGGCGGCGATATTATGGCGATGGGCGCGATTTGCGCCGCCGATGAGCTGGGACTGCGCGTGCCGCAGGATATTTCAGTGATCGGTTACGATAACGTGCGCAACGCCCGCTATTTTACCCCTGCGCTGACCACAGTGCATCAGCCGAAAGAGCAGCTGGGCGAAACCGCTTTTGATATGCTGCTGGACAGGATCACCAGCAAACGTGAAGAATCGCAAACCATTGAAGTCCATCCTACGCTGATTGAGCGCCGCTCTGTCGCCGATGGTCCCTTCCGCGACTACCGCCGCTAAGGTTCAGGCTCAGGAACCGCTGTTCCTGAGCCGCTACGCTTCCCGCAGCCATTCCCGATTGATCGTTTCCGTATCGCCAAGATAATCCAGCAGCCAGCGCAGCGCGGGCGAACTGCTTTGCTCCGACCAGCTGACGCAACAGAAGCTGTCGGGAAAAGGTTGCGGCAGCGCCAGCTCGGTGAGCTGCCGGGTTTTCAGCAGCGGTGCGGCGAAATGTCCGGGAACCATGCCCACACACAGCCCGGCACGCAGGCAGTCAAACGCGCTTTCCCAGTCGGGCACCACCAGACGGCGCTGATTATCCAGCGTCCAGGTGGTACGTCGTGGCAATGCGCGCGAGGTATCTTCCAGCACCAGCGAGGGCCAGGGACGAATATCATCATCCTCCAGCTGCCTGCTGACGCTGGCTAAAGGATGATCAACGCTTACTACGCAGCGCCAGTTAAGCGCGCCCATATCGCGAAAGGCAAAGCGCCCGCCAACCGGAATCGCCTGCGTCGCGCCAATCGCCACATCAACCCGCTCGTCCGCCAGCGCATCCCAAACGCCGTTAAACACTTCCGGCGTGATCAGCAGTTCCATATCCGGGAAGTGCCGATAGAAATCAAGCACCAGCTGACGGGTACGCTGCGGCTTAACAATGCGATCCACGGCGATGCTTAACTGCCCGCGCCAGCCATTCGCCACCTGCTGGCACTGCCGCCGCGTGGCTAGCATTTTTTTGATAACAGCACGGCCTTCGCGAATAAACAGCTCGCCTGCCTCAGTGAGTACCACGTCGCGATGGCGTCGCTCAAAAAGCGGCACCGCCAGCCAGGACTCCAGCTGACGTACGGTATAGCTGATGGCCGAGGGTACGCGATGTAGCTCCTCGGCGGCGGCAGAGAAGCTGCCATTGCGCGCCACGGCATCGACCACTTCCAGTGCATATTCAGACCACATGTTTTGCCTGCAAAATTTTTGATATCAACCGGCAAATTTTAGCGTTTCACAATCAGAAAAACATCCTTTAACCTCGCGCGGTCTGTTCACCTGCTAATAATGAGAAAGTGATGTCTGCTTCAAAAGGATTTATGCTCTATCTGGCGCTGCTCAGTACGCTGGGTTTTCTCGCCACCGATATGTACCTGCCCGCGTTTACCGCCATGCAGGAAAGTTTTCACACCTCTGCCGGCGTGATTAGCGCCAGCCTCACCGTGTTCCTTGGCGGTTTCGCCTGCGCGCAGCTGCTGTGGGGACCGCTCTCTGACCGTTTTGGTCGTCGACCGATCTTGCTGCTGGGTCTGGCGCTGTTTGCGCTGGGCTGTGCGGGGATGCTGTGGGCGGAGACCACCTGGCAGATGTTAATCCTGCGCTTTGTGCAGGCGGTGGGCGTCTGCTCGGCGGCGGTGAGCTGGCAGGCGCTGGTAGTGGATCGCTATCGCGGGGCGCAGGCGAATCGGGTTTTCGCCACCATTATGCCGCTGGTCGCGCTGTCGCCCGCGCTGGCGCCGCTGCTGGGCGCCTGGCTGCTGAGCCACTTTTCATGGCGATCGATTTTTCTGACGCTGTTTCTGGTAACGCTTCCGCTGCTGTTTGCGACGGCGAAGCTGAAAAAAAGCGCGCCCGCCTCTGAGCCAACCGGCCAGCGCAGCGGTTTTTTCCGTCTGCTGGCGTCGCGTATCTACAGCGGCAACGTGCTGATTTATGCCGCCTGCTCCGCCAGCTTTTTCGCCTGGCTGACCGGTTCGCCCTTTATCCTGCACGATTTGGGATTAAGCCCGGCCGATATTGGTTTGAGCTATCTTCCGCAGACCGTGGCGTTTCTGGTAGGCGGCTTTGGCTGTCGCTCGGCGCTGCAGCGTCGCAGCGGTCGCACGCTGCTGCCCTTCCTGCTGGTTTTTTATGCTGTGAGCGTAGCTGCGCTGTTTATCGTCTCGCTTAGCGATCGGGTTACGCTGTGGGGATTGTTAATTCCATTTTGCGGCATGGCGCTAGCGAATGGCGCTATTTATCCCATCGTGGTAGCCAATGCGCTGCTGCCCTTCCCGGATGACACCGGCAAAGCCGCTGCGCTGCAAAACTGCCTGCAGCTGGGCCTGTGCTTTTTTGCCAGCCTGGCGGTCTCTTCCTGGTTACGCCATCCGTTACTGACCACCAGCTCGGTGATGTTCTCAACCATTCTGCTGGTCGCGTTGGGCTATGCGTTGCAGTACGTGGCACACGAACGCACACATAATTAGCACCCTAATTATTAACCGTTGTATCTTGCCTTGCGGGAGCCTATACTCCTTGCAAGGCAGTCACTTATAACAGTTAGCGTACTTTTCCCCGGCCCATCGCCCGCTTTCCGCGACAATAATTGTGGCCCCGGGCTTTCAATGCCTTTCAATCCTCTGCGCAACGTCAGATATCTGGCACACGGTCTTCCGTGAGATTTCTCACAATCCTGAGAAATTGACTATTCTGTTTCTCAGGTTCGTATCACACAGGTGATGGAGAAGCTATGAGTACATCGTGCATAGAAGAAGTGAACCTGGAGGAAAACCATTGGTATCGTATCGTCCATGAAATGTTGGAAACGGCTGATATTGAGATCAATGGTAAGCGCCCCTGGGATATTCAGGTCAAAAATCCTGAATTTTTTAAACGTGTTTTGCAAGAAGGATCGCTTGGCCTGGGTGAAAGCTATATGGATGGCTGGTGGGATTGCGAGCGGCCAGATATATTTTTTCAACGCGTATTAAAACATCAACTTGATCAACAACTTCCTCATCATTTCAAAGATACATTACGTATCGCGGCAGCGCGGCTTACCAATTTACAGTCAAAAAAACGCGCGTGGATGGTGGGCAAGGAGCATTACGATTTAGGGAACGATCTCTTTTCACTGATGCTGGATCCCTTTATGCAATACTCCTGCGGCTACTGGAAAAGCGCTCAGACGCTGGAAGAGGCGCAACAGGCTAAATTAACCTTGATTTGCGAAAAGCTTAAGCTAAAACCTGGCCTGAAGCTGCTGGATATCGGCTGCGGCTGGGGCGGACTCGCTGAGTTTGCCGCGCGTCATTATGGCGTCACGGTCGATGGCGTGACCATCTCCGCCGAACAACAGAAAATGGCGCAGCAGCGTTGCGAAGGTCTGGACGTCAATATCCTGCTGCAGGATTACCGTGATTTAGATAATCAGTATGACCGCATCGTTTCCGTTGGCATGTTTGAACACGTCGGCCCGAAAAATTACGCCACCTATTTCAACGTGGTCGACCGTAACCTTAAGCCGGATGGCCTGTTTCTGCTGCATACCATTGGCGCGATAAAAACCGACATGCATGTCGATCCGTGGATCGATAAATATATCTTCCCCAACGGCTGTTTGCCGTCGGTACGCCATATTGCTGAAGCCAGCGAAGCGCATTTTATTATGGAAGACTGGCATAATTTCGGCGCCGACTACGACAAGACGCTAATGGCATGGTATGAGCGCTTCCTGCAGGCCTGGCCGCAGCTGGCGGAAAAATATGGTGAGCGCTTTAAACGCATGTTCACCTATTATTTAAACGCCTGCGCCGGGGCGTTTCGTGCGCGTGATATTCAGCTGTGGCAGGTGGTATTCAGCCGCGGCGTTGAGGGCGGCCTGCGCGTACCGCATTAACCGCTGTCGCGTATAAAAAAACAGGCAACCGGGTTGCCTGTTTTTTTATTATTTACTCTGCAATCTGATTAACCGTTGCCGCCAGCGTCGCTTCTCGCTGCGCCAGCACGCGCTCTACCGTATCCACAATCGCCTGCGTATGCGGATCGATTTCAATATTCACCCGCTGCCCCAGCTTTTTCGCGCCCAGCGTAGTGCGCATCAACGTTTCAGGGATAAGATGCACGCAAAATTTGGTTTTGGTGACATCGCCCACGGTCAGGCTGATGCCATCAATACCAATAAAGCCTTTGTGCAGGATATATTTCAGCAGCGTGCTGTCCTGCGGTTTGAACCAAATTTCACGGTTATTTTCTGCGTTAATGACCTTGCTGATTTCAGCTGTGGTCATAATATGGCCGGACATTAAATGACCGCCAATTTCGTCACTGAACTTCGCTGCTCGTTCAATATTTACCGTGTCGCCCGGCTGCAGATCGCCAAGATTGGTAATGCGCAGTGTCTCTTTCACTAAATCAAAGCTGACGCGATCGCCATTAATTTCGGTAACGGTCAGGCAGCAGCCGTTATGCGCTACCGAGGCGCCCAGCTCCAGGCCCGGTAATAACGCCGACGGCATTTTAATAATGTGAGTACGAAAGTTGGTTTTTTCTTCAATGGCAACCACCTCTGCGGTGCCCTGCACAATTCCGGTAAACATGATTCGGCCTCTGTGAGTTTTTGCTGATATTAACATACTCTCTGGTGCAGAGCAGGCGGGCAAAAGCGTGAAAAACGCCGCCTGGGTACCATAAAATGCGGTTTTCTTCCCGGTCTGATGTCGTTATGATTCTGCACCAGCGTTGTGCATCATTATCTATCTTTATTATCCTGTCTCTCTGGGTGTTATTCATTCCTTAAAACATAAAAGGTGTAAACGTGCAGAAGTATCTGACAGAAGCGCGTCAATTATTAGCGCTTGCTATTCCGGTTATTCTGGCGCAGGTGGCGCAAACCGCCATGGGATTTGTCGATACCATTATGGCGGGTTCGGTTAGCGCAACGGATATGGCTGCCGTTGCGGTCGGCACCTCGATCTGGCTGCCCGCCATATTGTTCGGTCACGGCCTGCTGCTGGCCTTAACGCCGGTAGTGGCGCAGCTTAACGGCTCCGGTCGCCGTGAGCGTATCGCCGGTCAGGTGCGTCAGGCTTACTGGTTGGCGGCATTGGTTTCCGTGCTGATTATGATTGTACTGTGGAACGCGGGTTATATGATCCACGCGATGCAGGATATCGACCCGGCGCTGGCTGATAAAGCAGTGGGCTATCTGCGTGCGCTGCTGTGGGGGGCGCCGGGCTATCTGTTTTTCCAGGTTGCGCGTAATCAGTGCGAAGGATTGTCGAAAACCAAGCCCGGTATGGTCATGGGTTTTATCGGGTTACTGGTGAATATTCCGGTTAACTATGTCTTTATTTATGGTCACTTGGGTATGCCTGCGCTGGGCGGCGTTGGCTGCGGCGTGGCGACGGCATCGGTTTACTGGGTAATGTTTATCGCTATGCGGCTGTGGGTGAGTCGGGCGCGTTCCATGCGCGATATCGCCCTGCCCGGCCATTTTAGCCCGCCGGACTGGCCGGTTCTGAAGCGTTTAACGTTCCTTGGGCTGCCGGTTGCGCTGGCGCTGTTCTTTGAAGTAACGCTGTTTGCCGTGGTTGCTCTGCTGGTTTCGCCGCTGGGGATCGTGAATGTGGCTGGTCACCAGATTGCGCTGAACTTCAGTTCATTGATGTTTGTGCTGCCGCTTTCGCTGGGCGTCGCGACCACCATTCGCGTCGGCTTCCGCCTTGGGCAGGGTTCGGTAGAGGCGGCAAAAGTCGCCGCCTGGACCGGTCAGGGCGTTGGCATCATGATGGCCGCCGCAACGGCGCTGTTTACCGTGACGTTCAGAGAGCAGATCGCCCTACTGTATAACGATAATCCGCAGGTGGTGGCGCTGGCGTCGCAGCTGATGATGCTGGCCGCGATTTACCAGTTCTCTGACTCTATTCAGGTTATCGGCAGCGGTATTCTGCGTGGCTATAAAGATACGCGCTCGATCTTCTTTATTACCCTGGTGGCGTACTGGGTGGTGGGCTTGCCCAGCGGCTATCTGTTGGCGCTAACCGACTGGATCGTCTCGCCGATGGGCCCGGCGGGATTCTGGTGCGGTTTTATTCTGGGGTTAACTTCCGCAGCGATTATGATGCTGTGGCGTATTCGTCGGCTGCAGAAATTACCCGCCGAACTGATCCTGCGCCGCGCGGAACATTAAGCTAAAGGCCCGCCGCGTCTAAAAAAACGGCGGGTCGCACAGTTGATGGGCAGTTGCGCAGAAAATTGCATGTTTCTACTTGCCAGCGGTGAACAGTGTCGCTAATATTCGTCCCCGCCGTCACCCAAGACGGCAGATGCGTTCTTAGCTCAGTTGGTTAGAGCACCACCTTGACATGGTGGGGGTCGATGGTTCGAGTCCATTAGAACGCACCAAAGTGCGTCCGTAGCTCAGTTGGTTAGAGCACCACCTTGACATGGTGGGGGTCGGTGGTTCGAGTCCACTCGGACGCACCAAATATTGCGTTCTTAGCTCAGTTGGTTAGAGCACCACCTTGACATGGTGGGGGTCGATGGTTCGAGTCCATTAGAACGCACCACTCTCTTTTCTCACGGGTTTCACTCTTCCGCTCCTGCGTTTATATCTTTTTACTTCCGTTTCGTTTCTGCACACCTGTCCGCTGCTACCTCTGCACATTATCTGTTTCGTACTCGCACCTGAATTGGTTTTCGCTGCGGTAAAATCCGTTGTTCACACCGGTTTTATTTCTGCGTTTGGCATTTAAAACGCCGTTATTTTTTGTGTAATTTATTTTCCGCGCAAAAAAAATTACACAAAAACAGGGCATGAATAAAGGCATCCGTTATCAGAACTTTCCTGGTATACAACCGGCGCGCGCTCTGGTTTGCCGCCCTTTTTTTCATTGCCTGACCGGCTGGATACGCGGGCTAAAACAGGTTGCCGCAACGTGACTTTCCTTGATCTGGAACCAGCTGCCTTCACGCTTTTTGATTGGTTTTCGTATACTTAGCGTCTATACTATCTTCCGGTGTCTCACTTGAATGGTTTCAGCCAATTGACGTGCCCTTACCTACACATACAACCAGTTGCGCAACTCGCCCACAGGGGCTACGGAACATCATCGCTCAACTTCCTCTGCACGCTTTATATCTGTCACCTATTCTTAGTTTGTATCGCAGTCCGCTCACTGAGCATGAATATTTCCCCGATGCACCAGGCATCGACCTCAAACCTTAATCATCCATCACAACTTACAGATAACTTGTCATGAAAAAGACCAAGATCGTTTGTACCATCGGCCCGAAAACTGAATCAGAAGAGATGCTGACCAACCTGCTGGAAGCGGGCATGAATGTTATGCGTCTGAATTTCTCTCACGGTGATTACGAAGAGCACGGTCGCCGTATCGCCAATATCCGCGCGGTTATGGAAAAGACCGGTCATCAGGCGGCTATCCTACTGGATACCAAAGGCCCGGAAATCCGCACCATGAAACTGGAAGGCGGTAGCGATGTGTCGCTGAAAGCGGGTCAAACCTTCACTTTCACCACCGATCAATCGGTGATTGGCAACAACGAACGCGTTGCGGTGACCTACTCCGGCTTTACCGCCGATCTGAAAATTGGCAATACCGTGCTGGTAGACGACGGTTTGATCGGTATGGAAGTCACCGAAGTCACTGAAAATACCGTGGTATGTACCGTACTGAACAACGGCGACCTGGGTGAAAACAAAGGCGTTAACCTGCCGGGCGTTTCCATTCAGCTGCCTGCACTGGCGGAAAAAGATAAGCGCGATCTGATTTTCGGTTGCGAACAGGGCGTGGACTTTGTTGCCGCCTCCTTTATCCGTAAGCGTTCAGACGTGCTGGAAATCCGTGAGCATCTGAAAAAGCACGGCGGCGAGCATATCCAGATCATCTCCAAAATCGAAAACCAGGAAGGTCTCAACAACTTTGATGAGATCCTCGACGCCTCTGACGGCATCATGGTTGCACGTGGCGACCTCGGCGTGGAAATCCCGGTTGAAGAGGTGATTTTCGCCCAGAAGATGATGATCAAAAAATGTAATAAAGCACGCAAAGTGGTGATTACCGCTACCCAAATGCTTGATTCCATGATCAAAAACCCGCGCCCTACCCGTGCGGAAGCGGGCGACGTGGCCAACGCCATTCTCGACGGCACGGATGCGGTGATGCTTTCTGGTGAAAGCGCCAAAGGTAAATATCCGCTGGAATCAGTACGCATCATGGCGACCATCTGCGAACGTACCGATCGCGTGATGAAATCGCGTATTGATACCGTTAACGACAACCGCAAGCTGCGTATCACCGAAGCCGTATGTCGCGGTGCGGTAGAGACCGCAGAAAAACTGGAAGCGCCGCTGATTGTGGTAGCGACCGAAGGCGGTAAATCAGCGAAATCAGTGCGTAAATATTTCCCGGACGCCACGATTCTGGCGTTAACCACCAACGACATCACTGCTCGTCAGCTGCTGCTGAGCAAAGGCATTGAAGCGCGCGTGGTGAATGAGATCGCCTCTACCGACGATTTCTACCGTATTGGCAAAGAAATTGCGCTGGAAAGCGGCTACGGCCAGAAAGGCGATGTGGTTGTTATGGTTTCTGGTGCACTGGTACCAAGCGGAACAACAAATACCGCATCGGTACACGTACTGTAAATACTTACAGCCTTATGGATAAAAAGCGCCGCGAGGCGCTTTTTTTATTTCTGCGGTAAGCGTTATTTCCAAAAATTCCAATTGAAAATAACAATAAAATCTGCGTTTCACGCAAGATAAAATCAATTAAATCTGACTGTTTTGATTTATTTTTTGGCATTATTGGCATAACAGATGTTTCTTTGAGCGAACGAGCAAAATTAAGCATGTTCTCATCAAAAATTTATTCTCATACCAAAAAACTTTGTGTAATACTTGTAACGCTACATGGAGATTAACTCAATCTAGAGGGTATAAATAATGAATCGTACTAAACTGGTACTGGGCGCGGTAATTCTGGGTTCAACTCTGCTGGCTGGTTGCTCAAGCAACGCTAAAATTGACCAGCTGTCAAGCGACGTTCAGACTCTGAACGCGAAAGTTGATCAGCTGAGCAACGACGTGAACGCAATGCGTTCTGACGTACAGGCTGCTAAAGACGACGCAGCTCGTGCTAACCAGCGTCTGGACAACCAGGCTCATTCTTACCGTAAGTAAGAGTACTGGTGTAATAAAAATGGTGCCCAATGGGCACCATTTTTTTTGGCCGCTACCAGCACACTATACTCTTCAGCTTTTGCCCTGCGCGCGCGCCTCTGTATCCTGCTGCTGTGCGCTCTCCAGCGCATCCTGCGGCGCTGTTTGCACCTCACTCACCGCTTGGCCCAGGTTAACCAGAACCGGCATGCCAGAGCGGCGTTTAAGCGTTGCTTCGATTAACGCCTTATCGCTCTCTTCGCTGTTGATAAAGCGCTTCAGTGTTTTGCTGAGCGGCAGCGGCATAGTTTGTGGATCGTCCTGCTCATTACGCGACAGCGGCTGGTGAACTTCGATATAGCGTTTGCCGTCAGGCTCAATAGCGTACTTCACCGGCTGATTAACAACCTGCACCCGCGTTTTTTCTGACACGCTGTCAAACAGCGCGGCAATGTCATCAGGACGCAGACGAATACAGCCGGAGCTGACGCGCATACCAATGCCGAAATCCGCGTTGGTGCCGTGAATCAAATAATGGCCGCTACCGTAAGCCAAACGCAGCGCAAACAGGCCCATTGGATTATCAGGTCCGGCAGGAAACACCGCCGGTAGCTTTACGCCGTCCTGCGCGTAGCGCTTGCGGATATTCGGCGTTGGCGTCCAGGTGGGGTTAGGGATTTTTTGGCTGATATGGGTCACCATCGAAGGCGTCATAATTCCCTGCTGACCGATGCCAATGGGATAAACGATCACCTTATTCTCTCCTTTGGGATAGTAATAGAGGCGCAGCTCCGCCAGGTTGACCACAATGCCCTCGCGTTTGGTATCAGGCAGCAGCATCTGATGCGGAATAGTGAGTTGGCTCCCGGCGGCAGGCAGCCAGGGATCGGTGCCTGGATTCGCTTCCAGCATATTCAACAGGCCAACCTGATAACGCGCAGCAATCGACTCCAGCGGGCGCTTATCATTCGGGACTTGCGTCGTGGTATTTTCGCCAATCAAACGGCTGTTTTCAGCGGGTAAAGGATATTCAGCAGCGCTAACCAGGCGCGGCACCATCAGCGCGGCGCAAATTAGCCAGCCGACGAAAGGAAAGTGAAGGTTCATGTAGGCTTCTCTCATGGTGAAAAAACGCACCCCGTTACGGTTAACGGGGTGTGAGAGAAGTGTAGCTTAGCAAAGCGCCTGAGCGCGGGTACGGATAGTACGGATCATCGCTTCCAGTCCCTGAGAACGGGACGGCGTGAGGTGCTGCGTTAACGCCAGCTGTTCAAACCAGGGACGCACATCAAATTCCACAATCTGCTGCGGCGTCATGCCCTGATACAGGCTAAATACAATCGCAATCAAGCCTTTAACGATGGCAGCGTCGCTGTCGCCCATCAGTTCGATGGTGTCGTCAGCGGCCTGATGCATCACAATCCATACCTGACTCTGGCAGCCGGAAACGCTGTATTCCGCCTGATGGAAGGAATCAGACAATTCTGGCAGCTTCCCTCCCAGTTCAATCACATACAGATACTTCTCTTCCCAGTTGGCGCAGCGGTTAAAATTGCGCACCAGCTTCTCTTTCTCTGGCAGAATCGCCATTCCTCTCTCCCTTGCCAGCCGGACGGCTTAGCCCCCCAGCAGGCGATGAATACGTGTCAAACCCGCGGCAAGCCGATCGGCCTCTTCCTCGCTATTATACATAGCGAACGAGGCGCGACACATAGCAGGCACGCCGTAGTGCTTCATTAACGGCATCGCGCAATGGTGGCCGGTGCGAATAGCGATCCCGTACTGATCGAGGAAGCTGCCCACATCGTAAGCATGATGGTTGCCGAGATTAAAGGCGATCACGCCAGCACGTTCCTGCAGCCCGTAAATCGTGAGATCGGGCACCGAAGCAAGCTTATCGAGCGCGTAGCGCATCAGCGACTGCTCGCGAGCCTGGATATTATCCAGCCCCAGCGCTTCGACATAGGCCAGCGCAGCGCCAAGGCCGATAATGCCGCCGGTATTGGGCGTGCCCGCTTCCAGGCTCCAGGGCGCTTTGGCGTAGGTGGTGCCTTCCGGCAGCACCACATGCTCAATCATCGAGCCGCCACCTTCCCACGGCGGCATCGCTGACAGCAGCGCCTGGCGACCATACAGAATACCGATCCCGGTCGGGCCATACAGTTTATGCGCGGAGAAGATGTAAAAGTCGCAGTCGATATCCTGCACATCCACCCGCTGATGCATCACCGCCTGCGCGCCGTCGATCAGCGTCACCAGACCTGCCGCTTTCGCCTGCGCCACCAGCGCTTTGACCGGGTTAACCGTACCCAGCACATTCGAAACGTGCGTCACCGCCAGCAACCGCGTTTTGCTGTCGATCAGCGAAGCGAGCTGCGCGCAATCCAGTTCCCCGTCCGCCGTCAGCGGCAACACGCGAATAGTGGCGCCGGTTTGCGCGGCGATCATCTGCCACGGCACGATATTCGCGTGATGCTCCATGGCGGTGATAATGATGTTATCGCCCGCCCGCAGCTGGCTACCGCCCCAGCTGTTGGCAACCAGGTTAATGCCTTCGGTGGTGCCTTTAACGAAAACAATCTCTTCCGGCGAGGCGGCATTAAGAAAACGCGCCGCCTGGGCGCGCACGTTTTCCATATCCGTGGTGGCGGCGGCGCTAAGGGTATGAATCCCCCGATGCACCGCGGCGTAGCCGTGCTGGTAAAAATGACTTTCGGCGTTAATCACCGCCAGCGGTTTTTGCGCGCTGGCCGCGCTGTCGAGATAGGCCAACGGCTGTCCGTTGACCTCGCGTGCCAGAATCGGAAAATCGGCCCTGACGCGTGCGAGATCAAAACTCATTGAATGCCTCCGGGAAAACGTTGTGCGATACGCTCCAGCACAAAGGCCTTCAGCGTGTCATCAGCAATCGCTTCTGTTAGCTCTGCGGCAAAGGCGTAGACGATCATGCGCTGGGCCGCTTCTTCGCTGATACCACGCGCGCGCAGATAGAACATCTGCTCTTCGTCGATGCGGCCAACCGTTGCGCCGTGGCTACATTTCACGTCATCCGCATAGATTTCCAGCTGTGGTTTGGTATCCACTTCCGCCAGACGCCCTAACAGCAGATTGTTGTTGGTCATTTGACCGTCGGTTTTCAGCGCGTGCTGCGCCACCTTGATCATGCCGTTAAACACCGCACGCGCGCGATCGCGTACGATAGTTTTGTGCAGCTGACGGCTCTGACAATAGCCTTTGTTATGCTCAAGGTAAGTACGGGTATCGCATACCTCTTTATCGGTCGGCAGCACCAGGCTGTTGATCGCCAGCTCGCTGTTCTCGCCGTTGAGCTGCGCACTGGTATTGTGACGGCTCAGGCCCGCGCCCAGCAGGAAACTGTGGCTGCTGACGCGTGCATCGCGTCCGGTAACGATGTCGTTATGCGCAAAGTGATAGCTACCGGCATTCTCAAACGAAAGCTTGGTATGGGTCAGCTGCGCATTGTCGCCAACGGTCATCGTCAGGCGCGCGCCGGTAAAGTGCGGCTGCGCATTCAGGCTCACGTAATGCTCAATGACCTGTGCCTCGGCGCCATCCTCAATTTGCAGATGGTGACGATAGTGTGCGGTATTCAGCTGCTCCGCCTGCCCGCTGCTGATATGCAGCAGATAGAGCGGACGCTCAGCGGCTTTACCGCGCGGCAAACGCAGCGTGGTCGCCTGCTCGGCGAGGCTTTCGGTCAGGTGCAAAAACACCTCCGGCTGCACCGGCGCGGCAAAGTTGCGTCTTTCCGCCGCGCTGGAGACCTGCACATCGAAGCGATCGAACTGGGTGTCGCTCAGTTCCGCGTTAAAATGGCCGTCAACAAACACCAGACGCACCGCATCAAGCGGCAGCGCCAGGCGCGCCACGTCGTCAGCCGTCAGCGCGGGCGCATCGGGCAGAACAAAGTGCTGACTAAGCAGATCGTCCAGCGGGGTATATTTCCAGTTTTCATGCTTACGGGTCGGCAAACCGATCCGCATCAGCTGCTGCCAGTGCTGCTGCGCCTGCATTGAGCGCACGTCGCCGCGTGACTCAAACAGATGATGCCACTGCTGCAGCGCGTTTTCACTCCTGGTCGGTAAGCCAGCCATAGCCTTGCTCCTCCAGCTGTTTCACCAGCGTAAAGTCGCCAGATTTCACGATCTTGCCCTGATAGAGCACATGCACATAGTCCGGCTTGATGTAATCCAGGATGCGCTGGTAGTGCGTCACAATGATAAAGGCGCGTTTGCCGTCACGCAGCGAGTTAACGCCGTTAGCGACAATTTTTAAGGCATCGATATCCAGACCGGAGTCGGTTTCATCCAGAATGCAGAGATCCGGCTCCAGCGCCGCCATCTGCAGAATATCGTTACGTTTCTTTTCGCCGCCGGAGAAGCCGACGTTCACTGAACGGGTCAGCAAATCTTCCGGCATTTTCAGCAGGTCGATTTTCTCTTCGATAAAGTCCTGGAAATCGAAGCGGTCCAGCTCATCCTGTTGACGATATTTACGCACCGCATTCACGGCGGTTTGCAGGAAGAACTGGTTGCTGACGCCAGGGATTTCTACCGGGTACTGGAAAGCCATAAAGATGCCTTCGCCAGCGCGATCTTCCGGCGACAGCTCCAGCAGATCTTTATCTTTAAACGCTACCGAACCGCCAACCACTTCATACTCTTCACGGCCCGCCAGCGTGGCGGAAAGCGTACTTTTACCGGAACCGTTAGGGCCCATGATGGCATGAACTTCGCCCGGTTTTACCTCGAGATCCAGTCCGCGCAGGATGGCCTTATCTTCAATACTTACCTGTAAATCTTTAATGCTTAACATGTTTTATCCTTCGCTTGCCCACAGGCAACGATGCATCGCGCTGGCATTAGCCAACGCTGTGTTCCAGACTAATGGCCAACAGCTTTTGCGCCTCAACGGCAAACTCCAGCGGCAGTTCCGAGAAAACGTCTTTACAGAAGCCGTTAACGATCATGGAAATCGCATCTTCCTCGCTGATCCCGCGCTGCAGGCAGTAGAAGAGCTGGTCTTCACCGATACGTGACGTGGTCGCTTCATGCTCCAGCTGCGCGGTATTGTTACGCGTCTCCACATACGGGAAAGTATGCGCGCCGCAGTCCGGGCCAATCAGCATGGAGTCACACTGCGTAAAGTTACGCGCGTTGGTCGCGGTCGGCATAATTTTCACCAGGCCGCGATAGGTGTTCTGGCTTTTACCGGCGGAAATCCCTTTCGAGATAATGGTCGATTTGGTGTTTTTACCAATATGGATCATTTTGGTGCCGGTATCGGCCTGCTGACGTCCGCTGGTCAGCGCCACGGAGTAAAACTCACCGATGGAGTTATCGCCGCGCAGAATAACGCTGGGGTATTTCCAGGTGATGGCGGAGCCGGTTTCCGACTGCGTCCAGGACATCTTGCTGCCGTCGCCTTCGCACAGCGCGCGCTTGGTCACGAAGTTCAGAATACCGCCCTGGCCTTCGCCGCCCGGGAACCAGTTCTGCACCGTGGAATATTTCACTTCGGCGTTTTTATGGATAATCACTTCCACCACCGCCGCGTGCAGCTGATAGGTATCACGTACCGGCGCGGAGCAGCCTTCGATATAGCTGACGTAGCTATCTTCATCCGCCACCAGAATGGTGCGCTCAAACTGACCGGTTTTCGCCGCGTTGATACGGAAATAGGTAGAGAGCTCCATCGGGCAGCGCACCCCTTTCGGGATATACACGAAGGTGCCGTCAGAGGCGACCGCCGAGTTCAGCGCGGCAAAGAAGTTATCGTTGTGCGGCACCACGGTACCGAGATATTTCTTCACCAGTTCCGGATGATCGTGAATAGCTTCCCCAAAAGAGCAGAAAATAATGCCCTGCTCCGCCAGTTTATGGCGATAGGTAGTGGCCACCGATACTGAGTCAAAAATGGCGTCTACCGCCACCTCTTTGCCTTCGCGTACCGGTACGCCAAGCTGTTCAAAGGCGGTTTCCACTTCCTGCGTCAGGTAGCTGCTGCTGGCCTGCGCGCCGGAGGATTGCAGTGCGCCCGGCTCAGAGGCGCAGCTGTCGTCGCAGTTGCCGCAGGACGGCGCTGAGTAATAGCTGTAATCCTGATAATCCAGCTTGTCGTAATGGGCCTTCAGCCAATGCGGCTCTTCCATCTGCAGCCAGGCTTCATAGGCTTTCAGACGAAATTCCAGCATCCATTCCGGTTCATTACGCTTGGCGGAAATCGCACGCACGACCTCTTCGCTGATGCCGTGCGCCAGCTCATCGGTTTGCAGTTGGGTAAAGAAGCCTTCTTTATAGTTTTTGCGGCCGCCTTCCCAGATTTGTACGTCATCTGATGCTTCACTGTTTCGGGACATAGCACTGTTACTCAACGCCAAAGCTCTCACCACAACCGCAGGCGTGTTGAGCTTTAGGATTATTAAATTTAAATACCTGATTCAGACCTTCGCGAACGAAATCTACCTGCGTACCATCAATAAAGGGCATCGCCTGAAGCGGCACGTACAGCGTTGCGCCCTGATGAGTAAACAGCAGATCGTCCGCTGCTGGCTCTTTCACCAGGTCCATGGTATAGCCGAACCCCGCGCAGCCAGACTGCTTGATGCCCAGCCGGAGTCCTGAAACATGCGGATCGTTAGCGGCAAGCGCCTTGATTTGCTGCGCTGCGCTGTCAGTAATGGTCAAACCCTTCCAGCTAAAATCATCTGGAGAGAAAGAGGCCGGATTTGCAGATTGCATTGTTTATTACCTCGCGATGCGATGCCTTACAGGCTTATCCCACTATGTTAGTGATAATGATAATTGCTTCAACCTCTTGTTTTGCAGGGATAAGCGCAAAATGCCTTTTTCAAGTCCGTTAATTAAGGATAGTCCCTGCCAGACCAGGTTGCGTTGGCCATTAAGGGGCGCTTTTTCACCGGGAATAATATTTTAAAATCATCCATTTAAAAAGCGCTACCTGCGTTAACCTTTCACATCCTCTATTTTACGCTTATATAAGATGGTTGGGATTGCTATCGCCAATTTTATCAACAGGCCGCATTAATCGATAAATTATTCCGCTACGCCATTGCAACCTGGAGCAATTTTATTATGATAATGATTATCATTAACACATCTCTGGTGACGCATGAACGTCTCTGTCAATGCCTGGCTGCAATATAAAATTGATGAATATAAGTTTGCCGTGCGCGACATTACGGTAGATTTTTATCTGGCGCAGGCCAAACTGAACCGCCCCGATTGCTCACTCGATCAGCTACGCAATTTCAATGACACCTGCTTAGATATGGCCGAACTTTGTCAGCTCAATGGCGATGAGCAAAGTTATCTGCATGCGCTGGGAAAACTCCATCATCGTCTGTTACAGGAAATCAATAACACGCAGCGGGAGCGGCTGTTTCGTATGCAGGCCTGCCAGCTGGCGCGCCATACGCTGACTAAACTTTGTCAGCAGCTGGCGCTAAGCGGCGACTGGGAAAAAGCCACCGTGCTGCAAAGCGATTTCGTTAAGCATGCTGGTTGGATCTGGTAAGGGCTTACTCGCTGGGCGCGCCGGGCCTGACCGAGGTGGTCAGGCGCGAGCTGCAGCAAAGACGGTTTTCATCATCATAAATATCTATCTGCCAGACCTGGTGCGTGCGGCCAAGATGCAGCGGCCGACAACGGCCTCGCACCTCGCCTGCGCGTACCGCACGCAGATGGTTGGCGTTAATTTCCAGCCCCACCAGCATCTCATCATCCTGCGTACAGAGGTAGCCCGCCATCGAGCCTAAGGTTTCCGCCAGCGCGGCAGATGCGCCGCCATGCAGCAGCCCAAAAGGCTGATGTGTACGCGCATCGACCGGCATCGTCGCTTCCAGCCCGTCATCATACATCGCCGTAAAGCGAATGCCCAAATGCCCGACCAAACAGCCGTCGGCCTGGGCATTGATCTGCGCCAGGGTAGCCTGTCGTTTCCAGATCGTCATCAGATAAGCTCCAGTAACGCCTGTAGTGGATGACGCATGCCATTGCCTTCGATACGCTTCACCTGGCTGCGGCAGGAGTAACCGGTTGCCAAACAGCGCTGGCGCGGCAGTTTTTGCAGCTGCGGATGCCAGGAAAGCTCATAGATGCCCAGCGAATTATCGAGATTTTTCGCCTCATGGCCATAGGTGCCCGCCATGCCGCAACAGCCGACGTTGATATTCTCCAGCCGGGCGCCAAAACGGGCGAAAATCGCGGCCCATTGATGCGGCGTGGCTGGCAGCGTGGTGACTTCGGTGCAGTGGGCGAACAAGTACCAGGCCTCGCCTGCCAGCGGCTGGATGGTGCGCGCGGAGAGCGCCTGATGCAGCCACTCATGCACCAGCTGCACATGGAAGTCGCCGCGTTTATCACCCAGCGTCTGCTGATATTCATCGCGATAACAGAGCACCAGCGCCGGATCGACGCCCACCATCGGCATGCCCAACTGCGCCAGCCGGTTAAGGAAATCAGCGGTTTTCTGCGCGGTGCGGGCAAAGCGCTTCAGGAAGCCTTTAATATGCTGCGCTTTACCGTTCGGCGAAAACGGCAACAGCACCGGCTGATAGCCCAGCTTTTCGATCAGGCGCACAAAATCCGCTACCACCTGCGCTTCGTAATAGCTGGTAAAAGGATCCTGCACCACCAGCACCGTTTTTTCCCGCGCGTTGGCGTCCAGCCGCTCCAGCTGCTCCAGCGTCATGGCGGACGCGGTATGGCCTGCCAGCTGCTGTTTCAGCGTAGGGGATGAGAGCAACGGTAAATCAACCATGCCGATATGGCGCTGGCTGAGGTTGCGCATCCAGGGCTGGCGCAAAAAAAAGTTAAACGCGCGCGGCGCACGCGCCATCACCGGCGCATAGCTTTCTACCGCCGCCACCAGATGGTCGCTGAGCGGGCGCAGATAACGCGTGTGGTAGAGCTGCAAAAAGCGCGAGCGGAATGCCGGAACATCGATTTTAATCGGACATTGCGTTGAGCAGGCTTTACAGGCGAGACAGCCCGACATCGCCTCTTTCACCTCATGCGAAAAGTCATATTCGCCTTTTCGCGCATACCAGCTGTTGCGGGTACGGGCGATGAAGCCGCGCAGGCTAATCGTGGACTCCGGGATCTGCTGCTCCAGCGTCAGCGGATCGACCCCTTTTTCCGTCAGCAGACGTAGCCATTCACGCGTCAACGTCGCGCGCCCTTTCGGGGAATGGATGCGATCGCGGGTGATTTTCATCGAGGGGCACATCGGGCTGCGCACGTCGAAATTAAAGCACAGGCCGTTACCGTTACACTCCATCGCACCGCGCCACTCATTACGTACCCCCAGCGGAATTTGCCGGTCGTAATAGCCGCGCTTCACGCCATCGACCTGCATCATCGGCTCATCGACGCCAAACGGCGTACAGATTTTGCCAGGGTTAAGACGGTTAGCGGGATCGAAAGCCGCCTTGATGCGGCGCAGCTCTTCATACAGCGTTGCGCCAAAAAAGGCGGGGCTGTACTGCGCGCGAAAACCCTTGCCATGCTCGCCCCACAGCAGGCCGCCGTAGCGCGCCGTTAGCGCCACCACCTCATCGGAGATCTGCTTCATTAGCATCTCCTGCTGCGGATCGCACATATCCAGCGCCGGACGCACATGCAGCACGCCCGCGTCCACATGACCAAACATGCCGTAATCCAGGCCGTGGTTATCCAGCAGCGCACGGAACTCGGTGATATAGTCCGCCAGATGCTCCGGCGGCACCGCCGTATCCTCTACAAACGGGATCGGCTTGGCGCGCCCTTTGGCATTACCCAGCAGGCCAACCGCTTTTTTACGCATATTGTAGATGCGCTCGATGGCGTCGATATCGTTACAGAGCTGATAGCCGATAACGCCGCTCTGCGGCTGCGCAATCAACGTATCAAGACGCTGGCAGAGCGTACTAATCTGCTGGTCAATCAGCTGAGCATCATCTCCGGCGAACTCCACGATATTAATGCCCAGCATCGCTTTGTCCGGCACATCGGTAATTAACTCACGCACCGAATGCCAGACAATATCTTCACGCGCCAGGTTCAGCACTTTTGAGTCAACGGTTTCAACCGACAACGCGTTGGCTTCCACCATTAACGGCGCATTACGCAGCGCCGAATCAAAGGAATCATATTTGATATTCACCAGCCGACGCACCGCCGGTAGCGGCGTAATATTCAGCCGGGCCTCGCTGATAAAAGCCAGCGTGCCCTCTGCGCCGCACAGGATGCGCGTTAAATCGAACGTTTGCAGATCATCGCTGAGTACGTGACGCAAATCGTAGCCGGTAAGGAAGCGGTTCAGCGGCGGGAATTTTTCCGTTATCAGCGCGCGCTGTTCGCGGCAGCGTGACAGCACCGTATGATAGATGCGTCCTTCCGGCGTCTGCTCGGCGGCCAGCTGCTCCGCCAGCGCTATCGGCATGGCGCGCGTGTCGATAATCTCGCCACCCAACACCACCGCCCGCAGCCCCAGCACGTGATCGGAGGTTTTGCCATACACCAGCGACCCCTGACCGGAAGCGTCGGTATTGATCATGCCGCCCAGCGTGGCGCGGTTGCTGGTGGAAAGCTCCGGCGAGAAGAAGTAACCGTAAGGCTTCAGGAAGGCGTTAAGCTGATCTTTTACCACGCCCGCTTCAACCCGTACCCAGCCCTGTTCCGGGTTAATTTCCAGGATACGGTTCATGTAGCGCGACATATCGACCACGATGCCCTGATTAAGCGACTGCCCGTTGGTGCCGGTGCCGCCGCCGCGCGGAGTAAAGACCAGGCGGGTAAACTGCGGCATCGCCGCCACGCTGGCCAGCAGTGCGACATCGGCCGTGGAGCGGGGAAATAGCACCGCATCCGGCAACAGCTGATAGATGCTGTTATCGGTCGACATGGTGAGACGATCGGCGTAGCTGGTGGCCGTATCGCCGGTAAATCCGCGTTGTTTAAGCGTGTCCAAAAATGACAGCACCAGTTGCACAAGGCCTGGCGCCTGAGAAATCTGTGGGATCATTATCGGGTGACCAAATGTTGTGTATCGTTTGCGCGTACTGTTTTATCAGCAGATTCCCGTTGTATCACATTTTTTTATGGTCCGCTGTTTTTTCAGAAAACGTAAAAACTTCCACTGCTTAACCCTGTCGCAACGCTAAGAAATCACGCATTATTATGTGATGAGCGGCAACGGGCTGCTTATAATCGCAAGGCGCAAATTAAGGATCTTTTTTTCGTATGAGAAAACTGCAACAGGATATGGATTTAACCCAAATTCTATTCTCTCTGATGTTCATCCTGCTGATGATTGTCGCCAGCTTCTGGGTGGTGCAGCCATTTATTTTGGGATTTGCCTGGGCAGCGATGGTGGTGATTGCTACCTGGCCGCTGATGATTAAGCTACAGGCTTTGCTTTGGGGACGGCGCACGCTGGCGATTATCGCTATGACGCTTATTCTGCTGCTGCTGTTTATTATTCCTGTCGCATTACTGGTTAATAGCCTAATTGATAACACCGGGCCGGTTATCGCCTGGGCGACGTCAGGGGATCTTCATCCGCCGCAGCTGAGCTGGCTGAATGATGTGCCAATGGTCGGCAACAAGCTGTATAACAGCTATCACCTGCTGCTGGACGGCGGCGGCAGCGCCATCATGGCGAAAGTGCAGCCTTATGTCGGGCGCACAACCGGCTTTTTTGTCGCCCAGGCGGGCCATTTCGGCCGTTTTCTGCTGCACCTTGGTCTGATGCTGTTGTTCAGCGTGCTGCTTTACTGGCGCGGCGAGCAGGTTGGCGAAGGCATGCGCCACTTTGCCTTCCGCCTGGCGGGACGCCGCGGCGATGCGTCGGTGCTGCTGGCCGGACAGGCGATCCGCGCGGTGGCGCTGGGCGTGGTGGTTACCGCGCTGGTGCAGGGCGTGCTGGGCGGTATTGGCCTGGCGATAGCCGGTATCCCTTACGCCACGCTGCTGACGGTGCTGATGATTCTGTTCTGTCTGGTGCAGGCGGGTCCGCTTCCGGTGCTGATTCCGGCGGTTATCTGGCTTTACTGGAGCGGCGATACCACCTGGGGCACAGTGCTGCTGGTCTGGAGCTGCGTTGTCGGCACGCTGGATAACGTGCTGCGTCCGGTGCTGATCCGCATGGGCGCGGATTTACCGATGATTTTGATCCTCTCCGGCGTTATCGGTGGTTTGGTCGCTTTCGGTATGATTGGCCTGTTTATTGGGCCAGTAGTGCTGGCAGTCTCTTATCGTCTGGTCTCAGTTTGGATGCATGAAGCGCCGATGCCGCAGGACGACCCTGAAGATGTGGTGGAAGAACTGGCGGAACATGAAGAAGACGTAAAGAAAAATAAAAGCTCACAATAATCCATCTGCCAGGCAGCAAAGGCTGTCTGGCCCCTTCCCCGCTTTTACTCCTACAAAAAAACATTAACCCTGCTTAATATTTATACGCAGTTACGTCTTTTGAGGTAGTGCCACTGTGAAACTGATTACCTCTGGCACAGTTTTAAGGCCTGAAAAGGCTAAGAAGCCGCACAAAATATAACGAACGGTTAACTAATAAGAGGATTCTTAATGACTGTCAGGCCGTAGCTGAATACTATGAGTCCCATGTTTAGGATCAACCCCCTGATTTTTAAACAACCTTTTTCCCCTGAGTAAAGTGAAGAATTGCTGTGTGTAGTCTTTGCCCATCCCATGTGATGGGCTTTTTTTTATGCTTTTTTCATAAGAAAAGGCCGGAAATTCCGGCCTTTATCGTTAAGTAACATTATTAAGGGATCTTTTACTTTAACTCAGCCAGGCTGAGCCAGGTCTGCACAACCGTATCAGGATTTAACGACAGGCTGTCGATACCCTCCTCCATCAGCCAGGCGGCGAAGTCCTCGTGGTCGGAAGGTCCCTGACCACAAATGCCCACATATTTTCCCTGCTTCTTCGCGGCGCGGATAGCCATCGACAGCAGCGCCTTAACCGCCTCGTTACGCTCATCGAACAGCTCAGAGACCACGCCGGAATCGCGATCTAGCCCTAACGTCAGCTGCGTCATATCGTTTGAGCCGATAGAGAAGCCGTCGAAGTGTTCCAGGAACTGCTCCGCCAACAGTGCGTTGGAGGGGATTTCACACATCATAATGATCTTCAGACCGTTTTCGCCGCGTTTCAGTCCCTGACGCGCCAGCTCGTCGATCACCGCTTCCGCCTGCGCCACGGTACGCACGAAAGGCACCATGATTTCGACGTTGGTTAATCCCATCTCATTGCGTACGCGCTTCACGGCCTCACACTCCAGCGCAAAGCAGTCGCGGAAGCGATCCGCCACGTAACGTCCGGCGCCACGGAAGCCCAGCATCGGGTTTTCCTCTTCCGGCTCATAGCGTTCACCGCCGACCAGGTTGGCATACTCGTTAGACTTAAAGTCAGACAGGCGCACAATCACCCGCTTCGGCGCAAAGGCGGCACCGAGCGTGGCGATGCCTTCGGTCAGGCGGCCAATGTAAAACTCTAACGGATCGTCAAAGCCCTTCATTAACTCACGGATTTTCTGCTGCAGCTCCGGCGTCTGCTGATCAAACTCCAGCAGCGCTTTGGGATGCACGCCAATCATGCGGTTAATGATAAATTCCAGACGCGCCAGGCCGACACCTTCGTTTGGCAGGCAGGCGAAATCAAATGCCCGATCGGGGTTGCCGACGTTCATCATGATTTTCAACGGTAGCTCAGGCATTTTATCAACCTGCGAGCTTTTTACGTCAAAGTCGAGCAGATCATTGTAGACATAGCCGGTATCCCCTTCAGCGCAGGAGACCGTGACCTTATGACCATCCTTCAGCCGATCGGTGGCGTCGCCGCAGCCTACCACCGCCGGGATGCCTAACTCACGCGCGATAATCGCCGCGTGACAGGTGCGCCCGCCACGGTTAGTCACAATCGCCGCCGCTTTTTTCATGATCGGTTCCCAGTCCGGGTCGGTCATATCGGTGACCAGCACATCGCCCTTTTGGATACGGTTCATTTCGCTGATATCGTGAATAACTTTCACTTCACCCGCGCCGATGCGATGGCCGATGGCGCGGCCTTCCACCACCACCTGCCCTTTACCCTGAAGGGTGTACCGCTCCATAACCTGCCCGTTTGAGCGCACGGTTTCGGGGCGCGCCTGCACGATATACAGCTTGCCGGTATGGCCATCTTTCGCCCACTCAATATCCATCGGACGCTTATAGTGCTTCTCGATTTGCAGTGCCTGCTGTGCCAGCGCCTGCACTTCATCATCATTAAGGCAGAAACGGTCGCGATCCTGCTGCGCGACATCCTCGATTTTTACCTGCTCGCCATGGGCCTGCGAATCGGCATAGACCATACGGATTTTTTTCGAACCCATATTGCGGCGCACAATGGCGGGACGGTTTGCCTGCAACGTAGGTTTATGCACGTAAAACTCATCAGGGTTCACCGCGCCCTGCACCACCATTTCACCCAGGCCCCATGCGGCAGTGATAAACACCACCTGGTCAAAACCTGACTCGGTATCGATGGTAAACATCACGCCGGAGGCCGCCTCATCGGAACGCACCATGCGCTGCACGCCTGCGGAGAGCGCCACGCCGCGATGATCGTAGCCCTGATGCACGCGATAAGAGATAGCGCGATCGTTAAACAGCGAAGCGTAAACATGCTTCACCGCAACCATTACGGCATCAATGCCCTGCACGTTAAGGAAGGTTTCCTGCTGACCGGCGAACGACGCATCCGGCATATCTTCAGCGGTTGCGGAAGAGCGCACGGCAAAAGAGGCGGCGGCATCATCTGCGGACAGCTGCTGATAGGCTTCGCTTATCGCCGCTTCCAGCGCGGGCTGGAACGGGGTTTCAACAATCCACTGGCGGATCTGTTTACCCGCTTTAGCCAGTTCATCCACATCATCAATGTCGGTTTCATCCAGCAAGGCATAAATCCGCTGGTTAACGCCGCTCTGATCGAGGAATTGATTGAATGCTTCCGAAGTGGTGGCAAAACCGTCGGGAACGGAGACGCCAAGCGACGACAGGTTAGTAATCATTTCACCCAGAGAGGCGTTTTTTCCTCCCACGCGATCAACATCGTTCATGCCTAACTGGCTATACCAGAGCACTAGCGGCATTTCTTGACTGGACATTGGGGCAATCCTTTTATGATAAATTTGAGGGGCACACAGAAAATGGCGTTGCTCTCCTGAATAATTCGGTTTGCACGCTGGCGGCGACGCCGCCCATTTCTGCCGTTCACGCCGGTATGTGTTCGACGTAACGGCGGAAAAGCCACGCACCTGCAATCCGAAATATAGGGGGTATAACGCTTATCCAGCCTGGCACAGAGGAATGTAAAAACGAAAGAGGTGAATCGTTAAAGCAGCGCAAAAAAAGATATTTTAAGAAAACTCCGCCTCTAATTTTTTCGTTGCGCAACAAAATGAATTTTAATAAAATACTTTAAATTCAAATAATTAAATTAATGTAATCGCTTTACCTGTTTTATTTCGTTGCGCAACGTTGCGCCCGCTTTTTTATCCATTTATTTTTCTTATCCTGCCTGAATGATAAATAAAAACAGGAACGCCATTTCATTTACTCTGCGATTAAAAAAACCCGGAAAAGCACAGCGAATAAAACATTCAAAATAACTATTTTTGAACATTTAGTTTCAATAACTATGCGAAATTGCTGATTGATTTTATTGTCGATTATCTGCCAGGCTCAGTTAACCCTGTATAAGAGAGAATAAGTATGACGGCAGAACGCAGCGTTTTTTATATCTCTGACGGCACCGCGATCACCGCTGAGGTGTTGGGACATGCGGTGATGTCGCAGTTTCCGGTGGCGACCAACAGTTTTACCCTGCCCTTTGTGGAGAATGTGCAGCGTGCGCAGGCCGTTAAAGCACAGATCAACGCCATTTATCAACTAAGCAGTCTGCGTCCTCTGGTGTTTTTCTCTATTGTACTGCCTGACGTGCGCGATGTGATTTTGCAGAGCGACGGCTTTTGTCAGGATATTGTGCAGGCGCTGGTCGCACCGCTACAGCAGGAACTGGGCATGGCGCCCGCGCCTGTTGCCCACCGTACCCACGGCTTAACCGCCAGCAATTTGGGCAAATATGACGCGCGTATCGCCGCCATCGACTATACCCTCGCACATGATGACGGCATTTCGCTGCGCGGCCTCGATGAGGCGCAGGTGATTTTGCTGGGCGTTTCCCGCTGCGGTAAAACCCCGACCAGCCTTTATCTCGCCATGCAGTTTGGCGTACGGGCGGCAAACTATCCGTTTATTGCCGATGATATGGATAATCTGAAGCTGCCCCCGGCGCTGAAACCTTTTCAGCATAAGCTGTTTGGTTTGACGATCGATCCTGAACGGCTGGCGGCGATTCGTCAGGAGCGCGCCGAGAATACGCGTTATGCCTCAATGCGGCAGTGTCGGCTGGAGGTGGGCGAAGTTGAAGCGCTGTTTCGCTCGCACCAGATTCGCTATCTCAACAGTACTAATTATTCGGTTGAAGAGATCGCTACCAAAATTCTCGATATCATGGGGCTGGATCGTCGGATGTATTAAGCACAGGCCCGCTGTTTGTTATGCATCAGGTCACGCTTTACCCCTTTCAGGCGGTTGAATTTACTGCTGGTTGGTTTATTGTGATCGTCATCACTTCCCGGCGCTTCTGCCGTTGTGAAGACATTATTCTGAGATCTCAATGAACAAGACTGATGAACTGCGAACTGCTCGCATTGATACGCTGGTGACGCCCGCCGCGCTGGCGGAGAAGTACCCAATTAGCGAGGCTGTCGCTGAGAATGTTACCGCCGCCCGCCAGCGCATCGCACGCATTCTGGCAGGCGACGATCCGCGTCTGCTGGTGGTTATTGGCCCCTGCTCGCTGCATGATCCGCGCGCCGCGCTGGAGTATGCCGCTAAGCTTAAGGCGCTGCATGATAAGTATCACTCCCGCCTTGAAATTGTGATGCGCACCTATTTTGAAAAGCCCCGCACCGTTGTCGGCTGGAAAGGGCTGATTTCCGATCCCGATCTTGATGGCTCTTTTCGCGTGAATGAAGGGCTGGCTATCGCGCGTAAGCTGCTTTTGGATATCAACCGGTTGGGTCTGCCGACCGCGACAGAGTTTCTGGATATGGTGATCGGCCAGTTTATTGCTGATTTGGTGAGCTGGGGCGCTATCGGCGCACGCACCACCGAGAGCCAGATTCATCGTGAGATGGCTTCGGCGCTTTCCTGTCCGGTCGGCTTTAAAAACGGTACCGACGGCAATACCCGTATCGCTATTGATGCGATTCGGGCGGCGCGGGTGAGCCATATGTTTTTGTCACCGGATAAGCATGGTCAGATGACGATTTATCAGACCAGCGGTAATCCGTCTGGCCATATTATTATGCGCGGCGGGAAGGTGCCGAATTATCATCCGCAGGATATTGCTGAGGCGGCAGCCAATTTGCGTGAGTTTGCTTTGCCGGAGCAGTTGGTGGTGGATTTTAGCCATGGGAATTGCCTGAAGCAGCATCGCCGTCAGCGTGACGTGGCGGAGTCGGTTGCGCAGCAGATTCGTGACGGTTCACGTGCGATTGCAGGCGTGATGATTGAGAGTTTTTTGCAGGAAGGTAATCAGCCGGTGGTGAGCGGGCAACCTCTTACTTATGGCCAGTCAATTACCGATCCTTGCCTCGGCTGGGAAGATAGCGAGGCGGTGCTGGCGCAATTGGCGGACGCGGTGGATAGCCGTTTTTAGTTGCGGAGCGCGCGGGACAAGACAGTGCCTGCACAGGTAGACGGCGCAAAACGGTGCCTGTGTAGGTAAACGGCGCAAAACGGTGCCTGCGCAGAAAGTGCAGGCTGGGTAGATAGCGCAAAACGGTGCCTGCGCGGGGAGTGCAGGCCGATCGTAAAGACGCAAAATACGTCATCCCTGACAGCTCGACCCGCGCCGTCCATGGCGCGGGACGCTTTACTCTTCTGCCTGCACTCCCCACGCCTTACGTTCAGTGCATATTTGCGAGAGATTAACTGCGAGCTGCTGCCAGTTTGTACTCTTCTGCTTGTACTCCCCGCGCCTTACGTTCGGTGCAAATCAGCTGGAGCAGCTGACCTCGATTTTTTTGCCTTCGTCCGGCGGACGGCGGGTCAAATCGGCATAGTCCGGCGCATCGCTGAATGGGTTACATAACGCCTGATGCAAATGTTGCAGCATAGTGATGTCATTCCGTTCCGCGCCTTCAATTGCCTGCTGCGCCAGGTAGTTACGCAATATCACCGCCGGATTGGCGGCTTTCATCTGCTGTTCGCGATCGGTATCGCTGCGCCCATCTTTTAATAAACGCTGCTGATAACGCAGATACCATTGATCGAATGCTGCACGGTCGATAAATTCATCGCGCAGCGGCGAGCGGCTCTCCTGCTGCTGCGTTGCGCTGAGCATGCGGAAGGTGCGCGTATAGTCGCTGCCCTCCTGGCTCATCAGCGCCAGCAGCCCGGTTAATAGCTCGTTGTCCTCCGCCTGCGGCGTAAGAAAGCCCAGCTTCGCGCGCATTTTTTCGCCCCACGCCGCCATTAGCGCGGGTTCATACCGGCTCAGCGCCTGTTTGAGCTGCTCGGTGGTCATCAGATCCGACAGCGCATGCGCCAGTCGGTTAAGATTCCATAGCCCAATCATCGGCTGATTATCAAAAGCGTAACGTCCCTGATAATCGGAATGGTTGCAGATAAAGCCCGGCTGATAATCATCCAGAAAACCGTAGGGACCATAATCCAGCGTCAGACCCAGAACCGACATATTGTCGGTATTCATCACCCCGTGAGCGAAGCCCACGCTCTGCCAGGCGGCGATCAGGCGCGCGGTGCGCTCCACGACATCGCTAAACCATAACAGATAACGATCCGCCTCCGATTCCAGCTGCGGCCAGTGATGATGAATCAGGTAATCGGCCAGCTGCCGTACTTTCTCCGGCTCGCCATTATAGAAGAAATGTTCAAAATGACCGAAGCGCGCATGGCTCTCCGCAACGCGCAGCAGCATCGCGCCGCGCTCTTTGGTTTCCCGGTAAACCGGCTCATCGCTGGTCACAATGGTCAGCGCCCGGCTGGTGGGAATACCCAGATGATGCAGGGCTTCAGAGGCGAGGAATTCACGCACCGTTGAGCGCAGCACGGCGCGCCCATCGCCCATCCGTGAATAAGGCGTTAAACCGGCACCCTTTAAATGCCAGTCAAATTTTCTGCCGTCAGCGAGCTGCTGCTCGCCCAGCAGAATGCCGCGTCCGTCGCCCAGCTGTCCGGCCCAGACGCCGAACTGATGCCCGCTATAGACTTGCGCCAGCGGTTGCATACCTGGCAACAGCGTTTCGCCGCTCCAGACGCCAATTTTATCCTCGCGGAACCAGCTTTCATCCAGTTCCAGCTCACGCGCCAGCGCCTCGCTATGGTACAGCAGGCGGGGCTGTTTCAGCGGTGTCGGCTTCAGCGCGGTATAAAATCCGCTTAACTCGTTATGCCAGGTGTTATTAAACTCCATGCTGCCTCCGTTTGCCGCAGTAGAGTTTAAGTGTAACCCTGATGTGGAGAGGTAAACAAAAACCGCGTGGGTTTATTAGCCGTGAACGTCAGAAAAGCCGGATGGCGGCTCCATCAGCGTAGCCAGTTCGCTCTCAGGAACGGGGGGAAACAGCGCGCCCTGCATACCGGCAAAGGTAAACGGGGTAATCTGTTCCAGCATGGCGAGATCGTCAATGCCCGACGCGATAAACTGCTCACAGTGATCGCTAACCTGATGCACGATCGCCTGTAGCATGGCGTGATAAGAGGCGCGTTTTAGTGTCTGCTGCAAAAAATATTTATCCAGCCGAATACGGTTGAACAGGTTATCGTAAACCGCTTTTGCCGGTGCTTTGCCTGAGCCAAAATTATTCAGAGTTAATTTAAAATTATCGCTTAGTTGGCTTAATAACGGATGATCCTTTCCCGCTTTAAACGCAGGGAAGTTCTCATTAATCGCTAATTCCAGCGCCGGAAACGACCGCAGCTTACGCAGCAGAAATTCACTGGATAAAATGGTCTCAACCATCTCTTCATCGACGCTCAAAATTACCGCAACATTATTCTGCAGAAAAAAGTCATGATAATGCTCAATAACGCCGATCTGCTTTTGTAATGTTTGTAAGCGCTGTTCGCCGTTGAACTGAGATAACAGAATATCCTGCGGTACAACAACATTATGAGAAGTGTGTATAAAGCTGGATAGCAAATCTACGGCAAGTAATCGACCCTTTAAAGCATAAACAGGGTTGAAGGCTGTATGAATAAAATAATCAGCAAAAACTGTAGTTGTCATTTTTTTAGCCATAAAAAAGTGGCAATTCAGGCATCCTATACTAAGGAAAAACCACAATCAATAGCATCCTTAATGCCAGGTAACAGCCCCTTGCGCCTCTTTTTGTGCAGTAACTCACTGATAGTGCGATGTTTAACTCAAATTTACCTTTATGGCCGCTTATGTTTTCCTGCGCTGATCCACGCTAATAAATAAGATTTAATGATGATTCCCATGATGATAAGGAATATCTGACTTACCGCACAATTAAAAAGGCTGCTTATGTAAAGCCGAAACTTCATTCATTCCGGCATAACATTTCCGGCCTATCATTTCATATTTTAAAAGCTGATTAAATGAGCATTTTCTGAATCGATTGGTGCTTTTTCAGCAGGTTATTCTTAAATTCTTCGCGCCTGCCAAAATACTTTTCGCCAGTAATCGTTATCCAGCGAAGAGCGGATTACCCCTTTGCTGGTTGAGGCATGAATAAACTGTTTATCGCTGTCGTAAATGCCGACGTGCAGACCATTCTCACCGCGACCCGTTTTAAAAAAAACTAAATCACCGGGAAGTAACTCATCTTTATCAATGCGCGTGCCTATATCGGTTTGCGCGCGTGTGCTGCGCGGCAACTGTAAATTAAAGCGATCGCGAAACGTCAGATAAACAAAACCGGAACAGTCAACGCCGCTCCGGCTCAGGCCGCCGTAGCGATAAGGCGTACCGTGCCAGCGACTTAGCTGCTCGTTCAGTTCAGCAATAACGGTGATGGAATCAGAAAGACGTCCGTCAGGCGGTGGCGCATGATGACTACAGCCCACCAGCAATACACTAAGCAAAATTAACCCACCGATTCGCATAACCTGTGTCCTTTCTGTGTAAGCGCAGCCGGGCTAACTGTAGCGGTAAGCCTTCACGCTGGCAATCCTCTCAGCGCATCTCTTCAGCCACTAACCAGCTCTCACCTTCCGCCTGTAGCTTACGAAAAGCCAGGCCATAAAGCGCGCGTAGCGTCTCAGGCTGTAACACCGCCTCTGCCCGCCCCTGCTGTACCACTTTCCCCTGCTGCATCAGCCAGACATGACGTGCATGACGCAGGCTATGATTCAGGTCATGGCCGCTGGTGATAACCGCGCCGCCCGCACGGCAAAACGTTGTTAACTCGTTATCCAGCGCCTGCTGCTGCGCCACGTCCAGTCCGCTGTAAGGCTCGTCGAGTAGCAGCAGCGTTGCAGGCCGCGCGGCGCATGGCCATACCTGTAACAGCACCGCCATCAGCCTTACGCGCTGCCATTCGCCGCCGGAAAGCTGGGTCAACGGTCGCGTGAGTTTATCGCGCAGCTGAAAAGCATTGAGGAGTCGCGATAGCAGCGTATCCTGTGCCGGTTTTGCCGCCGTCAAATGCTGCTGTAAATAGTGGAATACCGCCATTTGCCCTGGCTGTTGCTGTTGCTGCGGGAGCCAGGCGCGTCGGCGCGCCAGCGATGCCCGTGACCACGCTTCCAGCGGCGTGCCGCTAAGACGCACGATGCCTTCGCCGGGCAGAAGCCCGGCCAGACGCGCCAGTAAGGAGCTTTTACCGGCACCGTTGGGGCCAAGCAGATGGATTAGCTCTCCGCTATTAACCTGAGCGTTAAAAGCCTGCAGGCGTCCGGCAACGGCCGCCTGCTCAACGGATAACAACATTATTTCGCCAGCGCGAGCTTAATGCTTTCCATTACGATCGGGTCTTCCGGGGTCATATCCGGCGCGAAACGCTGCACCACCTCACCGTTGCGGCCCACGAGGAACTTTTCAAAATTCCATAAAATATCGCCCTTCTCTTTTGGCCCCCGGCCTTTACTTGTCATACGCTCGTAGAAGCCGCTGTTTTCCGGCTCTACCGCTTCCGGGCATGCCGCGATCAGCTGCTGGTAAAGCGGATGACGTTCAGGCCCGTTTACCTCGATTTTGCTAAACATCGGGAAACTGACGCCATAATTGGTGCTGCAAAAGGCGGCGATCTCTTCGTTACTGCCTGGCTCCTGACCAAGAAACGCGTTGCACGGGAAGCCCAGCACATTAAAGCCAGATTTATTCCAGGCGCGCTGCAGATTCTCCAGCTCCTTATATTGCGGCGTCAGACCGCACTCAGAGGCGACGTTAACAATCAACAGCACATCGCCTTTCCATTGTTCCAGCGTGGTACGTTTGCCATCCAGCATAACCAGTTCAGTATCGTAAATGCTCATGCACGTTTCCTGTTTCAAGGTGTGATACAGCCCTTAGCGGCGCTGCGTGAGTAATAACCAAATAAACAGCGGCGCGCCCAGGGTGGCGGTAACCACGCCGATGGGCAACTCCGCTGCGGTAAGTACCAGTCTGGCAATGATATCGGCAGCAAGCAATACGGCGGCCCCTGCCAGGGCACTGGCGGGCAGCAGCATACGGTGATCGGTCAGCCCGTTCAGACGCAGCAAATGCGGTACCACCAGACCGATAAAGCCAATGGCGCCCGCCAGCGCGACGCTGACGCCCACCAGCCACCCCATCGCCACCACCAGCAGGTTACGCCACAGAAAAAGCGACAGACCGAGCTGGCGAGCGCTGACTTCGCCCAACGCCAGTAAATTCAGAATTTTCGCCTGCGCGCCCAGCCAGCCCAGCACCGGCAGCAAGGCCAACATCAGCCAGCGGTAGCGCCAGTCGATGCCGCTAAAGCCGCCCATCATCCAGTACATCAGCTGGCGCAGGTCGAGATTGTTACTGAAATAGACCACCCAGGTCATCGCCGCGCTACAGATAATTCCCAGCGCGACGCCCGCCAGCAGCAGGCGGCTATTGGAAAGATGACGCTTTGCAAAACGCAGCAGAATAAAGGTGACCAGCAGCGCACCGGCAATGGCTGCCAGACTAAACGCCCAAAAATCGCCATTGCCCAGCAGCACGCACAGCACTAGTCCGATGCCCGCGCCGTTTGATACTCCCAGCAGGCCTGGCTCCGCCAACGGATTTTCAAACAGCGCCTGCATTACGCAGCCCGCGACGGCCAGCGAGGCGCCGACCAGCAGCACGCTTAAGGTGCGCGGCAGCCGCAGTTGCCAGACAAACAGCTGGCCCTCTTCGCTCAGCCAGCGGTCAGGCGGGATCCATGTCTCTCCCGCGCACAGGCTTATCAACGTCATGCCCAGCAGAATAGCGCTCAGCCAGCCCAGCCAGCGATAAGCGCGGCGATCCGCCTGACGGGAGAGTTCAGTTAGCAGCGACATAGCCGTAGTTTTATAAGGAAAACAGAGATTTGATTGTAGTGGCTGAGGCAAAAAAAGAAAGGAATAAGAGAGGCCGGGCGCGCAGGCCCGGCGTAGCGCGCTTAGCCATGCGGCTGAAAATCAGGCCGATGGCCTGCCGCGCCATGGCTGTGACGATCCGCAGTCAGCTGAGGGTTGTTATGTTCTTCATGGTGCGCCGTGGGCCGATGCTGTTCGGGTTGCTGATGACGCGTTACCGGCTTTCTGCGTTCAGGTTGCTGATGCGCCTCAGGCCGATGGGGCTGCCAGCCGTTGCCGTTCCAGTAACCGCGCGGCCCTTGCTCGCCGATATGGCGGCCGCGATGCGCCTGCCACCATGTCGGGGCGCGCCAGTCATAGCCATCCCAGAAATATCCTCGATGATCGCGATCGCCAATATGGATCGTCACGCCAGCTGGCGTTAAATCAAACGAAACGGCGGCGCTGGCGACAACGGGCAGCGCGGTCAGAATGCTCAGCGCCAGGCATGGAAGTAATGTTTTCAATTTCATCGGGGTACCTCATCTGGTTTTCTCCCCTGTTTATACGCCTCAATTGCCCGCTGTCACTATCGTCCTGAGACGATTTTCACCTTATTTTCCTGCGGCTTACGCATTCCTTACATTGTGATGGCTTTATGGAAACCACAGCGTTCTGGCGCGGAAAAATGGCAATAAAAAAGGCCGCACGGGGCGGCCTTTTTGCTGCTGACAGATCAGCTGTTTTTCGGGGACGCGTTCTCGACGCGGCTTTTCAGCTTTTGTCCAGGGCGGAACGTCACGACACGACGTGCGGTGATAGGAATATCTTCACCGGTTTTCGGGTTACGTCCCGGCCGTTGATTTTTGTCGCGAAGATCAAAGTTGCCAAATCCAGACAGTTTGACCTGCTCGCCGTTTTCCAAAGCTCTTCTTACCTCTTCAAAAAACAGTTCAACCAGCTCTTTGGCATCCCGTTTACTCAGCCCAAGCTTTTCAAACAGGTATTCCGACATATCAGCTTTTGTAAGCGCCATAGGTTCAATCCCTCAAGGTTGCCTGGAATCGCTCTTTTAATGCCGCAACACAGTTGGCGACGGTTGCGGCAATCTCGTCTTCTTCGAGTGTCCGGCTGGTATCTTGCAAAATCAGGCTTATCGCGAGGCTCTTAAAACCTTCGTTTACGCCCTTACCACGGTACACGTCAAACAAGTTTACGCCAACTATCTGATTTGCGCCAACTTTCTTACACTCCGCAATGATATCTGCTGCGGGAACCGTTTCAGCTACCACAACGGCGATATCGCGACGGTTTGCCGGGAAGCGTGAAATCTCGCGCGCATCAGGCAGGACGCGGTCTGCAACCTTATTCCAAAGCAGTTCAAACACTAAGGTGCGGCCATTGAGGTCCAGCTTGCGTTCCAGTTCAGGATGAATCACACCGATAAATCCGATGCGCTCGCCCTGTAAATAGATCGCTGCGCTTTGACCCGGGTGCAGGGCCGGATTCGCTTCGGCACGGAATTCAATGGCATCCAGCTTGCCGGTCAGCTCCAGTACCGATTCCAAATCACCTTTTAAATCATAGAAGTCGACGGTCTGACGCGCCAGGTCCCAATGCTCTTCGAAGCGGTTACCGCTCAGTACGCCAGCCAGCATAACATCCTGACGAATACCTAAATCTGCTTGCGTATCCGGCACAAAGCGCAAACCGCTTTCAAACAGGCGCACGCGGCTCTGCTGACGGTTCTGGTTATACACTACCGCAGAGAGCAGACCGGTCCAGAGCGAAAGGCGCATCGCAGACATATCGCTGGAGATCGGGCTGGGCAGAATCAGCGCTTCCTGGCCTGGATGCAGCAGCGCCTGCACTTTAGGATCGACAAAGCTGTAGGTAATCGCTTCCTGATAGCCTTTATCCACCAGCAGATTTTTCACGCGCTTCAGCGACAGCGAAGCTTCGCGATGCTGCGTCATAACCAGCGAGGCTTTAACCGGCACATCGGGGATGTTGTTATAGCCGTAGACGCGCGCGACCTCTTCCACCAGATCTTCTTCAATCGCCATGTCAAAGCGCCAGCCTGGCGCTACCGCCCGCCACTCGCCTTCGCTCACGCTAACTTCACAACCCAGGCGCTGCAGAATATCGGTGACCTGCTCATCAGCAATGTGATGACCAATCAGACGATCCAGCTTCTCACGACGCAGGGTAATGGTAGCGCGAACCGGCAGCTGTTCCTGTACGCTGGTATCGACGACCGGGCCGGCTTCGCCGCCGCAGATATCAAGCAACAGACGCGTAGCACGCTCCATGGCCTGCTGCTGCAACGCTGGATCGACGCCGCGCTCATAACGATGAGAGGCATCGGTATGCAGACCGTGACGACGGGCACGACCGGTAATCGCCAGCGGAGCGAACCAGGCGCACTCCAGCAGCACGCTGCTGGTATCTTCATTCACGCCTGAATGCTCGCCGCCAAAGATGCCGCCCATGGCCAGCGGCTTATGATGATCGGCAATCACCAGCGTATCGCTGTTCAGCTTCACTTCGTTGCCGTCAAGCAGCGTCAACGCTTCATCCTGCTGCGCCATGCGCACCACGATGCCGCCGTCGATGCGATCCAGATCGAAGGCGTGCATCGGCTGACCCAGCTCCAGCAGCACGTAGTTGGTCACGTCTACCACCGGATCAATAGAGCGAATGCCGCAGCGACGCAGCTTCTCTTTCATCCACAGCGGCGTGGCCGCTTTAACATTGATATTTTTCACTACCCGGCTCAGGTAGCGCGGGCAGGCATCAGTGGCGTCTACGCGAATCGGCAGCGTATCGCTGATGGTTGCCGGTACTGCGGCCATCTCCGGCGCGTTCAGCGGCAACGCGTTCAGCACCGCTACGTCACGTGCGATGCCGATAATGCCAAAGCAGTCGGCACGGTTCGGCGTAATGCTGATTTCGATGCTGTTGTCGTTCAGCTGCAGATAATCACGGATATCGCTGCCAATCGGCGCATCCGCAGGCAGTTCAATAATGCCGTCGTGGTCATCGCTGATGCCCAGCTCGGAGAAGGAGCAGAGCATGCCTTCTGACGGCTCGCCACGCAGTTTCGCCGCTTTGATTTTAAAATCACCCGGCAGCACGGCACCGACGGTGGCAACGGCCACTTTCAGGCCCTGACGGCAGTTTGGCGCACCGCAGACGATATCCAGCAGACGATCGCCGCCGACGTTGACCTTGGTGACGCGCAGCTTATCGGCGTTGGGATGCTGACCGCATTCCACCACTTCGCCCACGACCACGCCGTGGAAAGCGCCTGCGACCGGTTCAATGCCATCGACTTCCAGACCTGCCATGGTGATTTGTTCCGCCAGGGCCGCGCTATCAAGAGCCGGATTTACCCATTCGCGTAACCAGAGTTCACTGAATTTCATTGGATAACCTGCCCTTATTTAAACTGTTTGAGGAAACGAAGATCGTTTTCGAAGAAAGCGCGCAGATCGGTCACGCCATAACGCAGCATGGTCAGACGCTCCATGCCCATGCCAAAGGCGAAGCCAGAGTAGATCTCCGGGTCGATGCCGACATTACGCAGCACGTTTGGGTGCACCATGCCACAGCCCAGCACTTCCAGCCATTTGCCGTTTTTGCCCATGACATCCACTTCCGCAGAAGGCTCAGTGAATGGGAAGTAGGAAGGACGGAAGCGGATCTGCAAATCTTCCTCAAAGAAGTTGCGCAGGAAATCGTGCAACGTGCCTTTCAGGTTGGTGAAGCTGATATCTTTATCGACAATCAGGCCTTCCATCTGATGGAACATCGGCGTATGCGTCTGATCGTAGTCGTTACGGTAAACGCGGCCCGGCGCGATAATGCGAATCGGTGGCTGCTGGTTTTTCATGGTGCGGATCTGCACGCCGGAGGTCTGGGTACGCAGCAGGCGCGTCGCATCAAACCAGAAGGTGTCGTGATCGGCGCGCGCCGGATGGTGGCCAGGAATGTTCAGCGCATCGAAGTTATGATAGTCGTCTTCGATTTCCGGGCCGGTCACCACAGCAAAACCCAGCTCGCCAAAAAAGTCTTCGATCCGATCGATGGTGCGGGTCACCGGATGCAGACCGCCATTTTCGACGCGGCGTCCTGGCAGGGAAACATCAATGGTTTCGGCGGCCAGACGCGCGTTAAGCGCAGCGGACTCCAGCGCATCTTTACGTGCGTTGAGCGCTTCCTGCACCTGCTGTTTGGCTTCGTTAATCACCGCTCCTGCTGCCGGACGCTCTTCGGCCGGCAATTCACGCAGGGTGGTCATCTGCAGGGTCAGATGCCCTTTTTTACCCAGATATTCGACGCGGACGTTATCTAACGCCGCAACATCCTGCGCATGTTCAATGGCTGCCCTGGCGTTGGCAACCAGCTCTGCGAGATGGGACATTGTTTCCTCTTCTTCCAGCCTAAGGCCGGGCTGTTTCAGGTGGGGACCAGAAGTCCATATTGGTTCGCGGAAAACAAAAAAGCCTCCACGAGGGAGGCTTTCAGTGCGATTTTTCGTTTCTTTTTTCGCGCACAAGCCCCCGGAACTCAGGTGCTAAAGTAAAAAAAGAAACGAAAAATAGCGTGCATGCTTGGGTTACCTTGTCGCTTGCGTTAAACGGCTCTATTGAAATGCCAGCAGGCGGAAAAGTCAATCTTTTGCTGCGGTTACATAAAATGAAAGAGGGAGCAAGCTCCCTCTTTCATCTGACTTACGCCAGAGCTGATTTCGCTTTTTCAACCAGTGCAGTGAATGCCACTTTGTCGAATACAGCGATGTCGGCCAGGATTTTACGGTCAATTTCAATGGACGCTTTTTTCAGGCCATTGATGAAACGGCTGTAAGAGATACCGTTCTGACGCGCTGCTGCGTTAATACGCGCAATCCACAGCTGACGGAACTGACGCTTACGCTGACGACGGTCGCGGTAAGCATACTGACCAGCTTTGATAACAGCCTGGAAGGCAACGCGGTATACACGTGAACGTGCACCGTAGTAGCCTTTAGCTTGTTTTAAGATTTTTTTGTGACGTGCGCGAGCAACTACACCACGTTTTACACGAGCCATTTAGCTCTCCTGTTCTATATTCTGATTGAAAAAATTAACTTATGCGTACGGCAGGCAGGCAATAACCAGACCCAGATCGCCTTTAGACACCATGGCTTTCGGGCGCAGGTGACGTTTACGCTTGGTTGATTTTTTGGTCAGGATATGACGCAGGTTCGCGTGCTTGTGCTTAAAGCCACCTTTACCGGTTTTTTTAAAGCGTTTAGCCGCGCCACGGACAGTTTTAATCTTAGGCATTTATAAAATATCCACTTCGCATTGTTAATAAAATGAACCAGACAGGCGAATAAAACCGCACAGCGCGAACGCTGCGCGGCATTATTACTTGAAAGCCTACTGTTTCTTCTTGGGTGCGAGCACCATGATCATCTGGCGGCCTTCAATCTTCGATGGGAAGGATTCAACCACTGCCAGTTCACTCAGATCTTCTTTCACGCGGTTAAGCACTTCCATACCGATCTGTTGGTGCGCCATCTCACGTCCACGAAAACGCAGGGTGATTTTGGCTTTGTCGCCTTCTTCCAGAAAACGAATCAGGTTGCGTAGTTTGACCTGATAGTCGCCTTCATCGGTACCAGGGCGGAATTTAATTTCCTTCACCTGGATAACTTTCTGCTTCTTCTTCTGTTCCTTAGAAGACTTACTCTTTTCATAGAGGAACTTGCCGTAATCCATTATACGACAAACCGGCGGTTCGGCGTTAGGGCTGATTTCAACTAAATCAACACCTGCTTCTTCAGCTTTTTCAATAGCTTCGCGTAAACTAACAATACCAAGCTGCTCGCCTTCGACGCCAGTCAGACGCACCTCGGTAGCACGGATTTCACCGTTAATACGATTGGGACGCGTCGGTTGAACTCGTTTTCCGCCTTTAATACCTTATTCCTCCAATTGATGAAGATTGCGGCTGCGTATTTCTTGCTGCAGCTTCTCGATCAGCACATCCACGTCCATGGACCCGAGGTCTTTACCGCGGCGGGTACGAACGGCTACTTTACCAGCCTCTACCTCTTTATCGCCGCAAACCAGCATATAAGGGACGCGACGTAATGTGTGCTCACGGATTTTAAAGCCAATCTTCTCGTTTCTCAAGTCTGCTTTTACACGAATGCCCGCATTCTGTAATTTTCGCGTTAATTCGTTCACATAATCAGACTGCCCGTCGGTGATATTCATCACCACCGCTTGTACCGGTGCCAGCCAGGTTGGATAAAAACCGGCGTATTCTTCAGTGAGAATACCGATAAAGCGTTCCATTGAACCCAGAATAGCACGGTGAATCATCACCGGCACCTGTCGTTCGTTATTTTCACCTACATAAGAGGCGCTCAGACGGCTCGGCAAAGAGAAGTCGAGCTGAACGGTGCCGCACTGCCATGGACGATCCAGGCAGTCATGCAGGGTGAATTCAATCTTAGGACCGTAGAAAGCGCCCTCGCCCGGCTGGTATTCGAACGGAATCGCGTTCTCTTTCAGCGCCGCAGCCAGATCCGCCTCTGCGCGATCCCATAAATCATCGCTGCCGATGCGTTTTTCCGGACGGGTAGACAGTTTCACCACGATTTTTTCAAAACCGAAGGTGCCGTACATGTCATACACCATCTTAATGCAGCTGTTTACTTCGTCACGCACCTGATCTTCAGTACAGAAAACGTGCGCGTCGTCCTGCGTAAAGCCGCGTACACGCATCAAACCATGCAATGCGCCAGACGGCTCGTTACGATGACAGCTGCCGAACTCCGCCATACGTAACGGCAGGTCGCGGTATGATTTTAGACCCTGATTGAAAATTTGCACGTGGCCGGGGCAGTTCATTGGCTTGATGCAATATTCACGGTTCTCCGAAGAGGTGGTGAACATCGCTTCTTTGTAGTTTTCCCAATGGCCGGTTTTTTCCCACAGTACGCGGTCCATCATAAACGGACCTTTCACTTCCTGGTACTGATACTCTTTCAGTTTGCTGCGAACAAAGGTTTCCAGCTCGCGGAAAATTGTCCAGCCGTCGTTATGCCAGAACACCATTCCCGGCGCTTCTTCCTGCATATGATAGAGGTCAAGCTGCTTACCGATCTTACGATGGTCACGCTTGGCCGCCTCTTCCAGACGTTGCAGATAGGCGCTCAGCTGCTTTTTATCCGCCCAGGCGGTGCCATAAATGCGCTGCAGCATCTTGTTGCTGCTGTCGCCACGCCAGTAGGCGCCCGCGATTTTTTGCAGCTTAAAGTGATGGCAGAAACGCATGTTCGGCACGTGCGGCCCACGGCACATATCAACATACTCTTCATGATGATAAAGGCCAGGACGGTCGTCGTGGCTGATATTTTCATCAAGAATGGTGGTTTTGTAGTTTTCGCCGCGCTCGGCAAAGACGTCACGCGCTTCCTGCCAGCTGACTTTTTTCTTAACGACGTTGTAGTTCGTTTCAGCCAGCTCATGCATACGCTTTTCCAGCCGATCGAGATCTTCCTGGGTCAGGGTATGATCAAGGTCAACATCGTAATAAAAGCCGTTATCGATCACCGGACCAATAGCCATTTTTGCGTTCGGCCACAGCTGCTTCATGGCATGACCCAGCAAATGCGCGCAGGAGTGACGAATAATCTCCAGGCCCGCGTCATCTTTGGCGGTAATAATGGCTACGTTGGCATCTTCAGCGATAGGATCGACTGCATCCACCAGCTCGCCGTTAACACGACCGGCGATACAGGCTTTCGCCAGACCAGGTCCGATATCTTGCGCGATATCCATCACGCTAACCGGGCCGTCAAAGCTGCGCTGACTGCCGTCAGGAAGAGTAATTACAGGCATTTCATATCCTTAATTGCAGTGGTAACCCACACGAAAGATTACATGCAAACATTGGTTTAATTAGTGTTTCAACAACTTACATCCCAAAACCGACCCACAATTGTCAATTTGGTACGCAGCCTAAGGCTCACTGCAAAAGTCGCCGGGCCGGGTAATTGCTGAAGAGTGAACATCTTACACGCTAAAGAGATGATCTTAAACAGAAGAAAACAGAGAACAGGCGACAACACAGAGCAGCCTATGCAAACACGGGTTTTCAGGAGAGAAAATAGGTCCATGGCCAGGCGCGCCTTACCGTATCCCCTGCCCGCTTATTGATCCCCTTGTTCACCACCGCTCGCCGCAATGTATATACAAAAAAACCTCAGAAAACGAAAATAAATTAGCTGCAAGCAATAACCAGCACCAAAAATCAGCTTGAAACAGGAAAAAAGCGCTTGATGCCAGGCAAAAACTACACTAATTTGTATATACAGAATTGCATGGAGGCCATTCGAAAATGAAGCTACTGGTTTCACCAAAAATCGTCAGAAAGTTGGCAGGAAAGATCCCGCCGGTAACAGAAGGCGAAATCCTTCAATGTTTCTCTAACCGACAGGGAGCGTTCCTTGAAGATACCAGAGAGGATCATCAAAGCAATCCGCCTACGCAATGGTTTATTGCTGAGACAGATTATGGCGTGCGCCTGAAAGTGGTCTTTGTATTTTACCCAGGTAAAGGGGTGGCAATAAGGACAGCGTACTCCCCTAATGAGGCAGAAATACGCATTTATGAAAAATATGGACAAAGTGAAGGTTATTATGAGCAAAAACGCGAAACAGGCTACTGAGTCAAAAAGTATCACGACAACGGATGAGGCGTGGGAAACTGGCGAGCTTGGCAGGAGCGAAGCTCACGTTAAGGTTTCTGACATTACGGCTGAATTTGAGTTCGACATTAACGAAGCGCTTGAGCTTCAGCCGATATCTATCCGTCTGAATAAATCCCTGATAGAAGATCTGAAGATGATTGCGGAATTAAACGGGCTAGGCTATCAGCCCCTGATTCGCCAAATCTTAAACAGGTTCGTTGACTGTGAAAAAAAGAAACTTTTACAGGAAGTGCATTCAGAAGAAATGAAGAAACTATCGGCACGCAAAAAAACCAAAAAAATAGCTTAATGTAACCTGCTTTCGGTTGCTTCTTGTCTAAAAAAACGGCCCGCGTTTGCGGGCCGCTAGCGTATTAAAGAAAATTTTTCTTATTGCTGTTTATCGCTGCAGAGCCGATCCCATAGCTCATTATGCGTATTAATCGCGCGAATAGTGCGTACATCCATCACTTCCGCATCGTTGCCATGGGTATAAATTGGTTGAAATAAGGTACAGGATGAATCGACGCTGGCGCGGTCAATCATCGACGTTGTATTTCGACTGGCGCAGCTTGTCACGAGCAGCAGCGTCACTGACAGTAGCGTTAGACGTCTCCACATGTTTAGCCACCTTGATATTATCCGCCTGTTTTTTAGCAATCGCCTCCGCCTGTTGGGTTTGCAGCTGTGCCGCCGCGACATCCCCGCGAGCCTTCTCTTGCGTCTTGCCGATTTTTTTTCCACCAAAGTAGGATCCTGCAAGCCCGACAACCACTGCCAGACCTCCCAAAACCCAACTCCAGCCCCCGGACAGTAATGACATTACTTCACTCATGATAAGGCCCTCCACTTTAGCCAGCCTCACTTTAAAGCGTAGGCAGCAAGCGCAGGCGCGCAACCCATTGAAATAATTTTTACCCGCTGTAACCCGTTTTTTCGTGTCTCACTTTGCCGGGAGTGGTGCCACGGTCTACCTTCAATGACATAACTTTACGAAAACAGGGAAAGCGCCACAGGAAGTGGTCTGATGCAATGTCTTATGAGAGCGCCCGATGAGCCAAAACACCTGCACCATTATTTACAACGGCGAGCATTTAAGCGGTGAAGCCGACCAGCCACTTATCGATTTTTTGCAGGCGCGAGGCAAAATCTTGCCGCACGTTTGTTATCACCCTTCTCTTGCGCCCCTGCAATCCTGCGATGTCTGCTGGGTGGAGTATCAGGGCGATCTGGTGCGTGGCTGCACGCTGCGCACTTACGAAGGCCTGGCGATCTCCAGCCACCAGCCTGAAGCCAAAGCGGCGCAGGAAGAAGGCATGGATCGTCTGCTGGCGCGTCATGAACTCTACTGTACCCTGTGCGAGCACAATACCGGCGACTGCACGCTGCATAATACCGTCGCCGATATGCATATTCCGATTCAGTACTATCCCTACCAACGCAAACCTTATCAAAAAGATGAAAGCAACCCGTTCTACACCTACGATCCCGATCAATGCATTCTGTGCGGACGCTGCGTAGAGGCGTGTCAGAACGTGGAGGTTAATGAAACGCTCTCGATTGATTACAGCGCCGAGCATCCGCGCGTGCTGTGGGATGGCGGTACGGAGATCGCCGGTTCCAGCTGCGTAAGCTGCGGTCACTGCGTAACTGTCTGCCCCTGCAACGCGCTGCTGGAAAAAACCATGCAGCCCAACGCTGGTCCCTTTACCGCGATGCCGGAAGACCTTAAGCGTCCGATGATCGATTTAGTGAAATCGCTGGAAAATACCATCGGCGCGCCGCCGATTACCGGCGTTTCACTGATGGATATGGCGATGCGCCAGAAAGAGATCAAAAAAACCAAAACCGTCTGCACCTACTGCGGCGTCGGCTGCAGTTTCGAGATGTGGACGCGCGACCGTCATATTCTCAAGGTTCAGCCGGTGGCGGATGCGCCCGCCAATGGCATCTCCACCTGTCTGAAAGGTAAATTCGGCTGGGATTTTGTTAACAGTCCGCAACGGCTGACCACGCCGCTTATCCGTGAAAACGGGCGCTTCCGGCCAGCCAGCTGGGATGAAGCGCTGGACACCATCGCGCAACGGCTGAAAACCATTGCCGCGCAGCACGGCGGTGACAGCATCGGTTTTATCGGCTCCAGCAAGGGCAGCAATGAAGAAGCCTATCTGACGCAAAAAATCGCCCGCCTGATCTTTGGCACCAACAATGTCGATAACTCCTCGCGCTACTGCCAGAACCCGGCAACCGAGGGGCTGTTCCGTACCGTCGGCTATGGCGGCGATGCAGGCACCATTGAGGATCTGCAAAAAGCGGATTTAATCGTGATCGTCGGCAGCAACCTGGCGGAAAACCATCCGGTTATCGCCTCGCGTATCAAGGCCGCGCAAAAGCATCACGGCCAGAAACTGCTGGTGGTCGATCCGCGCAAGCATGAGATGGCGGAACGCGCCGATCTCTACCTGCGCATCAATCCCGGCAGCGACAGCCTCTGGGCCTCCGCCATGTCGCGCTATATGTTTGAGCATGGCTATGCCGATGAGGCGTTTCTGACGGAAAAGGTTAATCAGACGGAAGAATACCGCGCCTCGCTGGCGTCGTTTACCCTGAACAGCGTCAGTGAACAGACCGGGCTGGAGGTTGAGCAGTTGATTCGCGCAGCGGAGATGATTGGCCAGGCCGAACGGGTTTGCATCCTCTGGGCGATGGGCATTACCCAACACAGCCACGGCGCGGATACCAGCACCGCCCTGTCCAACCTGCTCCTGGTCACCGGCAACTATGGTCGGCCGGGCACCGGCGGCTATCCGATGCGCGGACACAACAACGTTCAGGGCGCCAGCGATTTCGGCTGCCTGAGCAATATCTATCCCGGCTATGAAAAGGTCACCGACGCCGCGGTACGGGAAAAGTGGGCGCATGCCTGGGGCGTAACGCCGGAGGCGCTCTCCGATCGGGTCGGCTCGGATAACTACCTGATGATCCAGCATGCGCACGAAGGCGCATTAAAAGCGATGTATATCATCGGCGAAGAGACCGCCTTTTCCGACGCCGACGCCAGCAAAGTGCATGAGGCGTTCAGCAAACTGGAATTTATGGTGGTGCAGGATATTTTTATGAGCCGCACCGCCGCTTTTGCCGATGTGGTGCTGCCGGGCTGCCCCAGCGTGGAAAAAGAGGGCAGCTACGTCAATACCGAGCGCCGCATCCAGCGTTTTTATGAAGTGATGCCGCCGCTGGGCGACAGCCGACCCGACTGGCGCATTCTTAGCGACCTCGCCGCTCGCCTCGGGCACCGCTGGCACTACACCCATCCGGGCGAAATCATGGCGGAAGCCGCGCGCATTGCCGATATTTTCGCTGGCGTCAGCTATCAGCATCTCAGCGGCTGGCAATCGCAAATCTGGCCGGTGAAGCCGGACGGCAGCAGCACGCCGCTGCTCTATACCGACGGTTTTAAGTTTCCTGACGGCAAAGCGGTACTTTATCCCATCACCTGGCAGCCGCCGCAGGAAGCGCCGGACGACGAATACGATCTCTGGTTAAACAATGGCAGGATGCTGGAACATTTTCAGTCCACCAATCAAACCGGGCGCGGCGACCGCATGTTCTCTCTTTCACCAAACGGATTTGTCGAAGTCAGCCCGCAGCTGGCGCAGGCGCGTCAGATTCAGCAGGGCGACTGGGTCAGCATCGAATCACGGCGTGGCGCGATCGAGGTGCCGGTAGTCGTGAGCGATCGCGTAGCGGGCAACGTGCTGTTTATGCCGATTCACCACGGCAAGCCTGGCGTTAACGGCCTGACCGGCGACCATCACGATCCTGACGTTAATACCCCGGCCTACAAAGAGATCGCGGTAAAAATGGTGAAGCTGGCGCATCCAGCGCTGGCGGAGCCGTTGCCGCAGCAGAACTTCCGTCACGGCAGCCGCACCCCGCTGCCCGGCCTGCCGATTGACATCAAATGGCAACAAGAGGGCTACACGCTTCCTCCTCTACACACTCAACATCCGGAGAAATTTTAATGGCTGAACCGATGAATTATGATGTCCCGCCACCCAAAACCGAACCCGACGCGCATGATGCACTGCACGATCTGCTGCACAACCTGCATCATCACGGTTTTCTGCGTCTGGCTAACGATGTGGTTTCAGCCAACACGCAGATCGCCAAAGTATTGGTAGACGGGTTAAACAAGCCCGGCTCGCAGAATGCCATGCAAAACCTGTCGGTGCTGCTGATGGCGCTGTCCGATATTCCACCGGGAGAGTTTCATAAAACGGTACATGCGATGAAATCCGCGTTTAATGCGGTGAATTTGCATGCGGAAAGCCAACAGCAGCATGAGGTTGCGCCGGGCGTGAGCGGCACCTGGAAACTACTGCACGATGAGAGTTTATGGCACGCGGTAATGCCGCTGGTCGCTGGTTTGAAAGCGTTTGCCAGCGCCATGGAGCAGCCCGCGCCAGACAAGCCCATCAGCGCCTTCACCGGCAAAGATAGCCATGCCTGATGCCGAACTGACGCTGCTGCTCTCCCGCGGCCAGTTTGCGGTCACCATCGGCCTGCATATTATTCTTGCTGGCTTCAGCTTTGGCCTGTCGCTATGGCTGGTGGCGCTGGAAGGCGCCTGGCTGTGGCGCAGGCAGCAGCGCTATTTAGATCTTTATAATTTCTGGCTGAAGATCTTTGCGCTCAACGTGGCGGTGGGCGTGGTTTCCGGCGTGGTGATGGAATTTCAATTTGGCACCAACTGGGCGCCGTTTATTACACGCGTTGGCGGCCTCATCGGACCGCTAATGTTCTATGAAGTGCTGGTCGCCTTCTTTCTGGAAGCGGGCATGGTCGGGGTGATGATGTTTGGCATGGCGCGCATTGGCCCACGCCTGCATTTTATGGTCACCGTGCTGGTGGCGGTGGGCGCCTTAATCAGCGTGTTCTGGATCCTGGCGGCCAATTCATGGATGCAAACCCCCGCAGGCTTTCTCATTGATGAACAACAGCGCTTTCAGCCGCAAAGCTGGATGGCGATTATCTTTAACGCCTCTTTCCCCTGGCGGGCGACCCACATGCTGCTGGCGATGCTGATCGGTACCGCTTTTATGGTGGCGGGCACCGGTGCCTGGCAGCTGTTACACCACAGCGATAACGATCGCGCGCGCCTGATGCTGACTCTCAGCCTGTGGCTGCTGCCGTTTTTAACCCTGACCCAGGCGGTGGTGGGCGATCTGCATGGTGAAAACACGCTGGAACATCAGCCCGCCAAAATGGCGGCCATCGAAGGCGACTGGCAGCGCCCACCACCGGGCGAAGGCGAGCCGCTGCGACTGTTTGCCCTGCCCGATCAGCAACAGCAGCGCAACCACTGGGAAGTGGCGATCCCGCAAGTCGCCTCTCTTTATCTACGCCATAACCTGAGCGGCCAGATCAAAAGCCTGCGTGAATTCCCGCCCGAAGATCTTCCTCCGGTGGCGCCGGTGTTTTTTGCTTTCCGCGTGATGGTGGGATTAGGGATGTTGATGCTAACCGTAAGCCTTACCGCGCTGCTCCAACGGCTGCGTGGCCGCCTGTGGCAGTCGCGCTGGCTGCTAAAGCTGCTGGTATTGATGGGGCCAGCTGGCTTTATCGCCCTGCTCTCCGGCTGGGTCGTGACTGAAATGGGCCGTCAGCCCTGGACCGTTTATGGCCTGGTTCGCACTGCCGACAGCGTTTCGCCTGTCTCTGCGCATCTGGCGCTGGCCTCCGCAGGCGCTATTTTGCTGGTCTACGGTTTGGTATTTACGATTGGCCTGCGCTATCTGCTGCGCTACGCACGCCAGGCGCCGCAGGTTAATGAACCCGGCCCGGCGCAGGAGATGCGTCCACCACAGGGAGCAGAAAAGTGATCGCCCTGACGCTGGATGATATTTCTGCCGCTACGTTAGCGGTTTCCCTGTTGATGTATCTGCTGCTGGACGGCACCGATCTTGGCGTCGGTATGCTGCTGTTTTTCTTTCGCGACGCTGAAGCGCGCCGCAAGCTATCGCTGAGCATTCTTCCCATCTGGGACGCCAACGAAACCTGGCTGGTGCTGCTGGCGGGCGGCATGCTGGCGCTGTTCCCGTTGCTCTACAGCACGCTGTTCAGCGCGATCTATCTGCCGCTGTTTATTATGCTGCTGGCGCTGGTGGGACGGGCGGTGGCGCTGGAGTATCGCGGTCATGTTAGCCGACGCTGGCATCGTTATCTCGACCTGGCGCATGGCCTCAGCTCGCTGATCGCCGCCTTTACGCAAGGCGCGCTGGTGGGGCTGGTGATTACCGGTCGCACCCAGCAAGGCCCGTTTAGCTGGCTGACGCTTTATCCGACGCTATGCGGGTTTGGCTTAATGGCTGCTTACCTGCTGTGCGGCTGCTGCTGGATTATGTGGCGTATTTCAGGCCCGGAGCCTGCGTTCGCTCACCAGCTGGCCTGGCTTTTTTTAGTGCTGAGCCTTACGTTAATGGTGGCGATTAATTTGTTGGAAAACGGCGCACTGTTACAGGCGTGGCAACGTGTGCCGGGTAAAGTGCTAATGCTGATGATGGCATTGACGCTGATTGCCTTGCTGCGGGCGTTGTACCGCGAACGGCCAATCCTGTCGCTGGCGCTGGTATTAACCTTAATCACCCTGTGCTGGGCGCTATTGATCGTTGGCCTTTATCCGTGGCTGCTGCCCGGACAGCTTACCATTTCCCAGGCGGCGGCAACGCCAGCCACGCAGCGCTTTTTGTTAGGCGGCTATGCCTTGATTTTGCCGCTTACACTGGCCTATAACAGTTGGGCGTTCTGGGTGTTTCGCGCCAAAGTGCGTTAGCGCAGCGCAAGGTGAAGCAGGCTTTGCCATCTGATAGCGCCGCCCGTAAGCGGCGCAGAACCGTTGCGGGCGGCCGTGGGCAGCCCGATGGTTACATGGCGTAAGAGAGCAGGATCTGCGTTTTGGTATCGGTATGATCCGGCGCAGACTCTGGCGGATTGTTATTCCAGGTGACGTTATAGGCCAGTTTCAGCGCAAAGTGCGCGTTAATCGCTACCTGCAGGCCGGTCTCTGAGTTAACGGTGGTGTTGTCGTTAAAGCTGCTCAGCACCGAAACGCCCTGAATAAATTTCGTGGTCTCGGTCATCTGCCACTGGTAGCTCAGCGCGCCGTAGCCCAGCCCCTGGGTTTCATGTCCACCGTCGTGGAAATCGTCATAGCGCACGCCCGGACCAAATTCCACCCGCAGCAAATGCACCGGACCGTTCAGCACCTGACGACCGTAACCGGCAGCCAATACGTCACGGGAATCATAACCGTTAAAACGATCGCTCAGCCAGCTGGCCTGACCAAACAGGTAGTCGTTGTCGGTCATGTTATAACGGGTACGGCCGCCCACCTGATAAGTCTCGGAAGAGCGCTCATCGTTAGAAGAGGTATTTGCCGCGTTGCCCCACAGACTGTAGGCGGTGTTCGGCTGATACCACGTCATATTGGTTTGGGCAGTTAAAGAAGAGCTTTTGGTATTCCCGGTTTGCGCCAGGTAACCCGCCGCGGCGTTGCCTTCAAACGGTTTTTTGGCGGTGGAAGGATCGTCCATTACGGTAAATACGTTGTTATCAGCCATGGCCTGATGACAAAAAGTACCGGCGGAAAGTAACAGCCCGGCGGAAAATTTCTTAAGCAAATTCATTTATTGTGATCCGTACGACAGTTTAAAAAAGGGAGAGTCTGAAGGGTTTTACGCTGCGATCAACGTCATTTACGGTAAATTTTGTAAACAGACATTAAATAGCAAAAATACCTAAGCATTCAGCGAAAACAGTGCTAAGAATTGGATTTTTCTTATTAACGGCGCGCATTATAAAGGGTATTTAAGCGAAACGCAGCACAACGCAATAAATATTTATTTGCGTTTAAAATCAATAAAAAAGCACGCCGGGCGGCGTGCTTAACCGCGGTTTTAGCGCTGCGGTGCCGCCGAGCCGAACACGCCTTCTCCTTCCGGAATCGTGGTAAAGCGCGTCACGATTTCATGCCAGCTGTTGGCCGGATCCAACTGTGGGAATGACTGCGGATAAATAAACTTCGCCAAATATTCGATACCGACAATATTCCACGGGTGATTATAAAAGTTATGGTAAACGCCATAGAAACGCCCTTCTTTCACTGCCTCAATCTGCGCGAACCCCGGACGCTGTTTCATTTTTTCAAATGCGGCATCAACCTGCGGCTGCGTTACGCCATAGCCGAACGGCACGGCGGCATTGTTTTTGCTCGCCCATTGTGAACCCGAAACGATATAGGCGTCCGGTTTGGTCGCGATCACTTTTTCCAGCGACACATCGCCGGTTGCGCCAGGCAGCAGGTCAGAACCGATATTGGTGGCCCCTACCGCCTCGACCATTGCGCCCCAGCCGACATGCGCATGGGTAAAGCAGCAGGATTCCAGCCCGCCCAGGCCCGCTTTTGCCTCAATGAAAACGCGCGGTTTCGGTGAAATCGCCTGCACCTTATCCTGAATAGACTGATAATGCTGCTGATAGAAATGGGTGTACTGCTGCGCTTCCTGCTCGCGGTTCAGCGCCTCGCCTAATAACGTCACGCTGGCAGGCGCATCCTTCACCGGGTTTTTAAACGTATCAATAAACATCACCGGGATATTCAGCTGTGCCAGCTTCGCCAGCACGCCGGTCTCGATTAATGACGGTTTTGAGCGCAGCTGTGCAATCATCAAATCGGGACGCTGGGCGATAACACTTTCCAGATTAACTTCGCCCTTGTCGCTGAAGCCCATATCAGCAATTTTTGCCGCCTGCGGCCATTTACCCAGCATCAGTTGCCAGGTGTGCGCATCGCCTTTCTTCAGCAGGTTATTCCAGGCCACGATGCGCTGGAAAGGATTCGCGCGATCGAGCAGCGCCAGCGCGAGAATATCGCGTCCGTCCTGGATAACAATCCGCTGCGGCTCCTTATTCAGGGTGATTTTCTGCCCGTCGAAATCAGTCAGGGTTACCGGATAAGTGGTTGCTACGGCTGACGCAGAGGCAGCCAGCAGTAAAGCAGAGGCAGAAAGTTTTATCGCACGATGCACATCGTTCTCCTTGTCACAGACAATGCCTGTCGGATAGTTATCATAAAGTTAGCGGCATGATACTAATGATAATCAATCCTATTATCAAACAGCTTTTGTTAACGATTCGCCGCTTTGGCGGCAATGGTCTAAGCTAAAATCTCTTTCGGGAACAATGAGGTGAATATGAGCTCATCAGACATAACCCGTTACGTTGTTACCTTTCGTTACCAGGACACCGGGCTGGCTGCCGGTCTGGAGCTGAACAGCGCCATGACCAACAGCGGTTTTACCACCACCCTGCAGGATGACGAAGGCCACACCCATGAATTAGGCACCAACAGTTACGGCCTGGTCAGCGCCAAAAACGCTGAAGAGGTGCGTCAACAGGCTGTCAGCATCGGCGCGCTGGCGCTGGAAAGCGAGCCTGACGTTGACGTGCAAATCTTTGCTGACTATCTCCAGCAAAATCGGCCTGATGTTTAAGGCCCGACCTGCGCGTTCGCGCTGATTTTTATGCCCTATCATGACACAGCGACAATGAGGATAGCCCCATGTGGTCAGCCATAACTCGTCTGTTGAATGAACAGTCAGGAAATGCGGAAATTACCCAGCGCACCGAGCTGCCCGGCGGTGAGGTTCATGCCGCCTGGCTGATACGCCATGGTGAACAGCAGATCTTTGTGAAATGCGACGATCAGGAGATGCTGGGTGCCTTTACGGCGGAAGCGGATCAGCTGGCGCTGCTGGCACGCAGCCAGACGGTACGGGTGCCGGAAGTGTATGGCATCGGCAGCGATCGTGATTACAGCTTTTTACTGCTGGAATATATTGAGCCGCGTGCGCTGGATGAAAACAGCGCCTTTCAGCTGGGCGCGCAGCTGGCTCAGCTGCATCAGTGGAGCGAACAGCCCCATTTTGGTCTCGATTTCGATAACAACATCACCTCGATGCCGCAGCCCAACAGTTGGATACGCCGCTGGTCGCGTTTCTTTGCGGAACAGCGGATCGGCTGGCAGCTTCAGCTGGCTGCGGAAAAAGGCATTCTGTACGGCAATACCGAGTTGATTATCGATTGCGTGCAACGTGCGCTGGCTACGCATCATCCGCAACCTTCCCTGCTGCATGGCGACTTATGGCCGACAAACTGCGCAGGCGGCGAGCATGGGCCGTGGATCTACGATCCCGCCTGTTACTGGGGCGATCGTGAGTGCGATCTGGCGATGCTTTCCCACGCGCCAGCCTTTGCGGAAAAAATTCTGGCGGGTTATCAGTCGGTGTGGCCGCTGCCGGAAGATTACCTGCAGCGCCAGCCGGTTTATCAGCTCTATTATCTGCTGAATCGCGCCAATGTGTTTGGCGGTCACTGGCTGCATGAGGCGCAGCGCGCGGTAGGTTTACTGCTGGAGCTGGACGAAGAGGAAAAGCGGGCCTGAGGAGAGCCTCCTTCCGGCCCGCTAACGGGTTCAGATAAAGCCGATCAATGACAGCACAAAGTAGCCTGCTACGGCGATCGCTATCGGCAATATATAGAGCGGGAAAATTTGCAGGAAAATGGTATGCCGCGGCACCACAATTTTCTCCTCCAGCTGTTGGCGGCTGCGCCCTTCTTCTCCTTTGGCCTGTTCCAGGATCAACATATCTTCGATCCCTTCTTTTATATGACGCGACTGACGCCACATGCGCGCGCCGGAGGCCTGCAGCGCCAGCCCGACGAAAATCAAAATATAAATCAGCCAGAAACCGATATTGCCGCCCGCGTTAAAATCGGGCACCGGCGAATGACGCCAGAAAAAACCCAGGAACGGCGTATTAAAGCGGATCATATCGATCATCACGTGAATAAAATCGAGCAGCACCGCATCAATACCGGGCCGCTTTTCGCTGTGTTTGAACATGAAATTCATCAGCGATACCAGCGTGGAAATCAACGCCGGGAGAAAAATAATCCAGCCAGCGACGCGTTTAATGATGGCAACACGGCCAGCCTGTTGATAAGTCATGGTTTCTCCTTGCACCTGTAGTCTGGCAGTAAGTCTACCTGCTGTATGGGAAAAGCGCCTGAAAAAAAGCGCTGACTGCGCTTTTAACCGGCAGGTCTGCCCATGCCTGCTGAAAAGCTTCATGCTATGTTAATCACCACATCGATAAATGGAGCCTTGTATGACCTATACCCGACCTGTACTGGCCGCGATATTTGATATGGACGGATTGCTGATTGATTCCGAGCCTTTGTGGGATCAGGCTGAGCTGGACGTTTTTGCCACGCTGGATGTTGATCTGTCGCGTCGCAGCGAACTGCCCGATACGCTGGGCCTGCGTATCGATCAGGTGGTGCGTATGTGGTACGAAACGCTGCCGTGGAATGGACCCAGCCAGCAGGAAGTCACCGAACGCATTATCACTCGCGCAATTAATCTGGTAGAAGAACATAAACCGCTGCTGCCCGGCGTGGAGCAGGCGCTACAGCTCTGTCAGGCGCAAGGCTTAAAAATTGGTCTCGCCTCCGCTTCTCCGCTGCATATGCTGGAAAAGGTGCTGGCGCTGTTTAACCTGCGCGACTATTTCGAGGTGTTGGTTTCCGCCGAGGCGCTGCCTTACAGCAAACCGCATCCGCAGGTTTATCTGGATGCCGCGGCACGTCTGGGCGTCGATCCGTTAAACTGCGTTACGCTGGAAGACTCCTTTAACGGCATGATTGCCACCAAAGCGGCGCGTATGCGTTCCGTGGTGGTTCCCGCGGCGGAATATCGCAACGATACGCGCTGGGCGCTGGCGGACGTCAGGCTTGACTCGCTGACCCAGCTCACCGCTCAGCAGCTGAAAGGCTATTAATATTTGCTCTGCCTGCCTGTGTTTTGCAGGCAGGTTCCCGCATGCTCGTCGCGAGCTGTGCTTTACTTTTCTTAGGGCAGCCACGCTTTTATTGATGATGATTTTTCCGCAAATATGATCCCGCGTGCAAAATAAATAAAACAGCATTTCATTTTTATTGAATTCGTATGCCGACCTGCCTATGATTCTGGTAACGACACACCCGTACCTGATTTTATCGGTTTCAAACTCAGAGAGGCATCGACATGCAAGTCCGTCAAAGCATCCATAGCGACCATGCCCGCCAGCTTGATACGGCTGGCTTACGGCGCGAATTTCTTATCGAAAACATTTTCACGCCTGACAACTACACCATGACCTACAGCCATATCGACCGCATTATCGTTGGCGGCGTGATGCCGGTAGGTGAAAGCGTCACCATTGGCAGCGAAGTGGGAAAACAGCTGGGCGTCAGCTATTTCCTTGAGCGGCGTGAACTCGGCGTGATCAATATTGGCGGGCCGGGCCTGATTGAGGTGGATGGCAAAGCCTGGGAGATCGGCAACCAGCAGGCGCTTTATGTGGGCATGGGCGCGCAGTCAGTGGTGTTTAAAAGCGTGGATGCCAGCCAGCCCGCTAAGTTTTATTACAACAGCGCTCCGGCCCATACGCGCTATCCCGACAAAAAAATCACTCTGGAAGAGGCATCGCCCACCACGCTTGGCGACGCCGCCACCGGCAACCGCCGCACCATCAATAAATTCATCGTGCCGGATGTGTTGCCTACCTGTCAGCTCACTATGGGCCTGACCAAACTGGAAGAAGGCAGCCTGTGGAATACCATGCCCTGCCATACCCATGAACGCCGGATGGAAGTCTATTTTTACTTCGATATGGATGAGGAAACCGCCGTGTTTCATATGATGGGCCAGCCGCAGGAGACGCGTCATCTGCTGGTACATAACGAACAGGCAGTGATCTCGCCAAGCTGGTCGATTCACGCCGGCGTCGGCACCAAACGCTATACCTTTATCTGGGGCATGGTGGGTGAAAATCAGGTCTTTGACGATATGGATCACGTCAAAGTCAGCGAACTGCGTTAACGGCGATTACAGGAAGCAGAACATGATACTGAATGCATTTAATCTCGAAGGAAAAGTGGCGCTGATTACCGGCTGTAATACCGGTCTGGGCCAGGGAATGGCTGTGGGGCTGGCGCAGGCGGGCTGCGATATTGTCGGCGTTAACCACGCGGGTGCGGACGATACGCCAGCGCTGGTGGAAGCTACCGGTCGCCGCTTTATCAATATCAATGCCGATCTGATGGACAGCAGCTGCATCGCGCAGGTGGTGGAACAGGCAGTGGCCGCTTTCGGACGCATCGATATTCTGGTCAACAACGCGGGTATTATCCGCCGTCAGGATGCGATTGAGTTCAGCGAACAGAACTGGGACGACGTCATGAATATCAACAGCAAAACGGTATTCTTTATGTCGCAGGCGGTAGCGCGTCAGTTTATCAGCCAGGGCAACGGCGGGAAAATCATCAATATCGCCTCGATGCTCTCTTTCCAGGGCGGCATCCGCGTGCCTTCCTATACCGCCTCCAAGAGCGCGGTAATGGGTCTGACGCGTTTGATGGCCAACGAATGGGCGGCGCATAACATTAACGTGAACGCCATTGCGCCCGGCTATATGGCGACCAACAACACCGAGCAGCTGCGCAAAGATGAAGATCGCAGCCAGGAGATTCTGGGGCGTATTCCGGCGGGACGCTGGGGCATACCTGACGATATGATGGGCCCGGTGGTGTTTCTCGCCTCCGCCGCCTCGGATTATGTCAACGGCTATACGCTGGCGGTTGATGGCGGCTGGCTGGCACGCTAACGCTAAGCGGACGGGGCCTGGCCTCGTCCGCTGTTCACTTTTGGTTACAGCGTCACAACTTCCCTTCTACTGGATAAATCCCCTATACTGGATGCATTGACAGTTATGTATCCAGGTTATCTCCATGACGGCCGAAGGCCACGTTATTTTCGCCATCGCCAGCGCTATTTTTGCTAAACGCGCTGAGCTGACGCCAGAGCTGGCTAACGGCGACTGGTGGCACATTATTCCGGCGGTTCTGCTGACCTGCCTGCTGCCTGATATCGATCATCCCCGCTCTACGCTTGGTCAGCGGTTTCGCTGGATTTCGCAGCCTATTGCGCGCGCGTTTGGTCATCGCGGCTTTACGCACAGTTTGCTGGCGGTGCTCGGCGGCGTTACGCTGCTGCAGTTTAACCTGCCGCACGGCTCGCCGCTGCCCAGCGATGCCATGCACGGCATGGTGTTGGGTTATCTCAGCCATATCGCTGCCGATATGCTGACGCCCGCCGGTGTACCGCTGCTGTGGCCGTGCCGCTGGCGCTTTCGCCTGCCGATCCTGCGCCCCAACTCGGGCAATCAGCTGGAACGTCTGTTCTGTTTGACGCTGGTTGCGGGCGCCCTGTGGTTTCCGCCCGGTATGCCCCATTTTGGTGCCGACGGCTGGCCTGCGCGCATCATGGACGGGGTGCAAAACGGCATTGATCGTTTATTAAAGTAGCCAATTGCTGGCTTTGCATACAAAATCTGACAAAAAGTTATAACCCATTCCATTCGGATCTAATGGCGTCAGCTGCTGACCTGATACCATGCCGCCCATTGCGCAACACACTGCGCTGATAAAAACACTTCTTCCTGCCCCACAGGCTGCGCGTTAACGCGGCGGTGGGGTAATCTCATGGAGAAAAAAATGAACGTTCCACTTATTTTGAATGTTTTGACGTTTATCGTCCTGCTGGTGGTGTTATCCCGGCTGGGTCGCCAGGGCTGGAGTCTGTCGAAAAAGGTATTGGTTGGTCTGGTGATCGGCGTGCTGTTTGGTCTGGCGCTGCAGATGATCTACGGCGAAAACGCGGCGGTACTGAAAGAGTCCATCAGCTGGTTTAACGTGGTCGGCAACGGTTATGTTCAGCTGCTGCAGATGATCGTGATGCCGCTGGTATTTGTCTCTATTCTCAGCGCCGTGGCGCGTCTGCATAACGCCTCCTCGCTGGGTAAAATCAGCGTGCTGACCATTGGCGTCCTGCTGTTTACCACCGCTATCGCCGCGCTGGTCGGCGTCTTTGTCACTACCCTGTTTGGCCTGACCGCCGATGGGCTGGTGCAGGGCGTGCAGGAAACGGCGCGTCTCTCGGCGATTCAGTCTAACTATGCGGGTAAAGTGGCCGATCTCAGCACGCCGCAGATGCTGCTGTCGTTTATTCCAAAAAACCCGTTTGCCGATCTGGCCGGTGCGAATCCTACCTCGATCATCAGCGTAGTGATTTTTGCCGCTTTCCTTGGCGTTGCTGCGCTGCAGCTGCTGAAGGATGACCGCGAAAAAGGCGAGCGCGTGCTGAAGGCGATCGAGGTTTTACAGCTGTGGGTAATGAAGCTGGTACGCCTGATTATGAAGCTGACGCCTTACGGCGTGCTGGCGCTGATGACCAAAGTGGTCGCTGGCTCCAACCTGCAGGATATTATCAAGCTTGGCGGTTTTGTGGTGGCCTCGTATCTCGGCCTGGCGATAATGTTTGCCGTTCATGCTCTGCTGCTGTCGGTTAACGGTATTAATCCGCTGCGCTTTTTCCGTAAAGTGTGGCCGGTTCTCACCTTCGCCTTTACCAGCCGCTCCAGCGCCGCCAGCATTCCGCTGAACGTGGAAGCGCAGACCCAGCGTCTCGGCGTGCCGGAATCCATCGCCAGTTTCTCCGCCTCGTTTGGCGCCACGATTGGTCAGAACGGCTGCGCCGGTCTCTACCCGACCATGCTGGCAGTGATGGTTGCGCCAACCATGGGCATTAACCCGCTGGATCCGGTATGGATTGCCACGCTGGTTGGTATCGTCACCCTTAGCTCAGCCGGTGTGGCGGGCGTAGGCGGCGGCGCCACCTTTGCCGCGCTGATGGTGCTGCCCGCGATGGGCCTGCCGGTGACGCTGGTTGCCCTGCTGATCTCCATCGAGCCGCTGATCGATATGGGCCGTACGGCGCTTAACGTCAATGGCTCCATGACCGCCGGTTCCCTTACCAGCCACTGGCTGCGTCAGACCGACAAAAAATTGCTTAACAGTGATGAACAGAGCGAACTGGCGCATCGTTAATCGTTGACGCCCGAAAAGTAGCCTGCGCCCGCGCGCCAGGCTGTTCATCACCTAAAGGCCGGATTCTCCGGCCTTTATTTTTTTCCGACCCGCTTTGCTTGTTATCGCTTTCTCTTCGCCGTTTTCCACGCGCTATAACACAAAACCCTGGAAAATCCAGGCGTACCTAACGTGCTGTTCTATAGTTAATGGAGCCTTGAACGACATCAACAGGAGCAATGCTAATGTCGAAAGAAACTGATAATAAGGAACTGAGCCACAGCGCACCGGCTACAGGTCCTGAATCCGCCAAGCCAGGTCTGGACTCTTTAGCCCCCGCAGATGGTTCGCATCAGCCTTCAGCCGAACCGACGCCGCCAGGTAAACAGCCCACCGCGCCGGGCAGTCTGAAAGCGCCCGCCACGCGTAACGCCAAACTCGATCAGCTGGAGGCGCACCGTAAAGGTGGCGAAAACTTCCCGCTGACCACCAATCAGGGCACGCGCATCGCCAACGATCAAAATTCACTGAAGGCGGGTACGCGCGGTCCGACGCTGTTGGAAGATTTCATCATGCGTGAAAAAATCACGCATTTTGACCATGAACGCATTCCCGAGCGTATCGTGCATGCGCGCGGCTCGGCGGCGCACGGCTATTTTCAGCCCTATCGCGCCATGACTGACGTAACCAAAGCGGATTTTCTGCGCGACCCTGAGCAGGTGACGCCGGTTTTTGTCCGCTTCTCTACGGTTCAGGGCAGCGCCGGTTCGGCCGATACCGTGCGTGATATTCGCGGCTTCGCCACCAAATTTTATACGCAGGAAGGCGTGTTTGATCTGGTCGGCAACAATACGCCGGTGTTCTTTATTCAGGATGCGCACAAATTCCCGGACTTTGTTCATGCGGTGAAACCCGAACCTCATAATGAAATTCCGCAGGGGCAAAGCGCCCATGACACTTTCTGGGATTATGTGTCGCTACAGCCGGAAACGCTGCATAACGTGATGTGGGCGATGTCCGACCGCGGCATTCCGCGTAGCTATCGCACTATGGAAGGCTTTGGCATTCATACGTTCCGCATGATTAATGCCGAAGGCAAAGCGACCTTTGTGCGTTTTCACTGGAAGCCGGTAGCAGGCAAAGCGTCGCTGCTGTGGGATGAGGCGCAAAAGCTGACCGGACGCGATCCTGATTTCCATCGTCGCGATCTGTGGGAAGCGATTGAAGCGGGCGATTACCCGGAATATGAGCTGGGTGTGCAGCTGATCCCGGAAGCGGATGAGTTTAAGTTTGATTTCGATCTGCTGGATGCCACGAAGCTGATTCCTGAAGAGCTGGTGCCGGTTGAGCTGATCGGTAAAATGGTGCTGAACCGCAATCCGGATAACTTTTTTGCCGAAACCGAGCAGGTTGCCTTCCATCCGGGCCATATTGTGCCGGGACTCGATTTTACCAACGATCCGCTGTTGCAGGGCCGCCTTTTTTCCTATACCGATACGCAAATCAGCCGCCTTGGCGGCCCGAATTTCCATGAAATTCCGATTAACCGTCCGGTCTGCCCGTATCATAATTTCCAGCGTCAGGGCATGCATCGCATGGATATCGATACCAACCCTGCGAACTATGAGCCGAACTCCATCAACGATAACTGGCCGCGTGAAACGCCGCCGCAGCCGCGCCGTGGCGGTTTTGAAAGTTACCAGGAGCGCATTGAAGGGCATAAAGTGCGCGAGCGCAGCCCGTCGTTCGGCGAATATTATTCCCAGCCGCGTCTGTTCTGGCTGAGCCAGACGCCGATTGAGCAGCAGCATATTATTGAAGCGTTCTCTTTTGAGCTGGGCAAGGTCGCACGCGCCTATATTCGCGAGCGCGTGGTGGATCATCTGCTGCATATCGATGTTTCGCTGGCGCACGGCGTGGCGCAGAATCTCGGTATCGCGCTGTCGGATGAGAAGCTGCATACCGTGCCGCCGAAAGATGTTAACGGTCTGAGGAAAGATGTCAGCCTGAGCCTGTACGCGATCCCGAACGGTAATATTAAAGGCCGTCAGGTAGCGCTGCTGCTGAGCGACGGCGTAAAAGCCGCCGATGTGCTGGCGATTCTGCAGGAGCTTAAAGCGCATGGCGTTCATGGCAAACTGCTGGCGTCGCATATGGGTCAGGTTCGTGCCGATGATGGCTCAAGCCTGCCGATTGACGGTACCTTTAGCGGCCTGCCTTCGGTGACGGTTGATGCGGTGATTGTGCCGGACGGCAATATTGATGCGCTGCTGTTGAGCGGCGATGCGCGTTATTATTTGCTGGAAGCTTATAAGCATCTGAAGGTGATCGGCCTGAGCGGCGATGCGCGACGTTTTAAAGCGCAGTTCGGCCTCGGCGACGAGGAGCCGGAAGAGGGTCTGGTAGAGGATGTGAAAGCGGAAGGCGTGCTGATGAGCGAGTTTATCGCTTTCCTTGGCGCGCACCGTATTTGGTCGCGTAGTCAGAAGGCGCTTAGCGTGCCGGCGTGATGGTCGTGCGGCGGGCGCTTACCCGCCGCTATTTTGCTGGTTTTGCTGAGATGGCTTCTCGTCTGCTGGGATGGCTCCTTGTCTGCTGGTACGGTTTCTGCTCAGGGAACCCAGGCAGATCGTAAAGACGTAAACAACGTCATCCCTGACAGCTCGGCCCGCGCCATCCCTGGCGCGGGACGCTTTACTCTTCTGCCTGGGTTCCCTTCGCCTTAAATTCGGTGTCGTCTGTGAAAAGAACCTTTCAAATCTGAGGCTCGGGTTCCCTTCCCCTTGCGTTCGGTGTCGTCTGTGAAAAGAACCTTTCAAATCTGAGGCTCGGGTTTCATCCTTCCCCTTACGTTCGGTGTCGTCTGTGAAAAGCACCCTTTAACTTTGAGGCTTAGGTTCCCTACCCCTTACCTCAAGTTCGGTGTCGTTTGTGAAAAGTATCTTCCAACGCTGAGGCTTGGGCTCCCTTCGCCTTAAGTTCGGTGTCGTGTGTGAAAAGAACCCTTTAACTTTGAGGCTTGGGTTGCCACGCGGAAATTCTGTTTACTGAATGCAGCGAACGGGTGTGCGGAGTGATTAAGCGTGAGAGGGTATGTAAATGGTGGTGTGAGAGGCGGCGTATGGTGGGCGTTCGGGGAGCAGAAGCAGCGGAGGCGGCCTTCTCAGGCCGCCTCCGTTAATTTTGGTCAGGTTTTACTGATTAACCTGCGGATCGGTATCGTACTCTTTACAGCTCTGGAAACCGTAGTTCATTACGCGACCGGTATCGTTATAGCTGACGAAATAGGTCTGCGCCTTGCCGTCACGCTCGCCCAGCACATAAGTCTGGCAAGTGCCGCGCGCGTGCGCCATGGTGATTTCCGTAGAGGCCGGGCCCGCAATCTGACGAACCTGGTCACGCGTCATCCCTTTTTTCACATCCTTCACTACAGGCTGAGTCACGAAACTTTCAGCGCGATCGTAAGCGGTACAACCAGACAACACCGCTAAAGCCACTGCAGCACCGATAAATCCTGTGAGTTTTTTCATCTTAATGTTCCTCATTGATTGTCCATGTGAAGTAAGCCTGGAACATAACTGCTGATTTATCAAATTTATGGCGCAGATTTATCGGTTTTCAGCCGATGTCTGATTAACCGGGTGCGTGGTTCGTTGAGTCACGTAATGATTGCAGCGTGAAACCGTGGGGAAAGCGCCGACAAACTCGTATAATCGCGCCGCCTGCGCCCGCTGCCAGGATGCAGCCCGCAGAGGCCTGCGCGATTAATGCTCATCGAGCCACTTATTTTTTGACAGGGAGACCACACCATGACAACCGCTCATCGCAGTCCTGTGGGCTACGCCATAAGCCTTGGCTTACTGGCGGCGCTGGGGCCGCTTTGCATCGATCTTTATCTACCGGCGCTGCCTGACCTGGCGCAGGATCTCAATACGCCAACCGCAACCGCGCAACTAAGCCTGACCGCAGGCCTGCTTGGGCTGGGCTTCGGTCAGCTGCTGTTTGGCCCGCTCAGCGATAAAATGGGCCGCCTGCGGCCGCTCACGCTGTCGCTGATTTTGTTGATTATCGCTTCGGTAGGCTGCGCGCTGGCGCAAAACATCAATCAGCTGCTGCTGGCGCGGCTGTTTGAAGGGCTGGCTGGCGCTGGCGGCGCGGTGCTGTCACGCGCCATCGCCCGCGATATGTATAGCGGCCACGATTTAACGCGCTTTTTCGCCATGCTGATGCTGGTTAACGGTCTCGCGCCGATTGCCGCGCCGGTGATGGGCGGCGCGCTGATGGCGTTCCTCGACTGGCGCGGGCTGTTTATGGTGCTGGCGCTGATCGCCCTGCTGCTGCTAATCATGTCACGCGCTAAGCTGCATGAAACCTTGCCGCCTGAGAATCGTAGCCACGGCTCGCTGCTCTCCGCCTGGGGGGCGTTGGGTAAAGTGGTTACCCATCGTCCCTTTATGGGCTTTTGCCTGACCCAGGGATTTATGATGTCCGGTATGTTCGCCTATATCGGCGCGTCACCGTTTGTGCTGCAGCAGATCTATGGCCTGTCGCCGCAGGCGTTCAGCTTCTGCTTTGCGCTGAACGGCTTGGGGTTGATTATCGCCTCGCAAACCAGCGCCCGCCTCTGCCCATTGTGGGGAGAATATCGCGTGCTGAAAGGCGGCCTGACGCTGGCGTTTGTCGCCTCCGCCACACTGGTGTTAACCGGTGTTAGCGGCGCTGCGCTGCCGCTGGTGCTGGTTGCGCTGTTCTTTAGCGTTGCCAGCAACGGCGTGATCTCGGTTACCGCCGCCTCGCTGGCGATGCAGAGCCAGGGCAAACGGGCGGGCAGCGCCTCGGCGGTGATCGGCGTCACTATGTTTACCCTCGGCGCGATCAGCGTACCGGTTACCGGCCTGGGCGGCACCTCGGTGCTCACCATGACCTTAACCATTTTCGGCTGCTACCTGCTGGCGATCGTGACCTTTCTGCTGCTGGCGAAAAAACCGCAAACTGTCTGAATTAACCGCGCCTGAGTCCTCCTCAGGCGCAAACCCGCTTGTTGTTTTGCCTGATGCACGTTAGCTTTAACCAGATACGCATTCGCAACAAGCCATCAGGCTACTGATTTAAGGAGTGGTTTATGTCACTGCAGCAGGAAATAATTAAGGCGCTGGATGTCAAGCCGACCATCGATGCCCACCAGGAGATCCGTACCAGCGTTGATTTTCTGAAATCCTATCTGAAAGCCCATCCTTTTTTAAAAACCCTGGTGCTGGGCATCAGCGGCGGTCAGGATTCGACGCTCTGCGGTAAATTGAGCCAGCTGGCGATGAGCGAACTGCGCGAAGAAACCGGCGACAGCGAGTACCAGTTTATTGCCGTACGTCTGCCGCATGGCGTGCAAGCAGATGAAAAAGATTGCCTGGATGCGCTCGATTTCATCCAGCCCGATCGTACGCTGGTGGTCAATATCAAAGAGGCGGTGCTGGCCAGCGAGCGTGCGCTGAAAGAGGCAGGCATTAAGCTGAGCGACTTTATGCGCGGCAATGAAAAAGCGCGTGAACGGATGAAAGCGCAATACAGCATCGCCGGAATGACCAAAGGCCTGGTTGTCGGCACTGACCACGCGGCAGAAGCGGTCACCGGTTTCTTCACCAAGTATGGCGACGGCGGCACCGATATTAACCCGCTGCACCGCCTCACCAAAGGCCAGGGCAAAATGCTGCTGAAAGCGTTGGGTTGCCCGCAGCATCTCTATCTGAAACACCCGACGGCGGATCTGGAAGACGATCGTCCGGGCCTGCTGGATGAAGTGGCGCTGGGCGTCAGCTACGGTCAGATTGATGCCTACCTTGAAGGTCAGCAGATCGACGAGTCCGCAGCGAAAATCATTGAGAACTGGTATCAAAAAACCGAGCACAAGCGCCGCCTGCCGGTCACTGTTTTTGACGATTACTGGAAAAAATAAACGCCCCGTGAGCTGGCTGCCGCGTGCGGCCCGCTCGGCCTCCATCGCAGGAAATCTTCGGCGCATACCGAGCAGGCTGCCGCGTGTAGCCCGCTCGCTTTCTCTCTACCTTGCCTTACCTCCTTTCCCGCCGCATTCAGCCTTTTCCTAACATCAGCGTAACGTTGTATAGCGCGCCCGCTTTACCGTTACGCCCAGCAAAACCTGTCCGCTTGTATGTTGAAGTCGTCAGATTAAACTGGCAATAAAGGTGCTGCCGCATGACCGTCCTGTGAGATTTCAAGCCCGTAAGTGGGCTTTTATGCGCAGCATTTTTTCAGCACCAGCCCGAAAAACTGACTGGGTGGTTAACTCCAGCCCGCATTTTGCCAGACCGGGAGAACTGAAATGAACATGAAAGTTGTTGTGGGTATAGACATAGCCAAGAACAGCTTTAACGTGTGTGTCAGTGGATGTTCTGGCACATATCATTTTGATAATTCAGCCAAAGATTTGAAGAGTTGCCAGTTTTGGATAGTTGAAGTTTTAGCGGACGCAGGAATATATGGGGCGGGCGATTTAATATTCGTTCAATGTTATATATGGCTGTACTTTCGGCTGTGCGCTTCAACCCGGAAGTAAAGGCTTTTTGTGAAAAAATTACAACATAAAATATTTTATATATTTTTTAGATAGTTAAATGATATATAAAGACTTAAAAAGCATTATTGCTATACACACTGCAACACACAGCCTCAGTTAACTCATTAGATACCGGTATCCACTTCGGAAAAATCCAGAATCTCCTGTGTGGTTTTCGGGTATGCGTAGACGGGATTCAGGCTGATAACGACTTCTTCCAGCTTTGGCGTGGCGGTTTCCGTGCGGGCTTCGTTTTCACCCCCGCGCTTCACCGCCGCCCCACCGGTTGAGACCAGTTTCTGTAGGCATTACTTTTTGTGGTTTTAACAGTGGAGATCGCACGCATTACAGAATCATCCATAACCCGGCGCATAATTTCTTTATCCAGCTCAGGAATTACCGTATAGCCACCGTCAGCGCCTTCAGCTGTGGAAAGGGCGCGAGTTTCACCGGTCATAATCCAGGTGCGAAGCTCATCACTGGTTAGTGTCTTTCCCTCTGCGGGCTGTCCTGGCTGACGGCGTTCTTCCTCTGCCACCGCCTCAAGGCGGAAAATATCCTTATCGAGGCTTTCAGCACGGGCGCGGTGTTCGTCGAATTGTTTACTCTCTTCAGCGGTCAGGCTGCGCTTCTCAGCGTCGGCTTTTTCCAGCAGGGAGCGCATAGCAGATTTAAGAGCAGATTTTTCCTGGCGAAGTTCAAGCAGTTTTTTCATTGAAGTGGTTTCCATTGGTAGTAAATGAATCGGACGTGAAACCAGCACAGGAGGGAAGGCCATTTAATCTTTTTCTGTGACGGACAAACTGATTAAATGACCTGAGTGGCGGCTCACGTCTGAGTGCCACCAGCCAATATATAAAGGATAATAATAAAAAGACCGCTACAGAAGCGGCCAAAATACCGGAAAACATGAGGACAAGATATTTACAAAATTTCTTTTTATTTCAACTCTATTTATTAATCTGATGAGCTACCGCTTTCACCGAGTGCATGCTCTATTTCGCACAGCCACCAGGACAACGTAGAAGCGGTTTCGCTTACGTGGTCGCATAATTCAACACTGGGTTTAGCCCCCTTGCGCATTTTATCTATGGCTTTCATATAAACATCATCAATCGCCGGGCCGATAAATCTTTTTTCAAAATCCGTCAGCCTTCCTTCTTTTAGTTCTCTATGATATTTCTTGCGCTCAGCAAGGGCATATTCCTTCAGTTCGGTTATCTTGTTGCTGATATTTTTATCCTCCCTGAATCGGGGATGTTGTTTATCCAGTTCCTGCTCTAACCAGTTAATACGCGTTTGAATTTCTTCAAGCCTTTGCATATTTTATTCCTCAGTTGTATAACCACCGACCTGCTTTGGCTGATTCTATAAGCATTTTGACAGTGAGCTGGGCTGGGGGAGAATGATCCGTTTTTAGTCTCTCAGGAAGCAAAAAATTGGGTAAAAAAGGGATACCGACACGGGGATAGTACCTAAACCAGTTGATACCAGAACAGTCCACAGCAAAACGCTCCGAAAACTGCTCCATCATACTAAATACATCTTCAAATACGGTCATTGAATGACCCGATGTCAAATTATCGTCTATACCGAGTTCATGCGCACCCAGTACTTGCCTGACAAACTGTAAAATTTCATTTTCTTTATCATCATTCATACCCGATGCTCCGGCTTAACGATGAGATTAAAGCGCCATATGCTGTTCCGTGTGATCATAATCACATCATACGCAGTAATGATGACACCTAACCACGGCAACCACCGACCAATTAAACCGCCCAGGCTGCTTGTTTTAGCCCACTGCCCGTTTAACATCGTTTTCCAGGTTGGTGATTTCCACTGGCTGTTCAGGCGATGCCTGATAAGAACTCTCATCGCCACAGATAAAGGACTGGTATTTGGGGTTGTCCTTTTTGCGTCCAGCTTTCCACGGGTGGGAACCATCGGGATACCACCAATAATAAGTGCCAGGGAAAAAATGTCGCTTACCCCTAATTGCTTGCGGGCCTCATCCAGCACTATCCAGAACGCCAGTTCTCCGGCACTAAGATTTAGCATTCCATCAAAAAAATATGTTCCGTTAAGCTCTTCTGTTGTGTCCATGTCGTTAAGTCCCTTTTGTTTAATCCTGCTTAATAGTAACGAACAAATATCAAACAATCCAGACCCGCAAAATGTCCTGATTACGATGAGAGTTCGCCAGTGATAATACAGCCTTTAAAAGTTTTTGCATTTTACTGTCTACTCTGTCTACCTGAATGCTTTCAGACCAGTACTGGCGCGGCTTTCAGGCTGGTAGACAGTAATTTCAATACCATCCACCAAGATTAACTTATTAAATATAAAGGGATTTATTAAAAAAACATCCTGTCAGGTAGACAGTGTGCCGATTTAAAAACTTTTATCGCTGTCATCCGGCGAATCAACACCATAAGCACGCGGTAAAAACTCCTCTGCAGCCTCTCCGATCCCCACATTAGTTTGTCTCCTTCCATTAATGGTTCTTGTTAAATACTCCGCTCCGAACTCCCGCGCAGCCGCCGCTATCGCCTTGCCAAAATTAGATACCGCCAGAGGCTTAATGCCATTATATTCTGCAAAAGCCAGGTAAAGATGATAGAGATATTTTTTTGGCTCCAGTTTAATATAGCTTCCTCTCCCCATCATTAATCCTTCTGCTTTGTCCATAAAATACAGCGCGGCGCAATGGATCTGCGGGACAGCGGGCAACAGTGCGGAGTTAACAGAGTCTGGCGACTGATGAAACGAGCCGGAATAAAGGCTCAGGTCGGATACCGAAGCCCGCGGGCACGTAAAGGCGAGGCCAGTATCGTGTCGCTCAACAGGCTCCAGCGACAGTTCAATCCGGATGCTCCGGATGAGCGTTGGGTAACGGACATAACCTGCATCAGGACCCACGAAGGCTGGCTGTATCTTGCCATAGTTGTTGATCTGTTCTCACGCAAAATTATTGGCTGGTCAATGCAATCCCGGATGACAAAGGACATTGTTCTGAACGCATTGCTGATGGCTGTATGGCGACGTAATCCCCAAAAACAGGTGCTGGTTCACTCGGATCAGGGCAGTCAGTTTACAAGGCATGAGTGGCAGTCACTCCTGAAATCACACGGACTGGAGGGCAGCATGAGCCGCCGCGGTAACTGCCACGATAATGCGGTTGCAGAAAGCTTTTTCCAGTTATTGAAACGCGAGCGGATAAAGAAAAAGATCTACGGAACGCGGGAAGAAGCCCGCAGCGATATTTTTGATTACATCGAAATGTTTTATAACAGTAAGCGTCGGCATGGTTCGAGTGATCAGATGCCACCGACGGAATACAAAAATCAATATTACCAACGGCTCGGAAGTGTCTAAATTACCAGTGGCGATTCATAACGGACATTCATCTCCTGTAACCACTGCGCTTATTTTACCGTTACGCGCAGCAAACCCTGTGCGGCAGCGCGTCGGTGGCGATGATAAAAAACGCAATGCGTCGATTTTTCACCCTGTTCAAGCTACGTTTCGGCTGATAGACTGGATATGCAACCAGTAAACGGAGTCACCTGTGGTAAGACGTGCTGCCAGCCACCGCCTGGAATTTGAACCGGCGGCCATTTATGAATATCCCGATCATCTTCGCTCGTTTCTCGCCGAGATTCCCAAATTGCCCGGCGTGTATACCTTTCATGGCGATAGCGACGTGATGCCGCTCTATATCGGCAAAAGCATTAACCTGCGCACGCGGGTGATGTCCCATTTCCGTACGCCAGATGAGGCAAAAATGCTACGTCTGACGCGTCGCCTTAGCTGGATTACTACTGCCGGTGAACTGGGCGCGCTGCTGCTGGAAGCGCAAATGATTAAAAACCAGCAGCCGCTGTTTAACAAACGGCTGCGGCGCAACCGCCAGCTCTGCTCGCTACAGTGGGACGGCGTGACCGTGCCCAATATTGTCTATGCGCGCGATGTCGATTTCTCCGCCTCCCCTAACCTGTTTGGGCTTTACGCCAGCCGCCGCGCGGCGCAGGAAACCCTTAAAAACATCGCCGATGAGCATCAGCTCTGTTACGGCCTGCTGGGGCTGGAAAGCTACAGCAAAAGCCGCGCCTGCTTCCGCGCCAGCCTGAAACGCTGTGCGGGCGCCTGCTGCGGTAAAGAGCTGATTAGCGATCACCACCAGCGTCTGCTGGCTGCGCTGGAGAAAGTGCGCGTGATTTGCTGGCCGTGGCCGGGCGCCGTCGCGCTGGTGGAGGAAGGCCCGCAGGAAACCCAGATGCATATTATCCATAACTGGTTTTACCTCGGTTCCGTCAGTCATCTTGATGAAGCGAAAAATCTCACCAGCCCGCCAAAAGGGTTCGATAATGATGGCTATAAGTACCTTTGTCGGCCGATGCTGAGCGGAAAATATCCGATTATCCCGCTTTAATCCGCTCCCCCGCTTCGCGTGAATTGTGATTTGCGTCTACCTTTTAATCAGTTGTGTCGCGGTTTGTTGGCACTTTACTGATGAAAAGGAGAACGCATGTCTCAACACGATCACAGTAAGTTTTCTCGTCGCCAGGTAGTGGGCGGCCTGATGGGTAGCATGGCGGTAACCGGTATGGCGATGGCGGGCAGCGCCAGCGCGGCAGAAAGCGGTAGCGCTGGTGCGACGCCAAACAATGCGCCGCCGCTGACCGGCAAAAACCCGCTTGATGCTTTCCCCAAGCCCCCTTTTGAACGCCAGCCGCAGGATCCGCCGGGCCTGGCGAGTAAAATGGTGCCACGTCCCGATCATGGTGAAGAGAGCTATCGTGGCAGCGGACGTCTGGCTGGTCGTAAGGCGCTGATTACCGGCGGCGATTCCGGCATTGGCCGTGCGGTGGCGATTGCCTATGCGCGTGAAGGCGCTGACGTAGCAATTAACTATCTGCCGGAAGAAGAGTCGGATGCCAAAGAGGTCATCGAACTGATCAAGGCAGCAGGCCGTAAAGCCGTCGCCATTCCGGGTGATATTACCGATGAGGCTTTTTGTCAGAAGCTGGTTAATGATGCCGCGACGCAGCTGGGCGGGCTGGATATTCTGGTTAACAACGCCGGTCGCCAGCAGTATGTGGAATCGATTACCGAGCTAACCACCGAGTCGTTTGATAAAACCTTTAAAACCAACGTCTACGCGATGTTCTGGATCACCAAAGCGGCGATGGCGCATCTCAAGCCGGGCGCAGCGATTGTCAATACCACGTCGGTACAGGCGGGCAAGCCGAGTCCGATTCTGCTTGACTACGCGCAGACCAAAGCGGCGATTGTCGCCTTTACCAAAGGGCTGGCAAAACAGGTGGCGGAAAAAGGCATTCGGGTCAACGCCGTTGCGCCTGGCCCGTACTGGACGCCGTTACAATCCAGTGGCGGTCAGCCGATGGAGAAAGTGATGTCGTTTGGCGAGGACGCGCCGTTTGGTCGCCCCGGACAGCCGGTGGAGATCGCCCCGCTCTATGTGACGCTGGCTTCGGCGGAGAGCAGTTTTAGCTCAGGTCAGGTCTGGTGTTCTGACGGCGGTACCGGCACCTTCTGATAACAAAACCGCCGACGCTGCCCACGGCGCAAAGCCATGGACAACGTCGGCGGTCTCAGGAATTCTCACGCGTGACGATTATTCGTCAGCGGTCTCGAAAATGCTCCCGCGCGACGATTATTCGTCAGCTGGCGGTGGCGTCATCTTACCGTCGTGCATCGGCTTTGCAGTCAGACGTTTCTCAAAGTTAGCGTTGTACTGCTTCTTCTGCTCTGGCGTCAGCACGTTATACAGTTTGTTTTGCGTTTCCATCATCGCCACGGCGTTTTCTTTCGCGTTGGCGGTCATCTTCTCAGCCTGCGCTTCCGCTTTGCTGCGGTCAAAGCTATCGGCAGCGATAATCGCGTGATTCGCGCGACGCTCTTCCATTGACGGACGCTTCATCTCTTTGCGCGCATCTTTCATGATGTCGTGCATCTGCTGTTTCTGCGCATCGGTCAGGTTCAGATTTTTAAACATTCCCATTGGGCCGTGCATCATCGGACCTTTATGGTGCATCGCTTTTTCGCTGCCCGCCGGTGGTGGCGTCAGGGTATCTGCTGCATGAACAATGCTTGCCGCACCAAAAGCCAGAGCGGAAGCAACAAAAAGAGAGGTGAGTTTACGCATGGTATTGTCCTTACTTATCAGTTTTATGACGACAGCTGATGTCGCTGCTACGGAAATGAGTCTACGACATCAAACGTCAACTACTCAGAGTCTGAGTAAAGCCCTGAAAGCATAGAAGATAAAAATGCAGCGATCCTGGAGAGAATAAGAAGATTAAGGGCAAGAATTGCAAAAGAATATGACATTGTGCGGAAAACAGCGGTAATTGTGGAGAAGTGTAACCCTGGCGACAGAATAGAGGAAAGAAAAAGTTAACGCCGCCCAGGAAAATTCTGTTCCCGCCGCTTTTTTGTGAGCTGCTGCGCAAGCGTTTATACAGATGCCAAAAGATCCACCATTTTCCCGCCTTAACTTTATGCGCCTGAATAATGCCTCGCGTCCCGCCTGTTTTTTATACTGGTGTCGGTTAATTCCAGTTAATGCTGAAAAAAACGTAAAACCCGGTTCTTACTCTGATTCCCCTACTTCTAAGGTTCATGGCATGAAAATAACAAGTATTGAGGTGATACGCCTCAGCCTGCCTTTTGACAGCGATCGTCCGCTGGCCACCGCGCAGGAAACGCCCTGGAACGCCGCTTCGCCGTCACTTAAGAAAATGGAAACGCTGCTGGTGCGTATTGAAACCAGCAGCGGCCTGCAAGGCTGGGGCGAAGCCTTTGGCCATCTTGCCAATCCCGTTACGCAGCAGGCGTTACAGCAGCTGGTGATCCCCTGCTTTCTCGACAAACCGGTGCCGCAAAGCCGTGTCGCGCTGGAAGCGCTGATGGCGGACGCGGAAAAGGCGCTGCATGGCTTTGGCCGTGGCGGCCCGGTGCGCTTTGGCCTGTCAGCCATTGATATTGCGTTGTGGGATCTGCTGGGACAACAGCTGGAGCAGCCGCTGTGGCAGTTGCTGGGGGCAAAGCGCCAGCAAATTAGCCTCTATGCCAGCCTGGTTAGCTATAACAACCAGCCGGAAGAGGTCGCCCGTCAGGTCACCCGTGCCTGGCAGGCGGGTTTCCGCACGCTGAAGCTGCATGAAACTGAGTATGCCGCCATCGCCGCCGCCCGCGCCGCTCTGCCGCCGGAAGCGACGCTGATGGTGGACGTCAATTGCCCGTGGACGGTAGCGGAAGCCAGCCTGCGCGCCCGTCAACTGGCGGAGCTGAAGCTGGGCTGGCTGGAAGAGCCGGTCTGGCCGCCGGACGATGCGCATGGCCTGGCGACGGTGCGCAGTGCGGGAACGCCGATTGCCGCAGGGGAAAATGCCGGCGGCGAGTGGGGCTTCACCGCGCTGTTCGACAGCGGCGCAATTGACGTAGCGCAGCCCAGCGTGGCGAAAGTGGGCGGCATCAGCGCGCTGTTGCGCGTCGTGGCGCAGGCGGCAACGCATCAGGTCAAAGTGGTGCCGCACTGCTTCTATTACGGGGCCGGGCTGCCGGCGACGGCGCATATCGTGGCCGCGTTGCCCGACGATATTCAACTGGAAGTGCCGTTTATCCGCTTCACCTCGCTGCTTTATCCTCAGTTAGCTTTTGCCCCAACCCTGACCCTGCCGGATACGCCGGGGCTGGGCTTTGCGCCCGATGCGCAGGTGATGCAACAGCACACCATCGACCATATTCAGGTAAACATGGAAGGAACCCGTTATGTTTAAAAATTATCGTAGCCTTGTCGCCCTGCTGCTGTTTTCTGCCGGAATGTTGAACTATCTCGACCGGGCCGCCCTCTCGGTGATGGCGCCGCTGGTGAAACAGGATCTGCATATTGATGATGCGCAGATGGGCATCCTGTTTAGCTGCTTTTTTATCGGCTATTGCCTGTTCTGCTTTTTAGGCGGCTGGGCTGCCGATCGCTTTGGCCCACGGCGGGTATTTGCCTGGGCGGCGGGGATCTGGTCGCTGTTTTGCGGCGCCACCGCGCTGGCGGGAAATTTCACCCATTTGCTGATTATGCGCGTGCTGTTTGGCATCGGCGAAGGCCCGATGGGCACCACCACCAATAAATCGATCTCGAACTGGTTTCCGCGTAAGGAAACCGGCCGCGCCGTCGGCTTCACCAATGCCGGACAGCCGCTGGGCGCAGCGGTTGCCGCGCCGATTGTCGGTCTGGTCGGTCTGCATTTTGGCTGGCGCATCTCGTTCGTGGCGATTGCCCTGCTGGGCTTTGTCTGGCTGGCGTTCTGGCTGTGGCTATTCCGCGATAAGCCGGAAGAGCATCCGCGCGTCACCGAACAGGAGCGCCAGCTGATTACTACCCAACGCCCCGCTACCCGCAATGCAGAAGCGGGCGCGCGTCCCGCAGGCATCTGGCGCTATGTCTTTTCGCTGCCGGTATTGGGCGTCGCCGCCGCGTTCTTCTGCTTTAACTATATCCAGTTCTTCTTTCTGTCGTGGCTGCCCAGCTACCTGACCGATTATCAGCACCTGGATATTAAAAGTATGAGCCTGATCGGCGTGCTGCCCTGGCTGGGGGCAACGGCAGGATTTATTGGCGGCGGGCTGATTTCGGATGCCATCTATCGGCGCACCGGTAATTTCCTGCTGTCGCGTAAGCTGGTAATTTTCGCCGGGCTGGCGGTGGCGGCGGTTAGCGTGATGCTCACCGCCTGGGCGGAAAACGTGATCTTCGCCGTTGCGCTGATTACGCTTGCCAGCGTGTTCGCCTACATGACGCCGCAGGCATGCTGGTCGCTGCTACAGGATATTGTTCCGGCAGATCGTATCGGCACCGCTGGCGGCTTTGTGCATCTGCTGGCGAACCTGGCGGGGATTCTTTCTCCGGCGATTACCGGTTTTCTGATCCAGTACGGCGGAGGCTACGCTTCGGCGTTCCTGCTGGCGAGCGCGCTGGCGCTGACCGGCATCGTGTTGCTGGCGCTGTTTGTACGTCAGCGCAGCGTTATCAGGCTGCGTGCTCTGGCGTAGCCGATTAAAACCTTATCAGGCTGCGCGCACCGGCGTAGCCGATATGCTGGCCCGGCATCGTTGGGTTAGTCGCTTCCTTCTGGCCCGGCATCACCGGGCCTTTGCTTATTTCACCGGCTCCGCCGCATCATTGCTCAACGCTGCATTGTGCGCATTATCCTCCACCAGCATCAGCCCGGCACGCAGCCCAGGCGCGACGTCCGGATTAGGAAACAGCACATACTCACGCGCCTGCTGCACGAAATAGCGCGTCTCGCCATCTTCCGCCAGCAGCATGCCTTGCGGAAAAGCGGTGAAGTTCAGCGTTTCCCGGCTCATATGCAGCTGAAAATATTCGCTGTTGCGCGTAATCTGCTGCGTAACCCGATAGCGACGCGGCATTGCGGCAATCGGCGGCAGCGCGTCACCCGAAACCAGCGCCGCCAGCGCCTGCGCCGCCGCCTGAAACTGCGTCAGATCGTTGTGCCCAAACGGCAACGCCTTACCCAGCTCCAGCGTACAGCTGGCGGCCTGGAAGTGTTCGCTACTGTAATGGGTAAAGGTGCCGCCCGGCGCGCGATGGAACACCAGCGCTTCCAGCCCCGCCGCCGCCAGCCACTGCATAAAATCATCAGGCCAGGGACGCGAGCTAAACGGCATCACGCCGAAGCGCGTATGGTACGAGCCGCGAATAGCGGTATGCAGATCGAGATGCCAGCGCGTTTCCTGATGCGTGCCGACCTGCCAGAAGGTTTCCAGCGCCTGTTCCAGACGCAACGCGCGTTGCGCCTCCGGGCAGTTTTCAAATTGCTGCCAGCGACCGCCAAACAGCCGGTTCAAATCACAGCGCAGATAGCGTTTATTGGCGCGCAGCGCAGGCGGATTGCCGAACAGTACCAGCAACCTTACCGCCAGCGGCAGCTCGCCCTGCAGCAAACGGGTAATTAATGCGTTAAGCATCTCGACCGGCGCGGTTTCATTACCATGAATACCAGCGGAAATAGCCACGGCCTGCTGCGTCGGCGTCGGCGGCGTCAGTTCAAGAATCCCCTCATCCAGCCACTGCCAGCGCAGATGCGGCGAGCTACCGCTGGTGACGCCCGGCGCGTTGCCGGAAAGCGTTTGCTGTAAAAAATCCTGCATGACATCTCCTGTTACGCGGGAAACCCACAGCGCGAAACGATCGCGTCACCGGGGTTTTACTCCTGCTGGAATGAATAAACATTTCCTAAGTCTAGCAAACGCGTCAGCTCATCCAGGGCAACACGCCCTTCAATCAGTAACTGCGGATCGGCCAAATCGGCCTGGGTCAGCCGATCGCGGTAATGGCGATCGACCCATTGGTTAAGCGTGGCAAACAGGGTGTCATTCATCATCACCGCCGGGTTCACCGCCTGCTGTTCTGTTGGGTTAAGCGCCACGCGCAGGCGCAAACAGGCCGGGCCGCCGCCGTTGTTCATGCTTTCACGCAGGTCAAACACCTTCAGCTCACGAATGGGTCCGCCGCTCTCTACCAGCTCGGTTAAATAGCGCCAGACGCCATGATGCTCACGTGCCTCCTGCGGCAAGACCAGCAGCATAGTACCATCTTCGCGACTGAGTAGCTGACTGTTAAACAGATAGGTTGCCACCGCCTCCGCCACCGACACGCGGTTTTCCGGTACCACGATCGGCGTAAAGCCTGGCACCCGTTCGCTTAAGTCATTCAGCAATTTATCCTGATGCAGAAACGCCAGCTGATGACAGAACAGCACCCGCTGATTGCTGACAGCAATCACATCGTTATGGAAAACGCCCTGATCGATCACCGCTGGGTTCTGCTGGGCAAACAGCGTGCGCGCCGGGTCAAGCTGATGCAGCCTGGCCACCGCCTCGCTGGCCTCGCGCGTCTGACGCGCCGGATAGCGCGCGGGCACCAGTCCGCCATGCGTCTCTTCGCGGCCATAAACAAATAGCTGTACGCCCGGCTCGCCGTAGTCGCCGCCAAAACGATTATGGTTCGCTGCGCCCTCATCGCCCAGCAGCGCCACCTGCGGCAGCGCGTGATGATGGGCGAAATAGCGCTCGTCGCGGAAAATGGCACGCAGCAGCGCGCCGGTGGTGGGCGCTTCAATGGCGCGGTGAAATTTATTATTCAGGTTCGCCACGGTGAAATGCGTTTTGCCGTCGGCGCTGTCGGCGGAAGGCGAAACCGTCGCGGCATTGGCTACCCACATCGCCGAAGCGGAACTCACGCCTGAAAGCAGCTGCGGCGCCTGACGAGCCGCTTTCGCCAGCACCTGCGCATCGCTACCGCTAAAGCCAAGCTGACGCAGCAGCAACAGATGCGGCCGCTCGTGCGGCGGGATCACGCCCTGGGCAAAACCGGCATCCGCCAGCGCCTTCATTTTCAGCAGCCCCTGCTGCGCCGCCAGCTTAGGATTGGAAACCTGATGCTGATGGCGCGTCGAAGCCTCATTACCAAAAGAAAGGCCCGCATAGTGGTGCGTTAACCCCACCAGGCCATCAAAATTCACTTCTCTGGCTTTCATCGGTCTGTCTCCGCCTGGCTGAAGTCAAGGCCCGGCGACAGCGTCGCAGGCAGGGTCAGTTCGGGCGTCTCCAGCGAGGCCAGCGGCCAGGCGCAGTAGTCGGCTGCGTACCAGGCGCTGGCGCGGTGGTTGCCGGATGCGCCAATGCCGCCAAACGGCGCGGTGCTGGCGGCGCCGGTCAGCGGCTTATTCCAGTTAACAATGCCCGCGCGCGCCTCAAGCAGCAGCTGGTCAAACTGTTCCCGCTGCGGTGAAATCAGCCCGCACGACAGGCCATAGCGGGTGGCATTCGCCAGCGCGATCGCCTGCTCAAAGCTGTCGTAACGCACCACCGCCAGCAGCGGCCCGAACACCTCTTCATCCGCAATATTCTTCACCCCGGTGAGATCGATAATGCCGGGCGTCAACAGCGCGCTGTCGCGAGCGGGCCAGCGCATTTTCAGCAGCACCTTGCCGCCTGCGGTAATGCGTTTTTGCCACTCCTGATAGATATGTTCAGCCGCCTGCGGCGAAATCACGCTGCCCATAAAGGGCTGCGGCTCATCGTCCCAGCGCCCAATGCGCAGCCGCTGCGTGACCTCCACCAGCCGCTGCAAAAAGGCATCGCCCTGCGCGCCGCGCTTCACCAGCAGCCGACGCGCACAGGTACAGCGCTGCCCGGCGGTAATAAAGGCGGATTGCACGGCGATATGCACCGCCGCATCAGTATCCGTCACCTCTTCCACGATCAGCGCATTATTACCGCCCATCTCCAGCGCCAGCATTTTTTCCGGCTGTCCGGCAAACTGCCGATGCAGCTGATAACCGGTGTTGGCGCTGCCGGTAAACAGCACGCCATCGATCTGCGGCTGCTGCGCCAGCGCCTGGCCTACAGCGCGCGCGCCCTGCAGCAGATTCAGCACCCCCGGCGGAATGCCCGCTTCCAGCCACAGACGCAGGGTCTTTTCGGCGGTCAGTGGCGTCAGCTCGCTGGGTTTAAACACCACGCTGTTACCCGCCAGCAAAGCAGGCACAATATGACCGTTCGGCAGATGGCCGGGGAAATTGTATGGACCAAATACCGCCAGCACGCCGTGCGGACGATGGCGCAGCGCGCTCTCCGCCTGCTGATGGCTGCCGGTGCGCTCATGATAGGCTTTAACCGAGATGGCGACTTTGTTGATCATCGCCTGCACTTCGGTCAGCGCCTCCCAGCGCGGCTTGCCGGTTTCGCGGGCGATGGTGGCAGCCAGATCGTTTTTATGCTGTTCCAGCTGCGCGGCAAAATTTTCTACTATTGCCTGGCGCGCCGCAAACGGCTGACGCGCCCAGGCGGGAAACGCCTCGCGCGCCGCAGCGCAGGCGGCGGCCACCTGCTGCTCATCGGCTTCGTTGCCGTGCCACAGCGGCGCGCCGTCAACCGGATCGTTTTTGCTCAGGCTTTCACCCTGGCCGCTCAGCCACTCGCCATTGATACAGTGCGTCATGCTTTTTTCTCCTCGCTACAAAGTGGCACCGCCCGCAGGGTATCGCCGGGCTGACAGCGTAAAATGTCGGCGGCGGCGGCCGACACTGTTATCCGTCCGCTGTGCGGATCGGCGGGCAGCAGCAGCACGCGATAATGGTGATAATTGTCGTTGCTGACCAGACAAAGCGGCAGCGATGGGTCGCTGGCCTCTTCCGGCGCGATCGCTTCGACGCGCAGCAAACGGCTTTTGCGCACCGCGCGGATCTGCTCAATATCGCACTCCAGCGTCGGGCCGCCGTCAAAGATATCGACATAGTTTTGATAGCGGAAACCTTCCGCCTCCAGCACCGCGCGGGCGGGCGCGGTTTGCGGGTGTACCTGGCCAATAACCGCCTGCGCTTCCGCTGACAGGTAGTGAACATACAGCGGATGCTTGGGCATCAGTTCGGCGATAAAGGCTTTCTGCCCGGTGCCGCTGAGGAAATCCGCCTGGGTAAAGTCCATTGAGAAAAAGTGACTGCCCACGCTTTCCCAGAACGGCGATCGCCCCTGTTCATCGCTGACGCCGCGCATCTCCGCCACCACTTTTTCCATAAAGCGATCGCGGAATGCGGCAATAAACAAGAAGCGTGATTTTGACAGCAGATAACCGTTTTTGCCGTCGCGGCGCGCAGGATCGAGAAACAGCGTACAGAGTTCGCTGCTGCCGGTATGATCGTTGCACAGCGAGAGCGTGGCGAGGTTGTTATAAACCTCCAGCTCTTTTGAAGCGTGAACCTGGGTGCCGACGCGGAAGTTATACCAGGGATCCTGTAATCCCACCGCCACCTCAATCGCGCAGATGCCGCAGGCCTGATGGGTTTCGCTGTCCGCCAGCACAAACACATAGCCCTGCTCGGCACGCGGCAGCGTATCCTGCCAGGTCTGAATCGAACGCTCAATGCGCGCCGCCAGCGTTTTGCTGTCGGCAGGCAGCGAGGTCAGGCCGCCGCCGGTTTTACCCGCCAGCGCCATGAGCTGCGGCAGATCGTCGCGCTCTACGGGGCGAATATACATCATCACGACGCTCCTTTAATGACCGATGCGCAGGCGCGTTCAAAGCGAGCCAGCCCCTCCTGCACATCCTGTTCGCTAATGATCAGCGACGGCGCAAAGCGCATCACATTGGCACCGGCAATCAGCACCATCACGCCCTGTTCCGCCGCCGCCAGGCTGAACTGTTTCGCCTGGCCGCTGAAATCTTCATTTAATACGCAGCCAATCAGCAGGCCGAGACCGCGAATCTCTTTAAACAGATGCAGCCGCTGGTTAATGGCGTTCAGTCCCTCAACAAACCACTGATGACGCTGCTGCACGCCCGCCAAAACCTCAGGACGATTGATCAGCTCCAGCACTTTGCCGCCTACCGCGCCCGCCAGCGGGTTGCCGCCATAGGTGGTGCCGTGACTGCCGACATTCAGCGTCGCGCCCAGTTTTTCCGTGGTCAGCATCGCGCCGATCGGGAAACCGCCGCCCAGCGCCTTGGCGGTGCTCAGCACGTCCGGCGTGACGCCGTAGTGCATATAGGCATAAAGCGAACCGGTACGCCCCACGCCGCTCTGTACTTCATCAAAAATCAGCAGCGCGTGATGGCGATCGCACAGTTCACGCAGCCCGCGCAGGAAAGCGGCATCGGCTGGCAGCACGCCGCCCTCGCCCTGAATCGGCTCGACGATGATCGCCGCGGTCTGGTCATTAATCAGACGCGCTACCGAATCAAGATCGTTAAACACCGCATGTTCAATGCCGCCCGGCAGCGGCGCGAAATCTCTGGAATAGGCGGGCTGACCGCCTGCTGAAACGGTAAACAGCGTGCGGCCATGAAACGCATTGTTAAAAGCGATGATGCCGCTTTTCTCCGGGCCAAAACGGTCATGGGCATATTTACGCGCCAGCTTCAGCGCCGCTTCGTTCGCCTCAGCGCCGGAGTTACAGAAGAAAACCCGCTCGGCAAAGGTGGCATCAATCAGCTGTTTCGCCAGGCGCAGGATCGGCGCATTGGTGTAGCCGTTGCCGGTATGCCAGAGTTTGGCCGCCTGCTGCATCAGCGCCTGCTGAAGTTCAGGATGGGCATGGCCCAGCGCATTCACGGCGATGCCACCGGCAAAATCGATATAATCCTTGCCGTTTTGATCCCACAGCATGGAGCCTTCCGCCCGATCCGGCACAAAGCTGGCAGGTGAATAAGCGGGAACCATCCAGCGATCGAAATCCTGACGAGAAACTGACTGTTGCATAGCGGCCTCATCGCATCACCCGGCGGGTGAATCAAAAGTTTAAATTATGTTAATGAAATGATTCATTGCAGCTCTACTCTAGATTGCATGCTCTGTGCCAGCCAGCGTTTAAAGTGCATAAATTAAGCGCATCAACCTAAATTCAATGGGTTACGCGTTGCTTTTATTCATTTAATTTGCATAAATAGTGAATAAATATCTGACGAGGCGCGATAAATGGCAGAATAAACAGCGGAATTATGCAGCGGGAAAATAAAATATTGCTTTTGTGATCCTGAATAACATTTGCTGTTAAAACGGGGCAAAGTAAGCACGGTAAAAAGGCGGTGTGCATCAATTTAGTGCGGAACAGGCGATAACTGTTATAGGCGAATCATTATTTTCTGTTTCTGTTATAGTCATCATTTCTGTGTTCCACTAAACCCTCTTCTACACTTGTTGTGTTATCGGCAAGGTCTTATCCCTTTTGGAAGCTTAATAATGTACATCTCGAGGTGGCTATGTTCGGTTTAGACGCATTCGAACTGGCAAGGATACAATTTGCGTTCACAGTCTCTTTTCACATAATTTTTCCCGCGATTACCATCGGTCTTGCCAGTTTTCTGATGGTGCTGGAAGCGTTATGGCTGAAAACCCGTAATGACACGTGGCGCGACCTGTATCATTTCTGGTTGAAGATTTTTGCGGTGAATTTCGGTATGGGCGTGGTCTCCGGCCTGGTAATGGCCTATCAGTTCGGCACCAACTGGAGCGGTTTCTCTGCCTTTGCCGGCAGTATTACCGGCCCGCTGCTTACCTATGAAGTGCTTACCGCCTTTTTCCTGGAAGCGGGCTTCCTTGGCGTGATGATGTTTGGCTGGAACCGCGTGGGGCCGGGCCTGCACTTTTTCTCCACCTGCATGGTGGCGCTGGGGACGCTGATGTCCACCTTCTGGATCCTCGCTTCCAACAGCTTTATGCATACGCCGCAGGGCTACGAAATTGTTAATGGTCAGCTGATCCCGGCGGAGTGGTTTAAGGTGGTATTTAACCCCTCTTTCCCTTACCGCCTGCTGCATATGGCCACTGCTTCGTTCCTGTCGACCGCCTTTTTTGTCGGCGCGTCTGGCGCCTGGCATCTGCTGCGCGGCAATAAAAGCCCGGCGATCAAGCGGATGTTTTCCATGGCGATGTGGATGGCGCTGATTGTTGCCCCGATTCAGGCGGGTATCGGCGATGCGCACGGCCTGAATACGCTGGAGCATCAACCGGCCAAGATCGCCGCTATTGAAGGCCACTGGGAAAATGTCCCTGGCGAGCCGTCGCCGCTGATTCTGTTTGGCCTGCCCGATATGCAGGCGGAAGAGACCAAGTATGCGCTGGAGGTGCCGGTACTGGGCAGTATTATCCTGACCCACAGCCTGACCAAACAGATCCCGGCGCTGAAAAGTTTCCCACCGGAAGATCGTCCTAACTCCACCATCGTGTTCTGGTCGTTCCGCATTATGGTGGCGCTGGGTCTGCTGATGATTCTGGCGGGCGTCTGGAGCCTGGTGCTGCGTCTGCGTAAACGCCTGTACGATCAGCGTCTGTTCCACCGTTTTGTGCTGATTATGGGGCCGTCTGGTCTGCTGGCGATTCTGGCGGGCTGGTTTACCACTGAGATCGGCCGTCAGCCGTGGGTGGTGTATGGCCTGATGCGTACCCGTGACGCGGTTTCCCATCACGGCACGCTGCATATGTCGATCAGCCTGCTGGCCTTTATTCTGGTTTACGCCTCGGTGTTTGGTGTGGGTCTGGTCTATCTGCTGAAGCTGGTAGGTCGTGGGCCGCAGCCGTTCGTCGATCATGCGCCGCACGGTGGTCCGGGCACGCCGCGTACGCCAGCCCGTCCGCTCTCTGCCGCCGATGAGTCGCTGGATGAGCCTACGAAAGATGATCTGGGAGGAATTAAATAATGGGTATCGATCTTCCGCTGATCTGGTTCGTCATCATTGTGTTTAGCATTCTGATGTATGTGGTGATGGACGGCTTTGACCTTGGCATTGGTCTGCTTTATCCGATGGTACGCGAGACGAAAGATCGCGACGTCATGATGAATACTGTGGCGCCGGTCTGGGATGGTAATGAGACCTGGCTGGTGATGGGCGGCGCCGGGCTGTTCGGCGCGTTCCCGCTCGCCTATTCAGTGATTCTGGATGCGCTGGCGGTACCGTTGACGATTATGCTGATCGGGCTGATTTTCCGTGGCGTGGCGTTTGAGTTCCGCTTTAAGGCAACGGTATCGCATCGCGCGTTTTGGGATAAGTCGTTTATTGCCGGTTCTTTTATCGCGACTTTTGCCCAGGGCGTGGTGCTGGGGGCGTTTTTGAACGGTTTCCCGGTGCAGGGTCGCGAATGGGCGGGCAGCGTGTTTGACTGGGTCACGCCGTTTAGTCTGTTCTGTGGGCTGGGGCTGGTGGTGGCGTATGCGCTGCTGGGCGCCAGCTGGCTGATTATCAAGACGGAAGGCCATTTATTGCAGACTATGCGTAAGCTGGCGCGTCCGCTGTTGCTGGCGCTGCTGGTGGTGATGGCGATTGTCAGCGTCTGGACGCCGCTGACGCATCAGTCGATTGCCGACCGCTGGTTTACGACGCCGAATCTGTTCTTTTTCCTGCCGGTGCCGATTTTGGTGGTGCTGGTGTCATGGGCGCTGTGGCGCAGCGCCTGGCGGCCGGATGCGCACTATACGCCGTTTATTCTGACGCTGGCGCTGGTGTTTTTGGGCTTTAGCGGGCTGGGCATCAGTATTTGGCCGAATTTGATTCCGCCGGATATTACTTTCCGCGCCGCCTCGTCGCCGCCGGAGAGTCAGGGTTTTATGCTGGTCGGCGCGCTGTTTATTATTCCGCTGATTCTGGTTTATACCTTCTGGAGCTATTACGTGTTCCGCGGCAAAATCGATCCAGAGCAAGGTTATCACTGACAGGAGAGCGCGATGGCAATACAACGCATGACGGAGAAAAGCGCGAAGCAGCCGCTGTGGCGGCGGCTGTTATGGCTGGTGATTATCTGGGGCGGCAGCGTGCTGGCGCTGTTTTTGGTCGCCAGTTTTTTCCGCGTGTTGATGTCCGCCGCCGGTTTGCGAACGCATTAAGGCTTTCGTTATAGCCTGATAAACCCATCCCCTCTCCAGCAGAGGATGCAAGGGTAACAAATAAAGCCGCCTTCCTAAAGGCGGCTTTTACTTTTCAACCCGGCTCTTTTTCCCTGCGAGATATTTCCTTTTACGACCATATTGTTTAAAAAAAAGTCAGTGGAATTTTATTCATCGCTCCGCAAAGTAGAAAGCTATTTCCCGACCATAAGGATAGCGGTCATGAGCTTTAGCTTACCCGGAACGGATCTTTATTATCTGCCACGTGACGACCTTGCTCCCGAAAGATATGAGCAGATTACCCGTCCCGTTTTCGCCTGGCCGCGTATCGACAACGAATATGTTTTTGATGATCGCCCGTCGTTGAACTTTCAACTTATTAATATGTACAGGCGTGACGTTTACGGTTATACCCACCAGTGGCCGCCGCATGGGCCACGTGAGCGGGAGAAGTTAAAGGAGATGATATATTGCGGCGACGTGGTGATGCTGGAGAAATTTAATTTTTCGCCAGGCGACCTGTTTTATATCGATAACCATGGCGAGTTGATTTGTCGTGACAGGCTGGCGTTTAAGTTTGACGGGGCGCAGCGGATTATACGCGCATACAAACATGCCGTGGCACGTCGTGACTATAGCCAGCGAGGCGGCAAACCACGTCCCACTGTTATGCCCTCTCAACGGATAAGAAAAAAGCAGCCCTCCGCGCTCAGCATTATTGACAGTAAAATGGCAGGTCGACTGCTGGCCGCTGGCGCCCTTTACCACCAGCATCCAGAGATGTTTGCTGAGACCGCGCGCAAGCTGGGCGATAAGGCAGCGCAAGGTTTTGAGCAGGTATTGAATGAGCAGACAGCGGGCACTCTGGTCGCATTCTCTTCACTGCTTATGCTGGGCAGAGCTTCCGCTAGTGGCCGTCCCAGCGCTATCAACCCGGACGAGATGAAACACTATCTGGGAAAGGTCAAAGGCAGGACTAAACTCTTACATAATATCGAAGCCATAGAGTTAGATTATTTGCGACGAGACAGAGCTGAGCTTGCGACGATGAGAAATCAATTTAAAGCGATTAAAAGAAAATTTCTGAAAGAAGCGGCAGATCATTCTGATGTAAGACAAAGGCTTAGCATTAAAGATCGAGAGATTATGAGCCGCGGAAAAAACCCTGAAGGATGGGATGTTCATCATAAAATTCCTCTGGATGATACTGGAACGAATGATTTCTCTAACCTTGTTTTAATCCGTCGCCATGATGAACATAAGATATTAACCAATGCGCAAGCGACAGTTATAAATAATATGCAGCCCGGAGAGAGCAGAAAAATAATCTGGGTAATTCCTACAGGCATAATTTATCCATGAGAACAAACCATGAGCCAGATAAAAAACGTTATCTCCGAAATCAGAAGGTTGGCTGACGAGCTGGATTACCAAGTTTATCCTCCGGTAGCATTCCCCATTTCTCTTTATAAATATGATTTTGGTCGTAAAATCGCTATTGCGCCTGAATCATTCTGGTTACAGTATAAAGAGTTTGTAGAACTTGCTGATGGATTTCATATTGACGGTTACTATTTGTATGGAATAAATAATCATGCCGACTATAAAAATGACCTTTTCACCTTCAACGGTTTTCTGACAAGCATTGCCAACGAAACGCCCAGCATGATGATTGAGGATGATTTTTATTGCATTGAGTTTGGCACATCTTCGCTTGATACCTATACCTATGACGTCAGAACCCATAAATGGGAATCACGCGACAGGCAGCAGCATCAGAATCTTTTTATTTCCTGCGATACGCTGGCAGAGTTTTTACAGGCGGTTATTGATGATATTTGTCAGCAAGAAGAATAAATAATTGGAAAAGGCTGTAACGCATTGCCCTGTACGTTGAATTGTTGAACGGGGAAAGCGTCGTCTGCCGGTGTCTTGCTTGCTCAGGGCGTGTCGCCTGCAGGTGTGGTGCCTGCTCAGGGTGTTCAGGCAGATCGTAAAGACGCAAACAACGTCATCCCTGACAGCTCGACCCGCGCCGTCCGTGGCGCGGGACGCTTTACTCTTCTGCCTGAACACCCCGCGCTTTTAGTTGCGCGTGGTCTGGATGAAAGCTAACCACCTCTGGTTGCCCTGCGCTTTGCGTTATATGTGGTCTGGGTGAAAGCTAACCACCTCTGGATGCCCTGCGCTTTGCGTTATGTGTAGTTTGTGTAAAAGGTAACGCTGCTGCCTGAACGTCCATTGTTAACAGCAGGCGTTGGCGGGTTAAAATGCGGGTTGCATTATGTCGAAGCGATCCGCAGCAGGGGCCTGCAATGATATCGGCGGCGTGACCTGTAGCGTTATCCAGTTCGAGGTGACGCGCTGCTGTTTCTCATCCTCCAGGGTGACGGAGAGACGATACTGATTGCTGGCGCCGGGGCTGCTGTCCCACTGCGGTATAATTACCGTCCAGCCATGAGGATTGGTGTTATTCGCCGGTGGCGTCAGGCTCAGCGCTTGCGTATCGCCCTGCCAGCTCACGGCGGTAATGCGGTTGACCGCGCGGATCTGTAACTTCAGCGTCAGGGTTTCTCCTGGCTGGAGCTGCCAGGGCGGCGTCGCTAAAAATACCGACAGCGTTTTGCGCTGGCGGAACTCCAGCACCGGCGTGGTATTACGCTCAACAAAATCGTAGCGGCTGCCGCGCAGCGATCGCGCTTCGGCAACGTTATCCGCAGAGAGCTGTTTGCTCAGCGCCACGCCGGGACGGTAGTTAATGCGCATGCCTAACTGATCCTGCGACTGGCCGCTTTCGCCCTCTTTATGCGATGCGGTGAAGGTCAGCAGCGGCACCGGCGTGTAATTCACCCCTACCTTCACCGCCACCGGGTTTTTCTCCAGGCTGCCGCTGTTAAAGAGATCAACCTGATCGCCCAGATATTGCTCCCAGGTGACCGAAACGCCCAGCTGGCGATAAAACGGCAGGTAGCCCTGCGTGGTGATATCGTAGCCGCGCGCCATACGGTTTTGCTGGCTGCTGCTGCGGTTACGCCAGCCGCTGAGCGGCGTATAGTAATTTGCTGACAGGCGCAGGAAATCGCTCCAGGCTTCGGTGCCGAGCGAGGCGCGCTGTAAGCCTGAATCCATTTCACGATCGATAAAGGTGTTATAGCCCAGCAGCCAGTTATCCGCGACCCAGCGCTGCCCCAGGCCAACATTGCCCACCAGCCCTTCATCGGTTTGCGTCACGCCCAGCTGCGAAAAGGTCAGGTATTGATAGTTGTCCTGCCAGGGGGTAAGCAGCTGCCCGCCGCTGCCGATAAAATTCCCCTCCATGTCGACCTGCAACGACAGTTGCGCCATGCCGTAGGGAGAGAGCAGCGACTGCCCTTCATCCACCAGCCGTTCGGTCACTTCATCGCGCAGATGATTAAACGCCCAGACACCCGCCTGTTGCCCAAACGATGCATCGCTGGTGCTGTTGCTGGCCTCGCCAATGCTTTTAGCGATCTGCGCCAGCCGCGTGGAAAACGCCTCTTCTGAGGAAACGTCGCCGCCCAGGCTGGGAAGCGACTGCTCGATAGCGCTGAAACGCGCCGGATCCGCAAAGGGTGCGTCCGGCACCTGGTTTTGCGGCTGAAAAGCGTTGGCGTTCTGGCTGAGCAAGGGTGCGCCGAGCAGCAGAACAAAAGCGGATAAGGTAAATCGTTGCATTAATAACATAGCGGCGTCAGGAGTAGCTTAAGCTTTCATCATTGGTGGCCGTAATCAGCATGAATAAGCTCTTAGCTTAGCATAATTGTGAACCAGATCATGATTTTCCCGACACTGCGTCAGTCCGAAAAGCGTGCTGTTATGACGCTATATTCCGCCTGCGTTTATCCGTGGGCCGTGAGTGCCTCTTTCTCATTGTGTTGCGCCTCAGCGGCACGATAGAGCGTCACCACGTCACCCACGATAATCAGCGCGGGCGACTGCGGCTGATGGTGCGCAATGGTGGCAGGCAGCTGCGCCAGCGTAGAAATCAGCACGCGCTGGTCAGGCCGCGTGCCGCGCTCAATCACCGCCACCGGCGTATCGGCGGCGCGCCCGTGGCAACACAGCTGCTGGCTAAGCTCGGCGCTCCAGGTAAGCCCCATATAGAACACCAGCGTCTGGCTGGCATCCTGCAGGCTCTCCCAGGCGATCTGCGGTTTGCCCGCTTTGCCATGACCGGTGATAAAACGCACCGACTGCGCCATCTCCCGATGCGTCAGCGGAATGCCGCAGGCGGCAGCACAGCCGACCGCAGCGGTAATGCCCGGCACAATTTCGCAGACGATATTCGCCGCCTGTAACTGCTGCATCTCTTCACCGCCGCGACCAAAAATAAAGGGATCGCCGCCTTTCAGCCGCACCACATTGCGTCCGCTGCGCGCTAAATCTATCAGCAGCTCTCCGATCTGCTGCTGTTTCATGCCGTGAAAACCGGGCGTTTTGCCCACGTCGAGCGCCAGCGTGCCAGCAGGAATCCGCGCCAGCACCTCCTCGCTGACCAGCCGATCGTAAACCACCACGTCCGCGTCCTCGAGCCGCCGCAGCGCCTTAAGCGTAAGCAGTTCGGCATCGCCCGGCCCAGCGCCCACTAGCCAGACGCGACCCTGCGGCTGATTAGTGCTGCCGCCTAACAGTTGGTTTAGTGCAGGTAACCGCTGTGTCATGCTGACCTCCCGCTTACCGCCTCGCTTTGCTGAGGGGCGTGTTGTTGAATAAGTTTTTTCAGTTCAGGAATACAGGAGCCGCAGTTAGTGCCGCACTTAAGCTGCTTGCCCAGCGCCGCACAACTCAACGCGCCCTGGCGAATCGCGGCGATAATCTGCTGCTCGCCGATGCCGAAACAGCTGCAAATGGTTTTTCCACGCGCCTCTTCCTGAGTGGCGCGGCCCGCCAGCAGCGCAAACCGCGCTGCCGCTGAAACGGGCGGCTGCTGAAAGGCGCTGGCGATCAAGGCATCATCAATGACCGGACGGCGCGCGGCAGTGTAAAAAGCGAGCATAACTTCACCCAGATGCCAGGCGATCAGGTGATAAAACGCCTGCTCGTCGCCCGCCTGCTGTAACGTCCATTCAGGCCTCAACTGCGCTTGCAGCCAGTGACGCGGGTCGCCCTGATGCGCCAGCGAAAAGCGGGAAAGCTCCGCCGTCATTGGCACGCGGCACCACCAGCGGCTCGGCGCGATCGTGACGTTGTCACGTATAAACAAGGTTCCCTGCCAGTCGCTGTGCCAGGGCTGAATGCTTACCGGCGTCTGTTTGCTCTCCGGCTGACCGGAATGCGCACAACGCCAGGGCGCCACCAGCCGATCAACGTTGCCTTCGGCGCAAAACTGTTGGTTCCAGTGCATCGGCACAAACAGCGTGCCCGGCGTTTGATCTTCCGTCAGGCTGGCGCGGGCGATCATCCAGCCGTGCCGCGACTGAATACGCACCAGCGCATCGGGCCAGATGTTGTGGCGCAGCGCGTCGTCAGGATGCAGCGCAACAAAAGGTTCGGAAACGTGCTGCAACAGGCGCGGCACCAGGCCGGTGCGCGTCATGGTATGCCACTGATCGCGGATGCGTCCGGTATTCATCATCAGCGGCCAGCGTGGCGTGGCGGCAACGCGCGGCCCGGCAGGCGTCACCGGCACCAGCCGCGCTTTGCCGTCGGCATGATAAAAGCGGCGCTGACCAAACAGCCGGGCGCACCCCTGGGGAAACGCAGCATTTACCGGCCACTGGATCGGCTGCAAGGTATCCCATGCGCGGTTGCTGAGCTGCGCCAGACCGCTGATATCAAACGCGCGCCGTCCGTGATTTTCAAAGCCGGACAGCGCGGCATGTTCGCGGAAGATCTCCGCCGGATGTTGCCAGCCAAAGGCCGCGCCGTAGCCCAGACGCTGCGCCACCTGCGCCAGCATCCACCAGTCAGGACGCGCTTCGCCCTGCGGTGGCGTAAAGGCGCGCTGACGTGAAATTCGCCGCTCAGAGTTGGTCACCGTGCCGTTTTTCTCGCCCCAGGCCTGCGCCGGTAACAGGATATCGGCAAACGCGCTGGTATCGGTGGCGCGCACGACCTCAGAGACGATAACCAGCTCGCAGCGTTGCAGCGCCTGCGCCACGGCGTTGCCATCCGGCAGCGACACCGCCGGATTGGTGCCCATGATCCATACCGCTTTCACCTCGCCGCGTCCTATCGCCTGAAACAGCTCTACCGCCTTCAGGCCCGGCTGCGCAGCCACCCGCTCGCTCTGCCAAAAGCGTTGCAGGCGATCGATATTCTCCGCAGTAAAATCCATATGCGCCGCCAGCTGGTTAGCCAGCCCGCCCACTTCGCGTCCGCCCATGGCGTTTGGCTGACCGGTCAGGGAAAAGGCACCGCTGCCCGGTAGGCCGATTTTGCCGCTAAACAGGTGAGCGTTGAGGATCGCGTTGCACTTATCGCTGCCGCTGGAGGATTGATTAATGCCCATGCACCACAGCGTCAGCACCCGCGACTGTCCGGCAAACAGGCGATAAAACTGTTCGACCTGCGGCTGCGGCAGCTGGCAAAGCTGCGCCACCCGCTCCGGCGTCCAGTGGTCGGCGGTGGCCAGCGTTTCTGCCACCTGCGTCAGATGCGGCAGCATCGTGTCATCGCCGTAGCCGCCCGCAGCCAGCCAGCGCAACAGCCCGTTAAACAGCGCGCCATCGCTGCCCGGCGCCAGCGGCAAATGCAGATCGGCCAGGTCGCAGCTGGCGCTGCGGCGCGGATCGATAACCACAATACGCAGCGCTGGATTCTGCTGTTTCGCCTGTACCAGCCGCTGATAAGCCACCGGATGCGTCCAGGCGGCGTTGGAGCCTACCAGCACTACCACCTCAGCAAGGGTAAAATCCTCATAGCAACAGGGAACCGCATCCGCGCCCAGCGCCCGCTTATAGCCGGTCACCGCCGACGCCATACAGAGGCGCGAATTGGTATCGATATTGCCGCTGCCGATAAAGCCTTTCATCAATTTATTGGCGACATAATAATCTTCAGTCAGCAGCTGACCGGAGGCGTAAAACGCCACCGCATCCGGGCCGTGCTGCTGAATAATCGCCTGCAAACGTTCGGCCACGCTATCCAGCGCCGTTTGCCATGAGACGCGACGCCCGGCGATCTGCGGCCACAGCAGGCGGCCCGCTGGCGTCAGGGTTTCGCCCAGCGCCGCGCCCTTCACGCACAGGCGGCCCGCGTTGGCCGGATGCTCGACGTCGCCGCTGATGTGCCAGCCCTGCGCGCCCGCACTCACCTGCACGCCGCAGCCGACGCCGCAGTAAGGACAGGTGGTTTTCATGACGCCTCCGCCACGCGCAGTTTGCCCACCGCCAGCGGCGCGTTGCCGACCAGCACCCGTCCGGCGGCGATGCGCACCGGCCAGCAGCGCAGCTGCACATCCGCCCCATCAAGCGCGATACCGTCACGCAGCCGGAAACGCTGTTTATAGAGCGGTGAAATCACGATTGGCTCACCGGCGGCATCGCCAAGCATGCCGCGTGACATCACGCTGGCAGCGCTGCCGGGTTCGTTGTCATCCAGCGCATATACCGCATCATTAAACCGGAACAGCGCGATACGCTGACCGCCAAGCCGCGCGCCGATGCCCGCCTGCGGCGGAATCGCCTCCAGCGCGCCCATATCATTCCAGGGTTCCTGCGGCAGCGGCAGCATCGCCGTCTGCGGCGCGCGCGCGGGCTGGATCTGTCCGCGCGCCAGCTCCCACTGCAGGGTTTCATCCTGCTGGTCGCTGTTCAGCGTGGCGCGGAACAGCCGCAGCCGGTCCGGCGACGCCAGCGTGGTGCGCCATTCACACTGCCAGCTATCGACCACCTGCTGCATCTCCTGCTCCAGCTCCGCGCCAATCCCCAGGCTGTCGTGGATCACCACCTCACGCAGGTAATCCAGCCCGCCCTCCAGGTTATCCAGCCAGACGCTGGTGCGCTGCAGGCGGTCAGCGGTACGGATATAGAACATCAGCAGGCGATCGACATAGCGGATCAGGGTTTCATCATCCAGATCGCCCGCGAACAGATCAGCGTGGCGCGGCTTCATGCCGCCGTTGCCGCACACATACAGGTTCCAGCCGTTTTCCGTGGCGATCACGCCGATATCTTTGCTCTGCGCTTCGGCGCATTCGCGGGTACAGCCTGAAACCGCCATTTTGATTTTGTGCGGCGCACGCAGCCCTTTATAGCGATTCTCCAGCGCAATGGCGAAGCGGGTAGAGTCCTGCACGCCATAGCGACACCAGCTGCTGCCGACGCACGATTTCACCGTACGCAGCGACTTGCCATAGGCGTGCCCAGTTTCAAACCCGGCGTCGAGCAGCGCCTGCCAGATAGCGGGCAGCTGATCCAACGCCGCGCCGAACAGGTCAATACGCTGACCGCCGGTAATTTTGCTGTAGAGATTGAAGCGTTGCGCCACCTGACCGATTGCAATCAGCCCCTGCGGCGTGATTTCGCCGCCGGGAATGCGCGGCACCACCGAGTAGCTGCCATCTTTCTGAATATTGGCGAAGTAGCGATCGTTGGTCTCCTGCAGCGGCAGATGCTGCGGCGTTAACAGATAATCGTTCCAGCAGGAGGCAAAAATCGAGGCGGCCAGCGGCTTGCAGATTTCACAGCCGTGTCCGCGCCCGTGCTGCGCCAGCAGTTGCGTAAAGGTTTTGATCTCGCCCACGCGCACCAGGTGATAAAGCTGCTGACGCGAATAAGCGAAGTGTTCACAAACGTCTTTTTTCACCTCCACGCCCTGCGCCGTCAGCTGATGCTCCATCACCTGTTTCACCAGCGCGCTACAGCCGCCGCAGCCGGTGGCGGCTTTGGTACAGCTTTTCAGCGCCGCCATATCGCCGCAGCCGTTGCTGACCGCCTGGCAGATATCGCCTTTGCTGACGTTATGACAGGAGCAAATTTGCGCGCTCTCCGGCAATGCTGCCACGCCCGCCGTTTTGGGCGCTGCGCCTGCCGTGCGCGGCAGGATCAGGCTTTCCGGCTGCGACGGCAGCGGCATCTCATTCAGCATCATCTGCTGTAGCTCGCTGTATTCACTGCTGTCGCCAATCAGCACCGCGCCCAGCAGCCGCTTGCCATCGCCAGAAACCACGATCTTTTTATAAATTTCCTGCGGGCCGTTGGTCCAGTGATAGCTCTGACTGCCTGCGCTGCGGCCATGCGCATCGCCCAGCGAAGCGACTTCCACGCCCAGCAGCTTGAGTTTGGTGCTCATATCCGCGCCGGTAAACGCGGCGGCTTCATCCGCCAGACGGCTGGCAAGCACGCGCGCCATCTGGTAACCCGGCGCCACCAGGCCGAAGATCTGCCCTTGCCACAGCGCGCATTCGCCTATCGCCGCAATGGCCGGATCGCTGGTCGTGCAGCCATCGTCAATCACTACGCCGCCGCGCGGCCCCAGCGCCAGCCCGGCGTCGCGCGCCAGCTCATCACGCGGGCGGATACCGGCGGAAAACAGAATCAGGTCGCTCTCAAGGGTGCTGCCGTCAGCAAAATGCAGCCGCAGCGAGCCATCCTGCTGGCTTTCAATCTGCCGCGTTTCGGTGTTGGTCAACACCGTGACGCCCAGCGCTTCGATTTTACGCCTTAGCATCTGCGCGCCGCCGTCATCCAGCTGCACCGCCATCAGCCGTGGCGCAAATTCCACTACCGAGGTTTCCAGCCCGAGCATTTTCAGCGCGTTTGCCGCTTCCAGCCCCAACAGGCCGCCGCCGATCACCACGCCGCGTCGGGCATGCGCGGCACGCGCCTTGATGGCATCAAGATCGGTTAAGGTGCGATACACAAAGCAGTTCGCCGCATCAAAGCCCGGGATCGGCGGCACAAAAGCGTAAGAGCCAGTGGCGAGCACCAGGCGATCCCAGGCCATTTCCCGCCCGTTGCTGTCGCGGACGCAGCGACGCTGGCGATCGATATGCGTGACCTTTTCGTGACAACGTAACTCAATATCATAGCGGGCGAAAAAATCTTCGCTTACCAGCGACAACGCCTGCGCATCGCGTCCAGAAAAATATTCAGAAAGGTGCACGCGATCGTAGGCGCTGTGCGGCTCTTCCCCATACACCACCAGCTGATAGCGCAGATGCAGCTGCTTATGCACCAGCTGTTCAAGAAAATAGTGGCCAACCATGCCGTGACCTATTACCACCATAACCGGTTTGTTCATCGTTGTGCTCTCCGCAGCCTCAGGCTGCCTGCTGGAAGGGGTAAAGCCAAACAGCGCGCCTTCGCTAATCGGGGCGCTGCGTTGCAAATGTTGCAGCAGCGAGGCTGCCGCTGAGGTGTCGCCATAGAGGATCGCTCCGGTGAGCCTGCCGTCGCGCAGCACCAGCCGCCGATAGTGCTGACTGAGCGGATCACTGGCGGTCAGCGAACGGCTGCCGGACACGCAGCCGGTTTCACCCACGCTAAAGATCTCAATGCCGGTGACTTTCAGTCGTGTGCCCTGCGGCTGGTAATAAAAGTCGGCAACCGGCGCATCGGCCAGCTGATGCGCCAGCACCTCGGCCTGCGCCAGGCACGGCGCCAGCAGGCCCCAGGTTTCACCTTCGATTTCACAGCATTCGCCCAGCGCCCAGATGTCTGGCACCGCGCTGCGCAACTGCCGGTTGACCTGAATGCCCTGAGCGCAGGGAATACCAGCTGCGCGCGCCACCGCCACCGCAGGTCTGACGCCGATAGCGATAATCACCTGCGCGGCGGATATGCGCTCGCCACTCGTCAGCGTGACACTGTCACCGTGAATCTGTGCGATACCCGCTGCCAGGCGGCAAGCGATGCCACGCTGTTGCAGCGTCTCTGCCAGCAGCCCAGCGGCGGTTTCATCCAGCTGACGATCCAACAGCCAGCCATGACGATGCACCAGCGTGACCGCACAACCGCGCAGGCGTAGCGCCGCCGCCGCCTCAATGCCCAGCAATCCGCCGCCCAGCACCACCACCGGCCCCTTTAGCGCCAGCATCCGCTCCACGTCGCGCAGCGTGCGGAAGCCGCCGACATGCGGCTGGTCGATACCGGGAATCGCGGGCATCAGCGGATCGGCGCCGGTGGCAAACACCAGCCGATCCCAGCGCAGGCTGCGCCGTTGCGTAGTGAGCGATTTTTGCGCCACATCCACTGCCAGCACCTTTTCACCCGCCAGCAGCGTAATGCCCTGCTGCTGATACCAGTACGGGGCATGAATCAGCGTTTCCTGAAACGCTTTTTCGCCGCTCAGCACCGGCGAGAGCTGAATGCGGTTGTAGTTGCCCTGCGCCTCGCTGCCGATCACCGTGATGCGATAGCGTTCGGGCGCCAGCTGCAGCAGGGTTTCCACCATCCGCATCCCCGCCATGCCGTTACCGATAACCACCAGATGTTCAGGCATTGCTGACTCCTCAGGCCGCGTGGCGCTGTTTTTCATACAGGAAATGCAGAATCTGCTGGCGCAGATGGTGATAATGCGGGTCGTCCGCCAGCGCGACGCGTGAACGCGGACGCGGCAAATCGATGGTAAGAATTTCGCCCAGCGTCGCCGCAGGGCCGTTGGTCATCATCAGCACCCGATCTGACAGCAGCACCGCTTCGTCAACATCATGGGTGATCAGCACGATAGTGGTGTTCAGCTCCTGTTGAATGCGCATCACGCTGTCCTGCAAGTGAGCGCGCGTCAGGGCATCCAGCGCGCCGAACGGCTCATCCATCAGCAGCACACGCGGCTTCATCGCCAGCGCGCGGGCGATGCCGATACGCTGTTTCATGCCGCCCGATAGTTCCGACGGGCGTTTATGGGCCGCATGGCTCATCTGCACGCGCGCCAGGTTATGCTCAATCCAGTCGCGCCGCGCCGCCCGGCTCATGCTGTGCTGGAACACCTGATCCACCGCCAGCGCCACGTTCTCCTGCGCCGTCAGCCACGGCAGCAGCGAGTGATTCTGAAACACCATCGCCCGCTCCGGGCCAGGGCCGGCTATTTCGCGGTTATCGCACAGCAGCACGCCGTCGCTGGGCAGCGTCAGCCCGGCGATCAGGTTAAGCAGCGTCGATTTACCGCAGCCGGAATGACCAATCAGACTGAGCGTTTCCCCGGCGCGCACGTCAAACGAGACGTTATCCAGCGCCACAAACTCGCCGTCGGCGCTGTGAAAGCGCTGGCTGACCTTTTGCACCTGAATGATATTTTGCATCGCGTATTCCCCTATTTTTCCCAGCTGAAACGACGCGCCAGCAGCATCAGCCCCTGCTCCAGCAGCAGCCCCACCACGCCGATAACAAAAATGGCGATCAGAATGTGTTCTACGTTGAGGTTGTTCCACTCGTTCCAGATCCAGAAGCCGATGCCCAGCCCGCCGGTCAGCATCTCTGCGGCGACAATCACCAGCCAGGCGATGCCAATCGACAGGCGCACGCCGGTCAGTACCGCAGGCAGCACCGCCGGAAACAGGATTTTGCGCATAATGGTCCACTCAGAGAGCTTCAGCACCCGCGCTACGTTGAGGTAATCCTGCGGAATACGCTGCACGCCTTCCGCGGTATTGATGATCATCGGCCAGATCGAACAGATAAAAATGGTCCAGCTGGAGGCGGGTTCAGCGCGTTGAAACAGCAGCAGGCCAATCGGCAGCCAGGCCAGCGGGCTGACCGGCCGCAGCAGCGCAATCAGCGGATTACACATCTGCGCCAGAAAACGGAAACGCCCGATCAGGAAGCCCGCCGGAATGCCTACCAGCGCCGCCAGGCCGAAGCCCACCGCCACGCGCGTCAGGGAGGCGATAACGTTCCAGCCGATGCCCTGGTCATTGGGGCCGCCGTTATAAAACGGGTGGGCAAACAGCTTCAGCGCCGCCTCGCCGGTGGTCAGCGGCCCGGGAAAGCCGCTGCTGCTCAGCGCCGCGATCTGCCAGATAACCAGCAGCAACAGCAGGCCGCAGCAGGCCGGGATCAGCTGTTTCAGCAGCGCATTCAGGCGTCCGCGACGACGCCGAGGACGCGGCGCAACAGGCGGCAAAACAATCACTTCCGCTACCGCAGGCGCGTTTTCCGCGTCCGGCACGATCTGAGCTCTGTTTTTCATGCGGGTTCTCCTCGGCGTTTAATGGCAAAATCGTTGGCCCAGGCGGCAGGATTGCTGCCATCCCAGATGCGGCCGTCGATCAGGGTGCTGCGCCGCATTTCGCTCTGCGGCAGCGCAATATGGCCAACCGCGCTGGCGGCCTGGCGGTAGATGTCGGTGCGGTTAATGGCGCGCGCCACCGCCAGGTAATCGGGCTGCTGTTTCAGCAGGCCCCAGCGCTGGAGCTGGGTTAAAAACCACATGCCATCCGACAGCCACGGATAACTCACTTCGCCATCGCGGAAAAACTGCATGGGATGCGCATCCTGCCAGCGGCGGCCGAGACCATCCTGATACTGTCCAAGCATGCGTCCGGTAATCATCTCCGGCTGAGTATTGAGACAGGCGCGTCCGGCAATCGCCCGCGCCGTTTCGCGGCGGTTATCGTCGGACGCGTCGATCCAGCGGGCGGCATCCAGCACCGCTGCGGTCAGCGCGCGGGCGGTGTTGGGGTTCTCATTAACCCACTGCGCGCGCGTGGCGAGAATTTTCTCCGGATGATCCGGCCAGACCTGTTGGCTGGTCACGGCGGTATAGCCGACCTGCTCGCTGATGGCGCGCTGGTTCCACGGTTCGCCCACGCAGAAACCGCTCATGTTGCCGATTTTCATGTTCATCACCATCTGCGGCGGCGGCACCACCAGCAGACGCAGGTCGCGGAACGGATCGATGCCGACGCTGGCCAGCCAGTAATAGAGCCACATGGCGTGCGTGCCGGTGGGAAAGGTATGGGCAAAGCGCAGACTTCCCGGTTCGCTGGCGGCGACCCGCTGTTGCAGGCTGTTGCCGTCGTTAACGCCCTGCGCCCGCAGCTGCTCAGAGAGCGTAATCGCCTGACCGTTATTGTTCAGCGTCATCAGGTTCGCCATCGGCTGCTGTTTCCCGGCGATACCGAGATGCAGGCCGTAGATCATGCCGTACAGCGCATGTGCGGCATCCAGTTCGCCGGAGGCAAGCTTATCGCGCACCGCCGCCCAGCTCGCTTCTTTCGACGGCTGCAGGCTGATGCCATATTTTTTATCGAATCCTTTTAACGCCGCCATCACCACCGGCGCACAGTCGGTCAGTGGAATGAAACCCACACGCACCTGTGGCTTTTCCGGCGCATCGGAACCCGCCGCCCAGACCACGCTGCCAAGGCCCGGCACCAGAGCGCTGCCCGCCGCCAGGGCGCTACCGACGAGAAAACGACGACGTGACGACATAAAACGCGCGTTGCTCATTCTGTGGTTCCTGAAAAAAAGAGATAAAAAAAGGCGTCCGTCGCATAGGCTATAAGCCTGCGTTCGGACACCTTTATCCAAAGCACCGATTTCACCGCCGTTGGCGAAACCCGTGCGCATATTGTGTTTAGATTATTGCAAGCGGCGTGCCAGCTTTTTGCCGCCGCCGGACGCGCCCTGACGGGGGTTAATGCCCGCAGGCGCACTCCGGTGTAACAAATTACGCACGTTAATTGTGCAGCTACCTGTTTTGGGGCAGCGAGAAGGCGGCGGCCACCTCGACCATTGCGCCGGCAATCTCCGCTACCCGCTTGTTTTGATCCATCGCCATCTTGCGCAGCGTATGCCACGCCTGCTGTTCGTCGTACTGGTGATGCTGCATCAGCAACGCCTTGGCGCGATCGATCTGTTTACGCTCCGCCAGCGTCGCGTGCATCGCCGCCAGCTCTTCGCTTTGCGCCTGTAGCCGCTGGGCCTGATTCTCAATCAACGCCAGCAGCGAGCGTCCCAGCTGCGGCGCGATGCCGCTGGCATCCAGCGTGCCGCCCTCTTCCAGCCAGGGGGTGTTCGCCACATAGAGGCTGTAGGCCAGCGGCGCCTGGCCGCTGGCGCACGGCGGTGCGGCGCGGGAAACGTCCAGCTGCACAATCCCCTCGCGACAGACCTGCATGACCCGTCGCCGCAGCCGCTCTTCAATTTGCTTCATGCCGTCCAGCCGCTCGCTAAGCAGCTGAAACCAGCGCAGCGCATCGGCGGCGCGCGCGCTCATCCCGCTACAGGCGATGCGCCGCAGCTTTTCGGTTTCCTGACCCGCTTCGGCGATGGCGCGCCAGGCCTGTAGGCTCTGCTCATCGGCAAACTCACAGAAAGTACGAAAACAGCGCTCTTGCGCCTCCAGCAGCGTGACCAGCTGCTGACGATCCTGGCTGCTGAATTTTCCGGCGGCAAAGCCTGCCGCGCCGGTGGCCCGCTCCTGTCCGGCCAGCTCTTTGCCCTGCATAAAGCTGAACAGCGCCAGCAACGTGCGCGATATGCTGTGGCTGGCATTATCCGCCGCTTCAAAGATCAGATGCAGCAGGTGGCGAATCAGCTCGCTGAATTGCTGCATCGCTTCAATATGCGGCAGCTGACGATGCTGTACCTGTTGCCGCAGCGCCGCCAGCCCGTCGAGCGCCTGCAACGCCAGCGCCATCCGACCATAAAAGCGGCTGGCGGCGGCGCGCGTTTCCGGCGGCGGCAGCTGCGCCAGCATCGCGTTCAGCGCGTTATCGACCTCAAGCTGGCGCGTCGCCAGATGCGGCGGCAATAAATCAGTTGAGCTACAGAGCCAGAGCGTGGAAATACCGCGCTCACGCTGCAAGCCATGAATCAGCGCGCTGATTGCCGTCAGCAGCGCGTCGTTATCCAGCAGTTCCTGCAAGGCCAGCTGTTCGCTTTCCCGTGACGCTGACCAGTAACGCCAGCCATAACCGGTGATGTTTTGCATCGTCGCCCGTCCCGTAAAAAGTTTTCAGGCAAAGATTAAGCAAAGGGCGTGCCGCTTATACGCACGGCGCGAGAATAGTTTTTACTTATATTTTACTCCGCTGCCTCAAGTTGTTTACACAGATTACCGATACCCGAAACAGTGATTCACGTTCCATGAGGCTCCAGCATGCTCTCTTCAATTCGTGCCCGTATTGTTGCTATAACCACCGCCTGCGTGGTGGTGGCGTTAATGGTTAATGCCACGCTGAACTACCTGGTGACCGAAAAATATAACCAGCAGGCGATCACCAGCACGCTGGAAGCGGTGGCTGACAGCCATAACGCCGCCATTGCCGAGTGGGTGGCGAGTAAATCCACCATGATCGCCTCGCTGCAATCGGTGGCGCTGAGCGCCGATCCGATCGCCGCGTTCCAACAGATTGCCAGGGCGGGTGGCTTTACCAACGTCTATGCCGGTTACGCCAGTAAAGTTGCGAAATTTTCCGACGCCGCCGGTATTCCCGCTGATTTTGATCCCACGGGCCGCCCGTGGTATTTGCAGGCGCAGGCGGCGGGCAAGCCCATCGTGACGCCGCCCTATGTCGATGTCGCCAGCGGCAAACTGGTGGTCGCCTTCGCCGTTCCGGTGATCCAGAACGGCACGCTCCAGGCGGTGCTCTCCGGCGATGTGGCGATGGATAGCGTGGTGGCGAACGTTGGCTCGATTCATCCTACGCCCGCCAGCAGCGGCCTGCTGATCGATAACAACGGCACCATCGTGACCACCAGCGATATGGGCATGGCCCTGAAGCCGCTGAAAACGCTGTTGCCGGATCTGGATGTGCCCACCCTGCTCAGCAGCACAACGCCGGTAGCGGCGCAGCTTAACGGCGTCGATAAGCTGTTGCTGGCGAAGCCGGTCAGCGGCACCGACTGGTATCTGGTGGTGGCGCTGGATCGTGCGGAAGCTTACGCCGGGATGCATTCGCTGCTTTCCGCTTCGGCGATATCACTGATCCTGCTGGTGCTGGTGACCGCGCTGGTGATTAGCCTGCTGATTGGCGCGCTGATGCGTCGCCTGCTGCTGATTCGTGATGCGATGCGCGCGATCAGTTCCGGCGATGACGATCTGACCCAGCGTCTGCCGGTTAACGGCAATGATGAAGTATCGCAAATCGCCTGCGCCTTTAATGCCTTCACCGATAAGCTGGCGACGGTTATGACGCAGCTGCGCGACGCCAGCGGCTCGGTGCAGGTCGCCGCCAATGAGATCGCCAGCGGCAATGCCGACCTCTCCGGCCGTACCGAACAGGCGGCCAGCAACCTACGCGAAACGGTCAGCGCCATGGATGCCATTAGCCAGTCGGTGACGGAATCAACCCAGTCGGCGATGCAGGCGAATCAGCAGGCGGCGTCCGCTTCTGAAGCCGCACGACGCGGCGGCGAGGTGGTCTCCAGCGTTATCACCACCATGCAGACCATCGAGCAGGCCTCCGGCAAAATCGGCGATATCATTAGCGTGATCGACGGCATCGCCTTTCAAACCAATATCCTTGCGCTGAACGCGGCGGTCGAGGCGGCGCGCGCCGGTGAACAGGGACGGGGTTTTGCGGTGGTCGCAGGCGAAGTGCGTAATTTGGCGCAGCGCAGCGCCCAGGCGGCAAAAGAGATCAAAACGCTGATCGACAGCACCACCGAAAGCGTGGCGACCGGCTCGCGCTATGTACGCATGGCGGGCGAAAGCATGGATAACATCGTCAGCAGCGTCGCCAGCGTATCTGACATTATGGAGGGCATTACGCTGGCCAGCGAAACCCAGCTGCACGGCATTCAGGGGGTGCATTTAGCCATCGGCAAACTGGATGAAATGGTGCAGCAGAATGCCGAGCTGGTAGTGGAATCGACTGCCGCCGCCGCCGCGCTGAAATTCCAGGCCAACGAACTGGCCGATACCGCCGGTCACTTCCGTCTGTAAATTCTGAAATAGCCTGTCCGACGGCGCTCCAGCGCCGTCGGGTCATCCTCTGCTGCCCGCCACTTTCTTTTTTCGCGTATTGCATTAAGCCTGCGCTACGCCTGCATTGCTGTCTATACTTGCCACATAATGTTTCGCGCCTGCCCGCGGGCAAACGCGCGCTGAAGGTATGCGGCGGCAAATAACATGAGAAACAGACCCGCGCAATGGTTTGAAATCTCAAAAGTGTCAGGTAGACTGAGCCTGGTTTTATCTTTCTGTAAATCTGAGCAATTTTTCCAGCCAGCCGCGTCACCTTTCGGCAAGCATCCAGCTTGCCTGCCGCGTCTCTGCGCTACAGGCACTGGCTTTTGTCCAGATAATCTGATGAGATCGTGAGGATCAAAGTGAAAATTCGTTTCGCGCTGACATTACTCGCTGTTATAACCGTTGCCGGCTGTAAACCACCTCCACCGCCCGTCAATGACGACACGCTGGTCAGCAGCACCGTCAACGGCGTGACGCTGGTGCATCGCCACGCGGTCAGTGCGCCCGGCGAGTTTACACCGGTGGATGAATCTTACCGCGCGTTGTATAACGCCTCGGTGATGACCCTGCCTGACTACGGCGGCAAGGTGGTGCGCTATCTGGAAAACGGCAAGCCTTTCCAGGTGTTGGGTAAGGTGGAGAATAACTGGCTGGCTATCGCCGAGCCGGATGATACGCAGCTGATCGGCTATGTACCGATGAAGGCTGGCGTGCCCAGCGACCGCTATGAGCAGGCGCTGCGCAACGATCGCCCGCGTCCGCGTCGCGCCAGTAAGCAAGTCTGTGTTGATGTCGGCGGTGACAGTAAAGCCTGCCGCAAAGACAATACCGCGACCTGGATCCTTGATTAAGTTACGCCTGTCGGCGCACAGCCCGGCAGGTACTCCCGGTTACTGCTGAAAATGGGATATTTTCAGTCTGGAATAATGTGATTCAATGACGCCTGTAGATACTGCCCGTGAAGCACATGACACGAGCACGGATAATATATTACTGGCAGCGGCCTCCCCGCTGTTGAATACCATTGTGCATATTCGTATGGCCGCCACGCATGACGACCCGGCCGGGCTGCGTCTGCAGCTGGTGGAAGAGGTGCGTCAGTTTGAAAACCGCTGTAAAAAAGCGGGCCTGCCGTTTGAAACCATTATTGGCGCACGTTACTGCCTGTGCAGCACGCTGGATGAAGCGGCAGCGCAAACGCCGTGGGGCATTCGCGGCGTCTGGTCAGGCAACGGCTTGCTGGTGACCTTCCATAACGAAAGCTGGGGCGGCGAAAAGTTTTTCCAGCTGCTCTCCCGGCTTTCACAAAATCCGACGCAACACCTGGCGCTGCTGGAAGTGATTCATTATTGCCTGCTGCTGGGCTATGAAGGCCGCTATCGCGGCATGGAGAATGGCCGCCAGCAGCGTGATACCCTGCGCACGCGCCTCGGGCAGCTGATTGTTGAAACGCGTCAGGGCCAGGATGCGCCTGCCAGCGTAACGGTTGAACCCCGGCCGCTGACCAGTGAATTCTGGCGACCGCCGGTGCCGCTCTGGAGCTGTTTCCTGATTACCGCGTTGATTGCCGGTTTATTTTACAGCGGCCTGAACTGGCGGCTGGGCAACCAGGCAGAGCCGCTGCTGCGCGCCCTTTATCAGGCTCCGCTGCCTGAGGTGACGTTGTCACGCGGGGCGACGCCGCAATCCCTGCTTAATTTGCGTCAGCGTTTAAGTGATGTGCTGGCCGCCGGTCAGCTGGAAGTCAGCGACGGCCCCTTCGGCAGCAAAATTATTCTCCCCGCGGATAAACTTTTCGCGCCGGGCGCCACCGCGCTGAACAGCTCAGGACGCGCATTGCTGATGCGTGTCGCTGCGGCCGTGCAGGATATCAAGGGCACGCTGCTGGTTTCCGCCTATACCGATAACCGCGTTGCGCCGAGTAGCCGCTTCCCTTCCAGCTATGAATTTTCTCTGGCGCGCGCGAAAGCGATTACCGCCTTGCTGAATCAGCAACTTTCCGCCGGTCATCAGGCGAAAGCCGAAGGACGCGGCGATAGCGAGCCGCTGCTGCCGAATGACAGCGAAGAGAATCGCGCCCGCAATCGACGTATTGAAATTACGCTGTTCGCCTCACCGGCTCCGGTGAACCCCGCGCAAAAGGAGAAGCCGTAATGAAGAAAGTATGGCCCCCGTTGCTTGCCAGCCGCCTGGCCTGGGGCTTTCTCGGCATCAGCGCCTTTGCCTGCCTGGTCTGGATTGTTGGCCCGCTGTTGATCGTTAACGATACGCGCCCGCTGGAGCCGGTGTTTAATCGCCAGCTGGTGATTGGCCTCGGCTATTTTTTCTGGATTTTGCTGCAGCTGATCCCACGGCTCTACAACGCCTGGTTTAATAATCGTCTGCTGACCAACCTGCAACAGCAGGCGATGATCGATCCGATTGAGCAGCAGGCAACGGAAAATATGCTGACCGATCGCTTTAACGAAGCTATCGCGCTGCTGAAAAAACCGCAGTTTGGCCGTAAACGTCACGGCAGTCGCTGGCAGCGCTATAGCGCGCCATGGCTCTATCAACTGCCGTGGTACATGATGGTCGGCGCGCCGGGCGCGGGCAAAACCACCGCCCTGCTCAATTCCGGGCTGGAGTTTCCGTTAACCGACAGCCTTGGCAAAAGCGCGGTGCGCGGCATCGGCGGCACGCGCCACTGCGACTGGTGGTTTACCGATCGCGCCGTGCTGCTGGATACCGCCGGTCGTTATACGTTGCAGGAGAGCCAGCGCGCCCGTGACGCCAGCGAATGGCAAACCTTTATTGCGCTGCTCAAGCGCTATCGCGCGCGTCAGCCGATTAACGGCGTGATCATGACAATAAGCGTGGCCGACCTGCTCAGCGATGCCGCCGAGGCGCGTTATGCGCAGGCCAACGCCCTGCGTCAACGGATGCAGGAGCTGCACCAACAGACCGGCATCGCTTTTCCGGTCTACATCATGGTGACCAAAACCGATCTGCTGAAAGGCTTTATGGGCTATTTCGCCACACTGGATAAGCAGCAGCGCGACCGTATCTGGGGCTTTACCTTTCCCTGGGAAGCGAACCGTGAAGGCAGCCATACGCTTAACCGCCATTTCGAACAGCAGTTCACGCTGTTGCAGCAGCAGCTACAGCGCGATGTGGCGCACCGGATGACGCAGCAGAATGACCTGGTTCAGCGCGCCGATTGCTTCCTGTTCCCACAGGAGTTCGCCTCGCTGCGCCCGCTGCTGGCGGAATATCTGGATATTATCTTTTCCCCGGTCGGCGGCGCGGTCGCCTGGTCGCCGCGCGGCCTGTTCTTTACCAGCGGCACCCAGGAAGGTCTGCCTTTCGACCGCATTATGGGCCAGCTGACGCGTAAACTGCAGCTGCCGCGCACCGGCGAACACTCTATCGCCGCCTGGGATAGCGTTAACCGTGCCGCGCCCATTCCCGGCAACAAGGGACAAAGCTATTTTATTCGCCATCTGCTCAGCGATCTGATTTTTGCCGAAAGCGGGCTGGCGGGCAGCGATCGCCGCTGGGAAGATCGCAACCGTCTGCTGCACCGCACCGCCTGGGGGGCGATGGCCGCCGGGCTGCTGCTGGCCTGTGGCCTGTGGGTAACCAGCTATCTGCAAAACCAGCACTATTTGCAGCAAATTGCGCAGCGCGTCCCGCCGTTGACACAACAGGGCAAGGAACTTTCCCGGCAAAACGTCGGCACCATTTTCGATCTGCTACCCTATTTGAATAGCCTGGTGAAATTGCCGCAGGTAGCGAGTTTCTCGCTGGATAGCCCGCCGCTCAGCATGCGTGCCGGGCTGTATCGCGGCGATCAGGTCAGCGATGCCGCCTGGGTGCTGTATCAGAATGCGCTGAAATCATTGTTATTGCCGCGCGTCGCACAGGAAATTACGCGGATTCTGGGCAGTGATAAAGGCGGTGACAGCGAGTTTAGCCGTAATGCGCTGCGCGCTTATCAGATGCTGTATCAGCCGCGTAACTATGATGGTGAATTCCTGCGCGGCTGGTTGATGCAAAACTTACAGCGTACCCTGCCTGCGAACGTGACCACGCACGATCTCCAGCAGCTTGACTGGCATCTCAGCCAGCTGCTGGACCGGCAGATTCAGTCGTCGCCTTTCGCTCGCGACAACGCATTAATTATGCGTAAGCTGGCGGCCAACCTGGCGAGTTCAACGGCGGACGGCAAACAGTTGGCGACCGCGCCCGCAGGAACCGTGCAGCAAGCGGGCCATCGGCATCAGTGAGGTAACGGTTATGGCGGAGAAATTAGCCCCCGGCTGGTACGGCAAGTTACCGGTTACCGGCGATTTTCTGCAGCGGCGGCTGGCGGAAAATTTGGTCACCGGATGGTCCAACTGGTTTCAGCAGGGGCTTTCCCAGGGGCATCAGCAAAAAGAGACGGCGGAAGCCTTTCTGCGCGCCCCGGTATGGAACTTTATTATTCCGGTGACGCCCGGCTTTCAGCGCATTCAAATGGGCTGTTTGCTGCCCTCACGCGATCGCGTTGGCCGCAACTGGCCGCTGGTGGCGGTAAAAACCTTTACCCCGGAGCAGTGGCATCCGGCGCAGCTGATTATCGCCGGTGACTGGTATCGTCAGCTGGGCAACTGTCTGCTGCAGGCGGTACGCGAGCCGCAGCCGGTGGAAGTGCTGGATCAACATCTGCTGGCGCTGGCGCCGCTGCCGGTGCCGGAAAAACAGCGCTCCGCGATTATGGATGTGATCGGCTATCAGGATCTGCCCTGCACCTTAAGCTGGCGCGAAGTCGCCGATCGCTTTAACCCGCAACATTTTATCAGCTACTGGTGGAGCAACCGCTGCGACGGATTTCCTCACGCCACGCACAAACACAGCGGCATCTTAAATGCCCAGCTTTTTTCCCTGCTGTTTAACCCGGCCGCGGGCGCGCAGCCGGGGCGTAACGGTCTCTACCCACCGATGTTCGAGTAGTGCCTTTGTCCCGACTTTTGATGCAGGAATCATCATGCGATTTACCATTGTGCAACAGACTGGCGTGCCCCATCAGACGGTGGAATTTTTACCTCCCGGCGGAACCATCGGCCGCAGTCAGGACAACGATTTAGTCCTGCCGGATGAAGCGCGGGCTATTTCTCGCCTGCAGGCGGTGGTTCATGTTTCAGCGCAGGGTGAATGCCGCCTGACCAATCGCGGCAGCGTCACCACCGTGGTGCTAAACGGACGTCCGCTGGATCGCGACAGCCAGGTAACGCTACAGCATGGCGATACCCTGGCCGTTGGCGATTATCAAATTGAAGTGCGCGATCCGCGCCATGAAACCGTGAGCGAAAATCTCGCCAATAGCCTTGATCCGCTGTCGCTGTTTCAGCAGCACGCCCTGACCGACGATCCGCTGGGTATGGCGCAACATGAGGCGTCGCCGATGCGGGTGACCAGCACGCTGGAGGAGCCTGCGGTAGTGGATAACGGCGCCAGCCGCGCCAACACGCACAGCGGCGGCCGCCTGGATATCGATCCGCTGCCGCGTGACCAGAGCGAGCGCAGCGAAAACGCCGAGCCCTGCAGCGATAGTCGGCTGATTCAGGCGCTGCTGGACGGCATGGGGCTGGATAACCACGGCAAGGAAGCGTTGACCGAAGAGCAGATGCGCATGACCGGCCGCATCCTGAGCCTGTTTTCACAGGGCACAGTGGCGCTGCTCTCCTCGCGCTCGATCCTTAAGCGCGGGGTGAAGGCGGAAATGACCATGATCCTCAACGAGGCCAACAACCCGTTTAAGATTTTGCCGTCGGGCAAAACGGTGCTGATGCAGATGTATCAGAGTCAGATGCCCGGCTTTATGCAGCCGGAACAGGCGGTGCGCGATGCGCTGGTGGATTTACAGGCGCATCAGCTCGGCATGATTGCCGGTATCCGGGCGATTATCGCCGCGATGCTGCAATCGTTTAATCCGCAGCGGCTGGAAGATAACGCGCGACAGGATGGTCAACTGCCCAAAATGCGTTTTACCGCCCATCGCAAAGCGGCGCTGTGGGACTATTTCATGCGCAGCTACCAGCGCACCGCCGGTGAGCTGGAGGATGATTTCCACTCCCTGTTCGGCGAAGCGTTTTTGCACGCCTATGATATGGAAGTGAACCAGTACAAAGACTCTCAGACGCGGATGGAGAACGAATGAATATCGCCTTTGCTATGACCTCGCAACAGGGCGAGCGTACCAGCAACCAGGATCGGCTGGGGCATCTGCTGACCGAACAGAACGCCTGCTTTGCGGTGTGCGATGGCGTGGCCGGTCTGCCCGGCGGCGAACAGGCGGCGCGCATCGCCTGCGATACGCTGCTGGATACGCTTGGTGCGCTGCCGCTGTTTACCCTTCAGGAGAGCCGCCAGGCAATTGAAAAAAGCGATCGCGCCATCCGTGAAGCACAGCAGATAAATCCGAAATTACAGCGCATGAGTACGACCCTCGCCGCGCTGTTTATTGACCGCACCCAGCAGCTGGCGTGGTGGGCGCACGCGGGCGATAGCCGCATTTATCATTTCCGGCGTGGCTACCTGAAACAGGTGACGCACGATCACAGTCTGGCGCAGCGCATGAAGGATGCCGGTTATGAAAATACCGGCATTAACAGTAATTTACTTTATAATGCGCTCGGAGCTGAAACGATGCGCGAGGTGAGTTACAGCGAGGTGATTACGCTGGAAGATGGCGACGCCTTTCTGGTGTGCAGCGACGGCTTTTGGCTGCATCTGGCGACTGCCGAAATGGAGCAGGCGCTGCGCATGGTCAATAGCTGCGAAGAGTGGCTAACGCTGATGCAACAGGCCATCGATCGGGTACGCAAGCACGATAACCTGAGCGCCTTCGCCATTTGGGTCGGGTCGCCGCAGGAGACGACATTATTACAGTCACTGGCTGATTCGGCACGCCTGTTGCCGCCTCGCGATTAATTCCAGGGAGCATTATGAGATTGCTGATTACATGCCCACAGGCGATAAAATTTGGCGTGACCGGCGCTATCGCGCTGTTTACGGCCTTTGCTGCCAACGCCGAGAATTACCGCGTGGTCTATTCCCCCAGCATGGCGCTGGAGGTGTTTATTGATAATGTCGCCAGCAACGCGCCGCAGGACTGGTGTAAAGATACGCTGCACCTGCGCATTGTTTCCGGTGAAAGCAAAGATTCGACGGTATTAACCACTTTTTTACCCCGCGTCGGTACGCTGCTGGCCAACCAGTGTGGCAAGTTGCAGGAGCTGCCGTGGGAGATGATGGATGGCCAGGGCGCAGCGCTGGCGAGCGGAACCGCGGTGAAAGCGCAAAACTGGCGGCCCATTGTCACCGCCGATGCGACCGCCACGGCGAACGCCGATAACGCCGCTCCGCTCGATCTTTCACGCCCCGCCAACAGCGAGCCGCTACAGCATTTCGACCTGCCGGGCGGCTGTCATTTCCGCACCTGGTGGGATGAAAGCGGCCAGTCGATGTTTATCCCTGATAATCGCGATCTGAGCTGCTCGACCGAGGGGTGGCTGGAAGGCGCCAGCCAGTTAACGCTGGTGAGCGACGGCAAAAGCGAACCGGTTACGGTGCATTTCTGGCAGGGCTATCCGCTGATTGGTCTGAAGCCCGACAGCGCGACCTTAAGCATCGTGAATATCAATAATCAGCGCATGGTGGTGACCAACGCCAATGCGGAAGATAGCTGGGCGATCCTGCCGTTTGATAATCATCTGCACCTTTGGCAGTTCAACGGAACGCTGCTGGTCAAAATGGATAAAAGCGCCGCACAGGATCTTTCGGCGGTCAGAGCGCGGGTTAGCGCCGTGCGCAAAGCCTGGTCAGGCATGCTGCCTGCTAAGCAAAAAGTCACCGTTATGCTGGTGGATGCGCTGCATCCCGATCTCGCCGATCCGGCGATTGGCGCATACCGCACCTTAAATTAAACGCAGGCGCGTGCCTGCAGTAAACAGGCCGTAAACGCTCAGAGAGTGGTAACTATGTCGGCAAATGAAGAGCAGAATATGGTGGCTGGCGCCCTCCCGGCGGGCCATCGATTCAATGAGTTTGAAATCAAGGATGTGATTGGCGGCGGCGGTTTCGGCATTGTCTACCGCGCGTGGGATCATTTGCTGGAACGTACTATCGCCATTAAAGAGTATATGCCAGCGTCGCTGGCGATACGTAATGACGACCTGTCGCTTGGCCTGCGCAGCGAACGATTCAGCAAACTGTTTAACGCCGGGCTGAGCAGCTTTATTCAGGAAGCCCGCCTGCTGGCGCGCTTTAACCATCCCGGCCTGCTGCACGTGCTGCGCTTCTGGGAAGAGAACGGCACCGCCTATATGGGCACGCTCTGGTATAGCGGCATGTCGTTAAAAGCATGGCAACAGCAGCATCCGGATACCATCAATGAAGCGTGGATACGTCAGCTGCTGCCGCCGCTGTTTGGCGCGATTGGCACCATTCATCAGGCGGGCTATCTGCATCGCGATATCGCGTTGGATAATATTCAGATTCAGGATAACCAGCTGCCGGTGCTGCTGGATTTTGGCTCGGCGCGTAAAGAGATCGGCAACCTTTCCGATGAAACGGAGATCATGCTGAAACCAGGCTACGCGCCGATAGAGCAGTACAGCGAAGAGACCGATAGCGATCAAGGTCCCTGGACCGATATCTATGCGCTGGGCGCGGTGCTGCATACGCTGATAACCGGCAGCCCGCCGCCCGCCAGCGTGGTGCGCTGCATTGAGGATCACTATCAGCCGCTGGCGCAGCGTCAGCCTGAAGGCTATTCGCTGTCGCTGCTGCATGCCGTCGATCGCGCGCTGATGATGAAGCCTTCTGAACGCCCGCAGTCGGTGGATGAGCTGGCGACGCTGATCTCTCTGCCGGTTAGCGATGTCCAGCAGCTGGTGAGCCAGGTCAATGCGGTGCAGGAGAAAGAGCCGGAAATGGCCCCTACGCCGGAACCGGTGGTGCTGGCGGTGAATCACGGCGCTGCCAGCGCTGAGCCGCTCACCCTGCGCGCACCGCGTCGTCTTTCGCTGCCGTTGATTTTACTCAGCGGCGGCGCATTGCTGGCGGTGATTGCTATCGCCACTCTGGTGAACAGCGGCGGCGATCAGCCAGCCGAAACCACCCGCGAAAACAGCGCGCCAGCCGAGGCGGCGCAGCCGCAGCCGCAGGGCAGCGGCCCGACGCTGGCAACGGTCTATCTGCGTTTACGCAGTAACGAGACGGTAAGCCTGAACGGGGAAACGCTGGATGTGAAGCCGAGCAACAACGGCTACGCGGCGCTGAATCTCGCCGCTGGTCGTTATCTGATTGAAGTACAGCAGGAGGATGGCGTACACAGTCAGCAGTTGGAGATAAACCGCGCCGGAACCTGGCTGATTAATCCGGCACGCAAGAAGTAATTTGCCGGGGCTAGCCCTGTAAGCCGTGATGCGTCACCTGCAGTTCGCGTACCTGTCTGGCCAGATCGGACAGCGCGGTATCTTCCATACCGCGCTGGTGCAGCTCTTGCGCCAGGGAAAACAGGTACTGCGCGTTGGTGCCCAGCGGCCCGCTGGCATGGGCAATCAGCGGCGCGATAGTATTTGAACAGGTGTCCGCTTCATATAACGGATGACGCGGATCCATGATAAATACCAGCGCCGAGACCCGGCGGCCATCTTTTAGCGTCAGCTCGCGCCAGCTGGGCAGGTAGCAGCCGGTCACCATTTCACGTTTCCACAACAGCTCCAGTTCTTCATGCAGCCGCTCATGCGGCAGACGAAAAGCCAGCCCGCTGGTGATGCCGCCCTCTTTCAACGCCAGCATGCGTCCGGGCTGCTGCGCCGTGCCGCGTCCTGCGGTTAAGCGCAGACAAAACGCGCGATGCCAGCCGTGCAGCGTGGCAGCCGCCACCTCTTCTGCCTCAAATACCGGATTCCACATCAGGGAGCCGTAGCCAAAAATCCAGACCGGACTGTTGTCGGGCCGACAAGCCAGCGTTGCTGCCAGCGATGCCGCGCGTTGTTCACTGGTCCATAACAGCGACTCTTCAATTTCGCCAAAAGCGGTTTTACAGTCTGCTTTTAATAAGAATTCGCGTGTTAACAACCTTACCTCCTCAGCCTTGCTTATCTTACCTCTGTCGTATCGCCCTCGCGCCTGCGAGGGATCACCGCAGCGCGGCTGCCGTTGCGTCAGAATTAAGAAACCTTATTCATTTCCGCCAGCGCTTGCAAGCGTGAAGCCGAACGCATACATATTCGATGTTATAAAAAGCATCGGCGGCGCGAAGGAACTCTTGAGTGATTTAAGGGAAATTTTTATCGTGAGAACTAACGGGGAGCGAACCGGGGTAATATGACGCAGCGGTCAGCGCGCGCGCGGGGAAAATCATTCAGCCCGATACGCCGAAGCATAATATTATCCGGCAACATGGCGCGGGGAAAATGCTGGCCAGAGGCGCAACATTACTGACCCGATAAACAGACGTAGCTACGGCTTTTGGCCGGGTACAGGGCGCACCCGGCGACGCGCTTATTTTTTGGGATGCCACTTATCGTCATCACCCTTTTCATATTTACTTTTTACCGCCGCCCAGGCCACCTTATGGGCGACTTCTTCACGCGATTCGTCGCCCCGCCGCGCTTCTTTCTCTTTGTATTCATCCCAGGCGCTGTTAAACGCCGCCTGATAAATATCCTGCGCATGGGCAGGCAGGACATTTTTGACATTATCCGGCAATGAAGCTGTGGTTTTATAAGGCATATTTCCTCCTGTGATCGTCGATTTAAGTGTGGCCTGGCATGATTTTTTACGCAAACCTTGCGGCTAAGGCGCTGTTGATCTTTTCTGACGCAGAAGCGCTATAAGCTCTGGTTTACCACGCCATTTCCAGCTTTAAGCGGTAGTTTGATTATATTTTTATTATCGTAATGTCTTGATTTAAATATAGTTACCGGAGATTTCTCATAAAAATTAACGTTCTGAACTTATTCGCGCAAAAAAGTAAACTAAAGTAAAAAAGCATGCATATTTATGTCAGGCCACTACACTGTTGGCGCTGGTAAAAATGATTACAGCGTTTAATCTTTAGAGGCCCGCTATTGGGTTTCTGTAATAAGGGATGTCCCGATCAGACAGGAGGATATGTTGCCTATGGGTACACACGACAGCAAGAAAACCCGCCATACCGAATATTCACTTTTTTTCCCTCTGGCTGCGCTGGCTGTTTTATGGTTTTACGGTAGTGCAGATTCTCTGCCGCTGGTGATATCCATTAATCTGTTAGCGCTGGTAGGCATTTTGTGCAGCGCCTTTAGCGTGGTACGTCATGCGGACGTGCTGGCGCACCGACTGGGCGAGCCTTATGGTTCGCTGATTTTGAGTCTGTCGGTGGTGATTCTGGAAGTCAGCTTGATTTCGGCGTTAATGGCTACCGGCAGCGCCGCGCCCGCGTTGATGCGCGATACGCTTTATTCCATCATTATGATTGTCACCGCCGGGCTGGTAGGGTTTGCGCTGCTGCTGGGCGGCCGAAAATTTGCCACGCAGTATGTTAATCTTGCCGGGGTGAAACAGTATCTGATTGCTATTTTTCCGCTGGCGATTCTGGTTCTGGTGTTCCCCAATGCGCTGCCGGGCGGCAATTTCACCACCACGCAGGCGCTGATTATTTCCGCTATTTCCGCCGCCATGTATGGCGTGTTTCTGCTGATCCAAACTAAAACGCACCAAAGCCTGTTTATCTATGAGCATGAAGATGAAGGCGATGATGACGATCCGCATCACGGTAAACCGTCCGCCCACAGCAGCCTTTGGCATGCGATCTGGCTGGTGATTCACTTGGTGGCGGTGATCAGCGTAACTAAAATGAACGCGGGCCCGCTGGAGCATCTCCTCACTGAACTCAACGCGCCTGAACAGTTTACCGGCTTTTTGGTGGCGCTGCTGATTCTGTCGCCGGAGGGTCTGGGTGCGATTAAAGCGGTGCTGGCGAATCAGGTACAGCGCGCCATGAACCTGTTTTTTGGTTCGGTGCTGGCGACCATTTCCCTGACGGTGCCGACGGTAACGCTAATCGCCGCGATCACCGATCAGCAGCTGATTTTCGGTCTGGAACCGCCGCATATGGTGGTGATGAGCGCGGTGCTGATCCTGTGTAATATTTCGTTCTCGACTGGCCGCACCAATGTCCTGAACGGTGCGGCGCACCTGGCGCTGTTTATCGGCTATCTGATGACGATTATGCTGTAAGTTTGCTTGCCCAACCGGCACGCAGAACCATAAAAAAAGCAGCGGGTTAACCGCTGCTTTTTTGATCCACAAGCCTGCGCACTTACTTGCTGGTGTCCAGCTCCGGGAAGCCTTTTACCAGATCGTCAATCGCTTTCATCTGCGCCAGGAATGGTTCCAGCTTGTCCAGCGGTAGCGCGGACGGGCCGTCGCATTTTGCGTTAGCCGGATCCGGATGCGCTTCAATAAACAGACCCGCAATGCCCACCGCCATACCGGCGCGCGCCAGCTCAGCAACCTGCGCACGACGACCGCCGGAAGCGGCGCCAAACGGATCGCGCGTTTGCAGCGCGTGGGTGACGTCGAAGATCACCGGGCTGTTGTTAGAAACGCGCTTCATGACGTTGAAGCCCAGCATATCAACCACCAGGTTGTCATAACCAAAGTTAGCGCCGCGATCGCACAGAATAACCTTGTCGTTACCGCCTTCGGCAAATTTTTCAACGATATTGCCCATCTGGCCTGGGCTAACGAACTGCGGCTTCTTGACGTTGATGACCGCGCCAGTTTTCGCCATCGCTTCAACCAGATCGGTCTGACGCGCCAGGAAGGCAGGCAGCTGAATGACATCAACCACATCGGCAACCGGCTGCGCCTGGGACGCTTCATGCACGTCAGTAATGATTTTCACGCCGAAGGTTTGCTTCAGCTCCTGGAAAATCTTCATGCCCTCTTCCAGGCCCGGACCGCGATAGGAGCGAATTGAGGAACGGTTAGCTTTATCAAAAGAGGCTTTGAAAACGTAAGGAATGCCCAGTTTGTTGGTTACGGTGACGTAATGTTCGCAGATGCGCATCGCCAGATCGCGCGACTCCAGTACGTTCATTCCACCAAAGAGTACAAACGGCAGATCGTTGGCGACCTGAATATCACCGATACTGACAACTTTTTCTTTCATGCCTTCGCCTTTTTTCATTGAATGGTCAACACCGCTTAGTGCAGCGTCACCTGTTTCTGTTCTATTGCGTGAATCTGAACTTTAATCATCTCGCTGACCGGATCTTCCGGGCACTGCTCAACAAAGTAGATCAGATCGCTCAGGGCAACGTGTTCACAATCAAGCTGGGCGTAAATCAGCCCGCGATCGCGAATTTCATACGGGTCGTCCGGGTCGATCTCCAGCAGCAGGTTACAGACATTCAGCGCCAGCTCCATGCGCTTCTCTTCCATCAATGCCGTTTTCAACGTATCCAGCATTTTGCGGACCACGGTAGCGGATTCCGCCTCATCGAGATCTTCGTCATACAGCTCCGCCGTTGGGCTGATGTTGCCCTTCAGCCAGACTTCCAGCGTATGCTCACTCAGCGTGTCGCCGTTAAATGGATTGATCAGCCACATTTCGCCATCCATCCAGTCGGCGCGCAAAATCAGCTGCGTCGGGAAAATCACCGGCATTAGCGGCAGCTCCAGCTGATGCGCAATATGCAACAGCACCACGCCGAGCGACACCGCCGTTCCCCGACGCGTGTTTAACACGTTATCCAGCCAGAGCACGTCGGAAAGCTTGTAGACGCCGCTGGCGCCGCCAAATTGCCACTTTTTATAAAACAGCTCCAGCAGCTTTTCCAGCTGAAAATCGGGCCCTTCTACTGTGGAAACCCAGGCGCGCGCTTCTTCAACCAGCGCCTGCAGCTGCGCGTTTACCGTTTCTGCCGGAAAGTCAGTGCGGATAGCGCGCGAAGTGGCGATCACCGCTTCACACAGCGGCGCTTCGCTAAAATCGATATTTGTTACGGATGTCATACAATCCCCAAAAGCGGCACTTTGGTTACGGCCAGCTTAATAATGATGCCCAGCACCGCCAGCGCCACGATAAAGGCAATCCAGCGTACTTTAGCCTCACGCGGGCGGCGGCCAAATGCCACTACGCCCAGGGCGACATAGATAATAACGCCAAACAGCTTTTCCGTCAGCCATGTACCCTGCGGCGAAAACGGATAAAAGTGCGTAATCACTACCAGAGAGATCCCGGTAATAAACAGCAAGGTATCATTGACATGCGGCACGATGCGCACCCAGCGCTGCGACATCATCGCCGAACCGCGTTGCAGCCAGAAAAAACGCAGCATAAACAGCAGTACCGTCACGGCGACGGTGAGCAGATGAAGATGTTTAATTACGCCATAATAAGCAGCCATAGTGCTCTCCCTGTTAATAATTGGCCAGCGTTACGCGGTCGTGACCGGCATAGTCCTGGCAGGTTTCTGCTGCCTGATAGTTATGGGCCGAGAGGATAGTACGCACTGCGGCGCCCTGTTGCCAGCCATGCTCCAGCATTATCGATCCTTCCGGCAGCAGGTAGTCGCGGGCGGCCTGCGCAATATGCCGAATATCGGCCAGCCCCTGCTCATCCGCGACCAGCGCGCTGAGCGGCTCAAAGCGTACGTCGCCCTGCTGTAAGTGCACGTCGGCGGCATCAATATAGGGAGGATTGCTGACAATCAGCGCAAAGCGTTGGCCCGCCAGCGCGCTGAACCAGTCGCTCTGCAGGAAAGTGGCGTTGGCGATGTGCAATTTTTGTGCGTTGTGCTGCGCCAGCGCGACCGCTTCCGCTATCCGATCGACGCCGATAACCCGGCAGTCGGGCCGTTCGCTGGCGATGGCTAACGCCACTGCGCCGGTGCCGGTGCCGAGATCGAGAATATCCACCGCGTGATGAGGCAGACGCGCCAGCGCCTGCTCCACCAGAATTTCAGTATCGGGACGTGGAATCAGGGTAACCGGCGAAACGGTGAGCGGCAGCGACCAGAACTCCCGTTCGCCGGTCAGATGCGCAACCGGTTCGCCACGCGCGCGCCGGGCGATAAGCGTATCGAGCTGTGCCAGCTGCGCAGCCTCCAGCGGCGTCTCATCAAACGCCATCAGCCAGCTGCGCGACTTCCCGGTAACAAAAGAGAGCAGCACTTCGGCATCGCGCTTCGGGCTTTCGCCGCCGCACAGCGTGGCGCAGGCGGCTTTTAACCAGCTGCGAATCTCCATTAATCCTGCCCGGACAGCGCAGCCAGCTGATCGGCCTGATGCTCCTGCACAATCGGTTCGATCAGGGTATCCAGCTTGCCTTCCATCACCTCATCCAGACGATAGATCGTCAGGTTGATGCGATGGTCGGTTACGCGCCCCTGCGGGAAGTTGTAGGTACGAATACGATCGGAGCGATCGCCGCTGCCTAACAGATTGCGACGCGTGGACGCTTCCTGCTCATGCCGGCGGGCCATCTCAGCAGCATGAATACGCGCGCCCAGCACCGACAACGCTTTGGCTTTGTTTTTATGCTGGGAACGTTCGTCCTGACACTCCACCACAATGCCGGTCGGCAAGTGGGTGATACGGATCGCGGAGTCGGTGGTGTTAACGTGCTGACCACCAGCACCCGACGAGCGGAAGGTATCAATTTTCAGGTCGGACGGATTGATATCGGGCAGTTCTGCTTCCGGCAGCACCGGCATCACGGCAACCGTACAGGCGGAGGTGTGGATGCGTCCCTGAGATTCGGTTTCCGGCACGCGCTGCACGCGATGGCCGCCGGACTCAAACTTCAGCCGACCATAAGCGCCTTCGCCGCTGACGCGCGCGATCATCTCTTTATAACCGCCGTGCTCGCCTTCGTTGGCGCTAATCACTTCCACACGCCAACGGCGCGCTTCGGCAAAGCGGCTATACATACGGAACAGGTCCCCGGCAAAAATCGCCGCCTCGTCACCGCCTGCACCGGCACGTATCTCTACAAAGCAATCGCGTTCGTCGTCGGGATCTTTCGGCAGCAGCAATACCTGTAGCTGCTGTTCCAGCTCTTCGCTCTGCGTACGGGCCGTTTTCAGCTCGTCCATGGCCATATCGCGCATTTCCGCATCGCTCAACATCTGCTCGGCGGTGGCAATATCTTCCTGCACCTGCTGCCATTGACGGAAGCATTTACTGACGTCGGTAAGCTGAGCATATTCGCGCGAAAGCGCACGGAAACGCTCCTGCTCGGCGATGACGCTGGCATCGCCAAGCATCGCTTCCACTTCTTCGTGGCGCTCCTGCAAGGCTTCCAGTTTGGCAACAATAGAAGTCTTCATCTGGTATGGTTTACCCTGTATTGGTGTGGAATTGTTCTAGTCCAGCCCGAGGCTGTCACGCAGGATCTGCAGGCGCTCACCGTCGCCGTCGCGTGCAGCCTGCTGCAGGGATTTTGTAGGGGCATGAATCAGCCGGTTGGTTAGCTTATGGGCCAGGTCTTGCAGCACGTCCTGCGCATCGGCGCCCTGCTGCAACGCGGCCAGCGCTTTTGCTTCCAGCTCAGCACGTATTTGCGCCGCCTGATCACGATAGTCGCGAATGGTTTCGACCGCGCTTTGCGCGCGCAGCCAGGCCATAAACTCACAGCTCTCCTGCGCAACGATGGTTTCAGCCTGGACGGCTGCCGCCTTACGCTGAGCCATGTTGTTTTCAATAATCGCCTGCAGGTCATCAACGCTGTAAAGATAGGCGTTAGCCAGCTTGCCGACTTCCGGCTCGACATCGCGCGGTACGGCGATATCCACCAGCAGCATCGGCTGATTACGGCGCGCTTTTAACGCCCGCTCAACCATGCCCCGACCGATAATCGGCAGCGGGCTGGCGGTGGAGCTGATAATAATATCCGCTTCCGCCAGGCGGCTGTCGATCTCCGAAAGGCTGATGACTTCCGCGCCCACTTCATCCGCCAGCAGCTGAGCGCGCTCGCGGGTACGGTTGGCGATGATCAGTTTTTTAACGTGATGTTCGCGCAGATGGCGCGCCGCCAGCTCGATGGTTTCGCCCGCACCGACCAGCAATACGTTAACGGTCGCGAGCGATTCAAAGATCTGGCGCGCCAGCGTACAGGCGGCAAAAGCCACAGAAACGGCGCTGGCACCGATCTCGGTTTCGGTACGCACCCGTTTGGCAACGGAAAAGGTTTTCTGGAACATGCGCTCCAGTTCGCTGGAGAGCGAATGGCCGCGCTGCGAGTCGGCAAAGGCTTTTTTCACCTGGCCTAAAATTTGTGGCTCGCCGAGCACCAGCGAATCCAGCCCGCTGGCGACGCGCATCAGATGGCTCACCGCCTCATTGTCATGATGCCAGTAAAGGCTTTTACGCACCTCGTCTTCGCGCAGGCCGTGATAGTCACATAGCCATTGCACCAGACGTTCATGCAGGTTTTCCTGCTGCTCTACGCTAAGATAGAGTTCTGTGCGGTTACAGGTGGACAGCACAACGCCCCCCTGCACCATCGGCTGCGCCAGCAGGCTGTTTAAAGCCTGTTCCAGCGTATCCGGCGAGAAGGTCACTCTTTCGCGTAAGGCAACAGGTGCCGTTTTATGATTTATTCCGAGGGCCAGCAGCGTCATGGTGAATCAGATCGGGTTATCCCAATGTTGTTGGGGTTTTATGGGGCGCATTCTACAAGATGCGTGGGATCATGAAAAGCCATACAAAGACTATGACTGTAATAAGATATAGCTGATAAGACTAAATTTCGACAATCTGACGTTGACGGGTAACAGGTGAATGATTAGCGTTACTCGTTTGGCGTTAAAAAAGTGTTTGAGGAGAAGATCCGGTGTTTGACTCGTTTATCCGTCGCCCTTTGCGACTGTTACCCCTTGCCAGCGTGTTGCTGGCGGCCTGTACCATCAATAAACCACAAGGCCCCGGTCAAAGCCCGACCTCCCCGCAGTGGCAGCAGCATCAGCAGGCGGTACAAAAAATTACGCAGTATCAAACACGCGGCGCTTTCGCCTGGCTTTCCGATCGGCAAAAGGTTTACGCGCGCTTTAACTGGCAGCAGACCGCGCCTGACCGCTATCGCCTGTTGCTGACCAACCCGCTCGGCAGCACGGAGCTGCAGCTGGATGCGCAGGGCGAAACGGTGCAGCTGGTGGATAACAAAGGCAAACGCTACGTCAGCAACGACGCGGAGAAAATGATCTCTCAGCTGACCGGCATGGATATTCCGCTGGCGAACCTGCGGCAGTGGATGCTTGGCCTGCCGGGCGACGCCACCGACTTCACGCTGGATGAGCAATATCAGCTGCGTACGTTGAGCTACAGCCGCAACGGGCTGCAGTGGGATGTCACCATTCAGGGCTATGACAACAAGGTTAACCCCGCCTTGCCTGCCAGCATTGAGCTTAAACAGGGCGATAAACGCATTAAACTGCGCATGGATAGCTGGACCGTACAATGATCACCACCTGGCCTGCACCGGCGAAACTTAATCTGTTTCTCTATATCACCGGCCGTCGTGCTGACGGCTACCACAATCTGCAAACGCTGTTTCAGTTTCTCGATTATGGCGACAGCCTGGAGATTACGCCGCACGCGCATGGCGAGATCCGTTTATTAACGCCGGTGGTCGGCGTGGCGCATGAAGATAACCTTATCGTGCGCGCCGCGCGGCTGTTAATGCACGCCGCTGCCGAACGCGGCACGTTGCCGCCGCAGGCGGGCGCGGATATCGCCATTGAGAAGCGCTTGCCGATGGGCGGCGGGCTGGGCGGCGGCTCGTCCAACGCCGCTACGGTGCTGGTCGCGCTTAATCATCTGTGGCAGACCGGGCTGGACACCGACACGCTGTGTGCGCTGGGGCTGCAGCTGGGTGCCGATGTGCCGGTGTTTGTGCGCGGTCACGCCGCTTTCGCTGAAGGCGTGGGCGAGGCGTTGCAACCCGCTACGCCGCCAGAGAAATGGTATCTGGTGGCGCACCCTGGCGTCTCGGTTTCTACGCCGCACGTGTTTAACGATCCTGAACTGTCGCGTAATTCGCCGGTACGCTCATTTGCTGCGCTGTTACAGGCCCCTTTCAGCAATGATTGTGAGACAGTCGTAAGAAAACGTTTTCGCGAGGTTGATGCGCTTGTTTCCTGGCTGCTAGAATACGCGCCGTCGCGCCTGACAGGAACCGGCGCTTGTGTGTTTGCAGAATTCGACACCGAGTCCGCTGCCCGTCAGGTGCTTGAGCTGGCCCCGAACGGGATGCAGGGATTCGTGGCGCAAGGCGTAAACCTTTCGCCTCTCCATCGCATTCTTTCCGGGCACCTGGCGTGATGTGACAGTGTCACCCTGTTCCTGATGCTGCACAGAACGCTTTAATACACCCGTATGCACGCACGCGACGGATATAGCGCGCCCGTTGCCGTTCGCCTGTTTGCATTCTCTGGACGCAAAGCCTGAGGTTCTTCTCGTGCCTGATATGAAGCTTTTTGCTGGTAACGCCACCCCGGAACTAGCACAACGTATTGCCAACCGCCTTTACACCAGCCTGGGCGACGCCGCCGTCGGTCGTTTCAGTGATGGTGAAGTGAGCGTACAAATCAACGAAAATGTACGCGGTGGTGATATTTTCATCATCCAGTCCACCTGTGCCCCTACTAACGATAACCTGATGGAGCTGGTTGTCATGGTAGACGCGCTGCGTCGCGCTTCCGCTGGTCGTATTACCGCTGTCATCCCCTACTTTGGCTATGCTCGTCAGGACCGTCGCGTTCGTTCAGCACGCGTGCCGATCACCGCTAAAGTGGTTGCGGACTTCCTTTCCAGCGTCGGCGTTGACCGCGTGCTGACAGTGGACCTGCACGCAGAACAGATCCAGGGCTTCTTCGACGTTCCGGTCGATAACGTGTTCGGTAGCCCGATTTTACTGGAAGATATGCTGCAGATGGGCCTGGAAAATCCGATTGTGGTTTCCCCGGACATCGGCGGCGTTGTTCGCGCCCGTGCTATCGCGAAGCTGCTTAACGATACCGATATGGCCATTATTGATAAACGTCGTCCGCGCGCTAACGTTTCTCAGGTTATGCATATTATTGGTGACGTGGCAGGCCGCGACTGCGTGCTGGTTGATGATATGATCGATACCGGCGGCACGCTGTGTAAAGCGGCTGAAGCGCTGAAAGAGCGCGGCGCCAAACGTGTCTTCGCCTATGCCACCCACCCGATCTTCTCAGGCAACGCAGCGGAAAACCTGCGTCACTCGGTGATCGATGAAGTTATCGTATGCGACACCATCCCGCTGGCCGACGAGATCAAGGCGCTGCCAAACGTGCGCACCCTGACCCTTTCCGGCATGCTGGCTGAAGCGATTCGCCGCATCAGTAATGAAGAGTCTATTTCTGCGATGTTTGAACATTAATCGCTGACAGGTTGAAAACCGGGCTTCGGCCCGGTTTTTTTTTACCTAAACCTTTGTGCTATCTGCAGATAAGCCTGCGGCGCGTATAGCTAATCCCGCGATCGATTCTGGACAAAACGCGTAAAGTTACAGGCGTTCGCTTTTTACCGCTGCGTTAAGCGCTTTTGACAACCGGCGAGTCGTGATATTTTGCTGCGGTTTTTTATGGGGAAGCGCGTTTATGGCACTTGATGTCTACACACTGTTTATCTGTGAACTCTATGTGCTGGGCTTTCTGAGCATAATCATGATTTTTGCCTGGAGCGGCGCGCAGTACGATCGGGTGCTGGGGTTTACTGCCATGGCGATTGTCGCCACCATGGCCTCGGTATGGCTCGGCAGCCTGCGCGGTCACGGTCATCTGTTTTTGCCGGTGGCGGTCGGCAACACGCTGGTAATGTTGGCCTACGGCATGTGGCTGAACGCGTTCCGGGTGTTTGCCGGGCTGCGGCCAGGATTCAGCTGGCTGTTTGGTGCCCTGCTTTGGGCGCTGCTCTGCTGCTTTCCTTCGTTTTATCACTCAATGCCGAAACGCATTATGGTGAGCTGCCTGTTGTGCATCAGCTATACCGTTGCGCTGATTATGATGTTAACCCGCTCACGCGCCTGCTTGCAGATCACCTTTTGGCCTGCCCAGCTGCTGCTCTGTTTTCATCTGTTTTTCCATCTCTCGCGCATGTGTTTCGACAGCGGCGCACATGGTCACGGCACCGACAGCCCTTTTTCCAGCTACGTTATTCTGGAGTCAACGCTGTTTGTCATCGGCCTGACGTTTACTATTCTGGCAATGGTGAATGAGCGCACGCAGATACGCTACAAGCAGGCTTCGCTGCGCGATCCGCTGACCAGCGTCTGGAACCGTCGCGCGCTGTTTGCTCAGGCAGGCCTCGCCGAGAAAAAAAGTGCGCAAAAGCAACAGCCTCTTGTCGCTTTGGTATTCGACCTCGACCACTTTAAAAGCATTAACGATCGTTATGGTCATAATCAGGGCGATCGGGTATTGCTGGATTTTTGCCGCGTCGCAGAGAACGTTTTGCCTGCGGAATGCACCTTTTCCCGGCTGGGCGGTGAGGAGTTTGCCGCGCTGTTTATCGGCGACGTGGCGAAAGCGCAGAGTTTATGTGAAGAGATCCGGCTGCTGGCGATGGTTTCCCGCCCGGATAATATCGAATATACGGTGAGTATTGGCATTGCCGCCGGACGAACCCACAGTTTTTCATCGTTAATGATGATGGCGGACAAGGCGCTTTACGCGGCAAAAGCGAACGGGCGCAACCGTATTGAGCTGATGACTTCAGCGCCGCAGACCGCGACGCTGGAGAGCCTCAGCGTTTAGTGGGAGTGAGGACGATGGTGTGAGGCGCGACGGCAACGCTGATCGCCACAGTGGCGCAGCCAGTAGTAGCGATCGGCCACTTTTTCCCGGCCGCTCACACGTGCGCCCACCAGCCACAGCAGAGCGCCGATGAAAATACTCAGGATCGCCAGCGGCGTAAACATGGGCGGCAACTGGAGCTGCGGCAGCTCATTCAGTACCGCATAGCTGATGCCAACAATCATGGTCACTAACCCCACCCCCATTAAGCCATTACCGGCAATCATTGCGTTTTTACGTTTCATCCCCTGCCTCCTTTTTGTGGGCTGCACAGCACATACTGTTAAACCATCATAAGCTTAGGAGATGGCCCCGCTGTTCGTTGCGCGCACGATCACACATTTTAACCACTGTTTGACAAATTTTATCGATAAGCCGCTGTATTTATATAGAAAAGATATTATTACCTTGCGTAACTAAATAGGCGACCCGCTTTGTATTCTGCCCCCCAGGTCGCTACACTATCGCCCTTCGGTTTTAAGCAGGAACAACCCCGTGAGTGAGATTAAGCTGATTGTTGGCCTCGCCAACCCTGGCGCCGAATACGCCGCAACGCGCCATAATGCTGGCGCCTGGTATGTGGATTTGCTCGCAGAGCGCCATAATCAGTCCCTGAAAGAAGAGAGTAAATTTTTTGGCTATACCGCGCGGCTTAACGTGGCGGGGAAAGATGTGCGGCTGCTGGTGCCGACCACCTTTATGAACCTGAGCGGTAAAGCGGTGGCGGCGATGGCGACCTTTTATCGTATCGCCCCGGAAGAGATTCTGGTGGCCCATGATGAGCTTGATTTGCCGCCGGGCGTGGCGAAATTCAAGCTGGGCGGCGGACACGGCGGGCATAACGGCCTGAAAGATATCATCAGCAAGCTGGGCAATAATCCCAATTTTCATCGCCTGCGCATCGGTATCGGCCATCCTGGCGATCGTAATAAAGTGGTGGGTTTTGTGCTGGGCAAACCGCCCGCCTCAGAGCAAACACTGATCGATAACGCCGTTGACGAGGCGGCGCGCTGTACGGAAGTCTGGTTAAAGGACGATCTGCTGAAAGCGATGAACCGCCTGCACAGCTACAAGGCGGGCTAATTTTTCGCCTGGCGCATTAACCCGGCAGGTCAGCGATTTTACTGAGCGGCAGCGGCGCGTAAAGGTAGTTTTGCAACGCCCAAACGCCCTGCTGCTCCAGCATCGCCCGCTGCGCCTCATTCTCCACGCCATCCACGATCAGGCGGTTGGTCATCTGCATAATCTGCCGCAGCAGCACCACAAACATCGATTTATGCACGTTTTCGGCAAAAAAGCGCCGGTCCAGCCGCACCGCTTCAAAGATGTGGCTTTGCACCGCATTCAGATTTGCATACCCCGCCCCCAAATCACTCAGCCATAAGATATTCAGCTGTTCGCTCAGCGTACGGATTAACGGGTTATCACCGCCATCGTGCAGATTGGGAAAGGCTTCCGATAGCGACAGGCGTAAAAAAGGCAGATGCTGCAACGCATGGCGAATAAACGCCGACTCGGTAACCCGCTGCGCCAGCGCAAAATCAAGCGTAATTGAGCAGAGCCACTGACGCTGATGCAGCAAAGCGGACATGCTTTCCAGGCTCAGCAGCTGATGGATCAGCATCTCTTCCCGCTGCGCCGTGGAGAGGGAATCCAGCTTCAGCCGACCGAGCACGCTGCGGTATGCCCCCGAGTGCGGCTCATCATAGTGCAGATCAAGCGCAACGATACGCCCGGCAGGCGTATGCAGCACGTCGCACATTATTTCCAGCGGCTGTTGCAGCTTGCTCATAGAAAACGGGTTGCGCCTCCTGCCTCTCGTTACGCCTCATTCTTATTATCAGCAACAATCCGCACAATTGCCGATTTAATACGCGTTTTCCCGCAGGCTGAGGATGAAATCAGCCGCATCCGGGCCATAATTACGTGTATAATAGCGGCAAATTTTTCATGTCATTACCGGCAACGGTTATTGTCCGGTTATCTCAGCAATTAAGGTGATTCAAACATGGGATTCAAATGCGGTATCGTGGGCCTGCCTAACGTGGGTAAATCCACTCTGTTCAATGCGTTAACCAAAGCGGGCATCGAAGCAGCAAACTTCCCGTTCTGTACCATTGAGCCTAATACCGGCGTGGTGCCAATGCCTGATTCACGTCTCGATAAGCTGGCGGAAATCGTTAAGCCGCAGCGTATTATCCCGACCACCATGGAATTCGTGGATATCGCAGGTCTGGTTAAAGGGGCATCCAAAGGCGAAGGCCTGGGTAACCAGTTCCTGACCAATATCCGTGAAACCGAAGCGATTGGCCACGTAGTCCGCTGCTTTGAAAACGACAATATCATTCATGTTTCCGGCAAAGTCGATCCGGCGGAAGATATTGACGTCATTAATACTGAGCTGGCGCTTTCTGACCTTGATACCTGTGAACGTGCCCTGCAGCGCGTACAGAAGAAAGCCAAAGGCGGCGATAAAGACGCTAAGCTGGAGCAGGCGGCGCTGGAGAAATGCCTGCCGCACCTGGAAAATGCCGGTATGCTGCGCGCCCTGGCGCTGGATGAAGACGAGAAAGCGGCCATCCGCTATCTGAGCTTCCTGACGCTGAAGCCAACCATGTATATCGCTAACGTCAATGAAGACGGCTTCGAGAATAACCCTTACCTGGATCAGGTGCGCGCTATCGCGGAGCAGGAAGGTTCAGTGGTGGTGCCGGTTTGCGCCGCCGTGGAATCTGATATCGCCGAGCTGGAAGATGAAGATCGCGCTGAGTTTATGGCGGAGCTGGGCCTGGAAGAGCCGGGCCTGAACCGTGTGATTCGCGCGGGCTATGCGCTGCTAAACCTGCAGACCTACTTCACCGCTGGCGTAAAAGAAGTGCGCGCCTGGACGATTCCTGTCGGCGCCACTGCGCCGCAGGCGGCCGGTAAGATCCACACCGACTTTGAGAAAGGCTTCATCCGCGCACAAACCATCGCGTTTGAAGATTTTATCACCTACAAAGGTGAACAAGGTGCGAAAGAAGCCGGTAAAATGCGTTCAGAAGGTAAAGAGTACATCGTTAAAGATGGCGATGTGATGAACTTCCTGTTTAACGTCTAATTTTGTTGTTTCAGGGATCGCAGTACGATTCCCTGATGCGACAAGCGCTAAAAATCCACGCCTTGGCGTGGATTTTTTTATGGGCGGTGCTTAATGGCCCCAATAGCGGACGTCGCTGACGGTGTGGTTTGTGCATAGTGCGGACGCTGACAGAACGCCTGCGACACACCTTTTATGGCAAATTCAAGCTGTGAGTGAAAACGCTGTTAAAATTGCAGTATATTGCCTTTGCCAGTTGGTACAAGCGGGTTGAAAATCCGGCATTGCAGGAAAGAACGTCTGAGCTTACTTGCTTAATATTCTTAACTTTGGGCATATAACGTTGCTATAGTTTAGCGGCGTTGAAACCCAGCCATGTGAATGGTCATATTAATCAGCCAGGATGGCTCTGTGAAAAATAAAATCCTCTGCCTGTTATCTGCCTTTTCCGCATTTGCCGCTGCAACACAGTCTCCTGATGAAATTGTGGTTGCCGGTGGCAAATATTATGCCGGTAACGTTTTTGGTCAACATGACTATGCAGCACATGCCAACATCACGCTGAATTCTTTCAGGATTATGCGTACTGAAGTTACCTACCGGCTTTATTCAGATATTCAGGAGTGGGCTCTTGAGCGTGGTTATGCATTCGGTGCCGGATGTAACGGAGCTGCTTACGAGGATTGCCTGCCGGCGGATACAGACAACGGCGCACATCCGGTTACCAGTGTTGAATGGTCAGATGCGGTGATTTTTGCTAATGCCCTGAGCGAAAAGGCGGGGCTGAGACCCGTCTATCTCAATAAGCAGGGCGTCCCGGCGCGCGACAGCTCCCATTACGAATTTACACAGGATACTCAGGCTAATGGTTACCGCTTACCCACAATTGAGGAATGGCAGGTTGCCGCCCGTGGAGGAAAGGCCGCCCTGGAAAAGGCTTCTTATGGTTTCAGATTCGCTGGCAGTAACAACGCAAAAGCTGTCGCCTGGTTTCCTGACTTCAACGATCCGCATTTTGGTACTACCCGTGTGAAAAGCCTGCGGCCTAATGCGCTCGGTCTGTATGATATGAGCGGTAACGTGTCGGAATGGGTTGATGCTTTCGATACCCTTTCTGGCGTGAAAATGTATTACTTTTGTGGCGGCAGCTTCTTGTTGCATACGGGCAGTCTGACCAGCTGCGACACGCACAGCGCCGGCTATGCCCTGCCGGACACCGGCTTCAGACTGGTGCGGAAATTTTGAAACTGAAGATTCCTTTTATAATGTTGGCGGCCATGCTGATAAGCCTTCCGGCTTCATCACAGTCAGACACCCATATTTACCTGAAGAAAGGGCTGAACAGCATTGATTTGAATGATGACGGCATACTTGACTCTGTCTTTTCCGCCACTTACGACAATAATACGTCTCATCCCAGTGAAACCCTCAACATCTTTATCAGACAAGGACAAAACTGGTTTATTGTCCCGGTCCCGGACGACGATGGCTTTACCTGGACAGATTTAAGACTGTCAGCATCGACCCTTAAGGTAAGCGGCACAGAACTTCACTGCTATAAAAAACGGGTTTACCTTATCAGGGCTGTCAAATATGCCGGCAGCTCTGGTGATGGAGACCTTACCGATAAATCGCGTGTTAGGTTTTCACGATTCCGTCTGGAGGAAAATAACGACGATCCCGGGACGTCTGTTTTTTACTGGGATCCCGCGGGGATTTATCTCACTGAACAAACTTTTGATGAAGTGAATGAAGCTTTTCAGATTCTGGACATGGAGAAATTTCGTTGAAACGTATCACAGGGATTTTGCTTTTTTTCCTGCCGTTCTGCTGTCATGCGGGGGGCAAAAATCAGTATCATGTTCTGATACAGCAGTCGCTTAATCAGCAGTCTCTCTGCCTGGGGGAGAAGCAGTGGCCGGTTTCAATAAGAGCAGGCACCGACCGGTGGATTAATGCAAAAATGGAGGCGCTTGCCGATGCTGGCCTGATTACCTCTCATGTGAAAGCAGGAAGGAAAATCTGGGAGCTAACCCCTTACGGGCAAGCTTCGTTCACTAAATATCATGATTTCTGCTATGGAACCATGCGCGTCAGAGCCATAAAGGCTGTCTCGACAGATAACGCAGGCGTTACCGATGTGACCTTTACCTATTATATCCGTGCCCTGCCCGCCTGGGCGAAAAATCACTCAGTGCGCGTTGCCAATACCGATCTCGATAATTTAGTCATGGGGGTTGATTCAGTGCGTTATCAGGCCCAGTTTAATACCGACACTCAGGGAAATCTTCGGCTTATCAGTGAACCTGAACAGCTTGATTTACTGTACTAGCAGATGGGTCTGAAACAGGTTTTGGGACTTACCATTTTGTAAGCGACTTCTTTTAATCATGTAAAGACTGACATTGCAGCAATGCCCCCACGCCGGAGCTGGCTGTTCTTAACAGCTTCAGCAGCGGTTATATTTTCAAAGCCTGTATCTGGTGCTTACCTTTAAGTCAGAACCTATCCTGACAGTACAGGGAATAATTTGTCTGGTGCGAAAAAAGTTTAAAAGGAGTTACGGAAGATGAACGTTTCCATTGGTGTTCTTGCAGGTATGGGCCCCCGCTCTACTGCCCCCTTCATTGATATGCTTGTGACTGACTGCCAGATCAAATATGGCGCAAGATACGATATGGATTTTCCTAAAATGCATATTATCTCGTTACCTACACCTTTCTGGCCCGGCAAGGAAATTGATGATAAGGCGATGATCGCTACCTTGAAACGGGGTATATCTGAACTCGTCCAGGCAAAAGTCAGTTTGATTGCCATTCCGTGTAATCTTGCACACTGCTACTTTGCTGAAATGCAGGAAGCGAGCGCAGGTATTCCACTGCTTCATATTGCAGACTGCGCTCTGGAGTCGATGCCTGCAGAAGCAACCAAAATAGCTATTCTGGCTACAAAACCAACACTTGAGGCGGGCTTTTACCATGACCGCTTAAGGGCTGCAGGCAAAGTGATTATTGATTTCCCAGAGCTGCGTGAAATGACGACATCGCTTATCGGGCTGGTTAAAACTAAAGGTTTTCTCGATAAAGATGTTCAGTCAGCGTGGCAGAATATAATGGCGGTAATCGAAAACAATAAGGTGGAAGCGCTTCTGATTGCCTGTACAGATCTTAGCCCTTTGATAACTGAAAAACCCTTGAGCTTTGTTATCGTGGACACAGCCTCAAGTCTTTCCAGAGCAACGATTACACGCTTCAGACAATTTTCTGAAGGCGGTTAAAAGCGTTAATTATAATATCTGCCTGCCAAATGTCTGCTGCTCACTCTTTCCAAACCGGCTGCCCGTAGCGGGTCGCCGTTAAATTCAGTAGTAACTTCCGCATTTTCCTCTTTGTTTCACCCTTTCCCTTATATTTCCCTGCCACAACGGATCATTACGTCACAAGCTGGCGAATTAAACACTTTATTAACATTTTCATTGCGGCTGATGAAGAATAATCTTATTAATATTTAATCGCTTATCGCCCATAGCCTCGCTGCGGGTAAATAAAAGCAATTAAAAGGATACCTTATGACGACGAAACCCGCCGCTGAAGTTTGTGCGGCACCGGGTCTGTTCCAGACGCTAAAATCCTTTCCGGCGACGGTCCATGCGTTGCTCTTTTTTACGCTCGTCATACGTTTCAGCTATTTTATGGCCTGGCCGTTTATCGCCGTGATCATGACGCAGAACTACCATATGTCGCCGATCGCCATTGGCGTGGCGATGACCAGCAGCGCGCTGTTCTCGGTGGTGCTCGGTATGTATGGCGGGCAGATTTCGGACAGGCTGGGACGCCGCGTTATTCTTTTGCTGGGTTGTGCGTTTTCCGCCGTAGGCTATATCACCCTGGCGCAGGCAACCGGAATGGGCCTGTTTATCATCGGCCTGATGATCATTGGGGTTTCCTTTGCATGGGTAGATCCGCCGCTGCGCGCACTGATGAGTGATTTGCTGGGTGACCGTCGTCGTCGTGCCCTGGCCCTGCAAATGCGTTACTACCTGATCAACGTCGCGGCGGTATTTGGCCCGCTGGTGGGGATCATGTTTGGCCTGACATCGCAAAAAGGAACATTCCTGATAACCGGGCTCTCCTATCTGCCTTTTTTTGTCTACGTGCTGCTGTTTATTCCTGCGGGTAAACTGCTGGGTGAGGAACAGACCGGCAGCGAGCCGACGCTTAAGCTGCGCCAGGTGGCAGGCATTATCGCCAGGGATAAAACCTACCTTGCGGCGCTGCTGTGCAGCATTTTGTGCAGCGTGGTTTTTATCCATTACGAAGCCATCCTGCCGCAGTATCTCCTTTTACTTGACGGCAACGCGGCGGTTAAGTTGATTACCCTGATCCTGGTCACTAACGCCTGTACCGTACTGGTATTCCAGACTTTTATTATGCGATTTCTGACACGGGCCTCCCTGCCAAAACGCATTCTTCTGGGCGGCATGATTTTCGCGTTATCGCAGCTTTGTTTTTTTTCCATACGTTCGACAGAAATTTGGCCCTGGCTGATGGTCACCGGGGTGTTCAGTCTGGGGGAAGCGATTCTGATGCCCAACCTGAACATTTTACTCGATCAGCTGGCACCGGCAGCGCATCGTGGTGCCTATTTGGGTGCCTCCATGCTGTCGACGCTGGGGATCGCTGCCGGGCCGTTAATCGGTGGTGTGATGCTGGCGATGACCGGCGCAGGGGTATTTATCTGCACCGCATTGCTCAGTCTCTTGTTATGCGCGATCGTTTATGCCTGCCGGATTAGCATGCTGACACGTTTGCAGGACTCATAATAAAAGCCCAGGCATATTCATTCCGTTGACCAGGAAATGCCATAGCCATTGCCAGCGCTGAGAACCTGAGCAAACCCGGCTGGGCCTAAATGCATACCAGCAATGAGTAGCTTTTCTCTGACCGCCTGTTCCAGAACGTTTTTCCGCGTCTCTTCGGCCAGCGCGGGATCGCAGTCAAACAAAATGGAAACGGCCGGTCGGGCCAACTGAATATGAGGGTAATGGACGATGTCTCCCCATATTAATAAGCTTTGTCCACCCGAATCAATGCGAAACCCTGTATGGCCCGGCGTGTGGCCCGGTAACCATACCGGAAGAATGCCGTCGGCGATGTTTTCCCCGTTAAAAAAGCTCACCTTCGGCGCATAAGCCTGTAACGTTTGGCGCACCAGCCTGAAATTATGTTGCCCGCGCTCATTGGCTATTTCCCGTTTTTTATCATCCCACCAGTGTTCCGCTTCACGAGGATGCAGAATAATTTCAGCATATTTATAGACTGGCTGTTTTTCAGCATCGAGCAGGCCGCCAATATGGTCCGGATGGCAGTGGGTCAATAAGATAGTGTCTACATCGTCAGGGCTGACCCCAGCTGCTGCAAGGTTTGCTTTGAGCTGCCCTCCCACGTTGTTCAGCATCCCTGCGCCGGTATCAACCAAAATCGTCCTCCCCCGCCCGCGAATAAGATAGCAATTTATATGAATATCGCCGGCCTCAGCGATCCCGGCATAATGCTGAATAACGCCTGCATCCGTTGGTTCAATACCGGACAAGAGATCCAGACTGGCGGCCATGTTGCCGTCGCTCAGCGCGGTGATCTGAAAATCGCCAATCTGACGAAATGGAAAAACAGGATGGTTCATAAATGCCTCAGGATCAGTTTCATGACATTGGTAAAGAGGGGATGAACATTTTTTCGTTCTGCGCCGAAAATTTCACAGCGCAGAGCGCTGCAACTGCGATGTAAAAGGTTCATCAAATAAGCCTGCTCAGTGACTTTTATGCATGCTACAAGCTGCTTTTACCGCGTTAAAACGATAATATGTCACGTATCGATGACATTAAATCAATGTAGCTAAATCAGATGCCCTGAGAAAGGGAAGGTTTTATGCGCAGAAAGCTACCCAGCAGCACTTCCCTTCAGGCCTTTGATGCCGCCGCGCGGCACGGCAATTTTGCGCGCGCAGCAAAGGAGCTGTCGCTGACAGAAGGCGCTATTAGCCGTCAAATTGCGCGTCTTGAATCCTTGCTGAACTGTCGTTTATTTGACCGCACGGGAAGCCGCGTAAAGCTTAATCCTGTGGGTGCACGTTACGCGCATCACGTCCGTGAAACGCTCGAACGACTCGAAAGAGATACGCAATACATCATGGGCATGCCTGAAGGTAATAAGAGTCTGGATATTGCCGTCCTGCCGACCTTTTCCAGTCGATGGCTTATTCCCCGCCTGAACAGCTTTAAAGCGCTACATCCGGATATCACCTTGAATATTGCGGCCAGAACGGATCCTTTCATTTTGTCCGGAAGCGGCTTTGACGCCGTCATTCACTTTGAACATCCCGCATGGACAGGCATGCGTATGCAATTCTTGTTTCAGGAAAAACTGGTGCCGGTGTGCCACCCTGCACTGTTAATAGATAAAGACGTCAATAAACAGTTAAACGAACTGCCGCGGATTCATCGTCGACAGAATCCGGATGCCTGGCATCGCTATGCGCAGGAAAGAGAGATAATCCTTGATAATCCGGCTCAGGGCGTTCGCTATGATCTTCATGAAATGGCAATAGCCGCCGTAATGGCGGGGCAAGGCGTAGCACTGGTACCACGCATGTATATTGAGAATGAATTGAGTAGCGGCATGCTGGTTTCACCCTGGCCGGTATCAGCAAACCTGAGCAAAAATTTCTGTTTAGTAAAGCCCTCGGAAACAGGAATAAATGAAGCGGCGGTAGAGGATTTTGAACGCTGGTTGCTGGCTGAAATGAATAGCCCTGCAGACGTGCTGATTTAACTATGTTTAGCGCTAAAAAGCATAATGTTATGTCTGCTTCTCGCCTGTATAAGATAAGCATAATCCTGTTCTCTGCATCACTGAGATGACAGATAACAATGCTGCCCTGGAATAAAAGCGGAAAACGATTAGGAGATAGCTCAGGTTAGCGGCCAAAAATTCGAATAGCCTATGCACGTCTTTAATTGAGACACGGGAAAACGCCTTTTATAAAATCGACCTTTATCGATCCAGGCGCATAAGGCGATGCCGTCTTCATATTCAAGCACAACCATGGTTTTTCTTCTTTTTCGACGCCGAACGATTGTGCCTATCAGCATCATGTTGATACCTTTATTGACAACGCTTTGTCATCAGCAGATCTGTTTAACAGCACCGACCTGACGATAAATTCGTTACTCTTCCTGAGGTCTGCGATATCTGGCTGAATTTTTCCATATACCCGCATTCCTTCCAGCATCATAAAGATGCTCATTGCCATTACCCTTGCCTCTTCATCCATTCTGAAGACTTGCTGTGCCTGCCCCTTAATTAAAATTTTCTCCAGTTGGTTAATTATGCTGTGAAATTTATATACAACCTTGTCTTTGACCTGTTCATCGCCGGGTAAAAGCTCGCTGGCAGCAGCAATGGTAAAGCAGCCTTTCTCCCCACCAGGAGCAGAGGATAATAGCGCTGCAAATTCGAGCGTTTCACGCAGTGCCGCTTCTGGCGATAAATCAGCATCTCGTTTTATGCCTCTTGAAACGCCTTCATCCATATATTGCTGCAAGGCAGCGAGGTAGATAGCCCGCTTATCTGGGTAAAGTTTATAAATGCTGGCGCTTGCCAGGCCTGAGGCTTTCATCAGGTCAGACATAGAGGTTGCCCGATATCCTTTCTGCCAAAAGCATTCAAGCGCTGTGTTGAGAAATTCTTCTGGATCGAACTCTCTGGGTCTGCCTGGAGCGGGTTTCATATGCTTCTCCTCAGTTGAAAATCAATTGTAGATCGTCCAATCTACAATTGAAAAGATTATTTTTACTTATCTTGTAAACTCAACCTGGCTGCCCTTTATATATGCCGTGCGTCCGCTTCAGCAGTATCCACAGCATTAAGGGCAGCATAACGATTTGTGCGGGAACGTTCTGATTGGTTTTTTAGCTATAGCCTGTTCAGCAGCGCTGTCTGGCTGCGGTCTGATACAGCATGATCAGAGGCGGTCCTTCGCAAGGTTTGCGTTATACAGGGCAATGAATAAATGTCGTTCGGGCCGCAGGACTGTGTGTCCACCGAACGACCGGTTTATTTACCTGATTTCACTAACATCTGCTCAGCAGCCTTGAGATGCTGCTCAACCACCGGCGTGTGTGCGTCGGCCAGCGCCTTCACATCTGCATCCTGGAGCTTTTTGGCATCGCTTTGCAGCGTTGACAACACCTTCCGGTGATCTTTGGTGCCAGCGTTTTCCATATACATCTTGTCAAATTCTTCGCCGCTCTGCTTTTCCAGCGTGGCGGCCATGGCTTTGTGCTTAGCATCCGGCTCAGTGGGTAGTGTCACCCCCTTCTGCTGGGCCACCGCCTCTACTTTGCTCAAGGCTCCACCGTGATCGTCAATCATCTTCTGAGCATATGCTTTGACTTCACTGCTTTGGGCCTTGCTTAACGCGATCTTAGCGGCAGCGATTTCATTAATATTGGCCTGCGCCATGTCCTTTATCGCCTTTTCATCACCGGAACTAAGTTTGGCGCTCGATCCGCTTTGAGCTGCGGCGTCATGCTGTGCGGCGTGGGTTGGCGTCTGGGCTTGCACGCCAACGGTGCTGAGCATAGCGGCTACCGCTGATACAACGAGCAGTCCTTTTAAGGTTTTATTCTTTTGCATGTTGTTCTCCTGAAGGTCGTAGGGAGTGTAGATGTCAGGTCATTAACCGGGCGCAGCCTCGTCTGTAAATGACTACTGCAATGGTTAGTATAGTGAATGATTCGAGCCAGCGGTTTACGTGATGGCTCTCAACGGATGACGGCAGGCCATCACGAAAGCAAACAAGCGGAAATGGCATAGCGCGGAGCAGGCGTGCGCGTCCGGCTGTCTTGTGCCACAAGCAAACGTTGAAATATCAGTGGAATTGTTGCGTGATGAAACAGATGACGGATGTATCTGTCTCTCGTAAGGTAAATGATGATTTTAAAGACACGTTTTGCGGTGAATTACCCGAAGGTTTTATTGTAATCGCCCGCGAATATCATATCCCTCACGGACAGGAGTAATATGTGCTGACAATATGGGGAAGGAAAACGTCATCAAACGTGCAGGCTTTGATGTAATGTGCAGGCATATTATCAACGTCTTACCTCCCGGCAGGCTTTTCGCGAACATGTCATGATCTCATATGATGAGCTAAGAGCTTAAGCGGCATAACCGGCCTTAACGTACCCCACCGGTGACGCCCCGATACCTATTTGGCAACGCTTAGCAGCTGCTGCGCCAAATAGCGCAAATCCTCTTTTGCCGCCAGAAAGCCTGATGTAGTGGGATCAACGCTAAGTATATCGGCATAGCCATTCACCGCAGCGCCAAGCAGGCGGGCAATGCGCTCAGCCTCAACTTTTCGATAAAGCCCCTGGCTAATGCCTGCGGCCACGATGCTTTCTATCAGCTTAATCCAGCGGTTCATGTTGTTCATGGCCAAATCGGCATAGGCGGGATCGTGCAGGGCCTGCGTCCAGACTGAATTGTACAGCAGCCAGTCGGCATCATGGGTGGCAGGCAAACTGGTAATAAAGGTATCAAGCGCGACATCAGGCGCAAAATCAGCGATAGCCTGTTTAAAAGCATCCAGATCGGCCTGCATAAAACGCTCAACCGCCTCCAGCCTGAGCGAACCCCAGTCGCGGAAGTAGTGATAGATATGGCTACGTGAGATACCGACATGTTCAGTAAGTTCTCTCGTGGTCACTTTATCAATGCCTTTATCAATAAAAAGCGCTATCGCCCCGTCGAGAATTTTTGTCCGAAGATTTTCGGCTGGCATATTTTTCATCATTCCCCTGGATTGACTTTGAGCAACCGCTCAAATAGACTGATTTTCGATTTTGAGCAACCGCTCAAGACTACCATAAACAGAAGTTAACCATGCATACCTTTAAAACGCCAGCGGCACCTGCAGCTGCACGCAGCGCCCTTCAGACCCTGAAAATGTTAGGCCGTCGACATCGTAAAAAGCTGCTGCTTACTTTTCTGCTGGTCATTGCCGAGAACGTGACCTATCTGCTTTACCCGTTACTGGCGGGGTTTGCCATTAATGCCATTCTTTCCGGGCAGGCGCTGCACGCTATGTTATACGCAGGTATGGTTTTTACTATGTGGGCGATTGGCGCGGCACGACGCAGCGTAGATACCCGTACTTTTGCCCGCATTTACGCCGAGCTGGCGGTGCCGGTGATCATGACTCAACGCAGTGAAAACCACGGCGCATCAACTATCGCGGCACGCGTGACCCTTTCGCGTGAGTTTGTAGATTTTTTTGAGAAGCATCTGCCGGTGCTTATCACCTCCGTGGCGTCCATTATCGGTGCCGCTGTAATGCTGCTGGTCATTGAGTTCTGGACCGGCGTGGTCTGTATCGCGATCCTCATTTTCTTCGGCTGCTTTCTGCCCGGCTTCACGCGTAAAAATGAAGCGCTGTTTGTGCGTCTGAATAACCGGCTGGAAAAAGAAGTAGGCTTTGTCAGCAGCGCCAGAGCGCCTTCGCTGGCGAAGCATTACGGCGTACTGGCCGGGCTGCGCATCCGCCTTTCCGATCGTGAAGCGATAGGTTATCTGGCGATTGGTTCAGTGATCGCACTGCTGTTCGCCATGACCCTTATCAATATGGCGTTAAACGGCGTCAGCGACGCCGGGCATATCTATTCGGTGATGACCTATATGTGGATGTTTGCCATGAGTCTGGATGATGGCCCGCAGCTGCTGGAAAAATATTCTCAGCTCAAAGATATCGGCCGCCGCGTCAATACCGGGCAGATCTGAGCATCACATACAGCCCTACTCTTTCCCGCTTAATTATCGGACATTTCAATGCCGTAATTCTTTATTGCAAGGCCTGTGTTTGCCTGGGTTATCGCCCTGTTTATCGTGCTGGCAGGCGTGATCGCCATTCCGCAGTTGCCGGTGGCGCAGTATCCTTCGGTGGCACCGCCCAGCGTCAGCATCACGGTGACCTATCCCGGCGTCACGCCTGAAACCATGAATACATCGGTGATTTCACTGATTGAGAGAGAGATCTCAAGCGTTGACGATATCCTCTACTTTGAGTCCTCAAGTGATACCTCAGGCTCTGCCAGCATCACCATTACCTTTAAACCCGGAACGGACATCAAGCTCGCTCAGGTTGATGTGCAGAACAAAATCAAGGTGGTTGAATCCCGGTTGCCGCAAACCGTGCGGCAAAACGGTCTGGATGTGGAAGCGGCCAACTCCGGCTTTCTGATGATTGTCGGGCTGCGCTCACCCACCGGTCAGTACTCAGAACAGGATTTGAGCGACTACTTTGCGCGTAACGTTTCTGAGGAGCTACGGCGCGTGCCGGGCGTCGGCAAAGTTCAGCTGTTTGGCGCAGAAAAAGCGATGCGCGTCTGGCTGGATCCGATCAAACTGTTTAACTATAAGCTTTCGATCAGCGACGTCACCACCGCGCTGAGCCAGCAGAACGCGCAGGTTTCGCCGGGCAGAATCGGTGATGAACCGGCGCAGCCCGGACAGTCTGTCACCTGGCCGCTCACCGTACGCGGACAGCTCAGTTCGGTAGACGATTTCCGCAACATTACGCTAAAGGCGCTGAGTAACGGCTCGCGCGTGCGACTGGCTGACGTGGCGCGCGTCGAACAGGGTCTGCAAAGCTATGCGTTCGCTATTCGCGAAAATGGCCATGCGGCCACCGCCGCCGCGATCCAGCTGATGCCCGGCGCCAATGCCGTCAGCACCGCTGCGGGCGTGCGCGCTCGGCTGAATGAGCTCTCAACGGTGCTGCCGCAGGGCATGGCGTTTTCGGTGCCGTTTGATACCGCGCCGTTTGTGAAGCTGTCGATTGAGAAAGTGATACACACCTTTTTTGAAGCCATGGTGCTGGTCTTTCTGGTGATGCTGCTGTTTCTGCAGAATTTGCGCTACACCTGTATTCCGGCGGTAGTCGCGCCGGTGGCGCTGCTGGGCACGTTCACCGTAATGCTGATAAGCGGGTTTTCCATTAACGTACTGACGATGTTTGGCATGGTGCTGGCTATCGGCATTATCGTTGACGATGCGATTGTTGTGGTGGAAAGCGTTGAACGTCTGATGGCGGAAAAAGGGCTGTCACCGAAAGAGGCGACGCGCGAAGCGATGCGCGAAATCACGCCAGCGATTATCGGCATCACGCTGGTGCTTACCGCGGTATTTATTCCCATGGGATTCGCTACCGGCTCGGTCGGCGTCATCTACCGCCAGTTTACGCTCTCGATGGCCGTTTCCATTCTGTTCTCGGCTTTCCTTGCGCTGACCATGACGCCCGCGCTGTGCGCTTCGCTACTAAAGCCGATTACGCAGCACGGTGAGGAAAAGAAAGGCTTCGCAGGCTGGTTTAACCGCCGCTTCAACGCCCTGACCACCCGCTATGAGCGAGGCCTGCACGCCACGCTGCGCCGCAGCGGCCGCGTCATGCTGATTTATGCCACGCTGTGTGCGGTAATTTTTGCCGCCTACTCGGCGCTGCCCTCGTCCTTTCTCCCCGACGAAGATCAGGGTTACTTTATGACGTCGATCCAGCTGCCCTCCGATGCCACGCAGGAAAGAACCCGCTATGTGGTCGATCGGCTGGAAAAAACCATCATGGCAAGGCCCGGCATTAACAGTAATCTCTCGATCTTTGGTTTTGGTTTTTCCGGCTCCGGTCCGAATACCGCGCTGGCTTTTACCACGCTGAAAGACTGGGACGAACGGCAAGGCGCGACCGCTGATGGCGAAGCAGCCTTTGTCCAGACGAAAATGAGTAGCGACCCCGCCGCCACGGTAATGAGCCTGATGCCGCCCGCGATCTCCGATATGGGCACCTCTTCGGGGTTCGACCTTTACCTCGAAGATCGCGCGGGTCATGGCTATGCCGCATTGTTGCAGGCGGCCACAGAACTCACGGCAAAGGCCAACCGCAGCAAAGTCGTCAGTGACGTTTACATTGAGGGTTTGCCTGCGGGCGTAAGCGCCAATCTTGACGTAGACAGGGAAAAAGCGCAGGCGATGGGCGTCAGCTTTGATGAAATCAATCAGATGCTCTCCGCCGCGATCGGCTCAAATTACGTTAATGACTACGTGGATAACGGGCGTGTGCAGCAGGTTATCGTGCAGGCGGATGCCGCTTACCGTATGCAGCTGGCAGATTTGCTCAAACTCTACGTCAGGAATGCCTCGGGCGAGATGGTGCCGCTGTCGGCGTTTGTCACGGCAAACTGGTCGCAGTCGCCGCAGCAGCTCAACCGTTATCAGGGCTATCCGGCAATTAAAATCACCGGCAGCACCGGCGAAGGTTACTCCAGCGGCGCCGCGATGGCTGAAATGGATAAACTTGCGTCCTCCCTGCCGACAGGCTATTTCGCTGAGTGGACGGGCGCCTCGCTACAGGAGCGCAGCACAACGGCGCAGATGCCGCTGTTGATAGCCTTATCCATTCTTGTGGTTTTCCTGGTGCTTGCCGCGCTGTATGAGAGCTGGTCAGTGCCGCTCTCCGTGATATTGGTGGTGCCGCTGGGCATGGCTGGCGCGCTGCTGGCGGTATTTATCGCGGGTATGGCTAACGACGTTTTTTTCAAAGTCGGTATGATTACGCTCATCGGCCTTTCGACCAAAAACGCCATCCTGATCGTGGAGTTTGCCCGGCAGCTTTATGCGCAGGGTAAACCGCTGCTTGAGGCAACCAGGGAAGCGGCGCGCTTACGTCTGCGCCCTATCATCATGACCTCACTGGCTTTTACGCTTGGCGTGGTGCCACTGATGCTGGCGACCGGCGCGAGCGAGAGCACACAGAATGCGATTGGCACCGGCGTGTTTGGCGGGATGATCAGCGGCACGCTGCTGGCGATTTTCTTTGTGCCGGTATTCTTTGTGATGATCACATCCGCTGTGCAACGGCTTAGCGGCTGGTTAAAAAAGTAAATCAGGCAAAAAGCACTGATGCTTGAGAACCGACTTATTGATGCCATGATCCATTCAGACACCGAGACGCTTGATGCGCTTATTGCTGACTCACTGATATTCATCAACCACGTTGGGCAGAACGTCACCAAAACCCAGGATTTGGCGATGCATGCTTCCGGGCTGATTCATATCCAGTCGATGACGCGGGAAAGCTTCCAGGCTTGTGAATATCGCGACTGTCTGGTGGTGGATACATGCATATCAATTACCGGAACCTATGCCGGTCAGAGCGCAAACGGTCGGTTTCATCATTTACGTACTTGGGCTGTGACCGGCGAACAGTGGCAGGTTGTGGGCCTGAAAAGCTCTGTGGTTTGCGATAGCTGAGCAGGCGCCGGGAGCGCCCTTTCGTCTTATCGAAGGCTAAGATTGTGCTTTACGCTAATGGCAAACGGTATGCCTGGCGACCGTCCGCTTTGTGCCAAAGCGGACGTTGTTACAGCAGCTTGTTTTAATCAGTCGGGGACTGTTCAAGGATTTAATGTTCCTTCACGCTGTTTAACACGTGAACTTACAGACATGTTGTAATGTCCTGAAAGGTTACTATCAATAATGAAGTCCTGTTCATGAATTCAGATACGGCAACGTGATCTGCTCCCTGACAACTAACACATGATTACGTTAGCCTTTTTCAGTAACTGCAGAAAGGTTATCGATATCCGCTCTTGGCTCACAGGGGATCACCCTACACAATCCCTGGCTTAATGAAACATCCCCCGGAGCGTTACTTATTCAAGAATGCCTCAACCGCGCTGGAGAACCGTTCTGGCTGATCGAGCATGATAAAGTGAAAACTGTTATCAATACGCGTGAAATGAATATCCGGTGCAGCGACATAGGCTTGACGGTACATCGCATCCACGCCAGCGGCGGGCACCCCGAACAGGGCATCATAGGCGTAGACGATCTCAATCGGCGCTTTGATGCGCCCAAGCTCCGGACGCAAGTCGGTAATCATCAATTCATATACGGCATCGGCAACGGTTTTGCGATCGGAATTGATCCCCGCAGCGACCAGAGCAGGCCTCACCGCTTCGGTTTTGGCTAAGCGGGCTACGGATGTATTCTGAGATGCTAACCTTTGCTCTGGCGACTGCGCCAGCAGCCAGTCCCGCGTAGCCGAGGCTTCGCGTACAGCCGTTTCGCTGGTCGCCGCAGGGTCAATCATCAACGTATAGAACGGTAAGGCATCGACTATCATCAGGCGACCAATCTGGTCGGGATAGCGGGCACCCAGCATCAGGGCAATTTCCCCGCCGAGAGAGTGGCCAATAATCGCCGGTGCGTTGAGGTGCTGACTGCGAATGTATTCAGCGATGGCATCAACTGCCGGAGCAATAACCTTTCCATCCGGGGTGGAAATGGCAGGTGTGCTGGCAAAGCCCGCGAGTTCTACCAGATGAATGCGGTGGCGCTTACGTAAATCTGCTGCTAAATCAGCCCAGACTTCGCGAGACGAGGCCAGTCCCGGAATCAATATCACATCCGATCCTGAGCCTTGCGTCTGTACAGAGATACGCTGCGAGTTTAGCTGTTCTGAGGCTACAGACGGTGACTGAGCTGTGGACGCCGAGACGCAGAGTGACGTCAGTAAAAGCGTTACTACGATCGTGGCAAAGCTATTTGTAGTATGCATCAGACTTCCTTATTTACGCTAAGCGGTATGAGAGTAACAGGCAACGCGCTCGGCCGCGAATCACCAATGCATGTGCATAACGGTCAGTCACCAACAGTAAGGTCCGTTTTTCGCTCAAAGCGGACATCAGCCTTCACGTAGTCCGCTCTGTGTCAGAAGCGGGCATTGTCGTTGCGAACTCATGCTCAAATAGTGACGTGTGTTCTTAAAAACGATAGTGCACACCTGAATGCCTGGTTTTTCAAACTTACACAATCAATTATTCCAGCCTCATTTAGGTAATGGCATAATCAGGCTGGCGAAAGTGAGGGTGAAAATGGATAACACATCTAAAAATCAGATAGTAGATAGCGACATTGCACGTTTATTGCTTAAACACAGAAAGGCTCGCAACTTGACCGTAACTGAGCTTGCTCAACGATCGGGCGTCAGTCAGGCTATGATTAGCAAGGTTGAACGCGGTACCTCCAGCCCCAGTGCAACGATACTGAGTCGTTTAGCTAACGCGATGAATATTACGCTATCAAAACTTTTCGCAGAGCTTGAGCACCATCAGAACTCACTGGTTCTCTTTGCTCATCAGCAACAGCATTGGACGGATAAGCAATCAGGCATTACCCGCTGGTCTCTTTCCCCGGCGGGGGCAAGCCCCGAACTTATCAGAGTTGAAATACCTGCAAAGGGGGAGCTGACGATACCCGCTTCCGCGAATGAACATCTTTCCGGGCAAACACTTTGGATGCTGAGTGGCAGCCTTGATTTTCGCGTCAATCATCAGACCCATCATTTACGCGCCGGTGACTGTCTTGCCCTTACCTTCGCAAGCGAGTACCAAATGAGCAATCCTGATAAGGAACAGAGCTGTTCTTACATCGTCGCTTTCAGCCAAAAAAATCAATGATATTTCTCTGCCACAACGATTACGCCTTATTCGCTCTTCTTAGATGCAACAGCGGGTATGGCCTTCCCTGATTATCCTGCCCGGAACGCCCCGATACCTGAAAACCCATATGCTGATAAAACCCTACAGCCTGCTGGTTTTGTTCATTTACATCGACGCTTAGATCTGGATGCAGCGCCAGTGCATGTGAAATCAAGCGTTTGCCGACGCCAAGTCCGCGAGCAGCCGCATCGACAAAAAGCGCCTCCAGATGACCATCATGCAAAAACATGAATCCCAGTGGCTGGTCATCCTGAGTTGTTGCAACCCATACAGGCGTTTCTGAAAAAAAGCTGACAACTTCTTTTTCGATTTCTTGTCGATCAGGAACTGTCAGAAAATCGTGCGTGGCCTCTACTGAACGCTTCCAAATCTGGATGATTTCTGATGCTTCAGATGGTCGTGACATTCTGATTTTTAACATTTTTCAACCTTCAAGCGATCTTTACATTGTGTATTAACGTACAAAATAAGCGCGCTTAAATTTACTATAGTGAAATTAAATTCACAATAGTAATTCAACCATCATACCTTTTATTCCTTATGCGTTGTGCTGCCACGCTGGTTGGCCTGAACCTGTCCATCATCTGCGACAGAGATCCTGCTCTTTTTAGAACAAACGTCCGCTTTTCGCTGTGCTAATCAGTGGTGATGTGGTCAGGCTGGATAGTACGTTTAGCCAGTTTCTTTTGCAGTATGATGACCATGACAGGAAATCCAGATGCGGCTACGGCGCTTACCATCAACAATCCGTTTAGGTTTTGCGTGGTTATTTCCTGGTCAGGCAGTAATAAGGAAGACAAAAAGAACGCGAGCGTGGTTAGCAGGTACATGATTGCTGTCTGTAGCGAGGAAAAACTGGCGCGTTGTTGATCTTCAGGATACTGAACGGCAACCGCCGAAGCGGAGACCAGTCGGCTATATGAGGCGCCAAGGAATAAGGTGATAAACAGAAATGTATTATCATAGCCCATCGCAGGAATCAGCAAACTTGCTACGAATAATAGCGTTGACGCTGTTGCAAGCGTCAACGAAGAAAAACGCAATGTCAGCACACCGGTTATTTTTGTCGAGAGATAACCGGCAATCCCGCCACTCAGGAACAATAACGGTAACAGGCCTGGCTGTGCGCCCATATATTGCGCCATTAATGGCGTTAAAATGGGAACAATCAGCATAGAACTAAACTGTACCAGGGCAGTAAAGGAGGCGAAAAGCAAGGTTTGAGCATTAATCGCCAGCTTAGCCTTCACGCCTGAGGGAATTTTATCGTTAGGGAGGAAAAATACGATTAACGGTAAAGAGATCAGGCAAAGTGCACTGATTAACCACAGCGCCTTATGCCAGCCATAATGCGTGCACAAAAACAAGATAGCAGGCATGCCGACAATACTCACCAGCGAAAAAGACGCAATCACCGTCGCCAGTATTTTCCCCCGTAAATTGGCTGGGGCATGATTGATTAAAATACTCATCCCCACGCCCATTGTCGTCCCGCCTACCAATCCTGCGCAAAATCGTAATACCAGAAGCGTTGCAAAATGCGTGGTGAGTGTGGACAAAACGGTTAGCGCTGCCAGCAGCACCATATTTTTGAGCAAGAATTGTTTTTTATTAAACCGGCCAATGCAATAAAAAGCAGCAATGCCAGAAATCACCGCGCCCAGCGTATACATCCCGGAGACATAGCCAGAAAATGATAACGGAACTGAAAACTCGTCTGCCATAAAAGCAAAAACCGGCGTAAACGCCATATACTCCAGCGCATTAGTGAACTGGATGAAAGCCATTACAATGGCCATTCGCATAAGGGCTTTGTGATTAAGTGTTTGTGTGGTTAGTGGCATAGCAAGCAACCTATGGATGAAAGATATCCGAGCTTAGCTGCTATCAATTCCGTTTATAATAGCGTAAAACTGGCAATCATTATTATCATAAGTGGGATAGTTAATGCGTTCAGCGCTGGATTTTAACACCCTGAAAGTGTTCGTTGCTGCGGTTGAACAAGAGAGTTTCGTTGGGGCAGCGAGAGTCCTTGAAATGCCGACATCGAATGTCAGTCGTTGTATTTCTCAGTTAGAAGAAAAACTGAATCTTCAGCTTATTGAGCGCAGCACCCGCCATATGAAACTTACTCAGGCGGGGCACCTACTCTATACCCGATCTAAGCCGTTACTGGAGGCGCTTGCGCAAACGGAAACAGAACTCACCCTGCGGCAAATGCAACTGAAAGGCCCATTACGTCTCTGTATTCCCAATGAGCCAGGCCCTGCATTGTTGGGTTCGGTTATTGCCGATTTCGCCTGTCAGTACCCGGAGCTGGAGATCAGCTGCGTCACCAATTTATCCGGTTTCGAATCCCTGCGGGACGATCTGGATTTAGCGGTCATTATTACCCGTGGTCAAATGGATGACAGTGACTATATAGCCCGTCATCTGATGACTATCCCTTGTACCATTGTTGCAGCGCCCTCCCTCATTGAGCGTTATGGCACGCCTTCTCATATCCAACAATTTGAAGAATTACCCTGTATTACCACGGTAAGCGCACTGAAAGGTATGCCCTGGCAATTTGTTAATAAAAAGGGAGGGATCGAAACAATTAAGGTTAAGGGGCATTATCGGGTAAACAGCGGCGAGATGGCGGGACGCGCTGCGGTGGCTGGCGTCGGTTTTGCCATTCTGTCGCAACAGGGCTGCCAACCTTATATTAACGACGGGCGGTTAATTGAAATTACGTTTGAACAATCGCCCGCCCCCTTGCAATTGTTCGCACTTTATTCAAATCGGCGCTACCTGCCCGCTAAAACCAGAGCGCTGATTGATTTTATGCATCAGAAATTGAGCGATATTTCCTTAGCAACATGACCGGACTTAAATTCAATACACAACGCAGGGGTAAAAAAGCCCGCATGTAGCGGGCTTTGGTTACGACATACTTACTCGTTCGGGTTCTGTTACTCCAACCAGAGACGCCAGTGGAATGTTGAACATTTTATGCAAATTGCGGATCATCGGCAGCGTCAGCGCGCGCTTATTGTTTAGCACCTCATAGACGCGGTTTTGGCGTCCAATCGCTGGCACCAGGTCTTTCGCCGTCAGCCCCATCTGTTCCATGCGGAACTTAATCGCCTCTACCGGATCGGGTGCTTCAATCGGGTAGTGTTCCTGCTCGTATTTTTCGATAATCAGGATCATTACCTCCAGAAAATCTCCGGCTTCACTCCCCGGCTCCGGCTCATTGTCAAATAGCGGGGATACAGCGGCCAAAGCGGCCTCATAATCTGCTTCGTTGTGAATCGGTTTGATTTTATAAGTCATCACATATCCACCATGTTTGCGTCTGTCTTGTCGTATTCAGCGTGCGTTCCAACAAACTTGATGTAGACCGCCTGAAACCTGTACGCCACTGCGACAATCAGACGGTAGTGGTTACCCTTAATATCAAACACCACCCGATTGTTGCTCAGAAAATCTGCTGTCCTGTAATTGTCTTTAATGTCCTGTGGGGTTTTCCATTGGGCCTTACTGACTTCATCTACCCATGCTCTCAGGGGTTGCTCCGCCTGATTATGTATTTCCCAGAACCGCTTGAGAGATGCGGTCGATATAATTCGCACTGGCTTTCCTTGCTGTTCCGTGGTGGGACTAACATAGCAGTCCCATGGTGGGACTGCAAGACTTCAGAAGCTACTTTGGTTAACTGGCTAAACACATACCGCTTACTTACAACAGGCATGCTATGACAGACTTCGCTTCGTGCTATTACATCTGCGGTTTCTGGACAGTAACAGGCGAACTCAGCACGCGCAGGAGAAGCCAGCCACAGCAGTGGATTCATTTTCCTGTTGCAGCGGAAGGCCTTCGTCTACCCAGCCGGTAAGGCCGCCGATCATCTCTTTTACAAAGAATCCCAGGCCAGCCAAACGAACGGCCGCACGATGTACACCGTTACAGTGCGGACCTGCGCAGTAAACAACGAACAGGGTGTCGCGTGAATAATCGGCCATCCGCTCCGGCGTAATCGAACGTGTTGGAATGTTGATCGCCCCTGGCACGTGCGCTTTTAAAAAGGCTTCCTGGCTTCTCACATCCACCAATACATAGTCGGTATCGCCCTGCTTCTGGCTGTGATAAACATCGGAACAGTCGGTTTCAAAGGCTAAACGACGGCTAAAATGCTGCAAAGCTTCAGCCGGTGTGGCTGGCGCAATCTCACTGATTAAACTCGGCATAATTTATCTCTCCTGTCTGAATGTTTGTTGATTGTATGCAGCCGCATCAGACTGATAAAGTGGCGGTTCTGACAATAACCGGTAGTTTTCCGCCAATGTTAAATAATGCAGGTTTAGTCGCTACGCTGGCCTATGACGGACTCTGTACTTTTGAGTTCGGCATTGCCGTTGAGATTTTCGGCCTTCCCCGTCCTGAGTTTGACTTTCCCTGGTATCAACACCGGATAGTCTCTGTGGATACCTCCCCGATGCAGGTGTCAGAAGGCATTCAGATTGTCTCCCGTTTTGGTCTCGACTCCCTCAGCGAGGCGCAAACCATTATTATTCCCGGATGGCGTAATCGCGCTGAAACGCCACCGCAGGCATTACTCGATGCGTTATGCGCAGCCCACCAGCGAGGCGCGCGGCTGGTGTCGATCTGTTCAGGCGTATTTGTTATCGCCGCTGCTGGCTTACTGAATGGCAAGCGCGCAACAACCCACTGGCGATATACCGATGAACTGGCAAATCGTTATCCTGAAATAGTGGTTGATCCGAATGTTCTGTATGTCGATAGCGGTCAAATCATTACATCAGCCGGTAGCGCTGCGGGTATCGATGCCTGTTTGCATCTGATCGGTCGGGATTATGGCACGCACATTGCCAATATTGTGGCGAGACGTTTAGTGATCGCTCCTCAGCGTTCCGGCGGGCAAATCCAGTTTATTCCCTCTCCTGTCGCACAAAAGCCGCGGAATGAGATTGCGCCGCTACTTGACTGGGCGCTGCAAAATTTGCACTGTAATTTGTCAGTCAGGCAAATGGCGCAGCAAGCATTAATGTCAGAGCGGACTTTCCTGCGGCGCTTCAGTGAGGCGTTAGGTATTACCCCTAAAGCCTGGTTGCTTCAGGCCAGAATGAACCTGGCGCGCGAGCTACTGGAAAATAACCATCTTCTTAATGAACAAATAATGGAACGTTGTGGGTTCGGGTCGATGGAGAGCTTTCGTGCCGCATTCCGTAAATCCGTTGGCGTCTCACTCTCAACCTATCGCAAGACGTTTGGTGGCTAAAGGCGCAACGATCAAGCCAAACGCGCGCGTTTTTTTGGCAAAAACATAAACCAGTTTTTCCTCTGCTCTCACAAAATAATGTGAGCGGCGGAGGGCGCGTTGCGCCAGAGGCGGACGTTCATACAGTGGGAAGCGGAGCAACACAAAAAAATGCAAGTGCTTTGACCTGTCCCCATTTATCATGCTTTGAATTGTTAGCTAAGCCTGTATCGACGGTGAGAACCAGCGTGTACGTCTTCTCTTCACTGATAACAGGCCTCCCACATATCTTCAGTTGATATTATCAGGGCGATGCCTACGCATCGCCCTGCACTGCCCGTTAAGCCATCGCTATCAGACGTAAAGCCTTTCCCCATCCCTTACTCCTGTTTCCGCTGCCTTAGCGCATAGGCCAGCACCACGGCAAAGCACAGCAGCGGCAAAGCGTAGGCCACGGCGGTGCTGACATGGTCAGAAATCAGCCCCATGAACCAGGGCATAATCGCGCCGCCGACAATCGCCATAATCATAAATGAGCTGGCCTGTTTCGTGGCCGGGCCGAGGTTTTTGACGCCCATGGCAAAGATGGTGGGAAACATGGTGGACATAAAAAAGAAAATAGCGATCAGCGCAACCACCGAGACATCGCCTGCGCCCAGCATCACAATGGCGCACAGCACGATATTGATCAGCGCATAGGCTGCCAGCATCGCTGCCGGTTTCACCCTTCCCAGCAGCCAGGTGGAGAAGAAACGTCCCAGCATAAAGCAGATCATCGCCACCGAAAGCATATAAGAGGCGCTTTGGTTGGTCACACCGTGCCAGTGCTCGGTGGCGTAGTTAATAAAGAAAGCGCCCACGCCCACCTGTGCGGCAACATAGAAGAACTGCGCAATCACGCCGCCGACAAAATGTTTTTGCTGCCATAGGGTCGTGCCAGGCTGCTGCGCCTGTTCGCTGGCGGCTTCACGAATATCCGGTAGCGCGGTGCGTTTAAATAACAGCGCAATGGCAATGACCACAAACGCAATCACCACGTAGGTCATTTTAACGCTCTCCTGCGCCGCATCCTGACTGGCGTGGGTAAAGAACAGCGAGCCGCCAATCATCGGTCCGACAAACTGCCCCAGGCCGTTAAAGGATTGCGCCAGATTAAGGCGACGCTCCGCGCCGTTTGCATCGCCCAGCACCGTGGCATAGGGGTTAGCGGCGGTTTCCAGGCAGCCAAGCCCGGAGGCCAGCACAAACAAGGCAAACAGAAATACCGCGAAATTATTCACCATCGCCGCCGGGACAAACAGCAGCGCGCCAACAGCGTACAGCGACAATCCCGCTAAGATCCCGGCCTTGTAGCCGTGACGGCGCATAAAATAACCGGCCGGCAGCGCCACAATAAAATAGGCGCCAAAGTAGGCAGCCTGTAATAATCCCGATTGCGCCCTGGTGACGTTTAATGTCTCCTGAAAGTGTTTATTCAATACATCCAGCAGGCCGTATGACACGCCCCACATAAAAAACAGGGTGGTAATCAGCATGAACGCCCAGCGCAGGCTAATCGTCCCCCCGACGCCAATATTTTTTGTCGTCTCGACGCGTTGTGTTGACATGGTTATATCCTCGTAGCGTACAGTCGGTAAGTGTTGTTATTGATCCTGCAAAGAGAATATTCGCGCCATCGCCACCCATTTTTCCCCTGCGGGCGTCCAGGGCGTTGGCTGCTGAAACTGCCACATCAACGCTTCCCAGCGCTGAATATGCGGATTTTGTTCAGCTGCCTGAGCAAAATCCTGTGCGTTAAACCGGGCATTCACCTCCATTACCATAAACAGTCGGGTGCCAAGCCGATATATCTCCATATTGACGATGCCGTGCAGGCGCAGATGATCCGCCACCTCCGGCCAGATGCGCTGATGCAGGCGCTGGTATTCAGCGATCTTGTCCGCCTCGTCCACCAGATCCAGCGCCAGACAATAGCGTTCGGAAGCGCCGCTCATAACAGCGCCCGATCGAGATGCAGATAGCCGCCATCGACGCTCAGCCACTCGCCGGTGGTGTGCGAAGCACGCTGTGACAGCAAAAACACCACGGTATTGGCGATCTCCTGCGGCGTGGTCATACGCTGGCCGAGCGGAATGCGCTGGGTGATTTTCGCCAGTTCGTGCTGTGGATCGGCAAAGGTAGCGATCCAGCGCTCATACAGCGGCGTCATCACTTCGGCGGGCACCACGGCATTCACCCGCACGCCGCTGTGACGCAGCGATACCGCCCACTCTCGCGTCAGCGCCAGAATCGCGCCTTTCGCCGCGCAGTAGCCGCTGGTGCCGCCCTGGCCGCTCAGCGCGGTTTTTGACGCAATATTCACAATCGCTCCGCCGCTGTTTTCCAGCGCCCGCTGGCAGAAATGCGTCATCTGGTAATAGTGCAGCAGATTTTTTTCCAGCGAGGCGACAAACGCGCTGCGCCCCGCCTCCAGCCCGACGCCATCATTAACGCCCGCATTGTTTACCAGCCCGTCGATGCGCCCAAACTGCTGCTGCACCGCTTCAACCGCCTGCTGGCAGTTATGCTCATCGCAAAGATCGGCCAGCAATACCTCGGTTTGCGGTTGAAGCTCGCGCAGACCGGCCAGCCACATCTCTTCCGGCTGCGCGTTGGTGACAATCACCGGAATCGCGCCCTCTTCCGCCAGCAGACGTGAGATAGCCGCACCGATGCCCGACCCGCCGCCGGTCACGATCACCACTTTATCCTGCAAAAACAGATTCATTGTTTTCTCCTGTCAGGCCATAGACCTGCGCGGCCGTGTCGCCCCAGATGGCGGCCTGTTCGTCGGCCGATAGCGCGGTTATCGCTTCATCAATCAGCTGCGCCACCGCGTGATACTCCGCTGCCAGCAGGCAGACTGGCCAGTCCGAACCAAACATCAAACGCTGCGGCCCAAAACGCGCCAGCGCTTCGTCGATAAAAGGTCGCAGCTGTGCGCGCTGCCACTGGCCGTGCGGCGCTTCGGTCACCAGCCCGGAGAGTTTGCATACCACGTGCGGCATCACGGCCAGCTCCGCTATTTGCTCGCCCCAGGCGCTGGCGCCGCGCGCAATATCCGGTTTACCGAGGTGATCGAGCACCAGCCAGTGGCGATCGTGCCGCGCGGCAAACCGTGTCGCCTCTGCCAGATGCCGCCAGGTCACCAGCATCTCCCAGACGTAATCACGCTGTTGCAGCTCACGGATACCGCTTGCCACGCGCGGCTGTTGCAGCCACGCAGCGGGATCACGCTCATCCTGTACCTGATGACGAAAACCGCGCAGCAGCGGATGCTGTAAGGCCGTCAGCTGCGCCGTGAGATCGGGCGCGGTAACGTCAACCCAGCCAACCACCTGCGTTGCCGGTTGCTGCTGCGCCCACTGCAACAGCTGCTGCGTCTCCGCCACGCACTGCCGCGCCTGTACTGCAATCGAACCCTGTAGCTGCTGTTGCGCCAGCAGCGGCGCGAGGTCGTCAGGTAAATAATCCTGTTGCAGGCGCGTCATGGAGGCGGCGATCCAGGGATAGTGCGCCGCGTCGTAGCGCCAAAAATGCTGATGAGCGTCGATTCGCACCTCAGCCTCCCTGCGCGCGATAGCGGTATTTCTCACGCGAAGCGGGATACATCTCAATGGAAAAACCGGGCGCGGTAGGCGGCATATAGGCCGCGTCGCGGATTTCGCAGGGATGCAAAAAATGTTCGTGCAGATGATCGACATACTCGATAACCCGCCCCTGGTGGCTACCGGCAATGCAGACAAAATCGATCATCGACAGATGCTGAACGTATTCGCACAGCCCAACGCCGCCAGCATGCGGGCAGACCGGCAGCTGATATTTCGCCGCCATTAACATCACCGCCAGCACCTCATTAACGCCGCCGAGACGACAGGCATCGATCTGCACAACGTCAATCGCTTCGCGCATAATTAGCTGCTTAAAGATAATGCGGTTCTGGCACATCTCGCCGGTTGCCACCTTTACCGGCGCCACGCCCTGACGAATTTTGCGATGGCCTTCGATATCGTCCGGGCTGGTTGGCTCTTCGATAAACCAGGGGCGCGCAAACGCCAGCTGTTGCACCCACGCCACCGCGTCATTCACTTCCCATACCTGATTGGCATCAATCATCAGTTGGCGATCCGGCCCCAACACGTCGCGCGCAATACGCACGCGGCGAATATCATCATCAAGGTCGCGCCCGACTTTCAGCTTAATGTGCGAGAATCCGGCATCGACCGCCTGCTGGCAGAGACGGCGCAGTTTGTCATCGTCATAGCCAAGCCAGCCCGCGGACGTGGTGTAACAGGGGTAACCGTGCTGCTCAAGCTGGCGGATGCGCTCCGCCTTACCCGACTGCTGCGCCGCCAGCAAGGCAAGCGCCTCGTCCGGTGTGATGCAGTCGGTGAGATAGCGGAAGTCGATACAGCGCACCAGCGCCTGCGGCGACATATCTGCCACCAGCCGCCATAACGGTTTCTCTTCCGATTTCGCCCACAAATCCCATACCGCGTTGACCACCGCGCCGGTCGCCAGATGAATCGCGCCTTTATCCGGGCCGATCCAGCGCAGCTGGCTGTCGCTGGTGATGTCGCGCCAGAACTGCCCCATATCGGCGGTGATCGACGCCAGCTGCCGACCCACGATCAGATGTTCCAGCGCGCGTATCGCCGCACAGCAAATCTCATTGCCACGCCCAATGGTAAAGGTAAGACCGTGCCCGCTGAGCGCCGCGTTATCTGTCTCGATAATGACGTAAGCGGCGGAATAGTCAGGATCGGGATTCATCGCATCTGAACCGTCGAGATGCTCGGAGGTGGGAAAGCGGATATCTTCAACCCGCAGTGCGGTAAGTCTGGTCATGCTTCGCTGCCCTCGGTGATTTGACGCTGTTCGCCAAGCCCGCTGATGCCTAAGCGGATGACTTGTCCCGGACGCAGGTAAACCGGCGGTTTCTGCCCCATGCCGACGCCCGGCGGCGTGCCGGTAGAGATCACATCGCCCGGCTGCAGGCTCATAAAGCGGCTGAGATAGCTGATGATGTGCGCAACCGGGAAGATCATGGTGCGGGTGTTGCCGTTCTGATAGCGCTTGCCGTCTACCTCCAGCCACAGCGACAGCTGTTGCGGATCGGCGATTTCATCAGCCGTTACCAGCCAGGGGCCGATCGGACCAAAGGTGTCGCAGCCTTTGCCCTTGTCCCAGGTCCCGCCGCGTTCGATCTGGTATTCACGTTCAGAGACGTCGTTGACCACGCAGTAGCCCGCCACATGCGACAGCGCCTCCTCTTCCGCGATGTAGCTGCCGCCTTTGCCAATCACCACGCCCAGCTCCACTTCCCAGTCGGTTTTCACCGAGCCGCGTGGAATGCGCACCGCATCGTTAGGCCCAACCACCGCGCTGGTCCATTTGCTAAACACCACCGGCTCCTGCGGGATCTCAGCGCCGGTCTCCGCAGCGTGATCGGCATAGTTCAGGCCGATACAGATAAACTTACCGATCCGCCCGACGCAGGCGCCAATACGCGGCTGCCCGCTGATTTTCGGCAGTTCGCTAAGCGGTAGCTGGCGCAGTCTCTCCAGCGCGGAGGGCAGCAGCACATCGCCCGCGATGTCGTCGATAAAATGCGATAAATCGCGCAGTTCGCCCTGTTCATCCAGCATCGCCGGACGCTCTTTCCCCGGCTCGCCCACACGTAATAATTTCATTTTTCCACTCCTGTTAGTTGCTCCAGCCGCCATCAATAATCTGTACGGTGCCGGTGGTATAGGCGCTGGCATCAGAAGCCAGATAGGCCGCCAGATACGCGATCTCTTCTGTTTTGCCGATACGGCCAATGGGCTGACGCGCCACAAAGGCGTCATAGACTTCCGCTTCCGTACGGCCTTCCGTCTGCGCCTGCGCGGCGATACGCTGACGCAGCGACGGCGAATCGACCGTGCCGGGGCAAATGGCGTTGCAGCGGATCCCGTTACCGATGTAATCCGCTGCCACCGATCGCGTCAGGCCGATCACCGCCGCTTTGGTCGCGCTATAGGCAAAACGATTAGCCACGCCTTTCACGCTGGAGGCCACGGACGACATGTTAATAATCGATCCTTTCTGCTGTTGCAGCATGGCGGGCAGGAACGCCTGGATCATGTGGAACATTGCCGTGACGTTAAGATCGAGCGCGAACTGCCACTCCTTTTCGCTGCACGCCAGCAGGCTGCCGCTGTGTACCACGCCTGCGCAGTTAAACAGCACGTCGAGCGTGCCCAGCTCCTGCGCCGCCGCACCGATCGCCTGATGGTCAGTAACATCCAGCTGATAAGCCCGGATATCAGGGAACGCTTGCAGCGCGGTAAGGTTGATATCGCTGGCGATCACCTCTGCGCCCTGCTGAGCAAAATAGCGTGCGCTGGCTAACCCGATGCCCTGCCCGGCGGCCGTGATTAATACGCGTTTTCCGTGTAAATTCATTACGTGTCCTCTGGTTCAAAGATCTAATGGTCAGGCCAATAAGCATGGTTTTTGTCCTGACGGGCTGGCAAAATAACGCTGGCTACTTTTTTGCTGACGCATTACTTTTTATTGACAATTGCATAACATTGACAAGCGACCTGATGATTATTTGTGCAGCAAGTCACTTAATTTATTTAGACGGGTAGCCGTACGATGCCGATAAAAAAGATGGAAAACCCAAGACTTTACAGGCAGATAGCTGACCAGCTCATCAAGCTTATCGACAATAATGAATTTCCTCCCGGCAGTCGCCTGCCAGCGGAACGTGAGTTGGCCGAGCAGCTACAGGTTAGTCGCGCCTCGGTGCGTGAAGCGCTGATCGCGCTGGAAGTGATTGGGCTGGTGGATGTGAAAGTTGGCAACGGCGTGATTGTGAAAGCGCGTTCCACCACCCAGGAGCCGGTAATGATACAGGCCGGGCGCGATCAGTGGCGTGAACCGGATGATGAACTGGGTATCAATCTGGACTTTTCCACCGAGCTGCCGCCGTTTTCCCTGCTGCAGGCGCGGCGGCTGATTGAGCCGGAGGCCGCTGCGCTTGCTGCGGTGCATGCCAGCGAACAGGAGCTGACGCTGATCCGGGCGGCCTGGCTACAAAACTGTGAAGATAACCGTGCGCAATCGCGTACCCATCCTGGCGACCGCCTATTTCATATCCGTATCGCCCAGGCAAGCGGCAATCCGGCCTATGGCTTTATCATTGGTCACCTGCTCGGCCATCGCTATGGCAGTATGTTCCGCATGTTGCAGGCGCACTATACGCCGGGCGATATGCCGTCCATCTCTGAAGCGGAGCACCTGGCGATTCTTTCGGCGCTGGAGAAACGTAATGCGAAAGCCGCCAGAGCCGCGATGAAAAAGCATATCGACCGGGTGATCGCGACGTTTGAGCGTGTGCAGGAGTAACCGCGTTTCCTGGCAAGAAAAAAATAAAGTCAGGCATGTCATCCCTCTCAGGGTAGAGAGCCTGAGGGGCTGGTGACGCGTTAAAGGCTGAGTTTTGTTTGCATGATAAGCGCAACCAGCAAATGCAAAACAACATAAGGAGATGTTTAAGTCATTGGCACGGCTTTAAAATTAAATATTGATACAGGCTTACTGGAAATCGCCGCGCATATCACGCCATGACAAGGCCTGATTACCCATCGCTGGATATCCCCCTTCACTGCGCTGATATTTCATTATTTACCTTGTCAATCAACCCAGACCATTTAGCCAGGTCAAAATTTAACGGGTCGTTGTGCCCGCCTTTTTTAAATGGAATATCGATCACGGAATGAAAAGCGGGTAACAAATATTTCCCGGCACGATAAGACCCGGCAAGATAAACAATTGCCAGCCGTTCTAATTGCGCATCCGTAAAGCCCGGCACCGGTGACCGATAATCATTGGCGATACCGGATTGTGTTGGCAACGTTGCACGTGGCTGGATGAGCTCAACGCTGATGAAAACATAACGCCTGCCAATTTTTTCATTTTCAAATTTGGTTGTACGATAAAACGTTGAAAAATCAATGCTGGTTTTGGATTGGCCAGGCCGGTTAATAAAAACATGCGCATTATTTTCCGCACTCTTGCCGTAGGCGCTTAGTTTATTTCCTGACCACTCATCATTAATATCAGAAGGAAACTCATTGTTTTGCAGTGCAACCGGGGTGCTGGTGTCATGGATTACGATATATTTTGTTTTTTTGTTTAACGGCGTCGCTATATCACCGCCGATATCCTTCTCATTCACATTGTTGTTAGCCAGATATTTTTTTAGCTGTCCCTCACTAAAGTCCACACGTTGCTTTTTCACCAGCGAGACCAGTCCCTGCGGAATAGCCTGTTTTTTAAATATATAAGCTGCGCCATCTGTTTTCCTTAACAGGCATGTTAGCTGCTCTGCTTTATCTTCTTCATACTCCCCTTGTCTGTCATTGAACTTACAAGGCTCAGCAGCCAGTAATGCACCTGAATTGATAACACCAGCAACCAACAGCAACGCTGAAATTCGCATCATGGTATCAAACCTCATATTTACATGTATATCGTACCGTTAATAACGCATGCTCTTCAGTGGTTACACTTTCTAAAAGCGCTCTGTTTACAGAAATGACATTAGCCATAATGACCTCAGAAAAGTTTTTATTAAAAGGGTAATAAAACCCAGCGGAACGTAATAATGTTACCGGTTCGTTATTCCCCACCCAACAACCCTATAATGAATAGATTAGGCACCAGATAAAAGTGTTAAGCACCTCTTATTTCCTCAATGACGTCAAAATTTCCTGGCAAAAAAATTCCCGTGATTAAAAATACAAAAATCGTTCCGCCGCTTTAAGCCGTTGAGATAAATGCAATGCTGGCAAAACATTCCCGTCTTCACTATTCCCGCATTTCGCTTAGCATGAATATTGCTATTCAGATCGCTTTTTATGCTGGTTGCTAATGATAAGTGCCTTCAGACGCTCTATGCTTTGAAAGCCATGGTTTTTTTTCCTCATAACCTTCTGCTAAAAGGAACGCTCTATGCATGCGCTGCGCCTTTGTCTGATTGCCGGACTGGCTGCTACCGTCCTTGCCGGTTGCTCATCGAAAGTAGCGGATAAACAACAATATTCTGGTTTTCTGTCCGATTACACCAAACTGCAGGCGATGGACTCTCCAGGCGGTCATCCGACGCTACGCTGGGTCTCACCAGATTTTCACTCCGCTGACTACCACGGCATTTACTACACGCCGGTCGTCTACTATCCGGCGGCAAAACCTGGCGCGCGCGTCAGTCAAAGCACGTTGGATAATTTGAAAAACTATGTTGATAGCCGGTTAAAAGTTGCGGTGACCAAACACAAGCCGCTGGTCAACACGAAGGAACCAGGCACGCTGGTGATGAAAACGGCGATAACCACCGTCAGCGCGGAAAATCAGGATATGAAGTTCTATGAGGTGGTGCCCGTTGCCGCGGTGATCGCCAGTACCATGGCCGCTTCTGGCCACCGTACGCAAAATAGCGTTCTCTATCTGGAAACCCAATTAAGTGATGCGCAAACCGGAGAGGTCATGCTGGAAGCGGTACGCAAAGCTTATGGCAAGACGGTACCTAATAACAGCACTCCCATCACGCTGGACGATTTGCAACAGGGCGTTGACGAGATGGTTAACGACGTCACCGCTTTTCCTGTTCAGCCATGATAGTTGATGCTGGCTGACAGGCGTTTCAGCGTACTGACAGGTTACTAACGTCGCTTCGTTCCTGAGACGCCCATAAGCAAAGCGCTTATCTGAGACAGGCAATATACTTTTCACCCGATCGATGCACGATATCTTTGGCATTTGCCATGATCTCCTGTCCTGCAAACGCGCCGTAGAGTTGGGTAAACTTTACGGCGCTCAGACGGTGCATCATATCGCTGACCGTTGCTGCCGGTAGCGGCAGCATATTAGGATAGCTCCACATAAAAGATACGGCGTCGGCACCCGGCGTGACCTGCAGGATGTCCCCGGCAAGCAATACACCGTCATTTCGCGTCCAGTGAAGCACACTGCCGCCAGCAAAGTGCCCACCGAGCCGTATGATACTCACGTTAGTCGCCAGCTGAAGGGTCTCGCCTTCCCAAAGGGTAATCAAAGGGCTGTCGCGCATAATCCATTGACGATCGCTGGCATGCAGGTAAATCGGTGCATTAAATTCCGCTGCCCAATCTTGCATGGTGGTGTAGTAGTGAGGATGAGATATAGCGATAGCCTTAAGCCCGCCCAGTGAGGCGATTAGCGTTTTCGTGGCCTCGTCAAGGGCAGCAATACAGTCCCACAAAATATTGCCTTCCGGCGTCCTCACAATAAACGCGCGCTGATTAATGGCAAAAGCAGGCACGGTTTGGATGCTGAGAAGGTCAGCATCATGCTGTTTCCACTTATTGGTGTGTGAAGCGCAAAGGCCCGGCAAATCGATCCACTCTTGTCCCGTTACCGGCACATACTGACGCTCATCTTCGCAAATTTTGCACTGTTCTGGCTGGAAGCTGGCGATCTCATAGGATGTGCCGCACGCTTTACATAATGTAATCATTAAACGCCTCTTCTGTTCTGGTTAAGCACGCCTGAAAGCAAGCGGCATAGCGTCTATTTTATGCATCTTTTATCACGTTGATGGGAAAAACGCGCCTGTAAAAAGGTATTACTTCGCGCCGCCGTTGAAATTTCATCGCATGCTGCGGGCCTCGGGTTTATATCGCTACAGATTTATCGCTAAGCTAAGTAGATAAGCGTGTACACTGCTGCGGTTTTGAATCTAAGCGCCTCAGGAGGCAACAGTATGAAAGAAGGCCCATTGACCGAGAAAGAGCTGCAATGGCTTGACGAAATGCTGGAAAAATATGGCAACGACGCGTCGATTGTGGATGTCGCTGAGCTGGATGGCCTGCTGACCGCCGTGCTTTCCGGTCCGAGATCGATTGAACCCAGCGAATGGCTGGTCGCGCTCTGGGGCGGCGAGAAGCGCATTCCCAAATGGAGCAACGAGCGTGAAATGAATCGCTTTATGGATCTCTGCTTCCAGCATATGAACGATATTGCCGATCGCCTCGCCGAGTTCCCCGAACAGTTCGATCCGCTGTTTGGCGTGCGTGAGACCGAAGGCCAGGATTTCACCGTGGTGGAAGAGTGGTGCTTTGGCTATATGCGCGGCGTGGCGCTGAGCGACTGGTCATCGCTGCCGCAAGATTTACAGCCCGCGCTGGATGCCATCGCCCTGCATGGCAAAGAGGAAAATTTCCCGCAGCTGGAGCAGCTTTCCCCCGAAGAGATGGAAGAGCGTTTCGCCGCCATCCGTCCTGCCGCGCTGGCGCTGCACGATTACTGGATCGCGCAGCCGGAAGCGGTGCCTGCGCCACAACAGCCGGTAGTTGCCGAGCAAAAGCCGGGCCGTAACGATCCCTGTTTCTGCGGCAGTGGTAAAAAGTATAAACAATGCTGCCTGCACTAAGCATGATGCGCCTGCGGGCGCATTTTTAGTGGCTTATCGCCACTCTCTTACCCACATGCGCCCACTTTTTTCTTCGACGTATGTTTTCAGGCCTATGTCGTAATTTATCCGACCGGAAGCGTCCATTTTGACCTTCATCAAGATATTGCCTTTATCCAGGCAATTTTCGTCGGCTGTCATATCCTCAAAGCAGAAGTGATCCGGCTGTGAGAACTCCAGAAAACTTCCTTCACGATACACTTCATAGCCGCTGCCATAATCCCAGATCACGACGGAATATCTGCTGCCTCCCGATACCTCCAGGTCATAACGCGTTTTAAGCAGCGCTACGTTGCTTTTCCACCAGCTGATTTTAGCTTTATCGGTTAGCGGAAAGTGCTTTACCACCAGATGCTGGCTATATATATATTTGCCAGCTGGATAAATATGCCCTTCAACGATTTCCGTTTTTCTTAGCGCGTAATAGGTACCGTAACCGATGGCGCACAATGCCAGCAGTAACAGAATCAGCCTAAAGTGTTTGTTGCTTTTCATGTTCATATCCCGATATCTCTACGCGCGCGCACATATTGATCATAAAAGGCTTATAGCCAAAGCGCTCATAGCGCTGTAGCACAAACCAGATACGAAAGAACCTGAACTGATGGAAGTGGGGCTTAAGGATATCATCCTTATCGAGGCCAAAATGGTCCTGGATGTTATAGCGGATAACCGCTGTAAACTTACCCTCCTTTATTACTAAATCCTCTATTATGATTTGTGCGGCAAAAATATCATGTACCGTTATGGCCATGCCGTTAAAGCTGTCTTTAATCCTGTTAAATTTAGGGAGGCGACACTCTTTCATATCTGTATATATGGACCTCCTTTTACCTTCAGGCAATATCCCTTTATCCCATAAGATATTTGCTAAGATAGATTGCCTTAACATTTCCAACGAATTACTCTCTTTTTTATCCTCAACGATTCGCTCCTTTAGCGCCGCATCCAGTAATATATTTTCAAACGGCGCGCCGCCGCCGTGCTGCATATGCGTAATCATCTGTTTAATCAACATTTTATAAGGGCTATAAACAGCAAACGGAAAGCTGGATAGCGCACGGAACTCGTCAAAAAGGATAGCAATACATGCCTCACGCGACACGCTGGCACCCTGCTGGCGTGAACCGTGAAAGCGTGAGTGCGGTTGGTTAAAAGGAGAAACCCTTGTCAGGGTCCAGGGATCAACGCGGGTAGAGACATCGTTTAAATGAAAGTAAGATTTAAGCAGCGACTCACTCAAATCTCCATAACGCATATCTTCCGCCACGTAGTCCTCCATCTTCTTTTGCGTTTCAAAAACAACACATGGGAAACTGACGGACTGCAAGGATGGATCGGTTAATTCCACCATAGAACCTCCTGTTCTTGTATATGATTAATCCGTTACACTGAGCAATAAACTACGCCGAAACGACTATAAGGTAAATAGATTACCTTCGCGCTTGAAGTGTTTTTGAAGTTGAAAATGAATGCGGTAAGATATTTTCGTTATGCTTACTATTTAATTGACCAGCTAACTGTTCCTTTTCTTTACATGAGGGGGCGAAAAGAGGGAGAGTGAAAGATTTATCGGCGGCATCAACGTAATCGTTAACACCGCCACAGAACATCAGCGCTATATTTTATATATCAACAATCAGCTTACCTGAAACTCCACTGCATGCTGATAACAAAAACCGACGGGAAGATAATCCCACTTTCAACGCCAAAGTAATCGGTAAAATTATACTGCACGGCATGGTAAATATAGGGAGCGAACCCTACACCAGTGGTTTTTTTGAAAGAACGGTAAATACCATCATCACCGCAGTGACTAAAGGTATCGAAAAAGAATTCACCGGTATAACCGTAAACGCCTTTAAACGTCCAACGGCTTTGTTTTTTCCAGTCTTTGCGGACGCCCAGCGCCAGGCAACGATCGCCATAACTGTTTTTCATCGTCCCGAGCAGCAGACTGTATTCTGAATTCTCAGAAAAGCGTCTCTCCGCAGAGAAAAATTGATTATCAAATTTTTCAGTATACATTCCTTGATTATCAAGGAGATGATAAACAAAAGACCCTGTATTAACAGAATATAAATTGATTTCGCGAGCCTGACCCGTTGGTATAAAAAGCTGAAGAAACAGAAAAAATAAAATAAGCGAGCGTGCGGACATTTCAGAATAACCACGACTATTTAGGGAGTATTATATGTAACGTTCACATCAGGATGTTATGTACATATGCGTATATTTTTGGCCATCTGCGCCGTTTATTGCCCGCGCATAAGGAAAAACAATTTCCTGTTTGATTATGACCAGAAGAATAGCCAGCACGTCATCCGTGAACCTGTCAGGAACCCCTCCCCGCTTTTTCCCTGTGTAACATCCTGTCTACAGCTAAGACTAATCCAGCGCATCTTACTGCGGCCGAATTGTTAACGTCAATGTTAAATGTTGTGGTCGATATTTAGCGAAGCGGCCATAAAAAACCCTTTTTTCTTATACGCCCGCCGCTAAAGATTTGTCGGTTAGCGCCGATGCTTAAGCATCCTTACGGCATAACTGGACTGACCACAACTCTCGGGTAATCACATATGTTTAAAAATTTAACCATCAAGCGAAAGTTTATTCTCGCGTTCGGGGCGGTTGTCGCAGTGCTGTTGCTGATCTGCGCCGCTTTTTACGCCAATTTCTCACGCATCGTCACCGCAAATAGCTGGAACGTACACACCTATCAGGTGATTGATGAGAGTCGCGGCCTGGTTGAAAGCCTGGTCAATATGGAAACCGGGCTGCGCGGCTATGCGCTTAACGGTAAGGAAGAGATGCTACAGCCTTACCTCTCCGGGCAAAAAACCTTTTTACAGCATCTGGAACTGGCTAAAAACCTCACTTCCGATAACCCGGTGCAGCAAGATCGTCTGGATCGGCTGTTGCAGCTGGAAAAAACCTGGCTTAGCGCTTTTGCTGCCTCGCTGACGGAAAACCGTCGCGCCGCCAACGCCGGAACCCTAACGGAGCAGGCGTTCATCGACGCGTTTGAAGCGAATACCGGCAAAGCGCAAATGGATAATATGCGCGCCATCATCGCAGAAATCGCAGACGCAGAGCGGTCGCTGCTGGCGGAACGTCAGGTAACCGTGGCATCCACCACTTCACAAACCATGCTGACGCTGCTGTTTGGTTCGCTGTTCGGTTTAGCTATCGCGGTCGCACTGGGTTATATGCTGACGCGCGCTATTACCCTGCCGTTACAGCGCGCGGTAAGCGCCGCGCAGGCAATCGCAACCGGCGATTTAACTACCCGACTGGTAGCGGATTCGCGTGATGAAACCGGTACGCTGATAACCGCGCTGGCTGCCATGCAGGCCCAGCTGACCCGCGTCGTCTCGGATATTCAAAACGCTTCTGCCTCCATCGACAGCGCGGCGAAAGAAGTGGCAACGGGCAATATCGATCTCTCCAGCCGCACCGAGCAACAGGCGGCCTCGCTGGAAGAGACTTCAGCCAGCATGGAACAGCTGACCGCCACGGTACGGCAGAACACCTCTAACGCCCAACACGCCAGCACGCTGGCCAGCGATGCGTCGCAGGTCGCGCTGCGCGGCGGCAATGTGGTGAACCAGGTGGTGACCACCATGTCGGCGATTGCGGAAAGCTCCCAGCATATCGTGGATATTATCAGCACCATCGAAGGCATCGCTTTCCAGACCAATATCCTGGCGCTGAACGCCGCGGTTGAAGCCGCACGTGCGGGCGAACAGGGACGCGGCTTTGCGGTGGTTGCCAGCGAAGTCCGCGCGCTGGCGCAGCGCAGCGCAACGGCAGCGAAAGAGATCAAACAGCTGATCCATCAATCTTCAGAACGCGTCACGGAAGGCACCTCGCTGGTGGCCGATGCCGGCACCACCATGAAAGATATCGTGACCTCTATTCAGCGCGTGTCAGAGATTATGACTGAGATCTCCAATGCGTCCGATGAGCAGGCAAACGGTATTGAACATGTGGGCCAGGCGGTGACGCAGATGGATGAAGTCACGCAGCAGAACGCCGCGCTGGTGGAACAGGCAGCCGCAGCGGCCGCGTCGCTGGAGGATCAGGCGTCTCACCTTAGCCGCAGCGTAGCGATTTTCAAAACCGCCGCAGTGTAAAACTTCATGAGAGGCGTTTACGCCTCTCATGAATTAAAAACCGGTTCAGCGCCAGTATACGCGCTCATCGCTGTCATACAGCGGGTCGCGCAGCGCGCTATGATGCTCACTCATTAGCGCAGGGAAGCGCTCTTTATCACTCAGATGCAGCGTTTGCCGTCCCGGCAAGTTCACTGCAATCAGGCTTTCTTCAAGCGCGTCCAGCGTTTCATCACGCTCGTCAAACAGGCTACGGCTTACTGACATCATCTCTCTCCGTTGAAAGTGCATCCTTTTAAGCATAGTAATACTATGCCGTCACGCCAGATCGCCAGAGGAAAGGCTGTTTTTTCCGATATTTCCCCCTATCGTTTTACCAACCGGGATTAACGCCCATTTTTCACACGTACGATATCCGCCATGATCGCCAGCGCGATTTCCATTGGCGTTTTGCTGCCGATCGGCAGGCCGATGGGTGCGTGTATGCGTTGCAAGGCGCGCTCATCCAGCTCACCGATGCGACGCAGGCGCGCCAGCCGCTGCTGGCTGTTGCGCGCAGAACCCATCGCGCCCAGATAAAAAGCGGGCGTATTCACCGCTTCCAGCAACGCCAAATCGTCCACGCGCGGATCGTGCGTGGCGCAGATCACTGCCGTTTGATCCGTTGCGCCGTGCAGCTCCAGATAGCGCGCCGGATGCTGGTTAATGCAGCGCAGATGCGGCTGCGGCGCATGGTTATCCTGTAGCTGCTGCCAGAAAGCGTCGCGATGCTCACATACAAGGGTCTGCATCCCCAACATTAGCGCCAGACGCAAACACTCGCCCGCTACCGTGGAATACCCCGCCAGCAGCAGCGTCGGTACGCTGCCCACCGATAAGGAAACGCTGTCGCAGTCATAACAGAGCGCGCGCGGCACGCGATCGGTATCGGTTTCCAGCTCTGCGCGCTGCCCGATGACCAACTGCTTGCGCAGACGCTCGCCGCCCGTCAGCGCCTGCTGCAAACGTTGCAGATGGTTCAGGCTGGCAGCGTCCGGCGGCAGCCGCTCGATCAGCACATCCAGCACGCCGCCGCACGGCAGACGAATGGCGGTCGCCAGCCCGCCTTCGCCATAGCGCACCAGCTGGCTGGCAGCATTAAAACTGCCCTGCTGTAAGCGCGCCAGAAAATCCTCTTCAATACAGCCACCCGAGAGCGAGCCACAAAATTGCCCCTGCTGATTTGCCACCAGCAGCGCGCCAGGCGCACGCGGCGCCGATCCCCAGCTGTGCAAAACGGTGCAAAGCCAGACGCATTCTCCCTGCTGATGCCATTGCAACGCACGGTCGATAACCTGTTGATCGAGTGAGTGCATTATTCCTCTCCTGATAGCATCGACGGCAGATCGACATCGCGCACCACGCCCGCATCCTGCGTCGCCAGCAGATAAACATCGTGCTGCGCCAACAGCTCACGCGCCGCCGTTTCGCCGCTTAACGCAGCCAGCTGAGCGTAGCAGCTGCGACCAAAACCAACCGGATGCCCCGGCTGCCCCTGCCAGCAGGCGCGTACCCGCTGATGCGTTTTCAATGCTTCTGCCGTCTGTTGCAGCGTTGTCGGACGAAGCCATGGCATATCCGCCAGCATAACGAGCCAGCCTTGCCAGTGCGCAGTCGCCTGCACGCCAGCGGCGATAGAGCTGGCGATGCCCGCGCTGGGCAAAATGATCTGACGCGCGCCGCCAATGCAGCGCCGCAGCGCCAGCGGTTCCGGCCTGAGCACCACCGCCACCGGCAGATGGCTTTCCCTGGCGATACGGTAGCTGCGCGCCAGCATCGGTTCGCCCGCCACCGGTTCCAGCAGCTTGTGGCGGCCGCAGGCGGCGCGATAACGTCGGCTTTCCCCGGCTGCCAGCAGCAAAATTCCCACGTTCATAACGCTCCCGTTACGTTGGCGTAAAGGCTAAGCATAGAACGTCAGACGCGGGAGATCCGTCACGCTGGCGACAAATCAGCATAACGCAATAAAAAAGGGGCGATAAACGCCCCTTAGTCGGCAGGTAACATCAGAAAAAGCCGAGCGGCTCGATGCTGTAGCTCACCAGCAGGTTTTTCGTCTGCTGATAGTGATCGAGCATCATTTTATGGGTTTCACGCCCAATGCCCGATTTTTTGTAACCGCCGAACGCCGCATGCGCCGGATAGAGGTGATAACAGTTGGTCCAGACGCGCCCCGCTTTGATTGCGCGTCCAACGCGCCAGGCGCGGTTAATATCCCGTGTCCAGACCCCCGCGCCAAGTCCGTAAATCGAATCGTTAGCAATCGCGATCGCTTCCGCCTCATCTTTAAAGGTGGTAATGCCCACCACCGGCCCGAAGATCTCTTCCTGAAACACCCGCATATTATTGCTGCCTTTCAGCAGCGTCGGCTGGATATAGTAACCGCTTTGCAGCTGCCCCTGAGTTGGCTCGATGCCGCCGCCGGTCAGGATCTCTGCGCCCTCTTTCTGCGCAATCTCCAGATAAGAGAGAATTTTATCGAACTGCTGCTGCGAAGCCTGCGCGCCAATCATGGTTTCGGTATCGAGCGGATCGCCGCGTCGAATGGTTTTAATTCGCGCCATCACCGCAGCGATAAACGGCTCGTAAATGGATTCCTGAATCAACGCGCGCGAAGGACAGGTACAAACCTCGCCCTGGTTAAGAAAGCCCAGCACCACGCCTTCCGCCGCTTTTTCAATAAATGACGGCTCGGCCTGCATAATATCTTCAAAGAAAATGTTCGGCGATTTACCGCCCAGCTCGACGGTAGAAGGGATCAGATTTTTTGCCGCCAGCTCCAGAATATGGGTGCCGGTAGCGGTTGAGCCGGTAAAGGCGATTTTCGCGATGCGCGGATTGCCCGCCAGCGCCTCGCCCGCTTCACGGCCAAAGCCATGCACCACGTTCAGCACGCCAGCGGGCAGCAGATCGCCCACCAGCTCGGCAAACAGCGTAATCGAAAGCGGCGTCTGCTCGGCGGGCTTCAGCACCACGCAGTTGCCCGCCGCCAGCGCCGGTGCCAGCTTCCAGGCCGCCATCAGCAGCGGGAAGTTCCATGGGATAATCTGCCCTACCACGCCCAGCGGTTCGTGAATATGGTAAGCGGCGGTATGTTCATCGATTTCCGCCGCCGTGCCTTCCTGCGCGCGAATACAACCGGCAAAATAGCGGAAGTGATCCACCGCCAATGGTAAATCTGCCGCCAGCGTCTCGCGTACCGGTTTGCCGTTATCCCAGGTTTCATGTACCGCGATACGCTCCAGATTCTGCTCCAGGCGATCGGCGATTTTCAGCAGCAGCTGTGAACGTACCTGTACAGAGGTTTTACCCCAGCGATCGGCGGCAGCATGCGCGGCGTCCAGCGCATTTTCGATATCCTGCGAACCGGAGCGCGGGAATTCGCCGATAACCGAGCCATCCACTGGCGATGTGTTGGTGAAATAGTCGCCGTTAACCGGCGCAACAAATTCACCGTTGATGTAGTTGCCATAACGCTGCTGTAGCGTTATCAGCGAATCTTTATATCCTGGCCAGGCGTAACGCATACCGATTCTCCTGTGGTATTAGCTAACAAATGAGCAACCATTGATTAACATGACCGAGTGCAAAGGCTTTGTCAGTCGCCACAAGAGAAAAGTGTGAGCACGGTGGGAAGTAACCCTCTCAGACGTTAAGCGGATCACGCTGTCAGAAACACCGTAAAATCAGGCGTGGATGCAAAGGCAAGCCGGGCGACAGGACAGCGGCCGCTACAGTGATGCTGTATAAGTACCCGGCAGCGGCTGGCCCATCACTTTTGCCGAAGATGTCCCGATTGATGATAAGCAGGCTTAGTAAATCGCCGTGCTAAGGCTTGTCTGCCTGCCGATACCTGTCATGATAGTTAATGATTTACGTCTGACAATTAAGGATGGTGTCGTGGCTCTGCGTCATTTTTTGCTGGTGTTGATGGTGGTAACTATCTGGGCGTTTAATAATGTGGCCATTAAATGGGGGCTGCTCGATCTGCCGCCGTTATGGATGACCTGTATGCGTTTTGTGGTGGTCGCGCTGATTCTGATCCCTTTTACCCGCATTACGCGCGCTCAGCTACCCTGGCTGGCGGCGCTGGCGTTTACCTTCGGCTTTATGCATTTCTCGCTGCTGTTTGTCGGCATCAGCTACACCGATGCGGGCACCGGCGCGGTGCTGGTGCAGCTGGGCACGCCGATTGCCATGCTGCTGGCGTGGGTAATGTTAAAAGAGAAGCTCACGCTGATTCAGCTGCTCGGCATCGCGGTTTCCCTGAGCGGCGTGGTGGTGTTAACCGGCAGCCCGACCATCTCCTCCTGGTGGGTGCTGGCGCTGTTACTGACCAGCGCCTGCGGCTGGGCTATCAGCAATCTAATTGTTAAAAAGGCGCCGCCGATTAAGCCATTAGCCATGACCGGCTGGCTGTCGTTTATGGCGATACCGATTGTCGGCCTCACCTCGTGGCTGACCGAAGCGCATCAAATTGACGCGCTGCTGCACGCCTCGTGGCGCGGCTGGTTCGGCATTTTATACAGCGCTATCGCCTCTTCTGTCGTGGCCTATTCGCTGTGGTATGCGCTGCTGAAAAAATATAACGTTAACCTGATTATGCCCTACTCGCTGCTGACGCCGGTGCTGGCGGTGATCATGGGCGTGCTGGTGCTGGGCGATAGCATGAATATGTATAAAATCATTGGTTCGCTGCTGGTGATTTGCGGCACGGCGATCGCGGTGATCAATATCCGCAATTTACGCATGCATGCCCGTTTCCCGCGTTTATCGCACCGGCGGAAACGCCAGCCGTAACAGGAAAACGCGCTGCCGGGGTGTACGCACGTTTTCCGCCAGCTGGCTGCCAGCCTGATAACAAATCGGTGGGACGCCGGGCTTACGGCCTGGCGCGCTGTAACCACGCCAGCTACATTATTTCAGCGGATTTTTTTATCGGAAAAGTGCCCAACGGCTTGATCTCTTTCAGTACAAACATGCTTTGCATTTCTTTGATACGCGGCAGCCTACGCACCACCGACATGGCAAAATCAGCATAGGACTCCAGATCGGAAGCCACCACCTGCAACAGAAAATCGGCATCGCCGCCGATACTGTAGCAGGCCACCACATCCTCCAGCGCCGTCACCTCCTCCTCAAATTTTTTCGCTTCCGCTTCGCTATGACAGTCAATCACGATACGGATAAACACCATGACGCCCAGGCCGATCTTTTTGCGATTCAGCACCGCCCGATAGCCCTGGATCACTTCATCCTCTTCCAGCTTGCGCACTTTCCGCCAGCAGGGCGAAGCGGACATGCCGGTTTTTTCCGCCAGCTCCTGATTGGTCACGCGGGCATCATCCTGCAAAAGCCGCAGGATTTTCATTTCTGTCGTGCTGAGCGTCATAATGGGAAATTCCTTTCTTTTTATCCGCAATAAATGATGATTCTTACCGCTCAGAGCGCGATTGGCAAGCAATTCAGACAGCCTTTTCCTGCACGCTTACGGCATACTGTATCTCAATATCAACGCGCCTCGCCGGGCCGCGTGCAATGGGTAACTTACCTGCACGTTGCCGGCAACATGTCCCTTTTTCAGCGCTTACTCTGCTCGTTAACTCAGGAGTTTTTATGCCCGAATCCGCTCAAATCGTTTCATATATTGCTGCGCTGGGCTTAGCCGCAGCGATCCCCGGCCCAGGCATGACGGCATTAGTGGCGCGCAGCGTAAGCGCAGGCGCAGTGGCTGGATTCGCCATGCTGGCGGGGTTGATTTTGGGCGACCTGTTCTATCTGTCGATATCGGTGTTCGGCCTGGCGCTGGTTGCTCACAGCGGGTCGGCGCTTTTTACGCTGATTAACTGGGCGGCCGCGCTCTATTTAGGCTGGCTGGCATGGCAGTTCTGGCGCTATAACCCGCAGGCAGTGGATATCGCGCAAAAGGCGACGAAAAAGGATCTCGCGTCAGCCTGGTTTTCAGGGTTGACCATTACCCTGGGCAATCCGAAAACGATCGCCTTTTATCTGGCCATTCTGCCGCTGGTGATGTCGCTGGATAGTATCTCATTGCTAATCTGGGGGATGGTGCTGGTGCCGCTTACGGCGCTGATATTACTGGCGGTCGGCGCGGTGTTTATTCTGGCAGCGCTGAGGATTCGCCACTTTCTTACCAGCGCCGCCGCGCAGCGCATTTTATTCCGATCTGCCGGATTGATTATGCTGCTGGCGGCGCTGGGCATGGTGGCGAAGACGTTTTAAGCGGAGCCGGGCAGCGCGCAAAAGCCCGCCCGGTTAACAAGGTGAATCACGCGCCATCAGGCGTCGTCGTCGCCCTCTTCACCCTCTTCTTCTTGCGCTTCCCACAGCTCTTCGCGCATCGCCTGTAGCGCTTCACGGCTTAAGGCCGCCAGCGTACGATAAAAGCCGCTGGTGGCGTGCGCTTCCACTTTCCCCAGAAACGCGCCGCACCAGGGCAGCAGATAGTCATCGAACAAGGCGATTTGCGCCTGGATTTCATCTTCCTGCGCCTGATCTTCCAGCCACGAGGCCGCCAGCAGCAGCGCGCCGAAATGATCGGCTGGCGCATCGCTCAGCGGCATACCGCGCTGTTGCAGGAAGTTGCGTACGTCTGCCTCTGCCGGGCCATCTTTCCACTGCGAGCCATAAGGCGGCACGCTGCAATCGCTGCCGACAAACAGCGCATTGTAATCGGCGGCCAGCGCCTGCGGATCGGCATGCTGTTGCAGACGTGTCAGCAGTTCATCCTGCTCCAGCGGCCAGTTCTGCTGTAGCTTGCCTTCACGGATCAGCGTAAATAGCGGCACCAGCAGCGGGTCCTGCGGCTGACGATTAAACAGCGAGCCGAGCACGCGGCAGATGATGGAAAACTCATTCATTACTTTCAGTCCGTTCAGAGGTTAAGACGCCGCCGTTAAAAGTCAGCAAACGCGTCGACAGGCTTCCCGCCCCGCTGTTCCAGAAAATCGAGCAGGCGGCGCGGCGTGACATTTAACACGCGTTCCTCTGGAAAATCCACCTCGCGCGCAATACGCAGGCAATGGTCAAAAGCAACGCACGAATCTTTTATTAGATTATTAGAAAATCAAGATTGATAACATTAGATATCACTCGTATTCTCAGCGCATCCTCAGGCGGGATATTCCCGCTGTGGTACGCACCTATGACATTTACCGCGACTCATAGATATTCGGATCAACTATGTCAAAACAGTACATATACGACGAAACAGGTAAACCGCAATTTGTGGTGTTGCCTGTAGCAGAGTACGAAAAGCTTCTCTCAGACGCCGAAGGCGAATGGGAGAGTATACCTATTGAGGCTGATGAGCATGATGATGAAACCGTACCGCATGACGTGGTTGGCATTATGATTGAGCAGGAAGTCAGCCTACAGGCCGCCTGGCGCATACACCGCAATCTTTCACAGCAGTATGTCGCTGAACAGTTAGGCACGACTCAGAGCGCTATCTCTCAATTAGAGCGTGTTGAAAGCAAACCGCAAAAGAAGACACGTGAACGCCTGGCAAAACTTTATAAATGTCGTCCAGAACAGTTAGTCCTTTAAATTGAAAGGCCACTGCAAAGGTGGCCTTTCAGTCATTTGATGTTATATGTTGAATTATCAGCTGAGCCGTCACTGTATACTTGCTTCAAATTGAGTTTGTTGCCGTTAATACTATAGGTGATAACTTCATCGGCTGGATGATTACGCCACCGGCCCAGGCTATCTGGATTATCAGAAGCCCAAAGTACTCTGTCATCCTCAAGTCGGCATTTAATTGCCCAGCGTGAATTATCTGATGGTCGGTTGTAATGTACGTAAGCGATACCCTCAGCATCTACTTTATCCAACTTCATGATTTTATAATCACGCCCAAAAGTCATTGCGGCAGTAGCTTTACATATTTGACCTAACTTTGGATTCACATCAAATTTTGCAGCCTGCGCTTGCTGTACAGGAGCACCTTTGGGAGAGAACTGCGCATACGTAGTAAGACCAACAACCGCGATAATGAAGATATGACGTTTTTTCACGAGGAATCCTTTTCTAAAGAATAGACAAAAGTTATATCGGCATTATTTGCCTGTTCTTTAATCACTGTAATGTTTGTTCTTTCGGTAGTAGCACTGAGCGATAAGATAATCCCGCCCCCTACTCCGCCTTCACGTGGCATAGGCATCTCTTGGATGTACTCGGCCTCTTGTGCTACTACGCGGTCAAGGTATATGCTTAATGAGACCAGTCATTCTCACCATATATTTGGCAATTAGTTTGCTACATCGCAAAGTTTTAAACTATTTTGGAATTGTCAGAATGTTCGGGATACCGTTTAGACTTTTTACTCATGAACAATATCCCGAATAAAATATTTAGAAATCCGCCAGTTCGGCAATCTGCTTGCCAGTATGCAGCTCCAGAAAATCGAGCAGGCGGCGCGGCGTGACATTTAACACGCGTTCCTCTGGAAAATCCACCTCGCGCGCAATACGCAGGCAATGGTCAAAATTTCCCAGCGTAAACGCGGTGTGCGAATCAGAACCAAACGACAGCATCCCGCCCGCCGCTTTTACCGCCGCGGCGATAGCGCGACAGTTTGCCTCGCTGCCGGGCCGCGAGTGGGTAAAGGAAGAGTTGTTGAGCTCCAGCGCTACCTGATATTTCGCCGCCGCTTCGGCAATTGCCGGAATATCCACCGGAAACTTCGGGTTGCCGAAATTAAATAGTACACATAAAATTTTTTCGTGATAAATGCCTTTTCAATCAAAGTATTGTAGTACTTAGCGGTTAATAAGCAACCACAATCTATGAAAAGATAAGTCAAATATGGCTATGAACATACGGAGCATCTGCAAGATTAGATAATTAGATAAAATGATCTTGCAATGATTAGATATTGATCATATTATCTAATCATCCCAAGCGGGATATGTTCTTTAAAAATGAGGTGCGTAGTGGTTAAAGTGATCTGGTCTAAGCGTGCTTCTAAGCACCTTCTCAAGATCGACAGACGCTACCAGAACACCATTTATCAGAAAGTTGGCGAGTTAGTTGCTTTCCCCTTAGTGACCTTAGACATTAAAAAACTTCAGGGAAGCGAAAACCAGTACAGGTTACGTGTTGGAGACTACAGAGTACTTTTTGAATTAATATACGGTGAACCGGTAGTACTTGAAATCAAGGAAGTGGCACGAAGAACATCGGTTACTTACTAACTAAGCGGGGGTTTCCCCCGCTTCATTACGCACCTATGACATTTGCCGCGACTCATAGATACACGGATAAACTATGTCAAAACAGTACATATACGATGAAGCAGGAAAACCACAGTTTGTGGTACTTCCTGTAGCAGAATACGAAAAGCTTCTCTCAGACGCTGATGGCGAATGGGAGAGTATACCTATTGAAGCTTCTGAAGATGATGACGAAACCGTACCGCATGAAGTGGTAGGAATCATGATTGATCAGGAAGTGAGCCTTCAGGCCGCCTGGCGTATCCATCGTGGTTTAAGTCAGTACGATGTAGCGGAAAAATTAGGTACTACGCAGAGTGCTATCTCTCAATTAGAACGTGCAGAGAGCAAGCCACAGAAGAAGACTCGTGAGCGTCTGGCAAAGCTCTATGATTGCCGTCCAGAACAGTTAGTACTCTAAAGTGAAAGGCCGCTATGATAGCGGCCTTTTGAATAATTTTGAGAGAATTTTTAATAGTAATCTTAATCCTGATTACTTTCTGCAAAAGTTGATACCAGACGCTCCGCTTCTTCTTTTGGCATAAAATGAGAATAAAAATGAATCATTTCTTCGGCTCCATCATCATTTTCATCAGTTACCAATGCCCAGTTAATTGGCTTTTTGCGATTTAACCCCTCAAAATTGTTCACCAACATTAAATCACGGAGAAAACCGTATATATTATTGTCAGGAGTAAGTTCGTTCGATATCTTTGCATAATTCTTAGGGATAGAATTGGCAAGAATTTCAAAGTTTGACATTTCAGCATATTTTAACTCCTCGATAATATCTTTAGTTATTTTTCCTCCCCAAGATCTTACTGGCTTAAGCTTTAATCCTATTTTTTCAGCAAGTTGGCGAACAAACTCTTTAAGATTTATTGAGTTTATTTCTTGTGAGAAGAATTGTTCTAAACCGTTCGATTTTATAGAAGCTTTATAATCCTCGATTGAACTTACTATTTCAGAAAAACCTTCATCAGCAATTTCTAACATCCCTGAATACAAGTTAATTTTCCTCTGTATTTGCAACGGCAGATTAGCACCAAGCTTATAATTCCTATCATGTGTTAATTCAGCCCATGCATGTTGTAACATTGTTCTAACTTGAATCTCACAATTTAGTGAGGAGATATATTCATATTCTTTTAAAGCATTCCTTTTTTCGCCTATATTGCAAACGTAATGCACTGACCTATAACCGATTTTATCCGATGAAAGCCTACCTTCATTATCTGTACTATTTTCAAAATCTATGCTAAAAGTGGATTTTATAATATCACTTACTTTTTTTATGTCCGATTCAAGATACAAAATCACCCTCACACCAGAAATATCCGTAAGTTCAACCATAGGATTTTTGTAATTTTTTCGGTCAACTTTCTCTAAAATACCTTCCTTAGTTTTAGTTCTATAACTAACAGAAAGATATTCTACCTTGTTTTGCTGCAAAAGGTTTTCAATGATAAACGCTATGTGCTTACCTAAAAGTTCAAATTTAGATAGATTATCATCAACCCATGTGTTAAATTTTTCTTCTTCCATTATTTTTTGTTCCACTTTTAGCACCTGTTATATATAATGCTTGAGATCGCGTAAACTAACACAAATGAGTTAGTTTTTAGATTACCGCCCCTATAATCCGTTTATGTAAGAAAAATTCAACTGTTAATTTTAGTATTCAAAGTAAAAATTCGACTTTTGACAGTAGTACTGAGCGATACAGATAACCCTGAACACCCCATACATCAACCTCCTTCAAAATCCCCAGCTCGCCCTTCTCTTCTACACCTTCAATAATGATGCGATCACAGTATCGCTTGATGTTCTTTACCAAAGTACTAAAGGTTGGCTTCTGTACTTCACGCCGATAGAAAGCTTTATCAAGTTTGATTGTGTGATAGCAGCCTGTAGTAAGTGCTGCCAGGTTAGCTCGCCCTGCACCTAAATCATCAAGGAAAAGATCATTACCGTTGGCGATAAGTCTTTTCAGTAGAGGTTCATTGATACCGTACTCCAACCCATCAAAATCTTCAGAAATTTCAATACGCAGAAAATCACTCAAGCCTGCCAGCCATTCGACTAACTCACGGTCATACGCACATAACCGTGCCTGATGCCGATCAACGTTCAGAGAGCAAAACAAACCATAGTCCCTGAACCAAGACGCGGAGATCTGAATCTCTGTTAGTTGCTGTATCAGTAGTTGCCGCTTCTGCTCTATCGGCATGGCGAGTATGTAGTACTTGCTATCCAGTACTGGCATATCTGCATGATTGAACTTAGTCAGTAGTTCTACCCCTAAAAGCTTTCCGTCAGTACTCATTACTGGTTCTGCAAAGAAGGTTTTGTTGATCATTCTTGTTATCTCTTTTTTTGGTAAGAGATCAATTATTGATCATTTTTAGTTGTTATACTTGATCATTAAGTGCTTGATATTGATCATTTTTATTGTTTTTTAGCAGTTTTGCTTGTTGAAGCAGATATACTTTGCAACACTGTACGCATGAACAGTATTTTATTGGGGGGAAAGTAAAATGGCTATCATTGAGATGAGTGGTAAAACTATTGTGCATTGTCAGAAAGGAGACGTTTTCACCGGCTACAAACCTGAGCTACACGGCTGTTACGGGCTTTTCGAAAGCTACACAAACCCATGTTTTTACTGGATTGTCTTCGTTTATTCACATCACGTAGAATTTATAATAAACACGCCAATGTACATAGATGATGCGTTCAGAATCGTTCAGGAACACGGTACGAGTACTTTCTTAGTATGTGAAACTCATAGTATGATGTTTGAAGATCTCGATAACCCTTTTGTTTAACTATAAAATGGATTTTCAAAATGTATCTCAGAACATATTTGAAAGCGTTAATATCAGCTATCCATGAGTATTTTGAGTTATTCGGTAAAATTCAATCTTACATTGCATCTGCAATAGCTATAGTTGCTATTTTTTATACAGCTAATTTCACTGCTTACTTAGAACCGTTGAAGCCTTATTACCGCCATTTAGTTATAGCTGGTGCAATTATGCTTCTTTTCGTATCAGGATACAAAGCTTGGCTAAAGCAATATATTTTAAACACAGCTAAAAATGAAATACAAAATCAAATATCCATTGAAAACATTACTGCAACTTGTCGTATAAGCTCATATACAAACAATGTCAAGATAAGTTCTTTAGAGTTAAAATTAAACTTTATAGTTTCTAATAAAAAACCTTATCAAATTCAAGTTAAAAACTTCGAAATTATAACTTTTGCAGAAAATTTAGGACTTGAACTCAAAAATAGAGTGCAATCGAACCCTGATGCCTCTCCAGTAACAATTGAACCTTCATCGGCTAAAGAGTTTAATTTCTCAGCTCCATGCGATCTTACAAAGTTAGACCTTGAGCAACAGCTTATCCTAATAAAAGAACTACAGAGTAAAAATGAAAAAGTTGTAGCCAATATATATTCCGTTGATGGATTTGAAAGCATATCTGTACCAGTAAAAATTGATAACAGCTTATTAATTAAAAGGCTCAAAGATGGGGAAAGTACTTTTGACGCAATGATTATTAAGCATGTGTTAGGGTAAATTCGGAAAAAGTGTCGCCCATAGAGGTTTGCAGAACACTCTCCCATTAAGGTTAGGGCGACCATCAATTTTAAACTAAATGAGTTTTAATTAAAAGCTTAATCAACAATGGGGCATTATGTTTAGTGAATCCTTTCAACAATTTCTGATAGAAGCATCTTTAGCAAGTACATCAATCCGTGGTGGGCTTACAGCTCTTAATAAATGCACCATTACGAACAAAGGTACTTTCTACAGTGCTTTCTTCCAATTATCAGTTGGTCTTGAAAGATTTTTTAAAATAATTTACATCTTGCAGTATATGATTGACAACAATCTTAACAAACCTAAATTTGAAGAAATTAAAAGTTTGGGGCATAAAATAGAAATTCTACATAAAAACGCTATAGAGGTTGGAAAAAAGCATACTACTAACCCTCTAAAATTCGAACCAAACGATTTACAGAATGATTTAATAGACATGCTTTCCGAATTCGGCCATCAGTCTCGATACTACGTTTTAAATACAATCACTAAAGCCAAAAAGAAAACTAATGACCCGTTAGAATCATGGAATGATATACTTGAATCCGGCTTTTGGAGTTATTTTTCAGCAAATAAAAGGCAAAAGGTAGTCAATGATGCTTTAAGTATTGTCGATAGATCAGGTAAATTCACCTATAGCCAATACTTTAGCTTGGATGGCTATATTATGTCTGAAGTGGATTTCATTGTTTTAGAGTGGAAAATAAAAAATGTTACTCCGCATATAGTATCTGAAATAATCGGCCTTCTACAACCTTATTACACTTTATTAAGAAAGTTGAGAGAAGGAATTTTTATTATTGATCAGGAAGCTGGAAGTCGAGTACAACCAGCACCCTATTTTGAAGAACTTTTCCCATATCTTTTAGAGTCGCCAACGAGAGCAAAAAAACGTAGAAACTGGCTAAATTAAAAAAGGGGATACCATATGGTATCCCCTCTTCTACTTCCCAAATTTGTGTATATAGCTTTGAATCTCTACTTTATCCGTCATAGTACCGGCAAGTAGTTCACTCTCCATTAGACGCCTTGTGTACAGTCCGTAGCAAAGCTTGTTAGACTTACCGTGATGGTACTGAGAGCAATCATAGAAGTACTTACCATTTCTGTGTTCCCATTGTCCCTTAGAGTAATCTGGCTTCTTCTGTGATACGTAACGCCATTGCAGTACTGCCTTACTTGCTTGTGCATAGTTACCTTCTGCAAGTTTCTTTTTCACTGTACTGCTATTCGCTGCGTTTATACCTGTGTTATAGGCGAAATCCAAAAAACCTACAGTTGTTGAAACTGGCATTACTGGTAGGTTGTTCAGTACTACTGTGTACTTATAAAGTGTCTTATCAAGCAGTACATCACACTCTTTTTTTGTATACTCTTTTTGAATGGCCTCTGTCATTTGTGGTACATAGCCATAACATAGAGTCGTAATACCAATAGGATCTTTATACGGCGAGTAACTACCGTTAGGATTCATTGATGGTAATCCTTCAAAGGTTACTACGCTTGTTCCAAACAGAAATATTACCCCTGCACTTACTCCCTTAATTGTGCTTTTTAAATCCATCCATAGACTCCGTTTTTAATATCTTGAAGTCAGTTATATCAGTACAATCATGAATCTTTCCATCCACTACTACACATTGAATATAACTAATTCCTTTCGGCTCTGTTTGTTTACTATTGTGTGCAAAGAACAGAACAGAACCGACAACGATAATAAGTGCGATAACAATCTTTTTCATATAAACCTCTCATTAAGTTAAAAAATCAGGAAGGAAAGTTATTTTCCTTTCCTGATATTATTTAATGAATTAATACTAAAAAGAGGCTCAAATGAAATGAGCTTATTGTTCTTTTTTATCTTTGTAATACTTTCTGATTTTCTTATACCATCCATATGAGAACTGTATAAACTTCACCAAATTCATCACAAACAAAAGCACTGCACCTATAGCGAGAATGATTGTAACCCATCCGCCTAATGTTACTCCCAAGAAAGCTAAGTTAGAGATTTGAGTACTTGTTAATGCTGCTGCAATTCCTTGATGTGTTAGTTGGTCAGTAATACATGAACCGTATACTGTTATTGCTGTAATTACTTCTTTATCTGGTAGCATCCCTGCCCCCTGGTTAAAGGGGTAATCATTACCCCTGTAGTTTATTATTGTTATCCACTGAATCAAGGTAGGCATTAACCCCATCACTTAGCTTTGAAATATATGCCGGATCATTTAACCCCCTCCATCTTTGAACAAGTTTGTTATAATCGCCGCCATTTTCTGAATCTAATATTTCAATTATCTTTTTGGCAATTGAGTTATATGTTTTTCTGAATTGTGACGTACTGCCCATAACGCCTTTCTTACCGTACCCAAAAGTAGGATCATCAGGACGTGCAGCCATCACCTTAGCCTGGTCAATAAAGTTGTTTGCATACTCAAGTTCTTCACTGGTGAAGTACTGCGAGTAACGTGAAACCATATCTTCCATCAAACTACCGGTAATCTGTGCAGGGCCATATGCAGTACTTGTACCGCCTACAGTACTATCCGGTTGGCCTGTACGTATCCACGGATCTTTAAGCCCGCCAGTTTCAGCATGAACAATACCGTTATACAACGCCTCGTTACGTAAGCTGATTTCTGGTGCAGTACTTTTCTGTGCTTCAGCTTGAGGTACTTCTACAGGCTGAGGTGTTTGAACAGGTTCAGGTACGGATTGGGGCTGGCTTACAGGCTTTTTAGACGATGTATCAATAGTACTTGCACCACGTCCTAATGCCTCTGCTGCTTCCATACTGCTATCAATCACCTTTTGGATCATAGGTACGTTTTTACGTGCAAGAGCTTCCATATCCTTCTGAGAGAGAGAATTCCAGTACTGTACCGCCTGGTTGTATGTATCAATATCAGCCTGGCTTGCATAATTACCTGGTGCAGTAGTTTGAGATACACGTTGTGCCTGTAGCCGCTGCATCTCTTTCTCTGCAAGTACATCAGTCATGTTCTTGCCCTTATTACTTTTCAGATAGCTTTTGAGTGCTAACGACTCTTGTACTTTGGCAGCGTTATCTGGCTTTGTTAACCAGTCAATGTACTGGCTCGCCTTACGGTTAGTACCACGTAAGCCATCAATCACACCTTCAGTAATCGCTTTTCTGGCTCCTGCTCCTGCAAGATGGCCAGCAAGATATCCACCAGGGCCACCGACGAGACCACCCAACACACCTGAACCCCAACCGATCCCCCCGCCCAAATTGCCATACCAGAAGGTATTGCCGGGATCTTTAGGTTTAGCACGTAGCTTAGTAATATCAGCAGCGTCTGAAAGGGCACTGTTAATTGATTGCTGAACAGGTGCATTCGGTAATTGACTGCCAGCGGCAATAAGTTCATCTGAGGCACTACTTTGTACATCGGAGTTTCGTAGTACTTTGGCAAGAGTACCAAAGTTCATTTGACCAGAGGTTTCAGCCTTCTCCACCGCACGGTTACGTACAGCAGTACTTAAGCCCTGCCCTAATTTTACCGCATTATTGCTTACTGCTGGACTGTCATTAGTTGCAATACGCCCAAGTACAGAATCTTTTACGTTATTCGTATTAAATTCACCTGAAGTTGGATTGAAGAGTTTATTTTCTGCGGCTTGTTCATTTGGATCATTGGCAATCTTACTTAGTACTGATTTTCTACCAATAGCATTTACACCATCACCATAAAACTCATCAGCCTCACGATATAAGCTACCAGCAGCAGGACTAATACTACTGATTGTTGCATCAGCTTCCTGTTTCAATCCTGATAATACTTCTCGGATAGCATCTCTGCTTGTGTAATCTCCCTGACGAAAGGCAATGTCTGATTTATTAGTGAGGGTGCGTTTCCATTTATCTAAATCTTGAATATTACGTAGATCTGCTTTGTTAAAATTCTCAAGAGTTCTGCGTACTTCTGGACTTAGATTCACATCACCCATGCGTTCATTTTCATCAAGATGGTACTGAGCTACTTGCTTAGTACGTGGCATCTTGAGTTGTCCAACCTGAGCTTGATCCAGTAAATCCTGTGCTTCGTTCGCTCTCGCAGTATAGAGTTGGGAAGCTTCTTTATGGAAATCATTACCTAAAGCAACCCCTGCATTTTGAAGCGTGGTTGGACTTACGTTCACGTCCTTGATTGCATCCTTGATCGCATCGCCAGTATCAGTAGCTGCATTACGTTGTGACCAGAATGAATCATCTTTGTTGAGTGCCCTACGTTCAGCATTGATATAACGACTGCCTGTATCGTTGAACACCTGAGAAGGCACAAGTAATGAGTTACCTGCATCATCAGTAGTTGCAGCAGTAAACGCCTTCTGTGCTTCAGTACGTGCTATAGGATCGGCAATGTTGCTTTGAGTGATGTTCTGTACTGTATCTGAATTAGTTTTATCGCCGTATCTGCGTAACATGGCTGCATCTTTAGTGATACCAAGTGCAGGTATATCTAACCCTAAATCAGCCAGTTTATTACCAATACCGGAACCTAATGCAGTTACCCCTTTAACAAGATAAGGTGCTGCTGCACCGCCTAAAGCACCAAGGCCAGCACTGGTAGCCAGTTCACCGCTATCAAAAGCATCGCCAGCAGTTTTATCACTTACCGCTGCATCTGTTGCCTGACCAGCTAATGTACTTCCAGCGGTTAGTGCAGCCCCGATACCCAAACGTGCCAGTAGCGATGCACCACCGGTAACCGGTAGTGTTGCTGCAAGAGTTGAGTACTCTGCGAGATCTTTTGCATCCTTACCCATTGCCAGACTACCAGCCAGATCAACTTCATCCATTGGGTACTGTTCAGGGTTCTTAGCCTTCAGTGCCTGAGCCTGCGGTAAGTACTCTTCAATCTGCTGCTTACGAGCCTGGAACAGTTCTTCTTCATCAGGATTACGATTCTTACTTTTGAGATCTTTGTACTGACCAGCGTAATCAAATGATGTAGCCCCATCCCAAATAGCACCGTTTCGGTCTGTGAATTTTTGGAGTAAAGAACGGTTATCAGCACCGCTTGGTGAACCTAATGATCCATCTGCTGCGGCCTGATGTAATGCGTTTTGAGCATTAACTAACTGAGCATCGATAGTACTGGCAGTATCAGAAATGGGTAATGCATTGGAAGTAAAATCATTGTAGACAGTACTTACATCATCACCATTCTGTTCAACCTGTGGGCGAATTACTTTATTAAAATAATCTTCTGCAATTACACGTTGTGTTTCAGGTGTTTCGTTTAGAAAATCCTGACTGTTTTTAATTTCTGACCATGACTTAGCCATATATTCACCTTATTATCAATAATTATTTTTAGGCGGCTGCTAACCGCCTTTTCAGGATGATTAATAGCCGTACTTGGAACCGAAGTTAGTACTTGAAGAACTGGAATTAGCAGGTGCAGTACTCACAGGTTGACCACGCTTAGTTGCATTGAACTGTGTTGTATATGCCTGAATCTTTTCCAGTGAGTTCTGAAGTGCTTGAGGAGAAGTTTTATCGAGACGAGGCATTGCCTTGAAATACATATCCGCTTCTGCTTTGGTATTGATACCAGAGGCTCCCATTGCTTTTGCATTAGCAACACCGCCAGTTAACATATTACCGTCTATACGTTGTGCTGCTTTATATGCCTCACGTTCTGCATCAGAACCACGTAATGAACTGTTCCAGTCTGCAACGGTATCTGAACGCCCTGCTACCTGACCGGTAAAGGTGTCGACATTACCGTTTTTGATAGCATCCTGAAGTTCTTTAATGTCACCACTCATCTGTGTTTCTGATGCACTTGGTAAACCACTTACTTCTTTGGCATCCAGTTGTTTTTGCATCTCCGGGCCTGCTGGTTTGTAACCTGTGAATTGCCCCTTGCTTGTAAAGTTAGGTATTTGCCATACACCGGTACTGTCTTTCTTAGGTGCGTATTCAGTACTGTCAGCCGTAACATTCCCTTGTGCCAGACGTTGGAGACGTGCAGCGGTTTGTTCTGTGACTCGTTGATCAGCTATCGAACGTTGGTTATCAATACGCTGAGTACCCAACTGTACTTGTGCCTGCTGCCACGGGGTTAGCTCTTGTTGTTTAAGTACAGAAGCATCACCAGTACTTTGATACTGCTGTACGCTATCTGGTGTGTACTGGCGATACAGAGAATCACGGTATGCTGCCTTATCATTCCATGCCTGTTCTGCTTGTCTGTCTTCAAGCTGCTGTTGTCTCGCCAGCTTCTGCTGCTGAGTTCTGCTAATTTCCTGTCTACGTTCATCCATCGTCTGTGCGTAAGCATTCATACCACGCTCAAAACCACCCTGATCACCGGCAAGTGAACTACCGAACGCTGAAGCAGATTGTAAGAACGCTGGATTACTGAATAGATTTGCAAGATTATCCAGAAAACCGCCAGAACTATTAGTACTCTGAGGCTGTTCATCTGAAGAAGTACTTTGAGGTAAAACACTTTGTGCATTTAAATCATAATTATCATCAACTGAGTTACCAATGTTGTTAAAAACGCTTAGTGCTTGCTGTTGATCCTCTGGAGTACTTTCAGGATTTTGATGTAGCCAATTATCAAATAATGAAGCCATATTTTATTATCTCCGAAATGGGTTAGTACTGAACTGATTTGTTCCCAAGGCTTGGTTTAGTAATTGTTGTGCCTGAGAATAAGCAGTACTTGAAGGTGGCTGATAATTAAAACTGCCACTCTTTGTATGTAATGTTATTTGTGGTGCTTGCTGTTGTTGATTCTGGTTTTGGCTTTGCTGAAGTCTGCTTATACCTTGCTGGATAAGCTGCGGATTAATACCAGAACTACCAGATGAACTTAAACCAGCACTAAAATCTGGTGCAATACCTGATCCTGTCCCACCAAGTACAGTACTTTGGGTAGGTGCATAACTAAGTGCTGAAGTACCTGCACCGCTTGCAATACCCTGTGAACCTGTACCTGCCAGTACTGAGCTGGAAGAAGGTGCATAAGCTAATGAACTGCCAGCAGCAGAAAACGGAGTTGCAGATACTGAACCTGCACCGATACCCGTCATGCCAGCAGCACTACCTGTACCGGCTCCAGCAGAAGCAGCACCAGTACCACCGGCTGCACCTCCTGCATATGCACCACCGGCTGCCCATCCTCCAAAGATAGAGGCCACTACCGCCGCTGCTGTTTCTTGGGGGTGATCACCTACCCAACCTTTTATCCCAAAACCTTTTTGAAATAGATCCTGATCTTTATGCTCATTATGAGTATACAAATCAGTAAGCTCGTCCCAGCCCTTTGACGGATCGGTAACTAAGTCCTTACTGATTTTTACTGGATGAGATACAAGATCTCCTACCCGTTTACCAATTTCCCCTAAGAAGTTTCCCATGAGTATTATCCTTCTTAGAGTTTGCTGTAATCGACGATTAGGAATCCAGTACTTGGATCAGTACTTACCGCTTCAGGTTTCTTCTTAAGTACTTCCTGTGCAATCACCCCTCGTGCTGGTTGATTACCTGCAAGTTCTTTACCGCGTTTAGTCCATTCCCATTCATAGACGTTGTGACCGGCTTCAGTTCCTACTTTCCTGATATTCTTCTTCAGGCGTTTGTCAGAGAAACCTTGATAGATTTGTGAAGCCGCCGCCCCGCCAGATAGTAATGAGTTGAACATTGAAGAACCGCCAGGCTGAGTACTGGAACCAGAGGTAGTACCGCCTAAGCCAGCAATAGAGCCAGATACAGGTAAGTAGTACTGAGAAATGAGGTTAGCCAGGTAGTCACGATTACCAGTAGCATCAGTCTGTTGTTGCTGTTGAATGAGTGCTGATAGCTGAGAACTCTGTAACTGTGGAGACAGACCATTCAGTACTGAAGACGCATAGTTACTGCCCTGTGAGTACAACTGATTACCAGTACTGGCAGTACCTGCAAGCCCCGCTAACTGCATGTTAGAGTTATTGTTTAGGGTATTAGCTGCGGTATTGATAGCATTGTTGTATGCGTTGCCAGTAATGGTATTAGCGTTGTCAGTTTTCATTTGTGCAGCATCACGTGCAGCGATAGCCTGAGCTACCCCAGCACGAGAGGAACCCGCGTTACCGCCAGCGACCGCATTACGATCAATGCCGGTAAAGGTTTGCTCTGTGAGAGTGTTATCAATCTGACGGTTAGCAGCTTCGATCTGTTTGTTTACTAAGTCATTGTTATAAAGACTCGATGCAGCATTTGCTATATCGCCAGTGCTGTAACCAAGTCCACCATTTGCGGCATTCTGATAGCCAGATAATGCAGACTGTGCAGCACTGTTACCCTGACCAAGCAGACTGTTAGTAGTATTCGTTGCATCAGAACTTACACCGTTTAAACCTTGTAAGTACTGGTTAAAAATTGAAGACAGATCACCAGTAGGTGAAATGTATCCTGTTTTTTGAGCTTGGTTATACCAATCACTAACATCACCTAAAATGTCTTTGAGGTTACTTTGTGCTGGTTTCCAGGGTTCAGATGATGATTTTTGTGTAGCAGTTTGAGAACCAGATTTGAATAGAGATCCCATCTTTATTCCTCCTTGAATTATTTTTTAAGGTACAGATAAGTCATCCCTATATCTTTACCTTCTTTTTTATATTGTGTAAGACTCCAGTTTATTTCTTGAAAACCTATTCGCTTAAGTACTTTCACAACATACTTTGTATGATCAGGTACTGAGGTGACGATTGTATCAAATGAAGAGATCTCAAAGATAAACGTAGCAAAGGCTTTTAGAAATTGAGTACTGTAACGACGCATATAAGGAATTATGTATGCATGTACTTCACAGGTCTTAATGCCACAAATAGTACCTAAATCATCAACTGTAAAAACACCACCAAATTCACCACCAATGCTAATCTGAAATAAACCTTCATGATCATTAAGGTGAGTCATTATATCTTCTTCAGTACAATCATCATGTACTAAGTTGTCGAAAATTCCTGTCTGGTAAAAAAGTTGAGAAACATCTCTGAAACTATCAACATTAAGTACTTCAATTAGCCCTTTCATATCCACTGAGGATGTTGGCTTGTTATTATGATTTTTCCCCATAAACGTTCCTTGTTTTATGTTAGTGTAAATTTCCTCCAAACCCCATCTACGAATATATAGAGTCCTGCACCTAAACCACGGGGATTCCATGTAACCCCGTCTGCATATCGAATCTGTAATTCAACATCTTTAGTTGGTGCATCAAATGTTTTTTCTGTAGCTATGTGTTCGCCTACGCTTGTGAAACCTTCCTGAATACGGCGTAGTTCTCTTTCAACGTCGAACAGAGAACCAATAGTAGGTGCTGGTACATATACGCTTTTCTTGTTCGCCATTACCTCTTCCCTCGTGGTGTTACGTCTATTCCATAGCTGGTTAACGTCCAGTACTCTTTGCTGAATGCTTCAAAGCGGATAGAGATGTACCTTCCTGATATCCTGAAATCTGCCTTTCTATCTACGCCTACCTCAAACTCTACTGACTCACTCCAGGCTGGAGCATCATATGGGTTCTCTGCAACGCCAACTGAAATGAAGACAGTGCCAGTACCGGAGATCTGCGGATAAATACCCTTCACCATTTTGTGGCTCGTTGCTTCTAAGCCGTAATCGTCAAAATCAATGTTCTGTTTGATAGCGATGGAAGGCAAGTTAACAGAACCGCTTGAACCTTCGTCTACCGCCCACCAATCCAGTTCTTTAGTATTCACAAACAATGAGCCTCTTACGAAGTCCTGGCCGACACCGTTGAACGTAGTTGGATCATCGTCCATTAGCATGTTCTGCAAATCGATTAAGCGATCATTGTCAGTAGGAAGGATGCCGTAACTGATTGTGGTTACGTTTGGTAGTTCACGATAAGTCCATGTATTGCTGTTAAGCGAGTAGATAGCCGCTCTATCCAGTGCTGCCCCTTTTGATGATGGATACAGTACCCATACCTCTTGCTTCGCCGGATATGCCTGTACTTTAACGTTCGCCGTTTCCCCTGCTGACATGGTTTCGAACAGATCGCGTTTAATCTTGTTCTCAATGATGGACTCCCATGTGCTGCCGTTGTGAATCACTATATCGGACGTTGTAACTAAGAAGTGACCGCCTTTCACCTGAGCAACACATTCTGGAGCCAGTATTGAAAGGTTATCGAAGATCTTACGGAACGTGAAAATGTCATTACCACCCACGTAAGTTACCAGGAAGACTTCTTGAGAGGTGTACAGAATGAAGTACTCACCCATTGGTAGACCGTCGATAAGCTTACCTCGTGCTTCTGAGAGGTCATTGAACCCTGCTGAGCCTGTGGTACTGGTAGCGTCCCATGATGGCGGTGCTTCGTTTGGTAGAGCTATGTCTGACCACCGGATACGCTGTGTATAGTCAACACCATCTTCTAACATGCCAATTGCGATTAAGAAGTTCTTGAAAGCACGTAGCTTACTGGTACGCCAGTTAACAGTACTTCCATTTTCAGTACCCCATGCTGTTAGATCTTCAAATCGGTTAGATGTAGGCTTAAACATCTGAGGTACGTTAGATTCATTGGTAAAAATAACTACGTTTGATAATTCAGTACAGAACCATTCATCAGAAGTCAGGTAATCGCCTGTATTACGCGAAACATCAATATTAGCCACACCAGTAGCACGAATAATCTTGTCATGAGTACTGTAAAAGATGTTGCCGTTCTTTGGGTATATTTTATTAACTTGATCAGTTGAAGGGATCATTACTGATTCACGTGTACCTGACTTACTTAACCCACCATTTTCAAAAGAACAATTACGTACTTCTGTCCATGCATTAGCAGGCGTTTCAAATGGTGGAACATCAGTAATTACTCCATACTGAGACAGTCCTTTTATGACTACTTGTGTCATTTATTATTCTCCTAATAGAAGCGGGGATGTTGTATCCCCGTTCTTCTCCATAAGTGGGCGATTTTAATTAACCAGTACGCACCCAAATAAACACAGCAACGAACGGTTGCATAATATTGTGTGCGGCGTTTCCTCCACGCCAATCTGTACCTGTAGTTTGAGTTTGTGGGGATGGGAAACGCATATAAGGCGGTGAGCTGTCAGAGCCGTTACCACCGTCACCGTTGTAACCTAATGCAATACCGTGGTTGTGGCTGGGCATCTCTGCTTCAGTCAGTACGTGCTGGTACTCACCACCTGCTGCACCTGCTCCATAGTTGCGTACTTCTCCACGTGAATCTGATGTTTGCCCTACACCGATCAGTACTCGACCTTGTGAGTATGCAGCCCATGTACCTTCCCCAAAGAAATCACGAGGATTGTTACCACGCGAGTAATTCATGTAGATCGAACCTACCGGATACATCATGTTTGTGACGTTGGTACGCATCTGTGCCCAGCCACCCGCACCGCCATCAAGCCCTGACATAAGGTTCTGAAGTGCTACGTTTTTATTACCTATATCACCAAGGTTATTAGCTTTGAGTAAGTACCGACCATCGTTATAAGAACGAGGTTGTACAGCAGTACTGTTATCAGATGCCTGTACATTAATGAGCGGGCTATTCTGCATATCCCATGCAGTACCATTACGTTTCAAATATGTTTTAAGATTATTAAGTTCATCTGAAGTAATGGTTGTTTGTTTATTGATATTGGGAAATGATTGCTTCATAGTCTTCTTTATTTCACGCAAGAAATCATCGACCATTGAAACAGTATCCACGGAGCCGACAGGGTTGTTCGTGTTCATCTCCGAGATATAGTTACTATTATCTAAAGGCATCTTTTAATGCTCCTTGTTATTATTTTTGAGATCCATCTCATGAAAGTACTGGCAAGTTAATGCCAGTACTTTTGTTGTTATTTTCTTATTGTTTTGTACATATCCTGTTTTGGCTTCATCTGCTTATAGAGTAAGTACATACCCAAGCCTCTCAGAATTTCACCACTCCAGAAGCCAAAAAACATCCCGTTGTTCTCTACACCATTGCCGGTATCCAGACGTACAGCAGGACTCCATGAGCCATTCATGATATGCCCTGGTATTCCGGTATTGATAAAGTTACGCTCCAGTTCACCTACAACGCCTTCAATGAATTCAGGCAGTACAGACAGTGTTGAACCAGCCAGTACTGCAAAGCATGAACCGGCTAACCATAAACCTGACATATGCCCTGTGAAGTCTGTGGTATCGAATACGCTACTCCCATCAGTGTTCCAGTCAGTAGGCGTACACCCATGCTCTTTGAATTTCTGAGCTAACCAGGTAGCCCAGTTATCTACGTACTGTTGCAACTTAGCCGGTACTGGTTTGTTCTGGATCACCAGCTCGTACCATGCACGTGCAGCACTACAATAAGCCCTGGGCTGATAGCCCGCCCACGCATGACCATCCCCCCAATGGAAGAATGTCCAGGTATCTGGTTTACCGTACTTAAGGTTGTCCCAACGGTTCCAGATGTACGCACTCATACCCGGCCCTAACTCCCCAAAGTTGTTGTAATAACTTTGTTGAGATGACCATAAAAAATCGATCATATTATTCAGGTGAGTACTCCATTCGTTGGGTACTCGATCATGGGTATAGATGAACGGGTGCATGTACCCCGGATATGGGCTGCCTCTCCATCCATCGAACTGAATATTATCTGGAACAGAAATATTGCTGAACGGTATAACACCAGGCGTGAATGCTAAGTTATTTGATTTGTAATTGATAATTGTACAATCACCTAATTTAGCAGTATGTGCAGCATCACCAGAAATCGTCACGCTGTACTTCATGGTGTAGCCATCATCCAGTGAGAACGTTGGCGGTACATCATTCAGGCAATACCAGTAGAAGTGAGTTTCAGCATTCTCTACTGGTGTAACAGAGAACTCTTTCAGTACTGAGTATACCGGCGTGGATGGCCTTACCTCAGTATCTGCATGGTTAGGCTGATAGTCTCTTAGTACTAACTGGCTTGAGAACAGATTGTGAGTAACGTAAGTACTGGTAGGCTGCAATGTCCACTGCCAACGCCAACCATTATCATCTTCAATGCCGATTTCTACCGTTCTGGTAGCTTTGTAAGTAATGCTGTTCAGTACTGATGTGCCTGCATCCAGTAACCAGAAACCGATACCCATACCTGCACTGTCTGATGTGAATACCGTGTGGTTCACTGAACCCTGACGTGTTCCAAGGATGTTGTAATCCGTCATCATCGAAGTACTTACATCCGGCTCACCATACGTATAGACGCTACGCAGATCAGCCATGAAGTATTCTTTCCCGTTAAGGTCAGTTACAGGTGTGAGAGAGCTAAGAGGAACATCATACGTCTGTACAGCAGTAATGGTACTCTGTGGTAAATCGTACTGGTACTCACGTGCTGATGGATCTTTATCTGTATTCTGCTGTGAGAGTATCAACCTGATACGGGCACGTAACGGATTACCGGCACTGTCTACCCCACCATATTGAGTACGTACCTTGGAGTCCTTCGAGATCCTGAACCATACGGCCTGTTGTTCTAAAGTACTTTGTGCCTCTGCACTTTGAGTGATAACTATGTACCCTTCTGAATCACGGCTGTAAGAAGCTTCCTGTTCACTTGGGTAGAAATAGTCATAACTGATACCATCAGTAAAAGGCGATTTGTCATTAGTACTTTTACGGAAGAATCGATCATACAAATCAATTTCAGAATATGATTTACAGGTTTCTAAAGAACATTGCCAAGCACGGTAATACATATCCTCGCCAGTAATTTTCCATAACAGATATGCCGCATCTGCAAACCATTGTTCAGCATCGGCTGCATTTCCGAAATTACCTTTAGTTACTGGCACGTTTACCGGCCTATTATGCCATGCAGAGTTAGTAGGCATTAAATATCCACCAAACTCTACCGGTACTTTACCTGTGAAGTTCGTTTTGTAGTTGCCAGTGATAGAAGTATCTTTCAACTGCATAGTACCTTTCTCATCTTCTGAGTGTCCGGTACTTAATACATTGCCGTCCCAATCTATTTTTTTACCTTCCCAATTGATGATCCAGTCAATGTCATACTGTTGACCGTCATTACTCCAGTCAGTACTACCATCTGCTTTCAATGCCTGTACTGAAGCGTTGATAGCATCCCATGCAAGTTCACCTACAAAGGCAAAAGTAGCTTTATCAAGGTACTCACCAAAGTAAGGTGAACCATGAGGTACTTTCGTTAATCCGTTCGTATATGGAAGTACTACACGTTTGAAGCCTGAGTGTGTTGGTGATTCCCAATCGATAGGGTAATTTGCAAGTGATGATTCCTTACCGTTGATGATCCAGTTACAGATATACATTCGTGTAACGTCTGGTACTGGCTCCTGATAGAAGTGCTCTATATATGCCTGAAAAGTCTTCTTAGCCATATCAAGCTGCCATTCATCGCGAGTAGCCATGTATGCATAGCAATGACCAAGGATCTGTAACGATTGTCCTTCTGTGGTGGCGTCTCCGTTTGGCTGTGCTTCTTGCATACTTGATGCAATAAAATGACGGTTATTACTCAAAACCATTTGTTCATTAAAAACATAATGCTGTTTTGTAGCATCAATGGTTTTACCCGTATTTCTTTCAAGAAAGTACCTGTGCCCTCTCAAAAGTTGTAATACGTTACCAGAGGAATCTTTATCATTATCCCATATGCTATGTATCATATAATCCTCTTTATTAATTCATGTTAAACCATCCACCATTAAAGAAGCCTAACCATGTATTACCACCGTCATAGCTGGCGAGTGTCAGTACATCCATTATGTTTGCATCTAATGATAGTTGTGGTTTTCTGTCCTGTGACCATTTCACGTTTGAAGGCCAGTTGATGGCACGATCACCAAAAACATCTTGCAGAACTAACAATGTAATCTGACGAAATGCAGACTCACCGCCATAAGGTGCAAAGGTGAGATTAGTACTGGCACGGTCTAACGTAATGTGGAAAACAGATGCCGTACTTGCGTCAATTTTGATCGAGTCTGCACCAGCTACCTTTTGTAATTTGTAGTTGGACGCGATTGGAAACGGGTTCGCTTCTGTGTAGTACCGGTACTTCATACCAGTACTGGTTTTAGCGAAGATTACGCCATCCTCCTGTAGTCCCAATATAGCCTTAGAGTTACCGTGCATGATCTCTAAATCTGTTGTGAGATTGTTCATACGTAACTCAGAACCATTACCCCCAAATGCCAACCCAACACCCTCGTTAGGTGTGGCGGCGTTGAAAGAGAACAGTCCTGTGATGGTCTGTGCCGTAGTCTTTACTGCTACGTCTGGTTTACTGGTAATGTCATTCCAGCCTGGCGACCATGTTACAGAACGGGCACCAACCATATCTGCCGTGTAGTCACCCTTCTGAGGGTACACAGCCCCATGACGCTCATTGAATAGAGCCACGCCAGATACAGCACCTGCTGCCAGTTCCATGTAATGCTTTGCCTGATCTGCATCGGCTGCGGCTGATGACTGTGAGTTAGTCGCACTGGTAGCTGCCAGTTCTGCACGCTTGGCGTTTTCCTCACTGCTACTGATCCATTGCGGATCGTCTGTAGCGAGAGAATCAAAAATCCCTGCCATTTAATTTCTCCTTTTTAATAGTACCGCGTGATGTTGTCTGAGTTAGCCCACGTCACTAAAGTACTGCCCTGATATGATTCCCTTAGTAGTTGCTCCTGTAGTCCTGTTAACGAGGTTTCCGCCATGTTACGCCAGTACTGAGCCTGGTCTGGCTGACCGTCAAATATGTATGCCTGTTCCAGTGCTACCCATAGTAAGAAATCTGGTACGGCAATCAGATACAGGTTGCTGGAATTACTTACATCAAGCTTTTCTGGTGCAATGTAATACACCACTTCAAACGCAGTATCAGTACTGACAGCTTTATCCAGCTTGTACATATTGGATACTGAGGCAAAGGCTATTGGCTGATTAGAGTAGTTCTGTACGTCATAGATCTTTTCATAGGACTGACGATACAGAATCTGATTGTTCGACCGGTTACGGATTGATTTTAATTCCAGTAAGTTTTTAGGTGCAGTCAAATAGTCATAGCCTGCACTCACAGTGAATACATCCACTTTTTCAGCAGCAGGATGACGCAAACGGCGGTCTAATTCAGTTTCTGCAAAGTACACCCACGCTGGAATTTTACTAATGAAATAAGCTTCCTTAGTATCAACGTATTTTTGTACATCCGTGTACAGGTCAGATACGTTTTGGTATTGAGCCATTTTATATCCTTATAAAATAAAAAAGGGTAAGGCACAGACAAAATTTGTCATTATGCCCTACCCTTGAGGATTGGTTAATTGAGTACTTAGTACTCAATTCAATTAAACTTTAACGTTATTGATTAAACCAGCAGATTTGAATGAGCGGTTTTTCAAGCCACATTCAACGATTAGTTGACGTGCTTCGCTATCACCAGTTTTAGCCAGTTCATTTAGGCTATATGGACGTAGAGTAACAAGTTCCCACATAGATGAATCGAATACATAAATGTCACCAATACCAGTACTTGCATCATACTTTGCAAGGCGGTTATTAATAACATCGACCGCACCTACTGGAGATGTATAACGAACGACATCATTAACGATCTCAGTACCGTTTCCTACATCACGTAGTACCCCATCACGTTGAGAAATAGCTTTAACCAGTGCATTACGTACACGTGGGTGACACATGATGTAGTCTGGCGTTGCACCATTTTCGAATAGACGGGTTAGAAGTTCATCAATTACATCAAGAGTAATTACAGCGGATGCCTGATCAATAACGTTACCAGCATCAACCTGTGCTTGATAAGACGCAGTTAAACGGCCTACAGAAGCAGTCTCACCTGTTTTAACCTGGCCTGATAGAAACGCAAATTCCTGATCACGTTTTAGTTCTTTAGCACGTAGTTCAACCTGATGTGCAAGTTTTTGTTTTTGACCAGCAATACTTGTAACCATTGCAGAACCAGACAGGCGTACAGTCTTGGTAAAGATTTGCGTATAGTTGTCGTGTTCAAGCAAAACATTGTCAACATGGTCTTTTGCGTCAGCCCCTTCCTTTGCACTGTTACTACCAGCGGCTGCAAGTTCTTCTTCAGTCCAGTAAAATAGTACGTTATCAATAGTACTTTTACCGATCATTGAAAGGAACGGAGTCGATTCGGGTGAGATATTTTCGACAATATCCGAGAGTGCTTTGTGTTGTCCCTTTAGATTGGCAGTTAATTGTTGTGCCATATACTTCTCCTAATTTCTTATAATAATTTTGATAGCAGATCCTGTGTAATTTTGGATTGTTCCCTGCCCCTTAATTGTTTTTGTCTTTGAAGTCCTTTCTCGATTTGTCGAGATTTACTTCCTTTTTGATCTATCTTTTTAACAGGTGCACTCAAATGTGACTTAGACTCAATCTCTTTTTTCTTCTCAGTTTTTACATTCTTGTTAGTACGTTCCTGTAGCTTCTGGTATTGCATTGCGTCATACACAATGTCCCATGCTTCAGGCGAGGTCATGCTTAGTACTTGATCCTCTGTAAACCCACGGTTTGATAGAAATTTGTCTAACTCATTAATAGTACCGGCATTGAAGCCATCACGAGTACTTGCCATCTCTTTAAAGATGTTCTCGATATTTTTTGCGTTTGTTTCACGCATAGAATTTGATGTTTCACGTAAAATATCATCAGCTAATTCTGCGTCTTTTTTAGCTTGGATATAACGCGAGTGAAATTGGTCATATTGTTCTGGTGAAGCTTCACGGCGTAAACCATCCCAACCGCCCAATTGTTTTAATGCACCATCTAAACGTTCCATTTCGATGTTTGCATTGAACTTGACAGCCTCAGACCGTTCAACTGCTTTGGTCAGTTCTGCTTCAAGTGCTTTACGCTGAGTTGCAATCTCTTGCGTCTTCTTGGTAAATGCCGCTTGTCGCATGTACCCACTTTTGAGTTCACTACCCTTTACGGTAACTTCCTCACCGTCGATAGTAAGTGTGAAGTCATGATCATCAATGTTGTTGGCCTCAGTACTGATAGTACTGTCATCATCGCTTTCATGTTCTTCATCATCGCTATCTGCGGTTGACTCTTCTTCTGTTTCATATTCGTCTTCATCGTCATGAGTACTTTCTTCAGTAGTTGATTCGTCGGTGTCAAGTTCCTCTTTTTCTACATCATGAGATTGTTCCGCTGGGGAGTCTGCTGGCGATTCAGAATCTAAGAAACTTAGAATTTCGTTTGTTGTTTCGGACATAAGTATTCCTCACTATGCATAGTGATAAAGGTTATATTTGTAAGATGTGTTATTTCAGTTATTACGTATTAGTAGTCTGATACATCTATGGGTTTGGAAAGTATATGTTTTTGTTTTGCTGCACTGAATGTAAGTGCGTTAATCTTTCCAATAATGCGTTGTAATGCCTGATACTCATAGTGAGAAATCACAGCGTCATCAGGGGACTTTTTAATCCCTGATATAATATCTTCTTCGACTTGCACAAGAATCTCTTTGAATACTGGATTGTTCAAACACTCTGAACGCAAGGATTCAAACTTCTTTAGTACTTCATTGTCATTCATTCATGCACTCCATAAATTAACCCCGTATTTCAGTACGGGTTCCATTTAGTGGACTACTTTACTCAACTTCAGATACAGAAATCACAGCACTTGTATAGCTGATATTCTTGATAAAAATATTTCCAGTACTGGATAGCGTAATTGAGTATGGCGTAACAAGTTCAAATCCATCATGAGAAGTATTTGATGTAGTTCTGATAACGATCTTTGCTGTCGATTTGTTCTGTACTAACAGTGTTTTCCCTACAGAGTCAGAGAATACTGCATATAGGGAGATTTCACCATCAGCGGGGATAGTGTAATCAGGGTAAGTAATTTTCATTGTTATTCCTTATTTTATTATTGTGGGTCTACCTGGAAGTACGAACTGTCACTTGCTTCTGCACCTCTGAACTTAGCTTTAACGCCAATACGGGTATTGCCATCAGTTACGCCTGTAGTAAGGCCAGTACGGCTGATAGTGGCAATAGCGGGATCATTGCTGAAGAACTCAAGTACCAGTTCTGGATGAGTAGCCGCCTCAGAAGGACTGATTGTGTACGTGAGCTGGTAGGTTTGGCCAACTTTGATAGTCCTGGTACTGTCCGTGTACGCTGATAGCGTTGAAGTAAACACGGCTGAGCTATCATTGACAGTACTGCCATCGGTGTTAGTCAACGTGACAGCTATGCTTACCCCGCTACTATCTTTCAGTACTGTCCATGTGCTATCCGCGTTGATCTGCACAACAGTACTATCTGTAGATGAATACTGTGCTGTGTAGCCTGTAGAGGCTTCTGGATTCGTCGTGAAAGGTACTTGAGGGTTAGTACTACCGATAATCGCTAAGCCCACAGAGCTTAGGTATACGGCCTCTGCGGGTACTACTGGTACGTTAGTACTGTCAGTTGTGAGGATACCGATAGAAGCGGTCCTGTACGTCTTATTGGTGAGATATACGGTTACGTCCTGATCTACAACTAAGGTTTCCCCTACCTGTAATTCATATCCCTGCATTGTATTGTTTGAAGCACTTATTAGTACTGGAGCCGTTTTAGGCTGAATCATATATGGTGCAGTTTGATTTAGCTCCTGAGTACTATTAGGTGCTAATGAAATGTCGCTTAATGTTTCGGACATTATTAACTCCTGTAATTTTAGGGGAAATCCATTCCCCCTTTAAATTGATGTGAAAATATTATTTCCAGATTTAATTTCAGCCTGAGCCATTTCCTCTTTGAGTGCTTCTTCTTTCTCAAGTAGGGCTTGCTTATCAGCCATGTTCTGCAATTTGCCATCAGTTTCATCCTGCTTGCGAATCTGCTCATGTGCCATGTTTTGCATGTCTGCCTGAGCTTGCTGTTCCTGAAGCACAACCTTACGTTCATCCAGTTCAAGCTGCTTCTGTGCCATGTTGTTAGCAGTACTCTGTAGTACCTGATTCTGGTCTGAAAGCTGCTGTAGCTGTTGAGTCATCTGCTGCATTTGCTCCTGTAGCTGTGATAGCTGCTGCGTGAGCTGGTCTTTTTGCTGGATAGTACTGTCATCGTTCATGTAGTACTGAGCATCGGCAATATCCATGAGTTCATAACTCTTCACCATTGCGGCACGGATGTTATTTGCACTGGCTAACTTAGCGAGTTCAGTACCTGGTGCAGCCGTTGCAAGTACTTGAGCAAGGTTGCCGTACTTCTGGCTTTGTTCAAGTTTGGCTGTAGTACCCAATGGTGTCTTGATACGCACATTACGTAGTTCAGGCCATTCGTTCGGATTGATAGTAAGTTTCTCACCATCTACCTGTAGATCCCAAGTACTGAAGTTTTCACGCAACATGTTATAGAGTGCTTTCACCAATGGGATGATCGCACCGTTGAGTAGTGTGTTGATTACACTCTTCTGTACAAGTTGGCCTTCAGATAAAATCATTGCAGCACTTTGAGTACTGGAACCTGCTGCAAGAGCTTCACCTAACATGCCTTGACCAACAAATGACATACCAGTGCCAGATTCACGCATGGTATCGAGCATTTGAAGTAGACCGGCTGAATCACCTGCCATAGCCGTGAGCTGAATAGGATTGATCGTACCTGAAACCTTTACCGCAATACCCGTACCTGGGGCTGTATTGAAAATATCTCGTACATTGTGAAGTTCTTCAGGGTTGTATTCGAAACGTGGACGGCTTGCCATTTCGTTATACACGAACTGCTGGCGTAGTAGTCCGGTGCGGGCACTCTGAATACTCTTCGTTAGGTCTACCATCCCCTCACCCCAAAACATATGAGGTCTTGGAATTGGTGAAGTACCGCAATATGGTACTACATCTGTTTCCTGGTACGCTAAAAGTACGCCTTCGCAATAAAATACCTGATAGAGTTTGGATACGGCTATTTCTTTATCAGTACCTACAGTTTCTTCTACAGATGATTTGATATATAACTCATATAGCTCTACTTCACGTTGTGAGTTATCAAGAGAATCATCATCATTATCCAGTACTAAACCGGATTTACGGGATAGTGATGCAATATTACTATCAGCATCGTCATCATTACACTTCTCCCAAACCTCCAGTACTTTATCTTCATCAATGCCCATTTCTAATAGAGTACTGATAGTAGTCATTGCCTTGTGACCAACAATACGAGCATCGTTAATCCCACGAGCATCTTTGTTGATAATAAAGTTTTCAGCAGGTACAGCTTCAATTTTAATTGTCTTCACTTTCGAAACGATAGCGAAGTATCCCGTATAAAGCGTCTGTTCCATTACAGTGCTCATACCTGTTACATCCATCTGCCCAAGTAAAGATGTTGGCTCAACCGGCATATCATTGCTGATCTGTTCGTCTTTCCTGTCAGTAACGATAACCTCTACTGATTCGTACTGATCATCAGACTCAAGCTGAGCCTGTCTGAACTGAATCACATCTGGTGTTAGTTCTGTGAAGAATTCTTTTTCAATCTTGTTCTCTTCACGGATGATTGGACGCATGACAGAAGCACTACTTACCATCGCATCTTTGAAAAACGCACGGTACAGGGTTTGCCTGTCGTTATCGCTATCCAGTACATCATTAAGTACTTGATTGATCACCTTCAAAGTTACTGGTGACATTACACCATCAGGGACAACTTCAAGTGATTCACCACTACTGAAGGCATCCATACACGCAGCTACATAATGTTCTACTGTCGCATTACAGGTATTGTCTACAAACGATGGTTCACCTTCACGCTTCTTAGGCAATGTACCGTTAAAGAATCCCCAATTTTCAGTAATCTTTGGGCGAATAGTTTCTTCAAGGTACTCTTCACAATCATCTACATCTGAACGTACTTGTTTAAGTAGTGCTTCCTCAAAAGCTTCTAACTTATCTGAAGATAGATCAGGGGTTCGACCTGTAGTTAGGTCTGTATATTTAAAATCCATTTTAATTATTTCTCCGTTAGTAAGTATCGTATGTATTTGTGTACTTACTCCATTCATTAGCACTGATTACTTTGTTAGTACCTTTTGTTTCGTGTTCGTATTCAGATACGCCAAACTTATTGATTGCCATGATGTTATATCTAAAGCTATCAATGAAATGGTTATCTTTGTCGATAAAGTTTCCGTCTTCATCATATGAGTACAGGCTGAATTCTTTTAAGAAACCCGTGCATTTAGGATGTACTTTAAGTTTGCCTGATAGCATTAACTCACGCATGAACATAATGCCGGATTTTACGGTACGGTCTTTGCCTGTAGGATCAAAGTACCAGTTACGTGCATATTCCCTTGTTAGTACTAAACCTGCTCCTTCAAAGATAGATTGGTATGTTGCTCCTAATCCCCTTTCAGCCTTGGCATCAGTAGGTAGGATCATTGGTATATATCCGTGCTGCATTGGACGTACACCGGCTGCACAAATTATTGCATCGGTCTTTGTATATGAAAGTTCGTCATAGAGGTAGTAAGTACCGTTATCGGGGTCGTACGCAATGAAGCTGAATACCATATCATCTGAATAGCCTAAATCGGCTGCTGCCATACGTTTCCAGTACTTACCGATCCGGAATGTGTTATCAAGTAGGCTTTCTTTCAGGATACCTGCGAATACTGCACCACTACCGGCACTTGGGATGCCTTCAATACTGAACTGTCTGGCCCAAGGTTCGATCTGCTCATTCATCTTCACCTTTTCTTCATCGGTGAATCTATTACTGTCCCATAGCGTTACGTGTACCAATCCGCTGTGGTGAGTACCGTCTTCTTCCCAGAACTGTTTGATTACTTCATCGAGTCCTTTCTCTGGTGTTGCTACATAAAGAACTCGACCGCGTGAAGTCCATGTACGCTTCTTAACTTGGCTGAAAATGTCTTCAGGTACTTGTTCATCAAGTAACGCAAAATCGATTTCCATACCCATAAGAGTACCAACGCCAGCACTGTACACATCAAAAGTGATACGGCTTTCACCGTCACATACACCTGCTGCATCGTAATGCTTCACGTATACAGTACTGACTGTGTTCTGAAGTCCTGTCTTGGGGATTAGCTTTACAATGTCTTGTCTTGGTAACCAGCCAGTACCACGCCTATCAGCCGTACCTAAGATGCACTCTGCGGTACATTTAGGCCGGTTGATCTGGCTCCAGTCCCAACCGAGTACCAGTACGTTTACTGGTTTGGTATAGCGGTGTCCTGTCCATCCTTCAGGGTATCGGCCTGTAGCGTGAATGACGGTTTCATAAGTACCGAAGTATGTTTTTCCGAGGCGGTTTCCTGCACAGACCATCCTGAAATCTTCAGTACTGCCTAACGTGATCGCGTCAACCTGCCACTGGTCAGGTTCAAAGAACTCAAGCTTGTTGTATTCCCTGTAATCTTTGCAGGCTTGCAGATAGTTCAGTACTGATAGTTGTTCATCTTTAGTTAGAGTACTGACATATGCTGGTATATCTTGAATATGATCCAATAGGGTTAAATCCATTTAACGCCCCTTTATTTTTTATCTAATAATTTTTTAATTGCATCCTCAACATTGTTAGGTTCAATAGTGTTATTGATTTCTACGTTTGAACGTATTGCTTTGGCAAAGTAAGGTGCGGCGTTATTCGCTGCTTTTAAAGCACGCTGAAATGAACGCTCGTACTCTTCGCTATGTAAGTCATGCGTCTTTAAAGTACTTGCAAGGTCTTCAAAAGCATCATTAGCAATAAGGAATAATATTTCTGCGATATTCTTATAACCTTCCTGCTCATAGCGAGCTTGCATCTGTAGTGTGTCTTCGTTGAGTTTTGGTGAGAGGCGTGCTTTTCGTGCTTTGCTTCTGTCCTGTACATAGGTAGTACGTTTCTTTTTATTTTCTTCTGCCATGATCAGTACCCTTCTTTGAAGGAATACCCATGAACATTTAGCCAGGTTTTACCGATAATTGATTCTGCGGCGGCATATGGAATTCCAATAGTCTTACAGTACTGTTCCAGTGCGGAGACAGGTACTACCTGAATGACTTCATAGTTCTTGATTACGGATACTATATCTTCACCTTCGATTGGTTTAGTACTGACACTGTTAACAGCATCAACTACATCAGCAAGCGATTGATGAAATTTGATTTGTAGATCTGATTTGAGGTTCTTGAGTGAGCGTGATTTTACTAATGTTGTGATGCCTAATGTATTGGCATAATCGAGTACTTCATCTTTAGTACTCAACGCGTTTAGATATTCCTTATCCATATTATTATCCTGTTATTGAAATATTCAATACTGCATCCCTGTGAGTTAAATTGTGCAGAACTAAACTGGTGCATGTAATTTTAATTTCATCGAGTACTTCAATTGATCCTTTAGTGAGATCATCGCTGATAAGTACTGTGACACCTGATTTATTCTGAATAACCAGAGTTTGAGTATCTGATAGTGAAAGTACTGAAAACACGTTCACAGTACTCTCTTTGGGAACAGTAATATCAGTTGATACTTTCAAATTGATAAACCGCTGCTTAATGATTGATGTGTCCATGTGAGTTCTCCTTTTCATCTAATCCATTAAGTGGGCGGCTTTACTTACATATAGGCGTTGTATGCAGTCTTTAGATCTTCTTCCCAGGTATCCCACGTATCTTCTGTAGGTACATGCTTCAGTTCGTCTGGTACTGCTTCTGGCGGTATGCCATCCAGTAACTGATCTTTGAGGTTTTCGAAGTACTCACTCTTTGCTACAGCCAGTAGTGAGTTGGTTACGGCAGTCTTAGTACTTTCAATGTTGTTGGGATGTACGCCTATGGAGTCGTGAATGTAGGCCATATCTGCTTCTAACATACCGTGTTTGATGAGGTGCAGTAGTGCAGCATCGGCACTGTGTATGATGGATGGTACTGAGCTACTGGTAGTCTTGCGTTTGTTGGTAGTACTGGTCTTCTTGTTGATACGGCTGGTTAGCGTCTTCCCGTGTACCTTGTAGCTTAGAGAGATCGATTCCTCTTCATAGACTCTGAGTACTACCGGGAAGTTATTAAGCGGGTTCACGAACTCAATTACATCTTTATGCTTTAGTACAAACGCCAGCAATTTACGAAAGTATCCAAGAAATTTAATAGCACTTGGTACACCTTCTTCCATTGACCAGAAGATCATATTAGTCATCATGGTAATTTCTGAGGGGGTAAGTGAATAGATAAAGCCATCCTCAAAGCTTTTAAGCTGGCTTATTACGTCTTGTCTTGAAGTGCGTTGAGTACCGCCATAGTTAGTGATTACCATTACCGACTTTTTGAAAGTTTTACGTGCAAATACTTCATCGGCATGTTCAGACATTTTAATGCACAAGTCACGTTGAGCGATTAAAGTACTCAACGTTTGCTCAACGGATAGTTTTTTATTACGGCAAGATTCAATTAGTTTTAGTTGCAGGTGATTAATGTTCATATTCATCCTTGATAGAACACGATAAACATTTGTCACCGTGTATTTTTTAATTTAATTTTGCGAAGTGCTTACTTTAATTTTACCCATTATTACCTTCAATTAACTTACAACCATGCTTGGCTAAAAATGCATCGCGTGAATCGTAAGGTTCTCGATTGATTATAACGTAGAAGTCAAATGAAATTTCAATAATGTTTTCTTTTTTGCCGTCAATCGTTAACACTTGAAATTCAGAAACACTGAATGTACAGGGCTGTTTAACATCAAATTTAAAGCTCTTTTCTGAAAATGAAACTGTTACTATTGGTACAATATACCGAGCTAAGGGTTTTACAGACATAAATTTCTCCTTGATTTAATTTACATTGTATTTATCTTTTTATTTCATAAGTTATCTGTAATTTTTTAATTCAAAGTAACTATGACATATAGAGCAACTTAGAATTGTCATTCGATTTGTAAAATGCCTGAAGTACCTTTTTTATCTCATCATCGCTTTGAGCGGCGATTTCAGTACACATAGCTTTGCAGGTATCAGCTACGGCTTTATATGCATCACGCAGTTCATCAGTAGTGTTAGGTAACAGATTCGTTAGCCCCGCTGCCTTGGAACATTTCTGTACCAACGCCTGTATCTGGATTGCAGAACTGGTAGCGTCAATGTATGCGAGTATGCCGGTCTTATAGGTACTGTCTTTGTTGTGCATATAGAGTGTGTACATGATGTTCAGTGCCTGAAGTACTTCATCCTCATCAAGCAAATCAATCACACTGTAATCGCTGTGTTCGATGCACTTTGTGAATGCCTCATGTAGCTCCTGTACGCGGTTATAACGGGGATTGGTATTCTTCTTACTGAATCCCTCAATCATGCCACCAAGCAGTACCTTAAGCTGGTATACGCCGCTATCGGTTAGCCTTTCAGTACTGAACGACCTAACCAGTACTTTAGCGAGTGAGTTACCCTGGAATGACAGAGACGTATTGTAGGTATAGACACGGCCACGGTTATCACAGAAAACAGGGTGATAAAACTTCTCGTACTGGCTGTAGAAATCAGCATCAGTAATCGTCTGTTCCCATCCTCTTGCCTTGCCTACTGCACTGGTAGCATTCACCAGTTCTTCGCTAAGTTTGTCGATCTCATCATTAGCGTTGAGTGCATCACTAATGTGTTGCGTCTTCTCATCCTCATCTTTCGTTTGAGTACTGAGATAGTTACTGGTTTTCGCTGTCTTCTGAAGTTTTGCAATCTGTGCGTTAATTTCTTTGTTCTGCATGTTCAGGTCAATCTGCATTTTTTTAATGTTGTTATTGAAGTACTTCATTACTGATGGATGTTTGCATTGCTTCATCCATTCAAGGAATTCAGTGTTAACAGCCCATTCAGTACTTTGCATCTTATTGATAGTGTCGAAGAACATTTTGCCTTCGTTGTCACTTGTAAACTTGTACTGCCTAACTTCAGCCCACTCAGGATTTTTGAGTACTGGAGATTTGATTTCCAGATACCCGCCATCATGATCGAGTAGGTTGCTATGAGGTAGTGGCGGAACAAGCATAGGTTTGTACGCGGCATGGCTTTCTTCAATAGTATTAAGTAGTTCTTCTTTGCTGATCTGTAGGGTACTGAACTCTGGTTTTATCTTGATGATAATCCCATCAGGTAGATTCTGTGTTTCGAAGTACTTACAGTAATTGGTTGCAACGTAAATTCTAACCAGTTGAATTACGCCCGTTAGAGCATCATCAGAAGCTTCCCCAAAGAAGTTGTAGCTTTGCATATAATAGTTGGCGATCTTCCTACAAAAGACAGTCAATACAATATTCTCTCTTACCATTAACTTCGTTAGTTCTTTTGTAATGAAGTAGGCCAGTAAAGTAATTGGGTTTTCATAACGAGGTACAAACAAAGAGTACTTCGCTGCATTTGTCATATCCTTCTGGTACATCAAAGACTGCTGTTCAATTAGGGCTGTATAGAACTTAGATTTACGTGCCTTCTTTAACTCGCTTTCAATGGATTCATACAAAAAGGATTGTACGGCACTGAATGTTTCAAGGAAGAATTGCTTTCCTCTTGGTAAGTCCAGTACTGAACCGTTTCCTTTAGCTGCCCTTTCATAACTCCCTGAAGCTTGAAGTAGATCTTTCTCATACCCTTGCATCAGTAACTTTCTCTCAAGTTCCCTTTGTAGTTCTTCCATGTTAGTTATAGTCCCTGTAAAAATTGTAGTTATGAACTGCTTCGTCAGTCCATCCTAATTCTCCTGTTAATTCATCAATACTGTCAGGTAGATAGTATGTATCTTCAAAATCATCTTCGTACTCGCATTCATCCATTTTATAAACTCCGTTTGTTATTTTAATATTACGGAGTATTTATCAATTCCTTTAGGTTATGAGTGTAAAAGAAAAGAAACCCGTTTTTAGCAGCCCATTCTTCTTGTGTCTGCTTAGTACCGTCTTTTCGTTTTTTGGCATTAGGCATTGGCGTATTAGCTTTCATGAATACAAATACAATTTCATGATTAGCAGGAAGTACCTCACGTACATGTTTGTATTTGGCGGCTTCAGTACTGGTACGGAATCTGCCCTTTGATTCAATGAGGTAAGTTTTAGTATCAGTGCAGTACATAAAATCTGGTTCGTAACGTGAAGGGATTGTGTACTGGATAGTATTTTCAGGATGGTACTTAAGCTGCGGAAACTGCTTATCTATTTGTTGTTCAAATTTCGAATCATACTTTTTTGTCATATTCCCTAATTCCTTTTATGGTTTGTATTAGTGCATCATTCCGTGAGGCACATTCGTTATAGAGGCTCTGGTACTCAATCAGGGCTTGCATGAGGGCTTTGCCGGTAGTATCTGTAGGTATAGGTGTGTCTGTACTGCATGGCTGTAGAAGTGCTTGCTGTTCGATTACAGGGGCTACTTGTACTGGATTGCTACAGGCAGTCAGTAGTAGAGCAACGCCGATGAGAGCAGCCTTAAGGCTTCTTATTACGTAGTGCATTGCTTGCCTCCTTGTACCTCTTCAATAGTTCTATTCCGTCTTGATCAATACATTGCTGTGAGTAGATAGGCCGTTCAATTATCGTCTGTGATTCCTTGAGTACTTTGAAGTCCTGATCCTTCAACTCATTGAGCTTCGCTGTTAATTGTTCTGCTTGTTTGTACTGCATATCACTGATCTCTTTTTTGATGGATGCAGTGATGTTTTTTTCGAGGTTCATTTCATAACCTGTGTAGTACGTATTTGCTTTCCATCCAGAAAAGACAGAAAGCAGTACTATTAAAATTATTGCTTTGTAAGAAGCCATAGCGATTCCTCAGTACTTTCTTGGGAGTACTTTTATGTATGTGTTGATGTAGTCAATGAAGCGAAAGAGATCCCTTACAACAATTCTCAACCAATCAGTATCCATTCCATTTACAGTCATGAATTGGAATTCAAATCCTTCCCATTCGTCCTGATCATGTACTGGTATCTCAAGTATGTTAGTACTGAGTACATCTGGTTCTTCCCCTCTTCTTCTGATTTTCTCTATGTAGAGAGATCCATAATTTGCATGACAAACCACATATATAAGTCCTTTGTTCATAGTAATGAGTTGGGTTTTACTTTCGTAAGTGAAGTACCCATTACTAACTGAAAATTCTAATTGTCCCATTTGTTGCTCCTTGAATTATTTAGTCCATTAAGTAGGAGTCTTTACTGAAGTAACTGAGAAAGGAAAGTAAGGGCTTAAACAGCTTTGAAGTACTAATTCAGTGAGTTCAACACGAACACACAAGGCGAAGCCGCGTAGTTACTCAAGAAGACGACAGGCCAAATCAGTATGAGGGTTTTGAAGTAATTCAGTTCTGTACTCAAAGAAAAAAAGAAAAACCCACATCGGGGATGACAGTTTCCTTCGAAGAAGGGAACGGGAATCGCAGATTACTGATTTATATGTAGTGACGACTTCAGGAGGAACTACATATGAGCATGGCGACACAGGAGCACATGCGTTAAGCAGCCGCAGGCAGTACTTCCATTATATTCTAATATTGTTGGATTAATTCGGGAGACCTATGCAAATGATCATAAAACGTACATTTAACTCGTAAAATGAGCAAAAATAGGCTTAAAAACACACAAAATCATGCTCTAACCCTTTTAAATCCAGCAAATGACCCGATTTATTCCGGTCAGTCCCGATTTATTCCGGTGATTTACCGTATTTAATCGGGACATTTTCAATAAGTCGCTTCTTAGTCCTGTCATACAAAATTATTAAAATCAGTACTAACGAAGTACACCACGAAAAAATTAAACTTTTTTCGCAAAAAAATTTTTATTACACGTCACTTTAAAAATAAAACACTAAATACTACGTATTATAAAAACAAGAAGCGAATCACAAAAATGAAACGATTTAAACTCTTGTGGTATAATATAGGTAAGCAAAAAGTTTAGTGATGAATTCTGATTGTGGTCTTTTTAGTCATAAGAAACCCCGTTCATGAGGCGGGGTTTCTTTATGCAAAATTAATCATAGAATTTGTCGACAAAAGGAATTTAAATGAAAGAGAATAAAGAACATAGAGTAACAGTACGTATTTCTGACACTCAGAACAAACTAATTGAAAAGCTAATAGCTGATGGTACTTGTAAGACTCCATCAGCAGCAGTTCAGTACATATTAAACATAGCAATTTTAAAAGGAATTATAGACTAACATCATCACAAAGTTAGTATAGTTTAAATGGACATAAAAAATGACTAAAAAGAAAAATCCAGAAGACCTAAATAAACGTGGGCGTCCAACTGATGAATATGACAATGGTGATCTAAGTGCTCACTTAGCAGGTATTGTACATCTGAAAGATTTGAATTTCGAAGCACAAACTATCATTCGTAAGACTGTTAAAGAATTTAATGATAAAACAAACAGTGATCGTGCTTACGATACTAAGAGCATCTTGTTCTTGGTAGTTCGTCTAAGCCGTGTAACTACAGCAAGTGTAAAACAAACTATCGATTCATCTGACAAATTTGATTGTTCAGATTATGGTAAGACAAGCGTTAATAATTACAAGCAAGTACTGGTTGCGGTTGCTAAACGTTTAAGTGAGCTAAAAGAAAAAAAAGGTACAATCAGAAAAGATCAACGTAATGGTGAAGAGTACTATTCTGATAGTCAACTATTGAAGCTAATATCACTTATGGAAGAAGGCGGTAGTGTAAGTGCTATCGATATGATGATTGAAGAATTCAAAAAGGAAATCAAGGGCAATTAAAACCTCGAGCACACATAAAGAAATAAAATTTCTTAACCAAAAAAACATCAAATATTAATTCTATTTGCGGCACTTCATGGATGAATTGCCATAAATAGTACAGAAGATTAAAACATAACTATGAAAAGGATTTCATATTAAAAGAAAACTCACCCTTCGTGATAAAGCAGTACGTGCATATAACTCTATGGTGCTTCGCTGCAAAGCTAATAAGAACTATCAGCACATTGCTATTGATACTGCATGGATCAACAACCGCGAATTATACATTGCTAATTTCATGCAAGGCTACATACCAAATTGGCATTTAGATAAAGATTTAAAAGTACCCTACTCTAATCTTTATAGTGCTGAAACCTGTATGTTCGTTCCAGCACACATCAATAATATATTACGTGGCAAAAAGTCAAACAGTCGTGGTAATGCTGATAACTCTGTGGTACTTCCATTAGGTGTTAGCATTTCGAAAAGTAGTAAAAATCCTTACCAGGCACATTGTAAAATTAATGGAAAGCAAACCCACTTAGGATTATTCAGTACTCCAGAAGAGGCACATCGTGCATGGCAATTAGGTAAGATTGATCAGTTACAGTACGCACTTATGGATACAGAATTAACCTCAGAAATTATTGAAGCTTTGGAACAATGGATTAATATCATTATCAGTGATGTTGAAGCAGGACGGGAAACTAAGTTAGATTAAAAAGAAGCCAGTACTGCAAAGTACTGGCTTACTGTTAATCTTCCCACCATCTTAGTTCTTTTCTATCTATCGTACCGTTGTTGATTGATTCTTCAAAGTACATCAATAAATCCATTGAACTCTTACCAAACTCAGGGGCTTGCTTTTCTGTGCCGGTATAATGTTCACGATACTCAATTAGCTTGTTCAAAAGTTTATGCCTGATCTTAACATTCATGATTAGCTCATTAATGTAATATTCCCGATCTTTATCAATCATTTCTTACTCCAAAGCAGCATAGGATCAATATCTGGATAGCCGTTCAGCCTCATTAGCTCTTGTGCCGATTTGAAACTTTGACTCAAAAGAAATGCTGAAAAACCCTCCATTTTTTGTCCTTCAATTTCTTCATAAAAGTAACGCTCCTGCTTTTTCTTGATGTTCCTTATTCTGCCTACTCTGGTAACGTATTCTATACCTCGTGCCTCATACCTTGATGAAATGACTTCTTCTATCTCTGGCTTTTCCTCGCCAGCACGATAAATCACTTCAGTATCGTTACCTATATCAAACGTAATTGCTATTTTTTTATCTGCTTTGTTTACCCTAATCCCCTTAATGAACTCCCTGATGACTTCTCGTAACTTTGGTCTTGAGGGATGTTCTATATCTTTCAGTACTTCATAAGGGGTTTCATCTAAAAATTGACTGATAGTGTCAAATGTTACATCGCCCGTTTTTGAATTAACTGCACGCTTACTTGAAATTTTCGCTTGTTCTAACTGTAAAATATCCCTATTAGCCTTATGAACCTGGAGAAGTGCTATAACTTCATCAATATTACCTGTAACTGTAATTGCTTGCGTTAACTTGCTAATGTTTTCGGTTTCGGCTGCTATTTTTTCTTGAATTATTCCAAGCTGCTTTTCATAGTCGTCTTGGGTAATCCGTCCTTTAACTGCTGCTTCAGAAAATGCAATAAGCAATACTTGTATTGAGCAATATTCAACAACGTTTGATACTGACCAAACCTTGCAGACCGTTTTAACGTTCTGAGCACCATCACAAACATATCTAATTTTATCGCCCTGTCGCATGGAGTTCATTGTGCTTCCACAACGACCGCATCTAATGAGCTTCATGCCAGATAGCAAATTTACAGTGTTTGGCTGTTTTTTGTTAGTTATATAGGTATTGTTTTTACTAATATCATTTAGTATTGACCACTCATCATCAGTACATAACTTTGGGTAATAATCTTCGAATGTATAAGTTTTCCCTTTTTCCTTATTATTAGGTTCATCCCTGTCCTTAAAATAGATTACTCTTTTCCCTATTACGGCTTCGTTAGTTCTTAGTTTTCTTACGTTAGGAGTTGTCCAAATTCGTTTTGAGCTTGGATACATGTTTGGATACTTTTCATTGAGATGGTTGCAAACACTCCATACAGATGTACCGGCTAAAAACATCTCAATTGCTTCACGAGCAATATTCCATAGTACGGGATGTTTCTTTACTCCTTCATGACTTGGCCCAGTATCGTCTATCCAAAATGGATGATTCCCTACTGACTTAACGACTACTTTTTCACCGTTTTTATAATCTTGGTACAAAGCTTCTACGTTGCCTAACACCCTTTTTCTTTTCGTTTCGCTCTCTTCATTCGCACGCACGAAAACCATTACTGTCATGAACAATTCATGAGGGTTTTTGTTCAGGTATTCACGTGTATAAACCTTTTCACCGTCCATCCCTGCGACTACAGTGATTCCAAGATTTATTAAGGTGAGAAGTAACTCTTGTGCGTCTGTGACCTTGCCTCTATGAAGGCGGTCAAGGTTTTCCGTATAAAGCCAAGCAGTACTTTCGATTGCACCCTGCTTTACGGCAGCAATAAATGACCCGAGTGCGGCTGTAGGCAGAAGGTGTTTTCCCGCGAATGCTGAGACCCCTTTATCGAAAATTTCTACCATTTCTAAGTTGTGCTTTTCTGCAAACTCTTTTGCTCTTGCAGTTTGTCGCTTCAACGAGGTTCCGCTTGCCTGACGCGGTGTACTCCAGCGTACATACGAAAACATTCGTTGCTTCACAGTTATCCTCTACTCCCACAATAATGTTATTTGTGTACCTTATCATATAGGCTTGCCGGGATGGCTGATAATATGCACATTGCCGCTAGCCATGGCGGCGATCATTGCTTCGGTGTGCGCAACCTTATCCTGCGGCGCGAAAACCGGCTCATGAAAACCGGCAACCACTAAATCCATGGTCTCCAGCATCCGTCCGGTGCAGTCGATCTCGCCAGCGCTGTTTTTAATATTGGCTTCAATGCCGCGCAGAATGCCTACGCCATCCACCACGCGCGGCCAGACATGCATATTGATAAAGTGCCAATAATGCGGCGCATCGGCCATATCGGGGCCGTGATCGGTAATGGCAAACAGCTTGATACCGTTCTGTTTTGCCGCAGCGATATAGTCGTGCAGCGTGCTGTATGCATGCGTACTGGCTACCGTGTGCATATGTAAATCAACGGGATACATTTCCAGCTTTCTCCTTCTGATTGGGCAAGGCTGGCGCGCCCTGCCATCGTTATTATTACGGTTAATAACCGCGCGTCAGATCCACACGACCTTCGGGCTGCTGCCCCGCTTCCAGCTGCGCAATCGCGTTGGCGATATAGTGCATCGCTTCATCCGGCAAGGTCACCGCAGCATTATGCGGCGTCAGCGTGACGCGCGGATGAAGCCAGAAAGGGTGATCGGGCGACAGCGGCTCCTTAACAAACACGTCCAGCGTCGCGCCTTTGATTTTGTTGTCATTCAACGCCGCCAGCAGATCCTCTTCAACCACATGCGCGCCGCGCGCCAGGTTCATCACAAAGGCGCCGTCATTAAGCTGATCCAGCAGCGCCCGGTTAATGATGCCAACGGTCTGCGGCGTATTGGGCAACAGGTTAATCAGCACTTGCGTGCCGGAAAGGAAATCGGCCATTTGATCGTTGCCGTGGAAGCTTTCAATGCCTGCCAGCTGCTTGGGCGAGCGGCTCCAGCAGCGCAGCGGAAAACCCCAGCTTTTCAGGCTCTCTGCCACACTCAGTCCCAGCACGCCCGCACCCATAATACCTACGGTAAAATTTTCACGCTGATAGTTGCGCAGCGGCTGCCAGAGCGACTGCTGCTGCTGTAGACGGTAATCGTCGAAACGACGAAACCAGCCCAGCACCGTATGCACGGCATATTCCTGCATTTGCAGGCCCATACCGGTATCTTCCAGACGGAACAGCGGTACCGCCGGATCGATCATATCCGGATGCTGCTTTAGCAGATCAAGAATATCATCCACGCCCGCGCCAATGGCAAAAATCCCCTTCAGCCCGCGCCGTCCCTGCAGCATTTCAACCGGCGCGAAGCGCATTAAGGCATAGTCGGCATGATCGTTGTCGCCCGGTTGCCAGCGCCGCAGCCGCGCCTGCGGCAGGCGCTGTTGCAGGCCCTGCTGCCATTTTTCCAGGCTAAAGGTAGGGTGGTAAAAGATGATATCCATAGTGCCTCCTCTGTTTTTATTTCACCCAAGGCTCAGGGAAATTGGCGGCGCTGGCAAGAGAAATGTGCGGGATTTGGCCCGCCGCAGCGGACGGGCCTGAAGGGATTACGCCTGCGGCGCGGTGGATTGGATTAATCTTCGCAGCAGCGGGATAAGAAATAGCATCACTAACCCGACCGCCGCCGCGCCCCAACCCAGCAGGTTGAAGATGTGGCTGTAGCCGGGATTGGTGAGCAGCGCGCTGCTGCCGCTGTTTTCCGGCATCAGCGCGGAAACGTAGCCCGCCAACACCGATGCGACGCCGGTGACCATCATCCAGCAGCCCATCATGATGCCCTGATAGCGTGTCGGCGCCAGCTTGCCGATCATGGCGTAGCCGATTGGGGAGATCAGCAGTTCGCCAATGCTTTGCAGCACGTAGCTGAAAAAGATCCATTTGAACGCCACCATGCCATCGCTGCCTGCCAGCATAATGCCCAGCGGCAACACCAGCATGCCCAGCCCGATACAAAACAGCGAGCAGGCGAACTGCAACGGAATATCGATACGCCAGCCGCGCTGACGCAGGCGGTTAAAGGCGACGGCCAGCAGCGGGCCGCCAATCACAATCACCAACGTATTGATGTTTTGTACCCACTGCGGCGCAACGCGGATGCCCCACACGTTCAGGTTGATATTATGTTCCACAAACAGCATCAGCCCCATCGGTGCCAGCTGGTAAAGCATCCAGAACACCAGCGAACCCAGCGCCAGCAGCAGGTAAGCGGTCATACGGCGCTGTTCGTGGCGCGGTCGATGGCGCAGCGTGGTGATACAGAGCAGCAGAAAGATCAGGCCGCCCAGCGCAATCACAAAGGATCCGGTGAAATCGGCGTGCGTCAGCATCACCCGAATAATTGGCACCAGCGCTACCAGCACCGCGAGCCCAATGGCCATGCGCAGCCGGTATTGCCGCGCGTTGACATGCAGCAACGGCGTATCAATATCCGCCAAAATTTTCCAGCGCAGCAGACTGATAATAATCGCCAGCGCGTTACCCACGGTGGCGAACAGGAACAGCGCCTGATAATGCTCGCCAAGCTGGAAATAACCGGCACCGGTGAAACCGATAAAGAACCCCAGATTCATCCCGGCATAGTTCCATAAAAACGCGCTTTCGCGGCGCTGGTCATCCGGTGCAAAGCGCTGGGTAAGCATCATGTTGATGCAGGTGACATTCAGGCCGCTGCCGGTCAGGAACATCGCCAGCCCCCAGTAAAGCCCCTGCGCGCTTTCGCCCGACAGCACCCAGCAGCCAGCGACCTGCAACACCATACCTAAGACAAACAAATTGCGGTTACTGAGGAAGCGCCCGCCCAGATAGCCGCCGAACAGGTGGAGGCCATAGTTAAACGCGCCGAAAACCCCCATAGTGGCATTGGCCTGCGCTTCGCTGAAACCGAGGCGTTTGGTGGCGTACAGCACCAGCGTGGAGTAAAGCACGGCGAAACCGAGCGTCGCGAAAATTTGAATAAAGAACAGCGCGCCGGATCCAGCCGGGATCCCCTGTGGTTGCGCTTTGGTTGAATTGTTCAAGCTGACCTCAGTGATTTTTAAGCAGTTATCGCGCATCAGTATGCATCTTATGTAGGGGGTTGTGCAGTCTGATTTATGTTATTCAACTGCATTCAACGACTTTTTGCTTACTTTCGCGCCGAAGTGGTTTAAAACTGACTAAACGCATCATTTATCGCAGAAAGTTGATTGACGCGCTGCGGCAAAATCCCTACATTAGCGCCGGTCAGCAGTGTGCCTGTTGACGACAATATGGTGAGGTGTCCGAGTGGCTGAAGGAGCACGCCTGGAAAGTGTGTATACGGCAACGTATCGGGGGTTCGAATCCCCCTCTCACCGCCATATTTCATGAGAGAGCCTGAGCGAAAGTTCAGGCTTTTTTGTCTGCATAGTTCACCGCTTGAGAGGGGTGATGAGAACCCCCGCCGGGTTCGACAACCTGCGAAGCAGGTTGGACAGCCACAGGCTGCCCGCAGGGCGAGCGCGTCAGCGCGAGTCAATCCCCCTCTCACCGCCATATTTCATGAGAGAGCCTGAGCGAAAGTTCAGGCTTTTTTGTCTGTATAAAGCACCAGAGAGAGGGGTGATGAGAACCCCCGCCGGGTTCGACAACCTGCGCAGCAGGTTGGACAGCCGCAGGCTGCCCGCAGGGCGAGCCAACCCCTCCAACTATAAAGCCAGCTTTTGATAAAAATCCATAATTAGCGATGATACCAGCGCTGGATTTTCTTCATGAACGGAATGATTACAGAAAGGGATATTGGCAAAGTGCGCATGATTAATCATTTCTGCCAGCTGAACGGCGTGGTCGCAGGGAACCAGAAAATCATCATCGCCACGAATAATTAACGTTTCACACTGGATATTTTTCACCTTGTCTTTAGGGTAACTATTATCACTTTGATCTAACCACATCGCCTTTACGGCCAGCAAAAATTCATTAAACCTGGGTTGCTTGTTAATTTTATGATAATAGTCAACGTCATCGTTAAACTTCTCGATCCACATCTCGGGTGTTATCGATTCATATAATTTAATCGCAGGATCGTCATCTGTCAGGCACCATTGCGCGCCGATCAATACCAGGCTGTTTACTAATTCTGGTCTGGACTCGGCTAATTTCATCGCCACTATCCCGCCATCGCTATGCGCAATGATATCTATTTTCTCTACGTTCAAAACCGCTAAAAGCTGTTCTACATCCTGACACAAAGAATGATAGGATAATGAATCCGTAAAGGTAGACGCGCCGTGACCGCGGCTATCCATACCGATAAAATAAAAACTATCAGGTAAACAGCTCAACATCCCATTAAAAGATTCAATGTTCAGCATACCCCCATGTAGTAATAACAGAGGCCGACCGGTATTATCACCGGTGACTTCATAATAAATATCTGCATCATTTGATTTAAACCAGGTTCCATTTTTATGCGAAAACCTTTTCATTTCATCTATTCCAGTTAAGTTATAATTTCTGCGCGTTAATATATCCGATGATAAATCCAGCCCTACTGTTATATCTGATCGTGCTGACCTTATAAATGAGCTTTCCGACATCAATGTCACAAAGAAGCCCAGGAATAACCTTAGGCTTCTTGCGCTATAAATACTAAAAATACAACTATAATAGAATGCTACAAATGCAGCCCGCCGGTGCCAAACGCCTCGCTATATATTTTCTCTGCGGGGATACCCAGCGCCGTCAGGGCGCGGTACTGCTCCTGCATAAACGGAATTGGCCCACATAAATAATAGTCCGCCTCTTTCGGCAGATACCCAGCGGGGAGCGCGTTTAAATCCAGCCTGCCCTTCAGGTGATAATCTTTTCCTTCCACCTCGTTCTCATGCACATTCTCATAGGCAATAAACAGGTGCAGGTTATGATTCTGGCTGGCCAGGTTTTCCAGCTCCTTACGCAGCGCATGGACTTCAGAACTGCGGGCGGCATGAATAAAATAGATATCCTTTTTTAACGCCGGGTTCACGGTGCCCTGCGGATGGTTTTCTTCACGTAGCGTAGGACTAAAATTAGGATCGGCGTGTTCAGCCAGCAGATGATTCACCATTGAGATCATTGGTGTCAGCCCGACGCCGGCGCTGATCAGCACGTTGGTAGCATCCGGGTTCAGCAGATAGAAATTTCCTGCCGGTGCGCTCAGTTCCACCACGCCACCTTCATCGACAAGGTTATGCAGCGTAGAAGAAACATAGCCCGGATCCTGCCCTTCGGTACGCGCATCTTCGCGCTTAACTGAGATACGCAGATAAGGATCGGCCGGGCTGCTGGACAGGCTGTACTGGCGCGGTTGCTTGATCCCCAGCGCCGGAACCTCTACCCGCAAGGTGATATATTGCCCCGGCTGATAAGCAGGAAGCGCCCCGCCATCCTGCGGAACCAGATAAAACGAGGTGATTTCCTCGCTCTCTTTGACCTTTTTATCAACCACAAAATTGCGCCAGCCCGTCCAGCTGCCGGTGCTGTTTCTGCGCTCCTCGTACAGAGCATTTTCAGTTGCAATAAAGATATCAGCCAGCTGTTGATAGGCCACGCCCCACGCGGTGATCAGCTCATCATCCATCGGGATGCTCAGTACTTCACTGATTGAGTGCAGTAAATTCTCACCAACAATATTGTAATCCGGAGACTGGATATTCAGGCTGACATGTTTATGGCAAATAAGCTCAACCACCGGCATCAATACCGAAGGATCGTCAATATTTTCCGCGTAGGCCAGCACCGCACCCGCCAGCGCCTTTGCCTGCGCCCCGCTGCGTTGATGCCCCATATTGAACGTCTCTTTCAGGTGGGGATTATTTTTTAACATCCGTTTGTAAAAATAATCCGTTAAGGCTTCACCATTCTCTTTCAGTACCGGTACCGTGGCTTTAACCAGCTCTTTCTGCTTTTCATTTAACATAGTTGCCTCACATTGCTTTCAGCTTTTCCAGCGATAAAAGTAGGCCCGTGCCTTTCCAGGCGCACGGCTTTAAATATAGATCGCGTCAGCCTGTTGAAGTTCAGCTTTATTAACGGCCTATGACGGCGCGATAAGCAGGCGAAACTATAAAACTTCAACCACTTCAAACTCTTCGGTAACCAGCTCCATATCTTCCGACCAGGTTCCCTGACGAGTGAAAAACGCTTTGTGCTCCTGCTGCCAGTAGGCCAGACTCAGGTCGCCTTCACCCTCTTTACGGGCAAACGCTTCGGTAATTTCAGAGAAGCGCACCAGACGCAGCGCTACGATACGGATGACGCACACCGGCTCCTGCTGGCCGTTGAGAATAATATTGTAACTACCAATTTTCGGCGCTGAGGCGTCCGTCATAAAAGAGGCTAACGAGCCGCATGATGCCGTTTTGATCCCCCGACACACCAGCTCTGCCAGTTCGTTTGCCATAGCGGGGCTATCGCCGATTGACCAGGCCAGCGCGCCAGGATACTTCTCTTTTAACGTATCGGTTAATGTCATTATTGAATCCTTTAAATAAGCTTTTGAATGCCGCAATATTTTTTTGATATGCGCTGCGGCACCGAGCCATAGCGTGCGCCTGCATATTACGCTTCACATTCGGGAAGGTCTGAACGATCGCCACGCGTGGTGGGATGAGAAATAACAATGAACTCCACGGCGGAATCAGCGCGGTTTTGCGCCTGATGCTTTGCGCCAGGCGGAATTTCTATACCCTGTCTGGCATGGATCTCCTGTTGTTCCCCTGCCAGCTCCATGGTCAGGGTACCCTCAAGCACAAAGAAAAACTGCCTGGCGAGTGCATGGTAATGACGTTTTTCCTGCGTGCCCGGCGGCATTTTCTCATGAATAATCAGCATATCCTGCCGATTCACCAGATACCATCCATCGCACTTTTCACCCCAGATATAATGCTCTGCATTTTCTTTAGAAATCATAGGTTCCCTTTAATGCGAATTAAGCGGCATTGATAAAGCACCAGGCCGATACGCCGTTATTTCCCCGGCAGCACCTCATGAGAAGGCGCAGCAGATGACTTAACGGTGACTTAGCGCCAGTCTGGCGGCAAAAAACAGGAAAACGCCGCCCGTGACCCGATCCATCCACTGTACAAACAGCGATTTTTTCAACACGCCAGAAGCGAAATGCGTACCGGTAATTAATACGGACGACCAGATGGTGCCGATAATGATATGCACAGCGACCAGCAGAAAAGTCCACAGCACCGGAGAGTGGCCTGCAGGTATAAACTGGGGCAGAAACGAGACGTAAAACACGCCAATCTTGGGATTTAATACGTTGCCCAGCATCCCTTTAACAAACCAGTTGGTTGATGAGGGATTCGCCGTCTGGTCAGGTGTTAATGCCCTACGCGGTTTGACGATCATCTGGATACCCAGCCAGCACAAGTAAGCGGCGCCGCACCACTTAAGCAGGTTATAGGCCAGCTCAGACGTCGCCAACAACGCGCCCAGGCCAAAAGCGACCAGCGCACCCCAGATAAAACAGCCGGTATTAATCCCGATTGCCGCCTGAAACGCTTTCTTCCTGCTTTCCACGGTGGCGGTACGCAAAATAAGCGCGGTATCAAGCCCGGGCGTTAATGTCAGAAGCAAGGCGGCAAAAGAAAATGCAAGAAGTGAATCCGTGACAGACATGCTTTTCTCCGAAAGCGCAGATTTCCGGTAAAAAATCGCGGTGGAAGGTTTAATTGATAAGAATTTTTAACCTTTAAACCACCTAAAATCAACCGCTTATTTATATACATGGAACGGAACGGCGTGTGCCGGTCCCTTTTCAGGCACCGTTGTGCAAACCCTAATCCAACTCACATTTCCCAGTTTCTCACCAGGCAAATTATTTAATCTCGTCTAAAGTTTTTTGAATGGTCAAACACTTACAGGCCATGTCTGGTCTGGACAAGGAGAATACTGATGATGAAAAAGGCCGTAACGTCTCAATGGAAAGGCGCTCTGCTGTTGCCTTTGATGATTACCGGCGCGCTGGCAACGGGATCGTTTTATGCGCAGGCAGCGGACGAGCAGCAGCGCCATAACCAGGCACCGCAGTCGCCGGATGTGCGCCTGGGGCCGCTTTATCATGCCGTTCAGTCAGCGAAGTTCTTCCCGGATCAGAAAACCTTTGCCGATGCGGTGCCAAAATTTGACCCGGCCACCATTCTGGCCGACTGGCAGATGCAAAAAAATCAACGCAACTTTGATCTGCGCCGCTTTGTGGACAGCAACTTCATTGTGCCGACCGCAGGCGAAGCCTATGTGCCGCCTGCCGGACAAAGCCTGCGCGAACATATCAACGGGCTGTGGCCGGTGCTGACGCGTACCACCGATAAGGTTAACCAGTATGATTCGCTGCTGCCACTGCCGAAACCGTACGTGGTGCCGGGTGGCCGTTTCCGCGAGGTTTACTACTGGGATAGCTACTTCACCATGTTGGGGCTGGCGGAAAGCGGTCACTGGGATCTGATTCAGGATATGGTGGATAACTTTGCCGATCAGCTGGATAAATACGGTCATATTCCCAACGGCAACCGCAGCTATTATCTCAGCCGTTCGCAGCCGCCTTTCTTTAGCATGATGGTGGATTTACTGGCGAAGCATGCCGGTGAAAGCACCTACAGTAAGTATCTGCCGGAGCTGCAAAAAGAGTATCAATACTGGATGGCGGATGCGCAAACCGTTACGGCCGGTAAAGCCAGCAAGCGCGTGGTGAAGCTGAAAGATGGCACCGTGCTGAACCGTTACTGGGATTCGCGCGACGCGCCGCGTCCTGAATCCTGGATGGATGACATCGCCACGGCGGAAAAAGCTAAGGGCCGTAACAAAGCAGAACTCTATCGCGAACTGCGTTCCGGCGCGGCCTCCGGCTGGGATTACAGTTCACGCTGGTTTGACGATCCAAACGATCTCACCACGATCCGTACCACGGAGATCGTTCCGGTTGATCTGAACGCCCTGCTGTATCACCTGGAGAAAACCCTGGCGCACGCCAGCAAGGTTGCGGATAAGCAGAGCGATAGCCAACGCTATAGCGAGCTGGCGGAAAAACGTCAGGCGGCAATTAATCGTTACCTGTGGAACGCAGACGGCGGCTGGTATGCCGACTATGACTGGCAGCGCAGCAGCGTCCGCACGCAGCTGACTGCCGCCGCGCTATTCCCACTTTATACTCAGGTAGCCAGCGACGAGCAGGCGACAAAAACCGCCGCCGCGGTAGAAAAACAGCTGGTTAAAGCGGGCGGCCTGGTTAATACCAACGTGCATAGCGGCCAGCAGTGGGATGCACCGAACGGCTGGGCGCCGTTGCAGTGGGCCGCAGTAGAAGGCCTGAATAACTACGGCAAACAGACGCTGGCGAAAGAGATCGGTATGCGCTTCCTGGATAACGTGCAGGCCACCTATGACCGCGAGCATAAGCTGGTGGAAAAATATGTGGTGGAAGGTAACCTCGGCGGCGGCGGCGGCGGTGAATATCCGTTGCAGGACGGCTTTGGCTGGACCAACGGCGTCACGCTTAAGCTCATGGATATGTACTGCCCGAAAGACGTCACCTGTAATAATGTCAGCGATATGAAAAAAACGCAGTAATTTTCCCCCGCCCGGCCAGCAGGTCGGGCGCTTTCTTCCGGTTTAATCCCCTGAATCCCCACGCTTTATCTGGAAATAATCAGATAAATCACAGCTTGAATTGACAAGCGATAAAGATAATAATTCTCATTAGTCTTTTCAGTTACATATTTTTACGCTTGCGTAATACTTCTGGCCGCGCTCCGTTACCGGGCGGCCGCTTCGATTCTGTTTAAGGGATATGACATGGGAATGCCTTTTAACCTGAAACGTTCTGCGCTGCTTTGTTCACTGGCGCTTGCCGTCCCGGGTTTTGCACTGGCGGAAGAGACGCTGACGGTTACCGCTCAGCCCGCTGAAACTGCCGATTCACCTACCTCTGGCTACACCGTTAAAACCAGTAAAGGCGCGACCAAAACCGATCAGCCGCTGATTACTACCGGCCAGTCCGTTTCGGTGATCACGCGCCAGCAGATGGAAGATCAGGGCGCGATGAATCTCAATCAGGCGTTAAACTATACGCCAGGCGCCTTTACTAACTTTGCCGGTGGCGCCAGCCGCTTCGATACCATTTCGCTGCGCGGTTTCCACGGCACTGACGTCAATAACACCTTCCTCGATGGTTTGCGCGTAATGAGTGACAGTAACAGTCACAACATTTTGCAAATCGATCCCTGGTTTATTGAACGCGTCGATATTATTAAAGGCCCCTCTTCCGCGACCTATGGTCAGACGATTCCTGGCGGGTTAGTGAATATGACCAGCAAACTTCCGCAATTTAATCAGGAAGGTCATTTCCGTCTCAGCACCGGCACGCAGGAGACCAATGGTGCCGCGTTCGATTATACCAACGCCATTAACAGTCAGTGGGCCTGGCGCCTGACCGGGATGACGCGTAAAAGCGATACGCAATACGATCACGCGCGCGAAGAGCGCTACGCTATTTCACCCTCAGTGCTATGGCAGCCCGATAGCGATACCTCATTATTACTTAAAGCCTATCTGCAGAAAGATCCGTCTGGCGGTTTCCACGGCTCGGTCCCGGCCGATGGTTCTTTATATGAACACAACGGTTATAAACTCAGCCCCGGTTTTAATGATGGCGCGGGCTCACCAAACCAATATAAACGTCGCGAACAGATTTATAGCTACGCCTTCTCGCATCGCTTTAACGATACCTGGGCGTTCCGTTCAAATGCCAGCTACAGCCATTCGAACGTCGAGATCGATCAGCTTTATCAATCCGGCTGGATAGGCAACACGAATACGCTTGCGCAAAGTTTGTCTTCCTCGCGCTCTTCGCTGGATGCTTTTGCCATTGATAATCAGCTGCAAGCGGATTTCACTACCGGCGCGCTTGCGCATACTTTATTGATGGGTGTGGAATATCATCGTTATAAGAATGATATTTCTGAACTGCCTTACCCCGGCATCATCGGTTCAGTAGATGCAAAAAACTACACCACCACGCTGGATGCGTTTGACCGCAATTATAACGATGTAATTCATCGCTATTACCAAACCGGCGCTTATCTGCAAGATGAAATGGTATGGGATAAGTGGCATCTGAATCTGTCTGGTCGTTACGATCGTATTGTTACCAATGCCAGCGATACGGATCGCCGCCAGGACGACTATATCAGCGCCCGTAGCTCGTTACTTTATGCGTTCGATAATGGCCTTTCGCCCTATATCAGCTGGAGCCAGGGGATTACGCCAACGGCATTTAGCGGCCTGAACACGCGCCAGCTGCTGAAGCCCTCCACATCAGAACAGTATGAAGCTGGTCTGAAATATCAGCCGCCGGGCACCAGCGATCTCTATAGCATTGCCGCCTACGATTTGACGCAAAACGACGTCGCTAACCGTAACGTTAATCTGGGCTATTATGAACCTGCCGGGAAAGTCCATTCGCAGGGCTTTGAGCTGGAAGCACGTAATCAGCTTACGCCGCGCCTGAGTACCATTGCAGGCTATACGCTTAACCATGTCCGTTATAAAGAAACGGTGGATGGCAATGATGGTCATACGCCTTACATCACGCCAAACCAGATGGCATCGCTGTGGGGCCATTACCAGTTCGATTACGGTATCAGCGCAGGCGCGGGCGTGCGCTATATCGGCAAGCAGTGGGCGGATAATGAAAATACCCGCCGCATGCCGTCGGTCACCCTGTTTGATGCTTCGGTGAAAGCCGATCTGGGCGTCTGGAATAATCAGCTGAAAGGCGCATGGGTACAGGTGAATGCTAATAACCTTACTGACCGAACTTACGTAGCTGCCTGTTATGGCACCGGCAACTGCTACTGGGGCGCAGAGCGAACCATTACCGCTACCGTGGGTTATGATTTCTGATAACGCCAAACGGCATCAGGCGGATTAACCGGAAAGGTGGTTAACAGCGTATAACGCCAGCGCGTTAAATTCAGGGGCTACGTATTAAGCGTGGCCCCTTTTGTTTGCGTGCCCCCGCTGTCAGCAAGGTTAAGCGCTGTTTCCTTGCTCGAAGAGAAAGCCGCAGGCTGAATTAACGGATTGATTAATCAGCAATTTTATCCATGTCTTTCATCACAAAAAACAAGCTAAGCGCTGGATCACTCTCTCTTTTTTCGCCAGGTTAGGACATCGTTATAGTGCCATAAGGATATGGATAATGAGCTTCAGCCTGCCCGAAACCAACCTTTATTACCTGCGATGTGATGACCTTGCGCCAGAAAGCTATGAACGTATTATCTCCCCTTCCGCCACCTGGTCATATATCGACAGAAACTATGTTTTTGACGATCGTTGGTTCGCCAGTGGCAGGCTTATTAATATGCAAAGACGCGATTTTAACGGCTATGGTAATCAGTTACCGCCAAACGGCTTTCGGGAGCGCGAAAAGCTAAAAAGAATGATTTATGAAGGTGAGGTAGTGATGCTTGATACATTTTTAACCTCATCGTACCCGCTATTTTATATCAATAATCAGGGCGAGCTGGTTTGCCGCGATCCGCTGACTTTTCATATTAACGGTGCAGAAAAGATCATCCGCGAATATCACCGTTCCGTCGCCCGCCGCGACTATCGCAACAAAGGCGGTAAGCCGCGCCCAACGGCGGTTTCTGTGCCGAACGTCACGCAACAGTCTGCTCCGCCCAACACCATTAACAGCAAAATGGCAGGTCGGCTGCTGGCCGCTGGTGGGATATATCATCAGAATCCAGAGATGTATGCCGAAACGGCACGTAACCTTGGCGGCGCGGCAGCAGAAGGTTTTGATGAGGTGCTGAATGAACAGACGTCGGGATCGTTGGTGGCTCTGTCGTCAATTGTTATGCTGGGTAAAGCCTCCGTTGCAGGTCGTCCTTCAGACGCAACGTTAGCAGAGCTAAAACGTTATCTGGGTAAAACGAAAGGGGAAGCAAAGCTCCTGGATAATATTACAGTTGTAAAGTTAGATTATAAACGGCGCGACCGAGACGAACTGGCCATGCTTCGCAGAAAATTTCAGAGGGTGAAGCCAGAATTTTATAAGACTCTGGCTATACATCCGACAGTAAAAAAACGTTTTAATGCCAATGAGCTGGCAAAAATGGCAAAAGGAATGCGACCAAATAACGAATGGGAGATACATCATAAAATCCCGTTGGATGATGGCGGCACCAATAATTTCCAGAACCTGACGCTTATACACAAAGATGCGCATAAAATATTCACTAAAGCGCAGAAAACCATTACCCGTCAACAAAGCAAACATGAAGTCAGCCAGGTATTATGGGCGGTGCCAACAGGTGTTGTTTATCCTTAAAAAGGTGAGGCCATGACGATTGACAAAAAATTAGTTAACGATCTGAAAGACATTATCAAAGGTAAAGAAGGTCAGGCGTTTCCGCCTGTATCTCTGCCAGAAACGCTCTATCACTATGACTTCAAAAGGAATATAGGAAAAGCCCCGATTGAATTCTGGACACAATATAAAGAATTTGTTGCCCAGATGGATGGTTTTAACATCGACGGGTTTTGTATCTATGGTATAAACGATTACCCTGGCTACAAAAACAATCTCTTTCACGCTAATGAACTGCTCACTGATATGACGGGGGAAAATTATCAGTTACTTATTGAGGATGATTTATATTGCATAGAGATTGGCAGTTCCTCACTCGATGATTATATGTATGACGTAAGATCCAATATGTGGGAAGCCAGAGATAAATTCCAGCATGACAACCTTTTTATCTCATGCCATACCCTGGAAGCGTTTTTATACGCGGTATCTAATGAGATACGCCAGATATAAAACCTGGATAATAGTTTCCCCGACGAAATACAAACGTCCAGTCATTAAAAAGGGACCTACGCCCCGGTATTTTAACTATTTCAGCGCGGCGGCAATGGACGCCTGCCACAGCGTGCTGGCGTTGGCCGACTGGCTGGAAAGCCATTTTCCGCTGATGCAGGCGCACAGTGCGCAATCGCAGGGATAAAAAAAGGAGGCCGCAGCCTCCTTTTTTCTCTGTACAGCTTAGTGACGTACTTTGCGATAGATGAACAGCACCACGATGGCACCGATCACTGCGACCACAAAGCTGCCGAAATTGAAGCCATCAACGCGGCCAAAGCCAAAGAAGGTACTGATCCAGCCACCGACTACGGCACCGATAATACCGAGAATGATGGTGATAATGAAACCGCCACCGTCTTTACCGGGCATGATCCATTTAGCGATGATACCAGCGATTAAACCAAAAATGATCCATGACAGAATTCCCATCTGTAACTCCTTCTTATTTACGGCTAATTAACATACCAACGATAATCCCCACTACGGCACCGGCACCGACGCCCGCCCATGGGTTACTTCTTACATACGTACACGCCTGATGCGTAACGTTGTTCATGCCGCGACACAGTTCACTGCCTGCTTCGCATGTCCGTTCCTGCGCATAGTCCAGGTTGTCGCGCGTTTCTTTTTTCGAAAACATTACCAGTCCTCCTGAAATCGGTTAGCGGCTGACCTGCTCATCACACTTCTGGCAACAAGTATAGGACATGATTCTAACTATGTGATTTAAGAGATAACTTTTTGCAGTTTTTTTATGCGAAAAGTTAACAACGCTATAAATTTCTGCGCGCAAGTGCCGATAAACAGCGGATAACAACGACAGTCATTTTTTTCAAACAGAGTGGAGCGGGAAGTGAAAGAGCCAGACAACGAGCAATATTACAAACGTGGCACGCTGGCAGTGTTAGGCGTACTGCGCGACATTGAGCGTGACGGCACGCCCATCATGATCTCGCATGCGCGCGGCCAGTTTATTAGCCGTATCCTCTCCGTTGATAAAGAATTGCTGGTGATCGATTACGGCAGTAATGATTACGATAATCAGGTCACGCTGACCATGCGCAGCCTGAAGATCAGCGCTGAAATGAAAGGCGCGAAAGTAGAATTCAACCTTGAGCAGCTGCACGAATCGCACTTTGGCGGCCTGCCCGCCTTCAGCGCGCCGCTGCCGGCAGAGCTGTTACAGATCCAGCGTCGCGAATACTTTCGTATCAGCGCCCCGCTGGATCCGATATTTTACTGCCACGCCAGCTGGCCCGACGGCGGCAAGGCGCGTCTTCGCTTGCAGGATCTTTCACTGGGCGGCATTGGCGTACTGGTGGAAGGCGAGATGCCGGAAAACCTCGCCAGCGGTGATACCTGGCGCGGTATGCGTCTGGATATGGGCGAATATGGCGAATTACACATTGATGCGCAGCTGCTGCATATTGGCGCACGCACCACCGTCAGCAGCAAAAACGAGACGGTTTCAACGCCGCGTCTCAGCTTCCGTTTTGCCTCGCTTAGTCCGGTAATGGAACGCCAGCTGCAACAGATTATTTTTTCGCTGGAGCGCCTTGCGCGTGAGAAGGCGATGCGCTTCCGTTAAGAGATGTTCGTCTCCCCGCCTGGCAAAGGGCATGCACCTGAGCCAGGCTTAGTGTTGATTTTAAGCCGCTTAATCAACCGTAAGGAGATCCTCCCCCCATGGAAAATCTGTTTTCCGACCGGAATCTGTCGCTGCTGTTTAACCAGACGTTCTGGTTCAATACGGTTATCATCGTTGCCGGCACCCTGATTATTTACTGGGTGCTGCGCTCGCTGATTAGCTTTATCGGCGCCCGTCTTGGACGTTTTGAGAACGATCACCGCTCCCCCTTGTATAGCATCGCCACTGAGATGCTGCGTACCACCAGTCGCCTGCTGCTGTTTATCTTCTCGCTGTTGATCGCCATTAAGTTTATCGACTTGCCCGTTAGCTGGCATCGCAACATCTCGCACGGCTGGTTTATTGCGCTGATGCTCCAGTTCGCGCTGTGGCTGGACTGCGGCGTACGCCTGTGGCTGAGAAATATGCTGCGCGATCCTACCCACGTACGTAATCCGGTCACGATGGTGATCCTGGGCATCATGCTGCGGGTCTTTATCTGGGCGATTATGCTGCTGGCGATTCTGTCGAACATGGGCGTGAACATTAATGCGCTGGTAGCCAGTTTGGGCGTGGGCGGTATTGCGGTGGCGCTGGCGATCCAAACCGTGCTGAGCGATGTGTTTGCCTCACTGGCGATCGGACTGGATAAGCCATTTGAGATCGGCGACTTTATCGTGTTTGGCGATGTGGCCGGTTCTATTGAGCATATCGGCCTGAAAACCACCCGCATTCGCAGCCTGAGCGGCGAGCAGATTGTCTGCGCAAACGCCGTGCTGTTGCAGCAGACCATCCACAACTACAAGCGCATGCAACAACGCCGCATCCAGTTTCGTTTCGGTATCAGCTACAACACGCCCGCAGAGAAGGCGCGTCAGATCGGCGGCATCGTGAAAGAGATTATTCAGGGTGTGGAACAAACGCGTTTTGACCGCGCGCACTTCCTCTCTTTTGATGTTTCCCAGCTGACGTATGAAGTGATCTACTTCGTGACCGATGCCGACTACAACAAATATATGGATATTCAGCAGGAGATTAACCTGCAGCTGATGGAGCGTCTGGAAGCGCTGGATGTGCATTTCGCCTTCCCGATTCGCCACGTGCAGTTTACCGGCGGTACCTTGCCGGAACTGAACATGGCGGAAAAGGCCTCTAACGAGGAAGAAGACGACCAGCAGGACGACCGTCGGCGTCAGATGGTGCGGTAAACGGTATTCACCTTCCATAAATAACGCGGCGCCTGTGCAGCCGGATGTCTGGTCTGCACATGGCGTCGGAACTCATCCGGCGACATATCATTAATCATAGCGATGGCACGCTCGCGGTCGCGCGAAAAGGTGCGCAACAGCGCGCCTGCGCCGTTGGCGTAAGAGACGATGGTGGCATAACGCAGCGTCTCTGGATCGCGAATACCGGCCAGCATCCGCTGCTGCAGCAAACGAATATAGGCGGTGCCGATATCAATATTTTTTGCCGGATCGCGCAGCTCGCGCGTTGATGGCTGCCCGTGCCGCCCCTGCGCGCGATACACTTCGCGCCCGGCGGTTGAGGCTTTGATTTGCATCAGGCCAACGGCATTTGACCGGCTGACCACGTCCGGATCGCCGCCTGACTCGACGCTGATAATGGCGTTAATTAAACGCTCATCCACCCCATAATGGCTGGCGGCGTTTTCAGTAAACATCGACCAGGCTTGCGAAACGTGCGAAGGCGCCGCTTTGGTTAAGGGCGTTTGCCGATCCTGATCGTTATGACGGGGGGTTTTACTGGCACAGCCCGCCAGTAATAGTGCTGACAGCACCAGCATCCTGATTTTCACGCTGTGGGTTCCTCGCAGCCTTATTGCTGCGCCTCATCTTACTTAGCGGTTCGCTTTAAAAAATTGCCGCTTGTCCGAATTACAGAATAAAGTGTCACAAATGATGACTTTAACCACGCTTTTCGTCATTATCACGCCAGCTGGACCGCAGGAAAAGAAAATAGGAGTCCCGATTAATGAATCCGCAACCGCCCCGCTCCCTTCACCTGATTGCCCCTTCTGGTTACTGCCATAATCAACCGGCGGCCGCGCTGGGTATCCAGCGGCTGCAACAGGCGGGACATCAGGTCACTAATCAAACGGTTATCGGTCGTCGCTTTCAGCGTTTCGCCGGTAGCGATGCCGAACGTTTACAGGATATCAATGCGCTGGCCCGCCTCAGTCCGCTGCCCGATATTATTCTGGCGGTGCGCGGTGGTTATGGCGTGACGCGCCTGATGGATCAGATTGACTATGCAGGACTGCGCCAGCAGCTACAGGGCAAGCCGGTAGCGCTGTGCGGTCACAGCGACTTCACCGCGCTACAGCTGGCGCTGCTGGCGCGCGCTGGCCTGATCACCTTTAGCGGGCCGATGCTGTGCAGTCATTTCGGCGCGCCGCAACTTTCTGCATTTAGCTGGAACCATTTCTGGCAGGCGCTCACCTCGCCCCGTTTTACCCTGAACTGGGCCAGCAGCACGCCAGCGCTACCGACGCTCACCGGTACGCTGTGGGGCGGCAATCTGGCGATGATCATGACGCTGGTCGGCACGCCGTGGATGCCGGAAATTAATGACGGTATTTTGGTGATCGAGGATGTGAATGAGCATCCGTTCCGCATCGAACGTATGCTGTTGCAGCTCCATCAGTGCGGGATTCTGGCGCGTCAGCGCGCGATTGTTGTCGGCAGCTTTACCGGCGTTAAACCTTCCGATTACGATAATGGTTTCGGTTTTGATACTGTCTGGCAACGTATCCGCGAGCTGACCGGCCTGCCGGTGATTGACGGGCTTGATTTCGGCCATGACCCGGCGACGGTAACGCTGCCGCTGGGCGCGCAAGGCGTTTTAAGCGTGACGCGCGGCCAGGCGAGCCTGCAAATCAGCGGTCATCCGGTGTTAACGGATATTGTCAGCGATTAAGAGTCAGCGTGACCGCGATCGTCGAAACGCTCCAGCGTGACCGCTTCGACTTCGCGTTTCACGCTGCGGCTACAGGCGTGCAGCTTTTCGCTATCGTGATAGGCAAACCAGACTTCGCCGTTGCTTTTATTCACGATCAAGCGGTCGCCGTTGCGAAAACGCGTAATGGCAACTTTCTCACCATTTTCCATGGTGTGCCGCGTCTGGCCGGAAGCGACCTGAAAATGGCGCTGCGGCCACATCAGCGTGGACAGGCCATACTGCGCGCGTGACAGGGTCATCACTGCCCGTCCCGGACAGGTGATCTGAAATTCGGTTTCGCTCCAGGCAGGCGTTGTAAATAGCGTGAGTAGCCCCGCTGATAACCATAACCTCTTCATAACGCCGTTTTCCTCTGCATAGGTGGGAAATCTCGCTCTCTTCTCCATCGCCTGGCGGGTAAAAAGAGGCTTCGCTAATGTTACCAGCAACATAACGGCCGCCTCAGGCGGCGTTCAGATCCGGTTAATATTACGCCAGCGTACGGCTATTCAGCGGCAATCTCTGCTGCCACCAGCATCAGCGCCAGGCCAGCATCTTCTTCATCATAGGCGCTCAGCGTCTCTTTTATCTTACTAATACAGCCTGTTACCCGCTCTTTCTGTGGCTGTGGCAGGTCATCAATCGCGTGACGAATCAGCATCAGGCTGGCTTCTTCTTCTTTCATTCCGGGTATCCCTTTCGTTACAGGGCGCACATTTTGCCAAATTTATCGCGTCAAACCAAGTTAAGTCACTTTTTTTAACTGGCTCTGTTGCGACAACCGCACCGAATGCGCTCATTTCTGTGAGCGGATGCTATGCTGTTCAAAGCGCAGCGCGCTGCTGCGTCGGTCCTGCTTTATGCAGCAGGAAAAGCGATACGATAAAAGGCAATGAATATGCTGCGAGTAATGATGTTCACGCTTCCCTTTTGGCTGGTCGCCTGCTCTTCCGGCCCGCAGGGCGTTGAGTGTCCGGGCAACGTCGCCTCGATTTATGGTCAGGAAAACAACGTTACCCGCGGCACCGTGTTTGATCTGGTCAATTCGTTTAGCGTGGCCACGGATGATATCAAAGTAGAAAGCGGGCCGCTCCACTCGACCGATCGCACCCGCTATATTCCAGCGGCGGTCACCAAAGAGGGCTATCTCGCCCAGCGCCTGTCCGATAGGCAGTTCCGCCTGATCGATCCCCAGCAGGATCGCATGATAACCTGGACCTGTGGGCAGTAATGCGCCGCAGCCCCCCAAACGAGATGCCAGCATGGAACAGGAAACCCAGCACGACCGCTTTATTATCTTTCCCTACCCGCCTGAAAATTATAGCGACGGCAGCGTGAATTACGGCGGGATCGACTTAACGCAGGAGACGCAGCGTATCGACGAGATTGCCGAAGCGCAGCGCTCGCCTAATCTGCGTCGTCTGCTGGAAGAGGTCAATTTGCAGGAGGGGCTGTTTATGACGCTGGGCTGTGATTATTGTCAGCAGGAAAGCGGGATCGGCGGCTATGTAGACTTTACTTTTCGCCCCGGTTTGCCCGCTTCGTTAACCGTTGATGCTGAAAATCTGGATGATTATTTTTGGGCTTATCTGGCGAAGCAGGAGATAACGCATCACATCAGCGATGGCGCGATGGTGGGCTATGCGCGTTCTGCGCTGCACTGGAGCTGGTCTGAACTGGAGATCGGCGGCGTACGCGGCAAAAAAGTCACCCTCGCCTTTTGCTGTCAGCGCAGCGAGGATGCCGAATGGTGCCTTGATCACCTGCGTCACTTTCTGGTGACGGAATTTCCCGCCTTGCCGCCGCGGCAGCGTTAAACCGGATGCGCGTTAAGGCTTAAGCAGCCGGATCGCATGCTCCAGCACTTTCTGCTCGTCGCGATCGCTATCCAGACGGCGCTGACGCGTCTGCCACAGCAGATTAGCAATGGTATCACGCTCAGTGCCCAGTCCGCTTTCCGCCAGCACAATCACCGCATCGCCAATGACCCGGCAAACTTCATCATAATAATCTTCACTAAGTGCATCACGTTTCATTAATTTTTCCTCCCTTGTAAACCTGGCGCAAAAGTAAAATTAAAGCAAAGGCCGATCGCGCCGATAACCCGCTAAGTATAATCATTCCCTTTACTTTTACTTTTCCGTTCCGACGCCAGGCGGACAACTATGCTTAGCCAAATAAAACCACTAAATAGCAAGAGGCGGGCAGCGCTGGAACTGCTGAAAAAAAATGACCGCTGCCGGGATGAGATTCTTAGTCAGTTCACGTTACTCACCAGCCAACTGTTAGGCATTCCCAGCTGCTTCGTCTCTATTCTTGATGACGAGCGCCAGTACATCAAAGCCGCCCAGGAGTTCCCGCTAACCGAGACCTCTCTGCAGCAGGCTTTTTGCCGCCATACCGTGCAGTGTGAACAGCTACTGGTCTGCCAGGACACCTGGCAAGACCCTCGATTTGAACAGCATCCGCTGACGCGCGGCGCGCCTTTTATCCGCTTTTATGCCGGCGCGCCGCTGATTTCCGGTGAAGATGATGTGATCGGCACGCTGTGCGTCACCGATACGCAGCCGCACATCTTTACCGAGGAGCAAAAGATCACGCTAACCACGTTAGCGCGCCTTACCGTCGCCTTTCTCGACGCCTGGTATGCCAACGGTTATATCGATACCGTCACTGGCCTGCCTAACCTGCAACGTTTAATGCGCGATCTGGAGTTAAGCGCCGACGTCCTGCCTGACCAGCGGTGGCGTTTGTTGATGATCGACTGTATCGATCCGCAGCATATTTTTGAGGTGTCGCGTTCGCTGGGCATCGCCGCCTCAGAAGGCCTGCTGCATGAGCTGACCAAAGTGCTGCATCAGCGGCTGAACCACAACGGCAAAGAGCCGATGCTATATGTGATTAACCACGGCCGTTTTGCGCTGTTAACCCATAGCGAAGAGGGGCTGGACAGCAAACTTTGCAGCGAAAAGCTGGGCGGAATTAATGCCTGCCTCGGCGATACCATTACCATTGATTTGCAGGTACGCGTGGGGGAAGTGCTGTTTTCGCCGCGTACGCTGCCGCCGCTGGAGGCGATGCGGCGCGCGCTCAGCGCATTACATGAAGCCATCGCCCAGCAACATCATTTCCAGCAGTTCGATAGCGATAACGATCAAAAACGTAACCAAGAGTTTCAACGCTTAAACGATCTGGCGCGCGCCGTGCGCGGGCGCTACGGTCTCTACCTGGTGTATCAACCCAAAATTTGCCTGCATACCGGGAAAACCGTGGGTCTGGAAGCGCTGCTGCGCTGGAAGCATCCCGTGGATGGCGAGATCCCGCCGGGGCGCTTTATTCCGCTGGCGATCGGCACCAGCCTGATGGCGGAGCTGACCGACTGGGTGCTTGATAACGCCATCAGGCAGCTCCAGCGCTGGGCGCAAAAAGGCATTCATCTGCCGGTATCGGTTAACGTCAGCGTCTCCGATATTTGCCGTCCTGGCTTTGCCGATCGTCAGGAAGAGCGGCTGCTGCGCTGCGGCCTGACGCCGGAATATTTGGGCATTGAGTGCCTGGAAACAGAAGAGATCCACGCCAGCCCCAGCGCGCTGCACGGCTTCGATATGCTGAAGCTGCGCGGCTTTAAGATTTCTCTCGATGATTTCGGTTCCGGCTACAGCAATATCAGCTATCTGCGACGTATTCCGATTGATGTGATTAAACTGGATCGCTCGCTGATTAGCCGTCTTCAGCACGATACCGCCAGCGGCATTATTGTGCGTAACGTGATCAGCATGCTGAAAGATCTCGATTATGTGGTGCTGGCGGAGGGCGTCGAGGATAAAGAAACCTATGACCATTTGCAGTCGCTGGGCTGCGATGAGGTGCAGGGATTCTACTGTTCGAAGCCGATGAAGGCCGCGGCGCTGGAGCGTTGGCTACATCAGTAAAGCATTATTTCGCTTAATCTTTCGCAGGTGATTTCTGTGGTTTATTTCTCCTTATTTGCGCTTCTGTGCTATAGCTTTTACAACGCTATGTTCAGACGGGCAGGGAAAAAAGGAGAATAAATTGAAAATATTTTACTTTATCGCGCTGATTGCCGCCGCACTCTATTTATTTATCAATTTGCCGAAAGAGAAACATAAACGCGAACCGGTCGCCTACTGGGGCTGCTGGGCCTACCTGGTGGCTTCGGTTATCTACTGGGCCTTCTTCAGCCTGCGTCATCACTTCCATCTGTTTTAATCCCTGCCCCACGCCGCCTTGCGGCGCGCGGGCATTTTATTGGGCGACATAAAGCCGCGACTCCCTGCCAGGCTGCATCACAACCACTGTTAACAACCGGAGGTTTTGTGAGTAAGAACGTTCACGCTACGGGCACCCATAACAGTCATGAAACCCAGCTGCGACGCTGGATAACCATCGGTAAACCGGCCGATCAGCTTTACGCGCTATGGCGCGATCCCGCCACGCTGCCGCGTATCATGGCCCACTTTGCCGAAATAACGGTGATCGACGACACCGACGCCGACTGGGTAATTAAAGGCCCGCTGAAGAAAAGTTACCGCTGGCGCAGCCGTATCGTCGAGCAGCAGCAGGGCGTGGTCATCGCCTGGGAGTCGCTGGAGGGTGCCGACGTGCCCAACGAAGGGCTGTTGCAGTTTCGCCCCGCGCCTGGCGAATGGGGCACAGAACTGACGCTGACGCTCCGCTTCAATCCGCCGGGCGGCGCGTTGGGTAAAAAAGTGACCGCGCTGCTCGATCTGTTTCCCAAAGAGCAGCTCAGCAAGGCGCTGCACCGCTTTAAGAGCCTGGCGGAAACCGGCGAGATTCCCAGCCTCGACGGGCAGCCAGCCGGTCGTCATGCAGAACGAAGAGATGAGGAGGCGTAATGCGAGCTTTATGCTGGAACGGCGTGAATGATTTACGCGTGGAAAGCGTGGCGGATCCCGCTTTGCTGAATCCACATGACGCCATTATCAAAGTGCGTTTAACCACCACCTGCGGTTCCGATCTGCACGTGATCGACGGCCTGATCCCGACCATGCGCGAAGGCGATATTCTGGGCCACGAGTTTATGGGCGACGTCGTCGAGATCGGCAGCGCAGTGAAAAACATCAAGCGCGGCGATCGGGTGGTGGTGCCCTCTTTTATCTCGTGCGGCTCCTGCTGGTATTGTCAGCATCAACTGCCCTCCTGCTGCGATAATACCAATCCGCATTGGGAACAGGGCGAGCCGGTGCTGGGACACGCGACCGCCGGTATCTACGCCTACAGCCACGCCTTTGGCGGCTACGCCGGTTCGCACGCGGAATATGTGCGCGTGCCCTTTGCCGATAACGACTGTTTTGTGGTGCCGGAAGCGGTTAGCGACGAACAGGCGCTGTTTTTATCGGATGCGGCGCCGACCGGCTATATGGGCGCAGACTTTTGTAATATCCACCCCGGCGACACCGTCGCGGTTTGGGGCTGCGGCGGCGTAGGGCTGATGGCGATGCAGAGCGCGTGGCTGATGGGCGCGCATCAGGTGATCGCCATCGATCGCTTCCCGGAGCGGCTGGCGATGGCGCGCGATCACGCAGGCGCCATTGCGCTGGATTACAGCAAGGCGGACATTCATGAAGCGCTGCTGGAACTGACCGGCGGACGCGGCCCGGATAGCTGTATTGATGCGGTCGGCATGGAGGCGCGCGGCGAAGGGTTAACCCAGGTTTACGATCGCACCAAGCAGCTGCTGCATCTGGAGACGGATGTCGGCGCGGCGCTGCGTCAGGCGCTTTATTCCTGTCGTAAAGGCGGCAATATTTCGATTCTTGGCGTGTATGGCGTGATGGATAAGTTCCCGCTGGGGCTGATGATTAATAAAAGCCTGACCATCCGTACCGCCCAGCAGCACGGTCAGCGTTATATGCATCGCCTGCTGGATCACGTCGCCAAGGGCGAACTTAATCCCGCGTTTATGGCGACACACCGCTTCTCGCTGGAAGAGGCGCCGCGCGGCTACGAGATGTTTAAACACAAGGAAGATGGCTGCCTGCGCGCCGTCTTTGCGCCCTGACGGGCGAGCGACAAGGTAGGATTAAGCAAAACAGATAGCCCGCCGGCCGGCGGGCTTATTTTTATTGCAGGATACGCAGCGGCTGATCCGAATAGTGCTTATCAGGCTGCTCAGCATCCATTTTACTGCGGGATACGCAGGGTTTGTCCCGGATAGATCTTATCGGGGCTGCTCAACATCGGCTTGTTGGCTTCGAAAATTTTGTTGTACTCGTTGGGATTGCCATACACCTCTTTTGAGATAGCGCTCAGCGTATCGCCTTTCTTCACGGTATAAAAACGGCTTTCCGTCGCAGGCTGTGAAACCGCGACCTTATCATCAACGCCGCTGATACCCGCGACGTTACCGATCGCGACCAGGATTTTTTCTTTCGCTTCCTGACTCAGGCCTTCGCCCGTTACCGTTGCCTGGCCATCTTTTACTTCGACCTGCACTTTATCGGCATCCGGCACGCCGGTTTTCTGTAGGTGCTCTTTGAGCTTTGCATCCTGTTCCTGTGAGTTATGTGTTACCGCATCCCACAGTTTTTCCCCGGCATCTTTCACAAAGTTTAACAGTCCCATGCATCCTCCATTTTCACGCTAAAAAATAGTTACCTCCCTGTAAGCGTAGCAGTAAATAATTCGGGTTGCTGGCAGGCCGCTCAGCCTGCTCTGTTTTTACACGATCACATCAAGGTGCATATTAGGACGCGCAGCAATATCAATAATCATATCCGGCTGGATATCTCCCGCCAGGTTGAGCTTTAAATGCGTCAGATGCGCAGTGACATCCCAGGTCATCTGCATTTCGCCCAGCCTGCCGCTAAACGTTGAGGTAAAGTGCAGCGGATGGGCGCGGCTATCCAGCGCGGAGAGGTCGATTTTGTCGATCCCGCTGGTGAAATCACCAAGCAAATCCCGCAGTCCCGGCAGAGAATCTTTCACGCTGGTGAATATAAACAGGTCGCTGCCCGCGCCGCCGTACAGCTTATCCGCCCCGCCGCCGCCGTATAAACGATCGTTTCCGGCGCCGCCGTCCAGCCGGTCGTTGCCATTTTCGCCGTACAGCCTGTCATTGCCGTTGCCGCCATACAGCGCGTCGTTGCCTTCGCCGCCAAACAGCCGATCGTGACCGTTTTCACCATACAGCGTATCGTTGCCGTTGTTGCCATACAGCGTGTCGTCGTTTTCGCCGCCAAACAGCCGGTCGTTGCCATTTTCGCCATACAGCGTATCAATGCCGTTGCCGCCATACAGCAGGTCATCGCCTTCGCCGCCATACAGCCGATCGTTGCCGTTTTCACCGTATAGCGTATCAATGCCGCTGCCGCCATACAGCAGGTCATCGTTTTCACCGCCGTACAGCCGGTCGTTACCGTTCTCGCCATATAAGGTATCGTTGCCGCTGCCGCCGTACAGCAGATCGTTGCCGTCACTGCCATACAGTCGATCGAGCCCGCTGTCGCCATACAGCGCATCGCTATCGAGGCCGCCGTAAAGCAGATCGTTACCGTTGCCGCCGTAAAGACGATCGCTCCCGCTGTCGCCATACAATGTATCGTTGCCGTCATTACCGTACAGCGTATCGTTACCGGCATTACCGCGCAGGCTGTTGGCGACCGCGTTGCCGATCAACGTATCGTGTCCGGCACCGGCAATGGCGTTTTCAATCACCACGCCGAGCGCGATAGAAACGTTGCCTGTCAGCCCGCCAATATTAGAAAAAGTTTGCGCGTTAAGGTTAACCAGCTGATTCTGACGATAGCCGGAGACGTTCAGCGTATCGTTGCCGCCCGCATCCCAGATGGAAAAAATCAGCACATCGCTGCTTTGCAGCGCAGTGTAATAGTCGCGTCCGCTATTTGAGCCAAACCCGTAAACGGTATTGCCGGTGCGCGTGGTCATATTCGCGCCATACAGACGCTGAATAGCGGCAATATCATGCATCAGCGGCGATACGGCATAATGACCGTAAAAATTAGCGCCGGTATTGGTTTCGCTCCAGTAACTCATCAACGAATATTGTCGGGAATCCTCAATATAAGAAGCGCTGGCCTTATAGGAGATAACCCCGGTGCCGCTGTTATAGTCGCCCGGATGGCTCAGCCCCAGCGCATGACCTAATTCATGGGTCAGCGTCTGACGGCCATATTCATAATGCTCCGGCTCACGCACATTTTTTATGTTGTAGTTAAACCACATGGTGCCCGCCGCCTTGCTGCTGCCGGGCAGATAAGCATAGGCCTGATCGTTCGCCTGCTGACCATTAGCAAACTGCGTATAGTTGGCAAAAGTGAGCCGTGCTCCGCTACTGACCTGGGTGAATTTAATATTCGCCACATCGGCCCATGACTGTAGCGATTGCAGCGTTGCGGTTTGCTGCTCCTGGTTAAAGGCAACAATACCTTTATCGCCGCGCGGCGAGGCCGTGACATTATCGGGAAAGGCAAAGCTCAGCGCGACCGGCTTGTTATACACCTGATAGCCGTTCCAGCTTAACCCGCTACGAGTCAGCTGCACCGCTGCCTGGCTGGCGCTGTAATGGGCGGCAGGCGCGTAGGTGTAATAGCTGCTGCTGGTGGCGCTGGCCGCAGCCTGCACATCCGTTTCAAACCAGGATGTTCGTACGTTCTTTTTAGACAAGGGACTCTCCGACAAAAACATGTCAGAAGCCGGCATTACCCGCTCATCCTGACAGGGAGTGGCGAATCACTTCGACGTTATTGCAGGTTCTGGACTAAAACGGTCTTATTGCCGTCCTCTGGAGTATCGGAAAAAATAAACGCAACATTAGCGACTTCTTTTAACGCTTCGGCGCTAAATCAAATTATGCGTCTTTAAAGCAAATTTATTTTCTCTGTGAATATAAATGAGATTAGCCAGGCTAATGCTATTTATATTTCTATTTATGTCAAAAAAACCATAGTTATTTCGCTGACCTGAATAATTATTATTTTCAGGTTAAATTTGTTAATGCCCTGCTTAATTACACCTTGCTGTGACTGTGCCAATTTATTTTATTCGCATCAGCCCTAAATATTCTGCTCGCATTACCGATAAAGCAACGTTTTTGCCACAGCATCTTCTTACGCCCGTGTATGACGCTAAAGCAAAACTTAATCACATATAAAAAGTGTGTGATTCTATTTTTATTATTACGCCAGGTTTAGCTGCATTAATGCAGCCGTTAAAAATATACCCATTATAAATAAGGTTATTTTGTTCTTATGTCACGCTTAAACTATTTACGCCGCCTTGTCGGCCGCAGCTCTGCTGTTGCCACCGGCCTGTATGACGCACGCCAGCTGCCCGCCACTCTCTCCAGCGTTGGGCTTAGCCAACGCGATGCAGGAATATTGATGGTATTTGTGCCGCCCTATGCTGATTTTCAGCAGGTCAATCAGGCGTGGCAGCGCTTTTCCAGCCCCGATCGCACCGTACTGGTTCTCTCGTCTAACGGTGCGCTTTGCAGCGGCGGCGCGCAAACCACCTATTGCGACGGCGCAGGCCAGCAAGGTAGCTGGATGTGGCTACCGAACAGCCTGATCGCGCAGCATGAGCTGCATACCGTTGATTTACATGTGCAGGATACGCAAAGCGCGCCGCAGCGCATCGCGGCGATCCAGCGGGAACTGGAGCGGCTTCAGCTGCGTATGCCGCTCTCTTCCGATCGCACTTTCGCCATGGTTTACTGTGATGGGCTGGCCGCCTCGGAAGGTTTTTTGATGCAGGCCTGGTATAACTCCGGCCGTTTCCCCTGTCTGGTAACCGGCGGCGCAGCGGGCGGCAAGCTCGATTTTGACGGCACCTGGATCGGCACCGGCGGTAAAACGCTACAGGGCAAAGCGGTGATTATTTTTTGCCATATGGCGCCCGGTAAATCTTTCGCGCCGTTTAAAAGCCAAAACTTTACGCCGCTGGATAAAAGCTGGCTGGTTGCCGAAGCGGATCCGCTGGCGCGCAGCGTGACTTCGGTGTTTAACGCTCAGGGCGGCCAGCAAAACTTTCAGCAGGCGCTGGCGGCACATCTGCAATGTACGCCACAGCAGCTTAGCGAGCGGCTGCAGGGGTTAACCTTCGCCGTGCGGGTAAACAACGAATACTTTATTCGATCCATTGCGAAAATCACTGACGATAAAATCCACTTTTTCTGCGACCTGGAGTTTGGCGATCGCCTTTATCTGCTACAGGAAACCGATTTTAAGGCCGCCACGCGCCAGGACTGGCAGAAATTTGTCGCCGCGCGCGGCAAGCCTGCCGCTATTTTAATGAATGACTGCGTGTTGCGCCGCGTTGGCAACGCCGGAAAGCTGGATGACGCCCACTTTTTTAAAGGGCTTCCGGCGGCAGGTTTCTCCAGCTTTGGCGAAATCCTTGGCGTGCCGATTAACCAGACGCTCTCGGCGCTGGTGTTTTTCAACCATGATACGCAGGCGATGAGCCAGTTCCCGGTGGAATACGCCGCCTACGCCAGCCATTATGCGCAGCGCGGCCTGCGGCGCTGGGAAGCGTTGAATGCGATGCAGTCGAAAGTATTAAACCAGGTGGTGGATTATCAGCAGGCGCTGTCGCCGTTGATGAAGGCGCTGCCGCTGCTGGAAAGCGCCACCAGCAGTCAAAATGAAACGCTGGGACTGGCAGAGAGCAGCATTCGCTCGATTAGCGATGTTGCCACGCAAAGCCAGCAGGCGCAGCTGCGCCTGGGTCAGGGGCTGGATGAGCTGGAGCAGATCTCTTCCGGCATCACTAAAATTACCAGCGGCATTGGTGATATCGCCTTTCAGACCAATTTGCTGTCGCTGAACGCGGCGGTGGAAGCGGCGCGCGCCGGTGAAGCGGGACGCGGCTTTGCCGTGGTGGCGGGCGAGGTACGGCGGCTGGCGCAATCATCGAAAGAACAGGCGGAGGCGACGGCGAAAAACATCGGCGAAGCGGTCGAAACCATTGCGCGGATTCGCTCGGTGGCGGCAGATACGGTGGAAAAAGCCACGCATATGGCGCAACGCAGCATTGATGCTGCCGATGCCATTGCCGCGATGGGCAATAAAAATGGTCAGCAGCGGGAAAGTATTGTTGAAAACCTGAGTCGGCTGCGTACGCTAACTGCCGGAATGGATGCCATGCAAGAGGCAGTGGCGCAGCTTACCGTGCTGCAACAGCTTTCCGCGAATCAGAAATAAACCTTACCGTGCAGCAACCGCATTCAGTTAATCGGAAGTAAACCTTAGCGTGCAGCAACCGCATTCAGTTAATCGGAAGTAATCATCAGGCCGGGCAATATGACCCGGCCTGCTTTGATTGTCCGCCGCAGCGAAAACCAGCGGTTAACCGTCAGGCGGATACTTTGCTGATGTCGATAATCTCATCAAGACGATTTTTCATCTCTTCCAGATTCTGGCGCAGGTTCTCATCCGCTTCAGTGGCATTTTTCCCTTTACCCAATAGCATAAAGCGATAGCCGGGCTGGTCGCAGCTGGCGCGGTATTCATAGTTGCCGTCGGCAGTCTGATGCTTCTCGATATTGACGTCCATTTGTTCCTCCTTTGTTTTTATTAAATATAGCAAACCGCAGGCGATACGAAGTCTACGCCGGAACAGCCAAAATTTCTGTTATCCAGCCTCAGTCAGGCAACCAGCAGTAACAGTTAGAAGAATAAAACAGGAGCAAAGGAGACAATGCCTCCTCTGGCGCCCTTCTTCATCATGCACAGCAACGATCGTTCCATGAATCACGGTAGATGATATTCCCCTCCGTATACTTCCAGGTAATTGCCTCATAACGCAATTCGAGTGTTTCCAGATGAGTGCTGCTCATACCGTTAGGGGCAAGGTAAGGGGAAACCGTGGTAATTTTGACGTTTTCCAGGAGGATATTGAAATACTCAGATTCCGTGCCTGATTCCCGTATTCGGTACATTTTAATCGTTGCTTTTTTCATTGTGCGGCCTTCGCATACGGCGCGATACAGGATAGGTGTCGTTTGGTCAAATTCTTTCACTATCGTAATCGGGCTATGAACGCGCGTTCCGGTAAGTTTTCCCCAATTGGGATCGACGGGAATGGTTACACCGTGGGAGAATGATTTTAACTCGATGGACCCCAAACGCAGTGGCATTAAACAACTGCCAACAATCGGAGAACCATTTTCATCTTCAAGCCATAAATGAGCGGGAGTAGACATATAATTTCCTTGTCAGTGATTATTTAAATAACGGTGATATTCACGCTATCACCATTTACAATAACGTGTAAAAATAATAATCATAACTATGGCGAATACGCCTGTAGGCCAAACAGGACTGTCAGGAAAAAAATACCCCTGAAGCAGGGCGAAAATAATGGTGAGAATCACAGGTCCATACAGTGATGATAAAAACCTGAGTTGCCACAATAGAAATTTTTTTAGTGATTGAATCATGGTTATCTGATCATCCGGGTGATAATGTTTGCTATACCGGAATCCGACGACCATGGCGCGTCAAGTGCGCCCGCGCGCTCGAATACCGGTTCAATCAGGAAATACATCATTTCCAGTTGTTGCATATAGAGTGCAGAGTAATAGGCTGGGTATTGGACGTGTAGACGATGGGCACTATCTGCCGCTTTCTGGACCAGGCCATATGTGGCCACAATCCCAGCAGCTATGCCCGCAGCACGTCCCCTAAGGGCACTGAGTTGCACACTTAGATTTAATCCAATGCGAACGCTGGTAGCGACCGCTAAAGCGTACCCAGCACTTGTAAGGGCGCTGGCAGCGATATGGATATTCACTGCCATAAGCGCTTTTTTAATATATTCTAATTGTTCATTAGTTTTGTATTTAAATATTTCCTCAAAGTAGACTCGAAGCATTTCATAAACAACGTCATTATGCTGGATAAGGTGAATAACAGCATTCCTGAAGCGCATATCTTCCGTCTTTTGCTGCTGGCAAACATCGTTATATTCATCGGTAAAACAGGAGGTGTAATACAGCAGGCGGGTAGCGCCCTTTCCTAAAGCGTCAACTTGATTTGTAACCTGCTGACCGACGGCAGAAACTGCATGGTCGAGCTTTAGTGCGAGAATTCTATTAGCCTGCAAATAACTAATAATTTCATTATTGTTATACATAACCGCTCCATACTCATTTTCAGTAAGTCCATTGTCGGTACGACCCGCGTATCTCCCTGGCGAACAGCCGCTAAAAATTGAATTCAGACCAGGCCGTTGGCAATTTAAATCGGTCAGCCCTTATTGGTTGCTGTCAAAGAGGTTAATATCGTACTCGTGATATAAGACAACGCCAGCAGTGATTTTCTCCGGCACAAAATTTATTTTCACTGTGGTTGAACGATCCTTTTACGGAGTCGATTAATCAGGCTCGGAATAATAACGTGTGATAAAGCGATAGCCGGGCTGGTCGCAGCTGGTGCGATATTCACAATTGCCGTCGGCAGTCTGATGCTTCTCGATATTAACGTCCAGTTGTTCCCCCTTTGTTTTTTATGACATATAGCCAACCGCTGCTAATACGGGCCCGTGCGCCCGCATGGCAGGAAAAACGCAGCAAAGCGTCAGGAAAGCGAAAATCAGCGGGTCGCCTGGTTTACGACGCGTGTTTTTAACTTAGAATCGCGCGCACTTGCTGGAGGTAATCATGAAAAAACTGTTTATGTTGTTAACGGCGGTCGTGTTGACTGCATCATTAAGCGGCTGCGTCTGGTGGGGGCCTGGCTGGGGCGGACCGGGCGGCGGGCATGGCGGTGGCGGTGGCGGTGGATTCCATCATGGCGGCCCAGGCCGTTAATCACTGTTCTTTACCCGCCGGACGTACAGCGCATCAACGTTCGCGTGCTGTTATCGAACCCGCCAGCGGCGGGTTATTTAAGCCTCATCCCCTGCCCGTTTTATTTCAAATTATTTGAAAAACAAAAACAATTATCTTTGCTTTCGCATCTTGCCATCTGCGGCCACACTTAAATTCCTTTTTAGTGACTGCAGGATTGCCGTTATGTTGAGTATGAAAAAAATCGCCACGCCGCTGGTATTAAGCCTGGGCCTTTGGGCACAGTTCGGCCACGCTGAAGCGCAGACCTATCAACTAAATCCAGAGCATACCTCCGTGGTGATGAGCTGGTCCCATTTTGGTTTTTCTCATCCGACTGCGGATATTTCCGGCACCAGCGGTACACTGGTTTTTGATAGCGCTAACCCGGAAAAATCAAAAGTTGATGTGAAGCTGCCGCTAACCAACATTGATACTCACGTTGACGCGCTAACCAGCGAGTTTAAAGGCGATCAGTACTTTGATACCGCCACCTACCCGACGGCGACCTTCCGCAGCACGCGCGTGATCAGCAAAGGCAACCAGCAGTATGATGTGCAGGGCGATCTAACGCTCAAAGGCGTCACCCGTCCGGTCACGCTGCACGCCACGCTGAATAAGCAGGGTGAACATCCAATGATGAAAAAGCAGGCGATTGGCTTTGATGCCACAGCAACGATAAAACGTTCTGATTTTAACCTGAAGCAGTATATCCCTGCCGTTAGCGATGAGGTTGCGCTGACTATCTCAACCGAAGCTTACGCCGACAAATAAGCCTTTCAGCCCTGCTTCGCCGGGGCTTTATTTTCCTTCTGCGCCTGACGCCTTTCACCAAAAAAACCGCACCGACGGTTAACGCTTGTCGTACCATTCAGGTAACGCTAACGCTATCAGAGAGGTGAACGTGAATTCAGCATCATTTATCCTGCGTCTTTCCGCTGCCGTCAGCGCAGATATGCTGGAGGATCTGCGTGCCGTGATCCCCGCAGAGACCGCGCACGTTTTTATTAACGCGCTGGATGAAGAGAGCCACACCACCTTTGAATGTCTGCAAAGCGATGAAACCTGCTCGCTGGCCGCTTCCGCTATCGCGGTATGGCGTCAGCTGGGCCATATTCATCATCTTACCTGGCGGCATGGCTGGGAAACGCAGGAAGTGACGGAGGTCAGCCAGCAGCAGCTGTTTCAGATGTTAAAAACGCCTGGCGCAATTCTACAAATTATCTGAACAGTCAGAGGATTATCGCTCTAACCGGCGGCGCCCTTTTGCCTCTTAAAACAGCGGCACCCCTGTTTAACCTTTTGATTAAACAAGCGAAACGGCAGAAATCTTTACGTTATCGCGTTACTGTTTCTGACCTGGATCAAGAAATGCCGCACGAAAAAGGATAAAAAATAACCTTAAGCTAAATTTTATTAACCATTGTCTGAAGCAGGCTTAAGGAGAAAATATGAGACGCCAATATTTAACTGCGCCGGAGGTTGCCCGCTATGCGGGTATCAATGAAAACGAGCTGATTCGCGCTATCTGCAATCGCGGCGCCATTGACGGCGTATCGCTGCCCGAGGCGCTGAGTCACGCTCCGCTTTCGGTTCGTCTCTGGTTGCGTGACGATGTGATGCTGTTTACGCACGCGTTAAATCGCGCCAGGGCGGCACTTAAGTTTGCTAAGCAGAACCGGAAGCGCAGCAATCAAAGCCGCTGAGCTATCAGGCTGTTAATGGGTAAGGTACCCGCTCAGGCCGTTGCTGGCTGAAAATAACCGAGGCCCGCCATGCGCGACGAGCCTCGGTTGATAGTGCGATCGCGCTAAACAGGCTTAGCCTGGATAGATACCGCGATCTTTACGCGCCATCAGAATACGTTCGCAGGCGACAATATAGGCGGCGGTGCGCAGCGTACAGCTTTTCTCCCGCGCTTTGTCCCAGACATGTACCATGGCTTCGGTCATGATCTTATCCATACGCGCGTTGATCTCTTCTTCGCTCCAGAAGAAGCTTGCCATATCCTGCACCCACTCGAAGTAGCTGACCGTTACCCCGCCCGCGTTACAGATAACGTCCGGCACCACGGTAATGCCGCGTGCTTTCAGCGTATCGTCCGCATCAGGATAGGTCGGGCCGTTCGCCCCTTCCAGCACCAGCTTACAGCTGAGCTTTTCAGCGCGCTCACGCGTGATCTGCCCTTCCAGCGCCGCCGGGATCAGGATATCCATGTCGGTGGTCCAGAAATCTTCGCTATCGATATTCTGCGCGCCTGGGAAACCGGCAATCTGTTTATGGCTGTTTTGCCACTCGCTAAGCGCATGCAGGTCGATGCCGTCGGCGTTAAACAGCGTGGCGGTATGATCCTGGATCACCACCACGCGGGCGCCCGCTTCAGCAAACAGCCGGGCGGCTTCGCTGCCAACGTTACCGAAGCCCTGAACGGCGATTTTAGCGCCTTCGATTTCAATACCGGCGCGCCCTGCCACTTCGCGGCCCGTGACAAATACGCCGCGTCCGGTGGCTTTTTCACGGCCCAGCGAGCCGCCAAGGTGGATCGGCTTGCCGGTGACAACGCCGGTAATGGTGGTGCCGTGGTTCATGGAATAGGTGTCCATCATCCACGCCATGACTTTGCCGTTGGTGCCGACATCCGGCGCCGGGATATCACGCTGCGGCCCGATAATCAGGCCAATTTCGCTGGTATAGCGACGGGTTAAGCGTTCCAGCTCGCCCTCGGAGAGCGAGAAAGGATCGACGCGAATGCCGCCTTTCGCCCCGCCGTACGGCAGGTTTACCGCGGCGCATTTGATGGTCATCCAGGCGGAGAGGGCCATGACTTCATTCAGATCCACGTTCGGATGGTAGCGAACACCACCCTTACCCGGACCTCGGGAAAGATTGTGCTGAACACGAAAGCCTTCAAAATGGCGGATGGTTCCGTCATCCATCTGTAGGGGAATATCAACGATCAGGGCACGTTTCGGATGGCGCAGCGTATCGATCCAGCGCGATAAATCACCCAGATAGGGCGCAACGCGATCGATTTGCTGAAGGTAGGTATTCCAGGCCGATGTACCGCTTTCTGACGCGTAAGATAGCTTTTCCATAACAAACCTTTTTGAACAAAGTTATTTATATTGTTAAACCGTGGAAATGACCTGCATATCACTATGCGCTGATGAATTTACCATTAATTATCGTCGAAGGTTTTTTCAACACGATGGAAAAATTTGTTTTTGCGTAAAGCTATCGCAACAGAGATGAATAATTAGTTACTTTTATTAGTCGCGGCCACAGGGAATGCGCCAATATGCAATTCTTATGCAACATTACTGCATAAAAAACTTTTCCCCTGAATTTTCAGAAAGTTGAGAGCGATCAAAAAGTTAAATTTTCGTTATTTTACAGTGTTGACAATGTAAAATTTAGCAGCCAGCATGCCATTCACTACGGTTTTTACCGCAGCTTATTTTTAACCGCCCGGAAATCATTACTTTTTTCAAACCGTTGAGGAAGGATTGAGTTGCTGCTTAGTGCGTATAAAAAAGGCGGCGAGATTAACCCGCCGCCTGATTTACTGCTGTGCGCTGTACGGCGATTAGAAATCCGCTTTCAGCACGACACGATAGTTGGCTTTACCGGCACGTACGTGATCCAGCGCGTCGTTGATTTTTGACATCGGGAAAAATTCAACTTTCGGCGCGATATCAGTACGCGATGCCAGCTTCAGCAGGCTGCGCAGCTGGCCCGGCGAACCGGTAGAAGAACCCGTTACCGCACGGTCGCCCAGAATCAGGCTGAATGCCGGCACGTCGAACGGCTTCATCACCGCGCCAACGGTATGGAATTTACCGCGCGGAGCCAGCGCCGCAAAGTACGGCTGCCAGTCAAGATCCACCGCTACGGTGCTGATAATCAGATCAAACTGACCGGCCAGTTTTTTCAGCTCTTCCGGATCGCGGCTGTTCACCACGTGATCGGCACCCATATCAAGAATTGACTGTTTTTTGTCCGGCGTTGAGCTGAACGCCGTCACTTCCGCACCCATCGCATGCAGGATTTTAATCGCGATATGACCCAGACCGCCGATACCGATAACCCCGACACGGCTGGTGGCGGTAATGTTATGCATCAGCAACGGTTTGAAAACGGTAATGCCGCCGCACAGCAGCGGACCCGCAGAAGCAGGATCCAGTTTCTCCGGCAGTGGGATCACCCATTGCCAGTTAGCGCGCAGCTTTTCAGCAAAGCCGCCTTTGTTAACAATCGTCGGCACGCTGCCGTTCAGGCAGTTTACCTGATCGCCAGTAATACAGGCGTCGCAATGCTCGCAGCTCTTCGCCGTCCAGCCAATGCCCACGCGCTGGCCAATGGAAAGCCCTTTGTTTTTCGCCGCCTCGCCCAGCGCAGCAACACGTCCAATAACTTCATGACCGCCGATCACCGGATATTGCGAGATGCCCCATTCGTTATCGATCATCGATAAATCTGAATGACATACGCCACAATATTCCACTTCGACTTCAACATCTTCGGCGCTCAGCGATTCCGCTTCATATTCATAAAGTTCCAAAGCCTTACCGGCTTCCATCGCTGCATAGCTCTTGATTTTCACTAATTCACCTCAGATTGCATTACGGATTCAGCCAAAAGTGTAGCAAAGCCAGTCGCTAATCACTTTCCACTTTATGCCACGGTTATATTTCAATCAGTTACCATTGAAACAGGTGCTGATGGTTATGCGCTGCGCCGCCGTTCGCTGACGCGCATAAAAAACGCGCGCCGTTAGCGGGACGCCGCAATAATCGCGCTAATGTCGCTGATGGTTTCCACTAAACGCTCACCGCGACGGTACGCTTCCAGCTCTGCCGCATCGCCATGTACTACCGAGGCAGGCCGCTCAATAAAGGTGCCTAACGGCGCAGAAGCCTCATCCAGCACCACAACCATCGGGATCTTCACTTTATCCACGCCCAACAGGGCGATAAAAGGTTCCGCTTCATCGCGGGTAATAATCGCCAGGTCAATATTGGACAGACGCTGACATAACAGCACCAGCGGCGGGATATTACGATGGCAGTCCGGGCACCACATCTCTGCGGCCACCAGCAACCGGAAGCGCCCTTCCACCTTTTGTGCAGGCATCAGCGCCTTCGCTACCGCCTCGCTCTGGCTTTCCAGCATCGCCTGCCAGCGTTGTAGATCGGCAATCTGTTCCGGCGTGCCGGTGGCGATAAACTCAGCGCTATTCTTTCCCTGCTTAAACAGCGTATCAAATGTGTTCATGGCACTTTCTCCAGTAAAATCTGATAGCGGCCCATCTTAAAAGAATCTGCCGCCGCGTACACCTGCGATTGTTGCGCTGCCCGCCTGTTTTTGCCCGTTGACGCTATTTTTTTATAGCGTGCGCTACATTTTCATTACCTTGCTCATAGCGGCAAAGCACTACGTTTATTTACCCGCCGCATTGCCAGCTTTACATTATTTTTCACTAAACGCTCTTTTATCACTTGTTATTTAATTAACCGCTAAAAATTGCGGCTGCTTTCTTGCCGAAAGCTACGTTTTAAATTGCGTTGCTTAAACGACTATCCGCGTAAATTCAGCGTCGGGCGGATTTTTCCCGCGTTACGCTATACTGATTTTCATCATTAAAATATAAGGAGAAGATGAAGTGAAAATAGCAGCGTTTGATATTGGCGGTACGTCATTAAAAATGGGTGTGGTTACCGATCAGGGTAAAATCGTTGCGCAGGATAAAAAAGATATTATGAACCACTCCGGCAAAGAGATTCTGGACGGGGTGCAAAGTTGGCTGGCGCAGCATACTGATTGTGAAGGCGTTGCCGTCAGTACGCCAGGCTATGTTGATCCCGAAAGCGGCCATATCACCATGGGCGGCGCCATCCGGGATTTTGACGATTTTCACCTTGCCGAATGGCTACGTGAGAAAACAGCGTTACCGGTAAGCGTAGAAAATGATGCGAACTGCGCGCTGCTGGCCGAACGCTGGCTGGGCAAGGCGCAGGAAATGTCTGACTTTTTAATGATGACCATCGGCACCGGCGTAGGCGGCGCTATTTTCTGCAACAATGCCCTGGTGCGAGGTAAGCAGGGCCGCGCTGGTGAGTTTGGCTCGCTGCTCAGCACGCGCCCGAATAGCGCGAATGTTCGTCATTACACCATGAATACCACCTGCACCATGCGTGTACTGACCGAGAATTACAGCATGCACACCGGACAGAAGCAGGAAGAGATTACCGGCGAAGAGATATTTTCCCGCTACGATAATAACGATCCGATTTGCAGCCGATTAGTCACCAATTTTTACAAGGATCTGTGCGGCGGCATATATAACCTCGCGCACGTATTTAATCCGGAATGTATTTTCCTTGGCGGGGGAATTACCGAGCGGGAAACATTCCTCGACGAACTGCATTATCATCTGGCCTGGTTTGATCTGGACGTGCGAGTGGATACCGCCACCTACGGTAACGATTCCGGCATGCTGGGCGCGGTAAAACATTTTTTGCGCCAGCAGGAAAAAGCCTAAGCCGATCGGCGCCGGTTTTAGCGGTGCCTGACCGATATCGCGCCGGTTTCCGGTAAGCGACAGGCTGTTCGCCTGTCGCCGACGTTTACATGGTGCGGCAGGCCGGTTAAGCGCCAACCCGACTTATTGCAGTGCAGCCGCCAGCTTATGGATGTAATGATCGCTGATGCCATGGTGGCGTAATGCGTCATGTAAACGCATCACATACTCTTTGTTGCTACCCAAACTGCCGGACGCAGCAGCGATAAGCGGAGCGGCTGTGGTCACAGAGGCATCCTGCTCATAGAGAATATTGTTTATATTGGCGGTAAAGATAATCGCCCGAACCCGCTGCCCGTTCGCCAGCGTCACCGTTGTCCAGTGAGGTCGGTAAACGCCGCCAACCATTTCCCGCGTCCAAATCAGACCTAACTCTTCATCCAGCTGATCTTCTCTGAACCGCAGAGCGATACCTTCGCAGCATCCCCCTTTCTCCAGCGCTAACATGCGTCCGGGACGCTCCGGTGTGCCGCGCGCCAGCACCAGACGAATACAAAAACTACGATGCCAGCCATCCAGGCTGGCGAGAGTGCTCTCTTCAACCTGAAAAAGCGGGTTAAAAATCAGCGAGCCATAGGCGAATAGCCAGACCGGCTCGCCCCTGATGCGCTGCTGCAGGGTTTCACGCATTGATTGCGCAATATGCTCTTCCGACCACCATTCAATATCTGGCGTTTCACGAAACGATTGCAGAAATGCCCCGCTTTTCAGCGAGTCTCGATCAAGAACCACATCATTCTCCATTCATTGCCACAGCATGGGGTCTGGCTTATTCAGGGCGGTACGCAACATCGTTCTGACGTCACGGTTACATAAGGGAAACGAGCTGTTTCAGGTTATGGCCGATATCCCCTTCTATGCCGAGTGATTTATGCGCAATCGCATCGGGAATAAACAGTTCACGCCCCCTATTGAAGGTGATATAGCGGGCATTCGCTTGCTGATAAACCTGTTGCATAAAGGGCGCTTTAATCAGTTGGTTACGTGCCCCTACGCCCAGTTCCATAAAGAGAATTTTGCCATCCTGCGCCTGGGTGACAAAATCGCGATACGCCGTCTGACGCGCCTGCCACTGCGCGCCTTTTAAAAAGCGCGGGCCGGTTTCAATATGTACCTGCATCTTGCCGCCGCACGCTGGGCAAACCGGAATCAACGCCGCAGGCACTTTGCCGTTAGCCTGTTCGCGCGCCATAGTGGCCAGAAGCTCGTCTCCCGGATAGAGCTGGTCATGGCAGGCATTGGCGCATTGCAGGTTTCGGCAGTTGCCTTCAATTTCAAACACGCGCTCAGGATCAAATCCGGCGGCAGCAAAATGCGCATCAATATTGGAGGTCACGACAAAATGGTGCTTGTTCTTTACCAGCGTAAGCAAATCGGCCATCACCGGATCGGGCATTCTGTCATGCAGGAAGTAAGCAAACATTCGGCTATAAAAGGCCCATTTTTCCGCCTCTGCCGGGAAAGCGTGGAAACATCCATGAATAATGCAGCGAAAACCCTGCTGTAGAGCAAGATCGCCAAAGTTGTCTGAAAAAGCGTTATCGTCAGCAAAAAGGTGAATTCCGGCAGCAATGGAAAGCCCGTTGCTGGCGCCGATAACAACCGCATCCGCCTCTTCAATATGTTGCAAGGCATCCTTTAATAACTGATTCATACCGCGGCCCCGGTTTCTGTTGCTGTGGGACGCGCCTGAGTTTCGCCATATGCCACTAACGCCTGCAATACCTGGGCAATATCCGCATCCAGCGTAATTGATTTACTTTTCAGCAGTGGATGTGCCGCTGGCTCGCCTTTGTTGATGCGCACCAGGAAAGCGTTCGGCCAGTGATAGGTTGCGGCTGAAAAAGGATGCTTGATGATATTCGGCGTCATCTGCCCCACGCCGAGTTCAAGCAGCACAATATTTTGCTGCGCGTGCGCTTCAATAAAGTCCTGATATTTGCGCATATAGTTCTGCCAGTGGGTGCCCTCGAGGAATACCGGGGAGCGGAACCAGGGTTCCATCTCCGCACCACAGCGCGGACAGCGCGGGATCATCTCTCCAGGCACACGCGTATCGGTAATCTGTGCGGCGATCTCTCTGACCACCTCTTCCGACGGATAAACCGCGTCATGGCACGGTGCGCCGCACTGCAACCAATGTGAGGTTCCCTGCGGATAACAAAGCTTTTCATCAGGAAACAGCTTCGAGAACTGTAAGTCCTGATTGGTGGTAATGATGAAGTAATTTTTATCGCTGATAAGCTTATGCAGATCGACATAGGTTTGCCCGGCTGGCTGATCAAACATCAACCGGCCATGTTTGGCGAGATAAGCCCAACGCTCTTCGCTGCGGGGATAGCGGTAATAGAGCGCATCGCAGAGGTTGCGGATACCGTAGTTGCGCTGGAATTCACTAAAATTATCGCGGAAGTATTTACTGTAGCCGTAAAAATCGTGCTGATTAGCCGCTGACATTCCTGCGGCCCCGCCGACCAGGATCGCATCCGCCTGCTGGATTTTCTGATAAATGGTCGCAATATAATCGTGGAACTGCTGTTGCTGGTCAGACATAGCCTGTCTCTTTTTATGCGGTTATGACAATGCCTGTGCTATCACGGGAAACCACAGGCAGGTCGCGTCTGTTTTCCGCTAACAGCGGGAAACAGACGGATTTTTTAGGGTCGGATTACGCGTGGGAAGCGCTGCCAATATCGTCGGGCATGCCATACGCATCGGCGATCAGTTCGGTGGAGCGATAAATTGCCTGTTGTGAGTAGCCCAGGTTCAGGATCATCATCTCATCCGCGTTGATGCGCTGGTGCCAGCGCGCCAGTTGCCCGACAACCTGTTCACCCGTGCCGCTCATGATCTTGGCGTTCCACATCTCCATTAGCCGCAATTCACCCGTTGAGTAAGCATAATCACGGGCTTCATCTGGCCCTGGAATGACAAAAGAACGACCGGTACTCATGCGCATCATGGCATGGGAATAGGCCCAGGCCTGTCGCCGCGCTTCGTCGGCATCATCAGCAGCCATTACGCCGAAACTGGCAATCACATATGGGCGGTCCAGCAGCGCTGATGGTCGGAAACGCTCACGGTAGATCTTAATGGCCATATCGACATTCTGATCGGCGAGATGAGCGGCAAAGGCAAACGGGAATCCCATCTGGGCGGCAACGCGTGCCGAGTAGTCGGATGAACCCAACAGCCAGACCGGCGGGCGCGCAAACGAGCGCGGAATACCGTTCTCCTGGTCCTGCAACGGGCCGGGAACGGCGTAAACCCCCTCTTTCCTGTAGCGATGTCCCTCTGGGAAAGAGCCATCAAGGAAATGAAGCAGCTCATCCAGCTGCTTCGGAAACGCTTCGCTGCCGATATCACCCCGGCGTAAAGCCGCGGCCGTCGCCATATCGGTTCCCGGCGCCCGGCCGATGCCTAAATCGATGCGCCCCGGCGCAAGCGATGCCAGCAAGCCAAACTGTTCAGCAACCACCAGCGGCGGGAAATTAGGCAGCATCATGCCGCCTGCGCCCAGACGAATATGTTGGGTTTCCCCCGTTAGTCGGGCCAGCAGCAGCGGTGGCGATGAGGTGGTTACGCCGGGCATCGCGTGATGCTCAGCGATCCAGTAGCGGGTGAAGCCACGCCGGTCGGCAAGACGCGCCAGCTTGATGCTGTCCGCCAGCGCGTCCCTGGCGGCCACGCCCTTCCCGGCCATCGCAAAGTCCAGTAATGAAAGGGGAACGGGGGCAGAACCACGCCTTGTGCCAAAAATTGAATTGCTCACGGTTTATCCTCAAAAAATTTCGGCCACCCCTGCATCGGTAAACGCATGGGCCGCATCTGAGGCTAATTTTGAGCCTATTGTTCAGCCGCCACAATTGGCTTAAATGACAATATGCGTTAAAAACAGGCCATTCGTGATCGTTGGGAAAACTTCTGGCTTTCAGCATGAGGTTGAGGCGCCTCGCAACGGCAGGCGCTTTTGCTGGACGAAATCGGGTTAATCGACCTCTGAATGACGCAGGCGACAAAAGGTGCGTCGATACTCTGAGGGCGAAGTGCGCAAATAAGCGGAAAACTGCAGGCGTAGCGACAGCGGCGTGCCAAACCCGACTTCGGTGGCAATGCATTCCACCGGCAATTCGGTGGTTTCCAGCAGCTGCTGCGCCCGAAAGACGCGTTCGCCGTTAAGCCACTTGGTGACCGTCGTCCCGGTTGTATCACGAAAGCGGCGCGTGAAGGTGCGGCGGCTCATTTTTGCCACGCTGGCCAGCGTATCGACATTAATGGGTTCAGATAAATTCTCACGCGCCCAGGTCAGCACCTCAGCCATACGACCCACGCAGGGCGTCTGCGGAACCGGCCGTTCAATATATTGTGCCTGTCCGCCAGGGCGGTGCGGGGGCGTGACCAGCTGCCTTGCCATTTGATTGGCCATATCAGAACCGTGCTGTAAACGGATCATCTCCAGACAGCAATCAAAAGCCGCGACCGTACCGGCGGAAGTAATGATATTCCCATCCGCGACGTACAGCACATCAGGACAAAATTTTACCGAGGGGAACCGCTGGGCGAATGCCTCACGTGCCACCCAGTGAGTGGTGGCTTCCCGACCATCCAGTAACCCCGCCGCGCCAAGCACAAATGCCCCCAGACAAAAGCTGATAATCAGCGCTCCACGCTGGTTCGCGGTTTGCAACGCGGCAATAATATCCGCAGGCACGTCGGTTTCGGCATCGTTCCAGGCGGGAACAATAATGATATCTGAGGTTGCCATTACCTCTAATCCATCAGGCACTTCAAAAACAATGCCCTGATCGCTGGTTATGCGCCCCGGCGTACGGGCGCAAACCCGCACATCGTACAGGGGAAAATCCGCAGGTTTATTCACCACGCCAAACGCAACGGCAGGCACAGAAAGCTGAAACAGGCTCACCCCGTCAAAAGCAAGTACGGCAACACCAATAGCGGCCACGTGATCCTCCAACCTGTATGAACTGAAAAACGCCGGAACGGCCCGCTTCAGCAGACCTTTAACGGCGCTAGCATAATCAATTTCTTTGCCTGCGTGGATCTTTATTAACCTGCGCTAATACATCTTTCTCAGGCCTTGCCTCGGCGGCGCTCCAGATAGTCAAACAGGCCCATCCCCACCAGCATCGCCATAAAGAAAAGCGCGCCCTTTTTGCTTCCGCTGCTTAATAGAATCAGCGCTGGCCCCGGACAGATGCCGGATAATCCCCAACCGATACCAAATAATACCGCCCCGCCCACCAGACGTTTATTCACGTGGCGAGCAGCAGGCAAGAAAAGTTTATCGGCCAGCCAATAAAGACACCAGGTTATACATTATCTCTCCTGCATTCTGTTTGGCGCGATTAAAAGCGGCCGGACAGCCATACGGTAAACATCGCGCTTACCATAAAAATCGCCGTTGCAATCAGGGAGCGCCACGACAAGCGTGAAAGACCGCAGACGCCATGCCCGCTGGTACAACCTGAGCCGTAACGGGTGCCAAACCCAACCAGTAAACCAGCAATAATCAGGGTGCCTGAAGAGGCGTCAATGGCGCTGTGAGGTTTAGCGCTGAACAGGCTGTAAAGCAGCGTTGAAAGCAGCATGCCGATGATAAATGCCGCTCTCCAGCTTTTATCGCGCGCGCGCGGCGTAAGCAGGCCGCCCAAAATGCCGCTAATGCCTGCTATACGGCCACAAAAAAAGAACAAGATTCCAGCAGAAGCCCCGATTAGCACGCCTCCGGCTAAGCTACTCAGCGGTGTAAACGCGCCCCAGTCAATACTCATATTGCATGCGCCTCTAAAACCATCAAAAGCTGTTAAGCGGTATTTTAAGGTAACGTTTGCCGTTATTTTCCGGTTCCGGCAAATTCCCGCCGCTAATATTGATCTGCAATGCCATCAGCATCAGATCGGGCAGCGGAAGCGTGGCATCCCGCGCGGTTCTTTTCGCAATAAAGGCGGCTTTATCGTTGCCAGCCAGCCAGACATTTTCGCTACGCTGCCGGGCAACGGAGCTTTCATACTGCACCTCACGCCCGTCAGGACGATAATCATGACCGGTAAACAGGCGCGTATCGTCCGGCAGGCTCAGGATGCGTTGTAGTGTTTCCCACAGCGCTTCCGCACTGCCGCCGGGAAAGTCAGTGCGCGCCGTTCCGCTGTCCGGCATAAAAAGCGTATCGTGAATAAAAGCGCAATTGCCGATATGGTAGGTGACGGAGGCCAGCGTATGCCCCGGTGAGAAAATGACTTCGCCGCGCAGGTTGCCGATATAAAAAATATCGCCATCTTTAAACCGCGCATCCCAGATGGTTTCCGGCGCAGGCAGCGCGGGCAGATGGTAAATCGCCTTCCAGAGATCCTGTACCTGAGAAATTTTCTCTCCGATAGCGGACGGTGCGCCCGTCTGCCGGGCCAGCCAGGCCGCAGCGGAAAAATGATCGGCATGAGGATGCGTATCCAGGATCCAGCTCAGCCGCCAGTTTTGCCGGTGAATAAAGTCCAGCATCATTTGCGCCTGGCGGTGCGAGACGGCGCCTGAGTTGCGATCGAAATCCAGCACCGGATCGATAATCGCACAGCGTCTGGTTTCGGGATCGGCAATGACATACTGCAAGCTGCCGCTTTTCGGCTCATAAAAAGAGTGAACCTCTGCCACCGGCGCGATCTGCTGCTGCCTGGCATACCACGCCAGCGCCGGAGCGGCATCAACATCATATTGCCGACACGTCGCCTGGAACGCCTTTTCGTCCATCAGGCCTTCACACAGCGCATGGAGGAAAAACAGCGACACAGAACGCGCGCCGCTGCGGCAGTGCGCAATAAGTTTCTTGCCGCTTTTTACCTGACGATGAAAGGTATAAACGTCTTCGCGCGTCAGGGTGTCATAGGTAAAGGGTAAATAGAGATATTTGATGCCTTGCCGATCGGCTAACTGCTGCTCTTGCTGATGCGTCAGAAAACCGCCCTCCTCCTCATCAGGCCGATTATTAATCACCATGTGATAGCCGAGCTGGTGCAGATGGGCAAATTCATCGGCGTTCAGGGCATCAACGAAAGAGATCTGCTGATTATAATGACGAAGGTTCATGACTCGCTCCTGTTTAATTCAGAGGTTTTTGTACAGCATATAAAACGCCATCATGGCCAACATGGCGGAAAACAGGCCGTTAATCACTTTTTGGTTATTGCTCAGCCGGTTTGCTAGTTGGCTTCCCAGCCATCCTCCGATAATCCCGCCCGCAATGAGCCAGGCGGTGATAATCACAGAGAACTTTCCTGCCGTGGCATAGCTGGCGCTGGTGGATACGCCCATAGCAAACACCACCATCAGTGAGGTGGCCACGGCTTCGACCATGGAAAATCTGAAGCACCAAACCAGCAAAGGCACCACCAGAAAACCACCGCCAATGCCGAGAAAACCGGCAATGACGCCAACGGTAAAAACGGCTATCCACGCTATTACCGGGTGAAAACAGCAATGGCCTGCGCTGAACGTATCGGCATGGCGACGGCTTTTCCCTGCCATCAGCACCGCGATAATCAGCATTAACAGCGAAAAAGGCAGAAGCAGATATTTTGCGCTGACCATTTTCCCCAATTCAGCACCCAGCAAAGCGCCGGTTATGGCAACGGCCGATATTTCCAGCCCGATCTTCCATCTGACATTGCCATTAATGGCATGGGAGAAAAGCGCGAATAATGCACTTACCGCCACCGCCATTGCACTGGTGCCGATAACCAGATGCGTGTCTTCTATTTTCACCATATAAAGCAGAAGCGGCACGCATACCACCGAACCGCCTCCGCCGGTCAGCGCCAGAAGAAATCCAATAATAATCCCGGTGGCTAGCAACAGGATTATCGTCGGCGCAGACAGATGCGATAAATCCTGTATTATCATTTTCAGCTCCGATTTTTTAATTAGTACAACTGCTATAAAATATATTGTCAATTGCTTATTACTTTTAGCTATTTCTTATAACAAATTTGAATAAGCGATTTTTTTTATACTTTAATCGTCTAAGCGAATGCTTTCGGAACACCGTTTTTTCCTCTACCGTTAAATTAACGGGAGGTTGTCATGCAAAATAGTGAGACGTGTTCTTCACCGCATCTGGTGGTTATCGGCGGCGGTTCGGCTGGAATTGGCGTTATCGCGAGCATTAAAAAAAGAGTGAAAAACATTGCCATTACGCTAATTGAACCGGGCGATCAGCATTATTATCAACCAGCCTGGACGCTGGTGGGCGCGGGCCTCTATGATATTAATAAAACCAGACGTCCCATGGCAGATGTTATTCCGCCCGATGTGGCGTGGGTGAAAAGTGCAGTAATCAACATCTGTCCTGAAGATAATTTCATTGTGACGGCTGGCGGCGAAAAAATATATTACGACAGCCTGATTGTTGCCAGCGGCCTGGTATTACGCTGGGATAAAATCGCAGGGCTGGAAGAAACGCTGGGGAAAAATGGCGTTACGTCAAATTATCGTTTTGACCTCGCGCCCTATACTTACGAGCTGGTAAAAAATTTAACACACGGCAACGCTATTTTTTGCCAGCCGGGGATGCCTATCAAGTGTGCCGGCGCGCCGCAAAAAGCCCTATACCTCTCCTGTGACCACTGGCAGAAACAGGGATGCCTGAAAAATATTTCAGTGGGATTTTTCCTTGCGGGTCAAGCGGTATTTGGCGTGCCGGAATTTGTTCCGCCGCTCAGAAACTACTTACAGAAATATCAGGCCAACGTAAATTTCAGGCATAACCTTACACGAGTGAACGGTGAGAAAAAACTGGCTACTTTTACCGTAACCGCAGAATCCGGGGACGCCCACGAGGTAACCTTACCTTTCGATATGCTGCATGTGGTTCCGCCGCAAACCGCGCCCGCCTTTATTGCGCAAAGCGGCCTGGGAGACGCAAACGGCTGGTGCGAAGTGGACAAACACACCTTACAGCATGTGCGCTGGCCAAACATCTTCTCGCTGGGGGACTGCTGCTCGACGCCGAACGCAAAAACCGCGGCGGCGGCGCGCAAGCAAATTGTGGTGGTGGCCGAAAACCTGCAAAAAGTGCTCCGCAACGTCATTCCTGACTCACGTTATGATGGTTACGGATCGTGCCCGCTGACGGTGGAAAAAGGCAAAGTGGTGCTGGCTGAATTTGGTTACGACAACCAGCTGTTGCCCACTGTTCCGCTTAATCCTGCCCGCCCCAGTCGAATCGCCTGGTGGTTAAAAGCGTGGTTTTTACCGCGTTTTTACTGGGCTGGCATGCTACGCGGCGTGGAATGGTTTGCGAAGAGCAAATCCCGGTAAACGCGCAACACCATGCCACCCGATGAGTGGCATGGTTTGCTTACCCGGTCACTTGCAGGCGACCAGGTTTTTCAACATCTCTTCGTCCGGCATGCCCACGATTTGCTGTAAGCGGCGATCTTTACTGAGGTAATAGATCGCTGGCGTGCCGTTCGCCCCCAGCGTGTCCATAAGATGCTGATTGTACATAATTTGCCTGCTCGCCGCTTCCGGTGTGCGTTGCGGTAAAGTCGGGCTGATTTTGCCGTTAGACATTTCAAAATCGTGCCAGGCTTTAGCGGGATCGCTGGCAGAAAGCATAGCGGAAGCATAGCGGCCGCTTTCCGGTTTCAGGACGGCTACCAGCAGCGTTTTCAGCTCGATTTTATCCGCCTGAACGGCAGGTTGTACCGCTTTCCAGAACTGTTTGCAGTAGGGGCAAAAAGGATCGGCAAACACCACCACTTTACAGCTGGCTTTATCGCTTCCTTCAGTAATTCCCTCTGCCGCGGCGAGTTTTTCCCACATGGCTCGACCGGCAGGGATGTAAATCTCATCGTTAATGATTTTCTCACTGAGATTATTCCCTTTCTCATCATACATATAGCCGGAAATTGCATGTTTTTTATCGGGCGTCAGGTAGATGGTGACGCCCGCATCCTGATATTTCCCCAGCCAGCCGTCAACACCGGCAGGCGTTTTGAAAGGTTTGATAATTTCAATCCCCTGCTTTTCAAGCTGCTTCACCGGCTCCGGGATGGTCCCGGTATCAGCATTAACACCAAAAGCGAACACGCCTGAAGCGATAATCACTAATCGGGTATACAGGTTCACTGCTTTTTTCATTTTCTTATCCTTCAGGTTCATGGCGCAACGCAGCGCGGCGTGAGGCAATTGATTAGCGAAACGGTTACCCGGCATGGTTTACTCCAGCTGATGAGCGTTTGAGGGCATCCAGCAAGGTCTGTTTGTTCAGCAGCGGTGACAGCTTTTCACCCTGCGGTTCAGCGGCGCTGAAAATGGCGTTAAAAGGAATGCCGCCGCCTCCATGACGATATAAAAACTGTTCAATCTCTGGCGACGGGCGGCTCCAGTTACCCTGTAATGCCACCACGTCCTGTTGGTTAAGTGCCGAAACAACCTCAGGCCGATGCAGCACCATTACCTCGTTTACTTTACAGTTCAAACACCAGTCGGCGGTGATATCGACAAAAACAGATTTCCCGTCATCCAGCGCCTGCTGTAATGCCGCTTCCGACAAAGGTTGCCAGTGGATCGGCGAGGCCGTTTTGCCCGCGGGCGCAGGCGCGAGGAAGGCATACACCACCGCTGCAAACAGCACGCCGAATGCCGCGGTACGCAGGTTCTCAGCAGCAGCGAGGTATTGCCTGGCCAGCAGATAGAGCAGCAACGCAATCAGCGAGCCGCCCGCCAGCAGAACGTAGCGGAAGCCGAAAAAGGGGATCAGCAGGCTCATCAACCACACGCAGGATCCCACCATCAACATCAAGAGGATCGCCCGCATCACCTGCATCCAGCGTCCCGGTTTAGGGAATAATCGCGCCACGGCGGGGAAAAGGCTGACGGCCAGCCAGGGCAGACTCATTCCGATACCGAGGGCGATAAATATCGCCCATAGCTGAGGCAGCGGCGCTGCCAGCGCAAACCCCACGGCGGTGCCGAGAAAAGGCGCGGTACAGGGCGTAGCCAAAAGCGTGGCGAACATACCTTCGAAAAAGCTCCCTGCCATGCCGCGCCCGCCCACGGTAGCCAGTCGGGTAGAGAAAGCAGACGGCAGGCGCAGTTCAAACACTCCCGCCATATTCATACTGAACAGATACGTCACCAGCACCATAAACCCGATAAACCACGGACTCTGGAACTGGATGCCCCAGCCATACCAGGCGCCGGTTAGCCGCAGGCTGGTCATCATCATGGCTAAAAGAATAAAAGAAACCACGATGCCGCCGGTGGTGGCCAGAAAACGCGCCCGGATGTCACGCCGGTCATACTGCCTGCCGGAAACAATTGCGGAGAGTTTCAGCCCCAGCACGGGAAGCACGCAGGGCATAAGGTTAAGTATCAGCCCGCCCAGTAGCGCCGTCAGAATGATCTGCCAGAAAGCGAGGCCCGATCCCGCCTCAGAGCTTAATTCGACATTCAGCTGCTGCTTAATATCGTTATCGCTTACCACCAGCGATAGCGCGCTAAATGGCATTTTGCTAAGCGCTCCGCCCCACTCGTCGCTGACGTGAAACGTTGCCTGAAGCTGCTCGCCGCGGGTAACGATTTTCGGCTCAGAAAGCAGCGTGCCGGAAGGATTATCAGCAAAAATCGCGGGATTGCGCCATCCGGTGGGTGATTGAGCCGTAACGGTAATGGTATCCCGGTCGCGCTGCGTTGCGGTAACGGTAACCGGCCCTTGCTCGCTCGGGACGTTTCTCATTGCCCGGGCGTACTCATTTTCAAAATCATCCGCTGGGGCGTCTGAAAGCAGCAGATGAAAAGCGTAGTCCGTCAGCACACAGAGGTTGCTGCATGTGGATAGCGACAGGGTTCCCTGCAACTCACCTTGCGCAGGCGCCCCGATCACCACAGGGAAGGTCACGCTGTGCTCGTAGCCCTGCGTGGTCAAGCCTGCCACGTCGAAGCGCTGTGGAACAGGCCAGTACCAGTGCGAGGAAACCGCCGGCTGCCAGTTCAGGCGTGGCGGCGCGCCGCCATCGCCGGGCGAGCGCCAGTAGGTTTTCCAGCCGGGATCGAGGCGGACATCCAGTAGCATACGCACCTGACCGTCCTGTGGCGCGGCGCTGCGTATACGTATTTCAGTGTGCGGGTTAGATGGCTGACGTAGCCAGCCCGTATCCGCTGCCTGCGCGGCAGATACGCACCCTAGCAGAAGCAGTAAGCTCCTGAATAGAATTAGCATTTTTTTCTCCGTAAGTGATGGTCAGAACAGGGTGAGCTGTTCTGTCACAGACGGAAAACGCAATTTTTCAGGTGTATTCGCCGGGTTAAGGCGGAAGGTGGTCTGGCTCGTGGCCTGCGGCAGAGCGATACGCTGCCCGTTAGCACGATGATGGACAGAATAATATCCAGCGCAGGCAACGCGCCGTCAAACAACACCGGCTGAGCCATGAAAACCGAATGCGCTTCAAGCTGGCAAGGCGTCAGACCGATATGCAGGTCGGCGTTATCAGAATGAACGGAGGTGGTGAGACTCAGCGCGTTGCCCACCGGCGCATGCAGAACAGCAATGCGCTGGGTCAGGCAGACCAACATAATCAGGCACGCCAGCGCCAGCAAAGCCAGAGCTTTACTTCGCTGTTTGCAACCTGAGTCGTGGTGGCTGAAAGTCATCATGTCCGAAATCATAAAGGCAAAGCGGCATATAGCAAGTGATACTTGCTGCTCAAATGTTATTGAGCCTGCACCGCGCGCCCCGAAACGGAAACCTGCGCGCCGCCCGCTTTCAGCAGATTGCCGATCATGCAGGCTGCATCCGCAGCGCTAATCAGCGCCTGTGCGCTTTGCACCTGTTCCGGCGTCGCGTCTGCGGCAAGCGAGAGTTCAACCACGTGCGAAATATGCAGGTTAGTGGGTTTATCACCGCTGATTTCAGAGGTCACGCCGATCTCTTTCGCCGGGATTTTGCGCGACTGCAGCATAATCGCAAGGGTCATCACGTAGCAGGAAACCGCTGATGCCTTCAGTAAATCTTTTGGGTTTGCTCCGTTACCCTTTCCTCCGAACGCTTCCGGGATAGCAATAGCCAGGTTAAGCGAGGCGTCCTCAATGGTGCCCTGTCCCTGCGTTAAGCCTTTCCATCGGGTTGTTGTGGTGCTCATGGTGTTTATCTCCATTAGGTTATTTCAGCGTTTTTAGTGTGCCAGTTACCCATAGCCGTCAGAAGTGGCGGTAAAGACATAAAACGGGTCAATACCGACACATGGCTGATTTTAATCAGGTGGTCACGGCTAAAATGCGCTGGGCGGAACGGGAAGCCTTAACACGGCTTCCCGCTATCCGTTTTAGCGGGCCAGGCCATACCCGCGCGGGAACAGCGGCGAATCGAGATCGTCAGATTCATCAGACTTCTGCTTAAGTACCGACGCCATCGAGGCGGGCAAAGCAAAAGGCAGGCGCGCGCTATAAGGCGCATCGGAAGTGAGTCGGTTAAAAAGCACCTCATCGCTCAGGCCAAAATTAGCAATAAACGCGTGGGTTTTATCCGTGACGTTAGCTAAAACCGCAGGCCGCTCCATATACATGGTCAGAATAACCGGCACCTGCTGGCTCACTTTTTTCAGCATCTGGAAGTCTTTATTTTCAGCGTTGAATTCGAGCGATCCTTCATGATGACGGCGGCCAAAGAAGTAGTTGTAATGCGGCTGCTCGAAAGGCGCGCTGGTACGCATTAAGGCCACGTCAGCCTCTTCCGGCGTCGCAACCACGGTCAGACCCGCGCGTTCAGCTGCCGCCTTGTCAGCGCCATACAGCCAGACTTTGGTGCCGGTTTTAAGCGGAAGCACGTTTTTGTTCTGCAACAGCACAAGAGAGCGGAACTGCGCCGCATCGGCCGCTTTTTTGGTTTCCGGCGCGCCGACAATGTTGCTGGCCTGCGCGGCATCCACATAAGGCTGTTCGAACAATCCCAGTTCAAATTTTTGCTGCAGAATGCGCTTAACGGAAGCATTCAGCCGGGCCTCGGTAATCAGCCCTTTTTTCACCGCGTCAACCAATACCGCAGAGTCGGTTACGCCACCAAACTGATCGATACCGGCGTTTACCGCCTTCACAAAACGCTGCTCTTTGGTCAGCGACTCGACGCCCCACGGCATACCGCCCGCCACCGGCTTTTTACCCGGCGCGCTGCCGTTGACGCACTCATCGTCACAGTCGTTAGTAATCAGCCAGTCACTGATCACCACGCCATCAAATTTATACTGATCCCTTAACAGGTCGGTTAGCAGGTAACGATTGAAGCCCGCAGCAACCGGCTCCAGTTCTTTGCCTTGCCACTGGATGCCCTTCATCACTGAATAGGTTGGCATCACCGCCGCCGCATGCGCTTCAAACGCGCCCTGGAAAGGAATAATGTGCTTTTTCAGGCTCTCGGCCGTCAGTACGATATTTTTGCCATAAGCGTTATGACCATCCCAGCCATCCTGCGCCGCGCCATAGCCTACCCAATGTTTTACCACTGCCGCCACGCTCTGACTGTTAAGTCCGTTACCGCCCTTTTGCATGCCTGCGATGTAACCGCGCACCAGTTTTCTGGCAAGCTCGGGATCTTCGCCGAAGGTGCCGCTGATCCTTGCCCAGCGCGGCTCAGTGACGATATCCGCCTGCGGGGACAGGGCTTCGGTAATGCCAACGGCACGATATTCACGACGGATACTGTCAGCATACTCCTGCGCCAGTTTCTCGCTTCCGATGGCCCCCACGCCAATGGCTTCAGGCCACTGGGTGAATTTACCGGCAGGGTTACTGATACCTACCAGCGCCTGATAGGAATTGCGCGGGTCGGTGCTGATCGTGACCGGGATCCCCAGGCGCGTATTTTCCGCCGTCTGCTGAATGTGGTTGTTTTGCTCGGCTAACCGGGTGGGATCTTCGCCGTTAAGGCGGGTAATCAGGCTGTTAACGTCATCGTTGACCACCATTTTGCGGGTCGCGTCCATATCATAAACGCTGCCGTTGCCAAAGGTGCTGCCCTCTGCGGGCGCGGTGCCGTGCATCATCACGCCCGCTTTTTCAGCCAGGGTCATACGCTTGACGAGGTCAGCGGCCCTGACTTTTGCAGGCCGTCGCCAGTCTTCATAGGGGTTTACTTTGCCGTCACGGTTAAGATCTTTAAAGGTCAGGCCGGACAGCTTAAGAAGCGGCACCGTATGATGCCCCAGCTCCGGCTGCGCTGCGCTTTGCGCCCCCACAGAGAGTGACAGCGGTAAACATAACAATACGGCCAGATTTATCTTACTGCGCTTAACATTTTTCAGCATAATTTTCTCTTAAAGTCCGCGGTCAGTCGCCAGGCTGACTAAACGTTTTTATTACAGGTCCCAGACAACCATTTTTTATTTATTTCACAGCCTGAAACAAATGCCGTTTTAATAAAGTGTGATCTTATTCTCACTTCCGCGTTTCACACAAAAATATTGACCTGAATTCATCCGTATCTGGCCTGATACCATCGCTAACAATATCAACCGTGGATTAAAAAACGCGATATATCACCCGTAAAAGGTTACCGAAAAACAATAAATCTGTTTCGCGGCGCGAAGGGTTTGCCGCTTTATTACGCTGTATAAAAAAAACGGATCGCCCCCTTTGACGCGATCCGTTTCTTTTTACCTGACGGCATTTACCCGTGCGAAAATTATTATGACGGCAAGTCAGTTATTTTCCGGCTGTAATTTCCGTGCGCGCCGGGTATGAAAAGCCAGACCGGCAAGCGGCACGGTTAAAAATAATACCCACGGCAACAGTAACAGGTTCATTTTTTCCCAACCGAACGTATGCAGCAATGTTCCGGCAGCCAGCGAACAGATCAGCGTAAAGACAAAGACACTCATATCATTAATTGCCTGGGCAAAGCTCTTTTCGGCCGGCGTAAAAGAGCTGGCAAGCAGGCTGGTTCCGCCGATGTAGAGAAAATTCCATCCTACCCCGACCAGAAACAGCGCGCCCGCAAATTGGCTAAACTGCGTACCCGATAACGCCAGCAAAATATACAACAGCAGCGAGCCTGCACCGGCCAACATAATTTTAATTACCCCAAAACGCTCAATCAGCCGTCCGGTAAAAAAAGAGGGCAGAAACATGCCCAGCACATGTATCTGAATAACCGTCGCGCTTTCCGTTAGTGAATAGGCATGATGCTTCATGGCCAGCGGCGTCGCTGTCATCGCCAGCACCATAATACCGAACGCGGAGGCAGCGGAAAAAAGCGCCACATAATAGGCTGGCTGAGAAACCACCTGTAGCCAGTGACGCGCCACCGCCACCGCATCGCCGGTGGTTTCCGGCTCAGGCATTTGTAAGCGGCTCAGCAGCCCTAATCCCAACAGCGCCATCACACCCAGCAGCAGAAACGATCCCAGATAGGGCACCGCAAAGAGGTGACTTCCTGCGTTAGCCAACAGCGGGCCAAGCAGAGCCGCCACGATCCCACCAGCCATTACCAGGGAAATCGCACGCGTACGGTACGATTTTTTCGCCGCCTCACCCGCAGCAAAGCGGTAAAACTGCGCAAAGGCCTGATAAACGCCAATCAGAAAAGTCGCCACGCAAAGCAGAGCAAATGAATGGATGGTGAGAGCAATCACCGCCAGAACGCTGGCGACCACACCGGCGGCCGCGCCGCTACAGAATCCTGTTTTACGGCCGACCCGGCTCATCCAGATCGAGGCGGGAAACGTCGCCAGCACCGTTCCCAGACTGATGGTGGCAATCGGTAGCGTAACCAGCGCGGCAGAGGGCGCCAGTATTTCACCTGCGAGCCCGCCGATGGTCATGACCAGGATCGATACGGTCTGAAAAATTGCCTGTGAACCCGCCAGGATCCAGACCTGACGAAACATCTGCTTCATAATTCGATTCCGTTTAAACGTGCCTGTTGATGTTGACAGGCAGGATAGATAACCAGGCTCAGCGGAGGCTGAACAATATCAGGCGACAAAGCCGGTAAAACCGCGCGGCAATCGCGGCCTACAGCTGTGAATCAGGCCCACGGAAGGCGCGACGCCACTCGCTGGGGCTGACGCCAAAACGGTTTTTAAAACTTTGCCGGTAAGAAATGGGCGACTGAAACCCGGACATCGATGAGATGACTTCAATGCTGTGATCGGTAGATTCCAGTAACTCCTGGCTGCGCTGAAGACGTTCAATACTCAGCCAGTCGCCTACGCTCAGGCCGGTTGCGGCAAAGAAGTGACGGGTAAGCGTACGGCGGCTCATGTTGCAAAATGTCGCCAGCGCATCGAGATTATGCGGCCTTTTAAGGTTGCGGCGCAGATAGGTAATCAGTTCATTAACCGTGTTATCACGGGTGGTTTCCGGTACCGGGCGTTCAATGTACTGCGCCTGCCCGCCTTCCCGGTAAGGCGGCATCACCATACGTCTGGCGACCCGATTAGCAAACGCGCTGCCATAGTGCTCCCGAACAATATTCAGACAGCAATCGATTCCGGCTGCGGTTCCGGCTGAGGTGATAAGCCGTTCATCGTTGATATAAAGCGCATTGGTATCAAGCAGCACGTCGGGAAAACGCTCGGTGAAATCGCGTTCATATTCCCAGTGCGTGGCGGCGCGCCGTTTACTCAACATCCCGGCGTAAGCCAGCACGTACGTTCCCAGACACAATCCCACCACCTCCGCGCCGCGCGCCCATGCCGCTTTCAACGCGGTCAACAACGCGGCGGAAGGCCTCTCTTCCGGATGGCTCCAGAAAGGCACAATAATGATATCGGCGCTTTCCAGCAGCTCCAGCCCATGCTCAATATTAATCAGCAGGCCAATATCAGACTGAACGGCGCCGGGTGCTTCAGCGCAAATTTGCAAACGGAAGCGATCGGGTTCAGGTAATGCATGACCAAAAACAATACAGGGCACGGAAAAGTGAAATGAACTGACTCCGGCGGTAGCAATGACGGCAACGACAGGAACGGTCAAGGTATATCTCCAGTTAGGTCAGGGACAGCACTATTCAGTGGCAGCCAGGATACAAAAAACATCTGTGCCGCAGGCGAGCCAGCACAGATGCCTCTTTTTCAGCGCGCTACGTCAGATGCGCCTTAATCCGTGATGGCCTAAAAGGCCAGCGTTTCGCCATCTTCAGGAACGCGTACGCTCTGCTGAATAGCTTTCTGGCGCACAAACGCGCGGATCTCTTCACGCGTAAGGATGCAGTGGTTAATCGCTTCCAGATGTGATGCCACCACGATCGCCTCCGGCAGCACCTGATGGGTACGCAAAATATCTTCCGTGCCCATAATAATGGCTCCGTAGCCGTCAACCTGAGCGAAGCCAGCATTCACAACCACCACATCCGGTTTATGGGTTTGCAGGCTCTCCAGATAAGGTTTTACCCAGATAGTATCGCCCGCGATATAGAGCGTTTTCTCATCAACGTGACGGAACACCAGCCCGCAGGCATCTCCCAGGAAAGCGGCCATTTCAGGGTTAGCGTAGGCTTCATCGCTGCCGTGCTGACCATCCGTTTTAATGATGGTGATCCCCTGGTAGCTGTTTTCCGTGCCCATAACATGCACGTTGGTGAAGCCCTGCGCACGGATCAGCTCGGCATCCGCTTCGTGCTGAGAAAAAATGCGCTTATCTTTGGGGATCAGCTGCTGCGCCGCTTCATCCCAGTGATCAAGATGGGTATGCGTTACGATCACCGCATCGACATCCAGCAGCTCGGCAACGGAAACCGGCAGCGCGACCCGCGGGTTACGCAGATGTGAACGTGCCGTGCCGGGAAAGCCCGGCCAGGCTTCTTTATCCGCCATAATCGGGTCGATAAGAAAGCGGGTTCCGGCATATTCCAGGATCAGCGTGGCGTTACGAATTTGCGTTAGTTTCATGAGTCATTCCAGTTGTATTGAATTTGCAGCGGGCCGACGTGCCCTGCCCTAATCAGCTAAAACAGCGCCTCAAAGGTTGTTACAGGCAAGTATAGGGAGGGTGAACAGGAAGACGTGAGTAGGCAGGCGGTCAATTAACAATGGAATCGGGCCAATAAAAGCGCGTCGCTTCCGACGCGCCAGCCGCCATTAGTCTGGATGGAAGCGTCGGCGGTATTCGCCCGGCGTCAGGCCAACAATGCGCGTAAAGACTTTCCTGAATGCGCTGGTATCGCTGTAGCCGACATCCCAGGCGATGCGATCCAGCGGCACGCGCGAGGTTTGCAGCATTTCGCGCGCGCGTCCGACCCGCAGACGCTGGCAATATTCCGTGGTGGTCATACCGGTGGCTTTTTGAAAGCGGCGCAGAAAGGTTCGCTCTTCCATGCCCGCCTGCTTTGCCAGTATCGCGAGTGAGATCTCTTTCGCACCGGTTTCCTGTAGCCAGTGCTGCACGTTCAGCACGGCGGCATCGCCGTGCGCCAGACGCGGAGAAAACGCGCTGTAAAAGCGTTGCTGGCGGCCTGGCGGATCGACCAGTAGCATCTGAGCGGTTTCAATCATTACCGCCGCGCCGTAATAGCGATCCACCAGCCTTAACCCCAAATCAACCCAGGCCATCGCGCCACCGGCCGTCAGGATATCGTCATCATCAATAATTAACTGATCCACATCCAGCCTGACGCCCGTGAAGCGACGGTTGAAAGCTTCAGCATACTGCCAGTGCGTGGTGATGGTGCGCCCGGCCAGCAGGCCGGTTTCACCCAGTAAAAAAGCGCCAGCGCAAACCGATGCCAGCGTGACTTTCCGCTGATGCTGCGCGCACAGCCACGGCACATAAGGCTGCGCATGCTGAGAGGATATCGGCTCCTCAAGGCTGGGCGGCAGCACAATAACGTCCGGCGTCGAGGCTGGCGGCAACGCATCATCATCCAACCTTACGGGCGTCCCGGCATCATCAAGCAGCTGCCAACGGGTAACGCTGACCGGGCGCTCGGTAGGCTTGGCATGACGCTGCCTGACCTTTTCCGCAAACGCAAAAAGGTCGATAAAGCCTAACACCGCAGCCTGTTGCGCATGGGGATAGAGCAGAATGGCGATTTCAGTACGGCCTGCGTTTTCCATGTGTCGTTATTGCCCTTTAAAATGTCGTTTTTGCCACTTCGCACTCTATCCTGTTTATTACAAACTGTCTGCTCTGTAATGTTAATCCACCAACAGGTAACTAATATGACCCGTAAAGCCATTATCGTAATCGACCTGCAAAATGAATATCTTCCTACTGGTAAACTGCCGCTGACGGGCATCGAAGCAGCCGCAGCCAACGCGGTTAAAGTGATTGCCAATGCGCGCGCCAATGGCGTGCCGGTTTTCCATATTCAGCACATTTTTGCCAACAACGAAATGCCGGTTTTTGTTCCGGATTCCGACGGCATCAAAATCCAGTCGACGGTTTTACCGGCTGGCAATGAACCGGTTATCGTAAAAAACTATGTGAATTCATTCCTGAAAACTAACCTGCGACAGCTGCTTGAAGAACAGGGAATTGAGGATTTAGTGGTGGTTGGCGCGATGAGCCATATGTGCGTTGACGCCGCCGTACGCGCAGCGTCAGATTTCGGTTACGGTGTAACGGTGCTGCATGATGCCTGCGCCACGCTTGATCTGGAATTTAACGGCGTTAAGGTACCGGCTGAGCAGGTGCACGCCACCATGATGGCCGCGCTGGCGTTTGCCTACGCGAAGGTGCAGTCCACCAGCGACTATCTGGCCGCTTAACGCCCGGCACCGCTTGCGTTGTTTGCCGGTCAGCGAACGGAACTGACCGGCTGGCATAGATATGTGCGTCCTGCTTAATGCTCAGTAAATACAGGCAGTACACGTTTTCCTACCGCTTTTTCAATCGCCTTTGCCGCCAGCAAAACGCTCCGATCATGGCCGGGCGCGGAGTAAAGCGTGATGCCGAAAGGTAAACCATCAGCATCCTCGCCAGCGGGTATCGCAGCAACAGGAGCCCCCGCCTTACCAGTACATTTCGCGGCAGCAGCCATAGGCGACAGAAGAATATCGACACCACCAATCCGCAGCGCGGACAAGATCCCCGAATCAAGGCTAAGAACACTATCCCGCCGACGATCGCTGAGGTAGTGAGGTGAAAAGAGATCTGGCGAGGCATCCGCCGCCTCAAGAAGAGACTGCCCATAGGGGATCGCCTCCGGATGCGCTTTATTCCACGCAATAATATCACCCATCGACTTCATGCCGCACGGCTCCAGGGTTTCCAGTAGATTGTTCAGGCTTTTCCTGAATTCAGAGCGGAACACACACGAACGCACCTCACTGAGCTGTTCCGCAGCTGGCAGATCACAGGGATCAACAATAACGGCACCGGCCTGAGTCAGCGATGCCACCAGGTCGTTAAACACTTTTTTGCGACTATCGGTCAGGACACTGTCAGCAATATGACGACGAGGAATGCCGATCCGCAGCCCCTGCAACGTGCAAGCGCTGAAATTTTCCGCCGGGAGAACAGCAAGCGTTGCCGTGTCTTTCATATCTGGTCCCGCAATTGCCTCATAGACCAGCTGTGCATCATCAACGGTGCGGGTCAGTGGACCCGGTGAATCCTGGCTTGGAACAAGTGGTATCAGGCCGTGGCGGCTGACCCGGCCTACACTTGGCTTAAAACCGGTAACAGAACTGTGAACGGCCGGTGACTGAAGAGAATTTTGCGTTTCAGACCCTATCGCAAAGGCACAAAATCCTGCAGCCACCGCCGCAGCGGAGCCTACACTTGAACCCTGCCCGCGGCCATACTGCAAACCCAGCGGATGGCGCACAACGCCGCCGGCCCCGCTAAATTCAGACGGCATCGTATCCGCCACAAAGTCGGCAAATTCAGTAAGATTGGTTTTACCCAGTAGTACTGCGCCGGCATCACGCAAACGCGTCACTAATGTTGCCTCATACGGAGGAAGAAATTCCGCCAGCGCGCGGGATCCTGCGGAGGCGAAGCTGCCATCGACAGTAAAAACATTATCTTTTACCAGATAAGGAACGCCATGTAGCGGCCCTCTTGAGCGACCCGCGGCAAGTTCGGCATCTGCGCGTTTTGCTTCTTCACGCGCGAGACGCGAAACGCTTCTGACGCAATTGAGGCCCGTGTCGCCTGCATTAAATTGTGCAATGCGGTTCAGATACCATTCTGTCGCTTCAAGGGCCGTTAATTCGCCGGCCGCAATAGCCGCGCCGATCGCTCGCGCAGAGCCTGAGGTAAGGAGAGGTAAGAGATCTTTCATTGAATGCGTTCCAGAGTTGGGAAGCAGAAATGTTTAACATACAGAAAGCCCACTGCCCAGCTTAGACAGTAACGGCTGGGCGTGGGCTCGCCAGGAATAACGCTTTGGCTGTTGGGAAGCCGCTTATCAAACGCCCATGCAGGTCAGTCATTCCGTATGCACATGACTACCAACATGGCGATTATGAAAACTGGCATACGCACAGCTGCGCTCAGCTTATTCATACGTTGAGCGGCGTTATTCGCATTGAAACCAGAGATGGATTGTGGATACAGCCTTCAACACGTTCAGCACCAGCCAGTAGCGCAAGCTCAGCGCACGCAATACCTATTCCCCGATCGTTATGCGGGTGAACACTGATGCAAACCTGCTGACGGCGTGAAAAATGACGGCAAAAGTGCTCTATCTGATCGGCGTAAACATTCGGCATGCTGACCTCAACCGTTGCTGGAAGGTTGATAATCATGGGACGAGACTTGGTCGGATCCCAGCATTTCATTTTTCGGGCGCTGTCCATAGGTTCAGCGAGAGCCTGATTACCGTCACGTAAATCGGTGGAAAGCCAGCGCGGGTGCCGGGTCAATACATTATCCGGCCATTGTCTGTCCGTAAGGCTGACGGAGGGATGGACTTTATACTTCATTGAAGGGTTATTTAGCATACCGGACTCCTCTTTAACAAGGAGGCCTCAGTGTCATACTAAATGGGCCGGAACTCTGCCAGCCAAAAAACCAGCACAGCTCATGTGAAGTAAAATATTGCACTGCATTGAGAAGTTTCCGTGTTAAAACAGAGAATTAAATTACATGGAGAAGTGGTTGTTTATGGTTTTTTTTTCCGGGATTACCGGGCGGCTGTTCCTGATAAACGTAATGACCGCCATTTCATATGCCTTCATTTTGCCTGTAATGAGCCTGTTTTTGATCAACGGTTTACATGCAAGCCCGATTTTTATCACTTTTTACAGCCTGGGATTTGCCCTGTCGGGATTATTTTTTAGCCAGCTGATGGGGGCGCTTGCAGATAAGGGCTATCCGATCAGGCAACTTTTTATGATTTCTGTTATGGCGCTTTTTCTGGCGGGTTTGGCCTTCAGTTTCTGCCAACACCCCATTGAGGCTCTGCTCACTGGCATGTTCCTGATGGGGCCAGGCAATGCGACTATCCCGCTACTCCTTTCGATGATCCGCAAGCATTCACTGACGGCAGGGCTTAACGCTACGCGGCTCAATACGCAAATGCGTTCGGGCGTGTCAATCGTATGGATTGCCGGACCTGCTCTGGCATTTGTCTTTGCCGACAGATTTGGATTCACCTTTAATTTCCTGGCCTCAGCGCTGCTTTCAGCCCTGACCTTACTTGCCAGCCAGTTGCTGCTGCCAAAGGATAAAAAAACCGTCGATGCAGGAAAAACAAAAGTGATTCAAGCCGGTAAAGTCCCTGTCACGGGTATGATTTGGGCATTGGGCGCAGTAATGATGCTGGCAAATTTATCAAATAATATCTACCTGACCATTATGCCGCTGTACCTGGTACAGGAGCTTAAGTTACCTGCCTCGTTTCCGGGCTTCCTGCTGGGCGCAACCGCGATAATGGAAATTCCCGTTATGCTTGTCGCTGCACACCTGGCAGAAAAAACAGGGAAAGAACGGCTAATTATGATCGGATTTTGCTTTGCTGCCGTCTATTACTGCCTGCTTCAATTGGCCACTAACATGACCGAACTGGTTGTGTTGCAACTTTTTAACGGATTATTTTTTGGTATTTTTGTCGGTCTGGGTATCTCTGTTATTCAGGACGCGTTGCCAGAACGCAGCGGTTTTGCATCAGCATTTCACTCCAATGCCATGCGCACAGGCATGATGGCGGGTAACGGGATGGCTGGTCTGCTGGCGCAACTGGCCGGCTTTAAAATCACACTGTTTGTTCCATTGTTATCAGTGTGTTGTGCTGCTTTACTGATGCTTTGCATAAACAGAAAGCACGCTATAAAAAAGCGTTCAGTAACGGGCTGACTAAACGCATAAATCTGTGATTACATCATGATGAATCGGTTATCGTAAAAATAACGTGAACGCATTCCTGAAAATCAACCTGACACCGCTGTCTGAAGAACAGCGATTATACGTTCAGCACCGCCTGCGTTGTTTGCCGGTCAGCGAACGGACCTGACCGGCAAGGCTGATTATTTTTCCTCAGGCGCATATTGCTCGTCGCTGACCTTTTCCAGCCAGTCAACCACCTTGCCCTCCTGCGCCTCGGCAATCGCGATATGCGACATGCTGTTTTTCGGCGTTGCGCCGTGCCAGTGCTTAACGCCAGCCGGTATCCAGACAATATCTCCGGGTCGGATTTCACGCGCGGGCCCGCCCCACTCCTGCACCAGTCCCAGGCCTGCGGTGACAATCAATGTCTGACCAAGCGGATGCGTATGCCAGGCGGTTCGGGCTGCGGGCTCAAATGTCACGGTAGCGCCGCCCACGCGTGCAGGTTCACTTCCCTGAAACGGGGAATCAATACGCACCGTGCCGGTAAAATAGTCTGATGAGCCGGTGACGGACGGTTTTGCACCACTTTGCATTACGGTAATCATGGAATCGTTCTCCTTTGCGTTAACAACTGATACGGCAAGCGTCAGGGACAGAGCAGCAACGGTCATTGTCTTCATACAGGCTCCGTTTATCAGAGTAAGAAAATGCCCCCAGGTCAACAGCCCCTGGAAAATTGATAGCGGGTTTAGTTTAAGCGCCAGCAGATTAGTTGATAAGATAGACAAATCAGAATGGGTATGTGCAACAGGTGCAACAATGACGCATGAAAATTTGAATGACCTACGCGCTTTTCAGCTTGTGGCGCAGGAGAAAAATTTTACCCGCGCGGCTGCTCAGCTCGGCATGTCCCGTTCAGGATTGAGCCACGCTATCACCGCACTGGAAGCCCGGCTTGGCGTCAGGTTGTTGACGCGCACAACGCGTAGCGTTTCTCTTACAGAGGCGGGCAGGCGTCTGTATCACACCCTACAGCCGATGTTAAATGAACTGGACAGTGAACTGGCCTCCCTGCGCGCGCTGAGCGATAAACCCGCAGGCACCGTGCGTATTACCGCACACGATCATGCCATCGTCTCTGTGCTCTGGCCGCGGCTACAGGCGCTGCTAAAACAGTACCCGGAAATCCAGATCGAGCTGAGCGTTGACTATGGGCTGACAGACATCGTGGCGCAGCAGTTTGATGCCGGTGTGCGCACAGGAAATATTGTTGATAAAGACATGATTGCCGTCAGGATCGGCCCTGACTTTCACATGGCCGTGGTCGGCTCGCCGGACTATCTGCGTGAAAAAGCGCTGCCCGAAATACCTGGCGATTTAACGACGCACCAATGCATCAATCTGCGGCTGCCGACGCACGGCGGGCTTTACGCCTGGGAGTTTGAGAAAGCCGGGAAAACCTTGTCGGTACGCGTGCAGGGGCAGACCATTCTCAATAATACTTATCTGATGCTGCAGGCGGCGCTGGATGGTTTGGGGTTCGCCTATATTCCGCTCGAGCTGGCGCGCGACCACCTGGCATCGGGAGCGCTGATCCCGGTTCTGGAAGAGTGGTGGCCGCGTTTCCCGGGCTATCACCTTTACTACGCCAGCCGCCGCCAGATGGCTCCGGCTCTGGCTGAGGTTATCAATGCGCTGCGGTTTCGTGAGGATCTGCATTCTCAAGCTTAAGTTTGACTGTTTGCAATGTCCTCTTCCTAATCCAGCCACTGCCCACTCTGATCGCCAGCCAGTAGGCAGCCATCTTTATTTCTGTTGCTCTGTCAGAGCAACATATGAAGGTTTCTGTACAGAGCAGATGTTTATCAGGCGCGAGAGGCTGTACCTGATAGCGCAACAACAGCTTCGCTCTACCCGGCAGGAGCGCTGCACAGTATGAATCGAGATCCGGCACCGCCTCAAGGCCAAAGTCAGCACGCCAGAATGCGCCTCTTAGGCCGTAACAAAGTTCAGTGGCTGATTTTTTCAATAAGGTAAAACTGTGCAACCCAAACGTATTAATAATGCTTTTCGATCCAGCACGACCTAATTTTTGCGGCAGTTGCCGCACTGCCATCAGCGTTTTAATAACGCTATCCTGTTGGATATCATAATCCGCTATTATCGGTAATATTTTTTCAGGAGAAGTCGTTTTTATAACAGCGCTATGTCGCTCATAGAACTGGAAATTTTGCAGGTAACAAGGCCTGTTTTCCCAGCGAATAAGGGCTTTCTTTGTCACAAATCCAAACACCATTATGTTAATTCCCTTAAGACCGACCATTCTGCGTTACAGGCCTTAACCTATTAACAGGGCGCTGGCTGATAGCAATAGTGAAGCACGAATAAAGCTTTACCACCTTTTCCGCTCAAGCGCCAAAGGTTTATAACCATTGCCAGCCCCTTCTTTGAAGGGAGATTATTGCTCTTTGACTAACAATAACGCACAAGAAACTTGCTTTGCCCCGCCCCACAGCAAATACTGTATATAAAAACAGGCAAAAGGGACTGCTATCATGTTTCCAGGCAAGCCACATCAATGACCATGTTTGCTTTGGCTGACGTCAACAGCTTCTATACATCGTGCGAAACGGTTTTCCGGCCAGATCTACAGGGTAAAGCCGTAGTGGTGGTTTCTAACAATGACGGCTGTGTGATTTCCCGATCCGCAGAGGCCAGGGCGCTCGGCATTGCCATGGGGGAGCCGTTCTTTAAATTAAACCAGAGGACTTTCCCCGCTGAGTTACATGTATTCAGCTCGAACTATCCCCTTTATGCGGATATGAGCGCCCGCGTCATGCAAACGCTGACGGATATGGCCCCTGCCATTGAGATTTACTCAATTGATGAAGCCTTTATCGATCTGTCCGGCATCGGTCGCAGCATCTCGCTGGCTGCGTTTGGCCATGAGATGCGCAATCAGGTATGGAAAAATACCAGGCTCACCATTGGCATTGGCATTGCGCCAACCAAAACGTTAGCTAAATTAGCCAACTACGCGGCTAAAAGATGGCCGGCAACCGGCGGCGTGGTGGATTTATCTGACGTTGTTCGTCAGCGAAAACTGTTAGCGCTGGTTCCCGTAAGCGAAGTCTGGGGCATCGGCAAACGCATCAGCAAAAAGCTGAACGCAATGGGCATTAACAGCGCGCTGGAGCTGGCTGATAGCGCACCGTGGGTAATTAAAAAACATTTCAGCGTAGTCATGGAAAGGACGCTGCGCGAACTGCGCGGCGAGTCATGCCTGGGTTTTGAAGAATTTGCTCCGGTGAAACAGCAGATCGTGTGCAGCCGTTCGTTTGGACATCGTATTACCGACTATGCCGATATGCATGAAGCCGTTTGCGCTTACGCTGAGCGCGCGGCGGAAAAGCTGCGTAGTGAGCGCCAGTTTTGCGCTTTTGTCAGCGTCTTTGTGCGTACCACCCCTTATGCGAACAATGCCGTGTATTACGCCAACCAGGCCTCGATGAAACTGATGATCCCTTCCTGCGACACGCGTGACATTATTCGTGCAGCCACCGAATTACTGGATCGCATCTGGGTACCCGGCCACCGCTACATTAAAGCCGGTGTGATGCTGGCTGATTTCTTCAGCAGCAGCACAGCGCAGCTGAACCTGTTTGGTGATAATGCGCCACAGGCCAACAGCGCTGCGCTGATGGCGGCGATCGATGGCATCAACGCATCCGGGAAAGGAAAAATCTGGTTTGCCGGTCAGGGGATTCAGAAAACCTGGGCGATGAAGCGTGAAATGCTGTCACCGGCCTACACCACGCGCTACGCGGATCTGCCCGTGGTTAAATAAGTACCCGTTCACCTGCGGTAAAGATTACTGGAAAGCAAAACCTCTATCAGGCAGGTACCGCTTACGCCTGATGAGATGAGAAAGCCGTTTTAGAACAGAATGCGAAAAAAAGTTGAACAGGTGCTGAAAAAGCTGAGCATAAAGCCTGAGGAGTGATTCAAGCTGCATTGAGCCATGACCACTCATTAGAGTTTGCCAACCAATGGGGAGCAGGTCAATGCCTTGGTATAAGGCTGCGATCGATGGTCAGAATTGAATCTTTGAGGAGACCAATGTCAAGATAATCGCTGGCGATGCGTAGTAGATAGGTAGAATGAGATGAAAGGTTAACAAGTTCGCCAAAGCTCAGACGCTGCTCTGTGTAGCCTGCTGCCGGGAATTGAAATACCATGATTTATATCCTGATATGTAAGTTGCTGAGCATAAATATTTTGGCACAACTGTTTGATTTTATGTAATTCAAAATCCATTAGCAGCTATGTTCGGGATGTATTTCTCTGCATTGCCCTAGAGAATTCTGCGCGACTGACGAGCAATACGCGGCTAGTCATTTGTATGCAGCTTGCAACGTGAGGCTCCCACGGTTGTTAGATAATATTTTTCACTAATTGCATCTCTGGCACCGCCGAATTAGCTAAGCCAACCTGAATATGAGAGAATACATGGGTTTTTATTTACTGCCCTTTAGTTAATCGTCAAAGCAGAATACATGGAGCCACACAAGATATTTAATTAACTAATGATAGCTCCGCAAGTTATGAAATAGCCTGATTGAATAAGCAAAAACGCCTCTTGCAATAAAGATTGAAACTTTAGCGTTCTCATAAAAATAATTTAATATCAATAAATAAAGGTAGATAAAAAAGAACAATTAATATATCATCATAACATGAAAGGGTTTTAAAAACTTAAAGGTTAAAAGTGAACTACGAACTTTCCCGTGAAAATAATTATGAATTCTTTAAAAGCTGTGTTCACGAAGAACTGATTGGGTTGCATACAACCTTCTCCTGGAATCGTGTAATCCGTCGGCTAATTACCGTTCCGCGAAAACGCTATTTGTTTGGATGGAGATTGGCGTCATATTTTTTTACTTCCGGAGGGAAAAGGGAAATAAAATTTGCACATTGGTATAACCGCCGCATTTCAAGAAAATATAACGTTGAAATACAGTTAGGCGCAATAATCGGACCCGGAATGAAAATTTCACATCAAAATGGGATTGTAATCAGTCGCTTGTGTCGGATTGGTCGAAATTTTCACATCCATCAAAATACTACAATAGGAGCTAAAATTGATAAAACTGGCTTCATTGATATTGGTGATAACGTAACTATTGGTGCCCATTGTTGCCTGATAGGATTAAACATGACAATAGGTAATAACGTTACTATTGGCGCTGGAACCTTTTTAAATAAAGATCTTCCAGATAATAGCACATGTTACATACGTCGTGAGTATATAATAATAACTGAGCAATAATAAATGCTGTTAATTAAACTGCTTACTAGTATTAAAATATAAGGGAGCGTGCTATTGCAGTTCATTAAGCCGCTTATAGACATAACTCTGTATCGATGCGCTGCATATCTCCCAAGTTTAGCTGTTTCTCCTCATACTTCTGCGCCGGACTCTGAAATGCCATTTTTTTCCTTGTATCAGCTTATTGTTTTCAATTCTAGCCTTCCATGGCTTATGCCGCCTGCTCTTATCCCAGAATTACCGCGATTACTGCGGCCTGAATATGCAGCAGGATCGGCAGTAGCAGACCGCCACTGTACCAACGTGCGCTGCAAAAGATCATACCGACAATAAACATCTCAACCAGCGTACTAATCTGCTGGTACTGACTGTGCATCAGCATAAACAGGGTTGAAGATACAAGCGCACCCATCCAGAAAACCCTGCGACCTCTCTGCGTAAAAACGTTCAGGATCAGGCCGCGAAACATGATTTCTTCATTGATCGGCGCAATCAGAAAGATAATCAGACAGGTTGAGAAAATCCCCAGGGCCGGCTTAGCAAAAATCGTTATCATGAACGTTTCCTGTGGGACATTAGTTACTTTCTCAAATAACCATTCTGCTATGTACAAAGCCGCAATAGCCAGGGCGTGCCAGCGTGCGCCACACTGTTTAATCTTGCCCAGCGGCAATGGTCCCACAAATCGCAGATAAACAGGCATGACGATCGCCAGCAGAAACAAAATCGCACTATGTTGCAAAAACAGGCTGTGATTCCAGTATCCATTCGATATTACAAAAGATGCCATATAATGCAGCAGGTTATACGCTCCAGCTGCAATCACAATCGCTGCGACCAGCTGCTTTATCAGCGGTGGTGTTACAGGTTCGTTCACGTCCTTCTCCTTCAGAGATCATTTCGATGCAGAATGCAGAACAGCTTTAAAACTGCCTGTTTATTTAATCATTTTTCCTTTAAAGCAATGGATCCCGCGCCGGTTGACGGTTGCTCCAGCCTCGTCCGCTATGCATCTTATTGGGTTCTGGTCTGTTAGCAAAAAACCGTAACCGAATATCCAGCGCGTGTTGCCGGACGTCATAATGGATATTGCTTTTGCCACGTGCACCGCAGTGGCGAATGAGATGAACGAGCCGGGGGAGAAAGCCGTGCGGATGTGCGCACGGTATTTATTTGAATTTATGACGGCGGTTCGTGATGCCAGCGTAGTGATTTACTTTCATGCCCGTGTCTATGAACGTCCCCAGGGCGATATTCGGCGTATCCACGTAATATCAACTGCTTTGTGCAAGCTTCAGGTGTCCGGTATGCGATGCAGAGGGTTTAATTACAATCTCAATATCGCACCCTAAACGATTCAGGCATTCCATCAGCTTACGCTCAGATAAGTTCGTAAAATCCCCACGAAACAAGTTAGAAACTTTCGCCTGGCTGATACCCATGCGTTCCCCTGCAGCGGTCTGAGACAGCTCCAGCCGACGAATATTTTTGATAATCTCAATTGCCAGGCCTGATTTTACTTTTTGCTTTTCAGCGTCATGAAAGCCAAGATCTGTGTAAACGTTGCCAGATCCCATTTCGACAGTGACGCCATCAAGGATTTTGTTTACCATTCTTTATCTCCTGGGCTACAACCGCAGCCACTTTAAGCCGGTTTCTGATGATTTCCATGTCTTCTTTTGGCGTAGCAATTCCCTGCTTACTTTTTTTCTGGAAGGCATGAAGCACAAACACAGCCTCTTCAAACTTAACGGTATATACAGCACGATAGGTTCCGCCAATATCGTTCTCTACGACTTCCAGAACGCCAGCACCGCCAAAGCCTTTCAGAGCCTTAACATCGTCATGCTTTTCACCGCGCTGGGCAAAGTCCAGCGCAAAACCAAAGAAACGCTGCACTTCTTTGGGTAAAGCCGATAAATCTTTCTTACTGCTGCCAAGCCAGATTAGTGGCTTCTCACCCTGCGCGCTCATTGCTTATACCTTTTCTGGTATGGGTGCAATAACTATACTTGAAAAGGTATAAAATGCACTTCCCTGGCGTGTAAATCTAAAATCCAGCACAGCTTTTTTTAAAGAGATCGCATTTAGGTACCCGGACACCTGCGGTAAAGGTTACAGGCGCAGCCCTTGTGCCATCAGAACAAACACCTCGATCGCTTTTGGCAGCTGTTGCTCCGGCTGCTGCGCGGCGGCAACCCACAACGCAGCATTCAGCGCCGCGCCGTTAAGCAGCCGGGCCGCCGCATCGACATCAACCGGCTTTAACACGCCATGTTCAATCAGCTCCGCCACCGCGCTGCGGGTCGCCTCAAAGCAAGCATTCTGACTCGGCCAGCCTGAGGGCTCACCGAGAAAAGCGGGGCCATCCAGCAGTACGATACGCTGCACCTCAGCATCAAGCGCCATCTTGATATAGGCTACGCCCTCGGCCAGCAAACGATCCCAGCCCGCTTCGACATTGCTGGCGATCGCTTTTGCCCGCAGCGCCATGTCACTGTCCAGCTGCGCCACTACCGCCGCCAGCAGCCCGCGCTTGTCGCCGAAATTATGATACAGCGCGCCACGGGTCAGCCCCACGCTTGCCGTCAGCTCATCCATTGATGCGGCGGCAAACCCCTTCTCCGCAAACGCTTTGCGCGCTGCGGCAATAAGCTTATTTCTGTTCTCTTCCATCATTGCAGCACGACGTCCCACAGTCACTCTCTATCCCCTTTCACATACGCCGCGTATTTTATTTTGACATACGAGGTGTATATGTGATTTATTCAACATACGCCTTGTATATTAAATCAATTGCGTCTCGCACGCATCCAGCCTGCAATAGCCAAAAAGAGGTCGCTTATGACGGAACGTGAAACAATATTTCCTGCCAGTCGCCATGCCTTGTATGAACAGCACGGCTATTCCGCTGCTATTCGATCGGGTGATTTGCTGTTTGTCTCCGGGCAGGTTGGTAGCCGGGAAGATGGCTCGCCGGAGCCCGATTTTTCCGCCCAGGTCAGGCTGGCGTTTGATAATCTGCGCGCAACGCTTGATGCCGCAGGCTGCGGGTTTGACGATCTGATTGATGTCACGACGTTTCATACCGATCCAGAAAACCAGTTTGCCACCATCATGGCCGTTAAACAGGCAATCTTTCCCCAGCCGCCCTATCCCAACTGGACGGCGGTGGGGGTGAACTGGCTTGCCGGGTTCGATTTTGAAATAAAAGTCATTGCCCGGATACCGCAACAGCCGCGTTAAGGGTTTCCTTTGCCTGGCGCGCGGAAGGCGGCCAGGCAACGTGTTTAATCGACCCAGCCGCGCATAACGTAAAACATCTCGGCGTGGTCGTAACCCGCCTCAACGCCACGGTATGAGGCCAGGCGTTTTACGCCATCAAGTGAGATTAACGCGTTACGGGTAGCGGACATCTGTGACTGATGGGCGGTCAGCATCGCCAGTTTCGCCGGTAAATAATCGCTGATATTGATATATACCGCGCCGCGCGAGCTATCCCAGGAGGAAGAGTTTCCCCAGCCCGCAGCCGGATATTCATACGCAGCGATAAGGCGCAGGGAGCGCTGATTTTTAGTAGGACGCGTGGCGGCGACACAGCAGTGATAAACCCACTGATGCTCCTGATGAAACGAGGGAACCGGCATCAGCATCAGTTCGGGCTGGAGCGTTTCCAGCAGTTGATCCAGCTGCTGCACGCATACCGACTGGCTTGAAGAGGCCATATCAAAGCTTTCCCCTTCATTAACAAAGTTCAGCACTGAGTAGTGCGCGCCTGCGCTGTTCATCGCGGCGGCCAGTTCCTGATGGCGCTGCGTGGCGGAAACATAGCGCTGTTCACGCAGATGGGTTTCCCCTTTTAGCACCACCACGGCGATATGCACTTCAATACCGGCTTCGATAGCGCGGGCGATACTGCCGCCGCAGCCCAGCTCGGCATCATCCGCGTGTGGGCTGATAATCAGCCAGCGCCGGTAAGAAAAAATCTGCTCCATCATCAGTTTACTCCCTTCATACCGGCCACAACGCCGAACGTTTTCAGGAAAATATAGATATCCATGCGGCCATGGCGACAGCGGCTGTAATAACGGTCAATCGCCACTCGCCGGTGATAAGGCAGATCGTCTCGTCCCGAGACCTGCCACAGGCCGGTAATCCCGGGTTTGACCGAGCAGTAATAGCGATAGCTGCGGCCATATTTATCTTTTTCATACGCGGCAATCGGACGCGGCCCGATGATCGACATATCCCCCATCAGCACGTTAATAAACTGCGGCAGCTCATCGATGCTGGTTTTACGAATAAACGCGCCGAAGCGGGTTACGCGCGGATCGTTTTTTACCACGCTATAAAGCTGAAGCTCATGATGAATGCGCGCCTGTTCGGCCGCAGGAATTTTCTCCATTGGCAGCATGGAGGTGAATTTTATACAGTAAAACGTTTTGCCTCCCTGCCCCATTCTGGGATGACGGAACAGAGGTTTCATGCCCGTCGACCACAAAATAAGCGCCGTGATTAACATCATCGGCATCACAAGAAGCAAACAGAATGAGGCAACAAGGATATCAAACAGCCGTTTTTTTCCTGTCATAGCAACTCCAAAGAGCAGCAACGCAGCCGTAACATTAGAAAAATAAAGCAATCTAAAGATACAGATTGAAATATAAGCAAACCCAGGTAAAGGCGCTTATTTCTCTGCTGGAGCGGGCGGCCTGTTATTATTTTTTAAATTAACGGCTTATCTGATTACGCACAGAAAAAATTAAGAGTTTCCTTATTATTCTTCCATGCAAAAACATATGATTCACCTTAATGTGAACCCATTAATTAACCAGGATTTATTGCGTTTTATGTGCTCTTGTTGCTGGCCAAATGATCATCGCCAGGCCAGCTGTTGCGGCAAAGAGCGCGAGCGCACTGACCGCGCCCATCCACGCCAGCGAGGCGCTAAACAGCGGTGTTCCCACGCTCTGGCCAATCGCCAGCATCAGGAAAGGAATGCCAAGCCCCAAATCGGGCCGGTCCGGGAGAAGGTTGATGCCTTGTATCAGATACACGCCGGAAGAGACAATATAAGCGGCACCGAACAAGCCCATGGCAACGAAGCCACTGGCGGGAAAAACAGAGGCGGCGGAGAGTCCGATAATGGCAACGGCCATCGCCAGCAGCGCAAAAACATGTATGCGCCCTGCGCCGAACCGGTTAGTCAATACGCCGGTGAAGGAACCGCAAATCCCGGCCGCGCCAAGCACAATCCAGCCCCAACCGATATAAGTATCAGACAAGCCAAACTGGCTACGTAAAATATCTGCTCCGAATGTCCAAATCGCCGTGCTGGCAAGGCCCATAAGAAATGCGCTGATGCAAAGCGTTGAGACGCCAGGCCGCTTAAGCATGCTCAGGCGAAACCCTTGCGTAGCGTCACCCTTCGCATGCGGCGGGATGGCAAACCAGAGCCAGACTGTCACAGCGCTACCGATCGCCGTAAACAGCGCATAAAGCTCGCGCCACGCTCCGGCAGCCACCAGCGCCGCCGCACCGGAAAACATAATCCCCGCTGCGGTTCCGGCATTGATCGCTGCGTTCGCTTTTGGACGATCGTTACCCGTGAACTGCCGCGTAACCGCAACAGCAAGCGGAGGAGATGTCAGGCCGGTACTTAACCCCGCGAGCGCGATACCTGCGCCCAACGCCAGGCCTGAAGCAGCCATAAAGACCAGCCCCATTCCTGCCGTTGCGGCGAGACCTGCCGCCAGCGCAATCACGCGAGAACTGAGTTTACCGCTGTAATAAAAGGTGAAAATAATGCCCGCACAGTAGGCGATAAAGGTACCGCTGCCAATCCACCCGGCGACGGTAACATCAAGCGACAGCGCGGCACGCATCTGCGGTAAAAGTAACCCATAAGCAAAACGCGCCAGGCCATAAGAAAGCGCCGTCAGGGTGAAAGCGGCGGCGACAAGATTGATGCCCTGTTTCATATGCGGCCTGCCCGGGCGAGTTTAAGCAGCGGCAGCGCGGCATCACGGGCGTCGTCAGTAACCGCGCCCGCAATAATTTCCAATAATTTCATTAGGTTTATTCATATGCTAAGCGTAAAACGATCGCTTTACCCGTCAAGTTTATTTTGTGTACAGCCAATTCAGGCCGATTCACGTATCACCAACTGTCCGGAGAGAATAATGCGCTGTGGCGGCAGCGCGGGTTCACTCAGCTTGCGCAGTATTAAACCCGCCGCCTGACGGCCCGTTTCTTCACTGGCGGACGACACATAGGTAAAGGAGGGAGACGTGAGATTAACGTGCAGCATATCTTCGAAGCCGAGCAGCGCGACCTGCTGCGTCAGAAACAGATCCTTGCCCGGCGTGCGGCCCACCTGATAAATACCGGTAATGCCGCCGATCACCGCATTGGACGAATGGCAGAGCAGCGCGGTAATGGTGTTGTTGCTCTCCAGCAGCTGACGCGTGATTTGGCTGGCTGCCTGGGTGCTTTCAGCGCAGGCGGGCATCAGCGCCTCACGCAGAACCATGCCATATTGCGCCAGCGCGCTGCCAACCCCTTGCAGACGCTGCCAGCGAACGCGATCGTTCTCTGCGCCGCCGATATAGGCGATATGGCGATGCCCGCGCTCAAGCAGATAGCGGGTCGCGAGGTTAGCAGCCTGGCGATTATCACGCAGCACCACATCGCAGGCATCCTCCTGCAGCGACTGCGACACCACCACCAGCGGCAATGGGCAACGGCGGATCTTTTCCGGTAGCGAAGAGGCGGTAACGTCCGATGCCAGATAAATCACCCCCGCGACGCCCTGCTGTTTAAAAGAGAGCAGACAGCGCTCAAGCGCGTCGTCTTCATCCTGCGGCTGGCCTAAAAACACCATATATTGCTGGCGCTCCAGCTCCTGCACGATACTTGCCATCACCTTAATGGCAAAGCTGTCGCTGAAATCACGCACGATCAGGCCAATCAGATTAGAAGTGTTGGCGCGCAAATTCGCGGCGGCCACATTGTGTACATAGCCCAGCGCATTCATTGCCTCATGCACGCGGGCGATGGTGGCGGCGGAAATTTTTCCTTTCTGACGCAACACCAGCGACACGGTGGAAACCGATACGCCAGCCTCTCTGGCGACATCAACAATGCTGACCCTTTTCACATCTTCTCCCTGAACCTGCTGGCGTTTAGGCGCCAGAGTAAAGCCTCCTGCAACAACAGAGGAGGCTTATTTCACTACCGCTCCCGTTTTATTTGCCCAGCATGGCGGACATTTTCTGGGCAATAAACTGCGCCCGGGCGCCAAAAATAACCTGAATGCCCCGCTCGCCGACGAACACGACGCCACGCGCGCCTAACCCATTCAGCCCATCTTTATCCACCTGTCCGCCCTGCGCCACTTCCAGACGCAGACGCGTGATACAGGCGCCGACCGAATCAATATTACGCGCGCCGCCCAGCAGGCCGATGATTTCCGTTGCCAGCTCGTCGTCGGTTTTATCACCGGCATCGGCAGTGACATCGGCGCGCCCCGGCGTTTTGATATCAAAACGGCGAATCACAAAGCGGAACGTTACGTAGTAGATCAGCCCCATCGGCACGCCGATGATAATCGCATTAAGGAAGTTGGTCTGATAACCGTTAAACGACGGCAGAATACCGAACGAAATATAGTCAATAAGCCCGGCGGAGAAAGATTTAGCAATATGCGCATGCAACAGATACATACACATATAGGAGAGTCCCGCCATCACCGCGTTAAACACATACAGGATCGGCGCGACAAAAATAAAGGTAAATTCAACCGGTTCGGTGATGCCGGTCAGGAAACAGGTCAGCGCGGCGGAAAACAGAATCCCGGCAGCGATTTTTTTGTTTTTGCTCTGCGCTTCATGGTACATCGCCAGACAGGCGGCTGGCAGCGCAAACAGCATCAACGGGAACTCGCCCTGCATAAATTTACCGGCGTTCTGGTAGGTGTCACTGCTGAACGATTTCACCCCCTCCTCTAGCATTTTGAACCAGATGGTCTGGTCGCCGTGAATCACCTGCCCGGCATGGGTGGTGTAATCGCCAAACGAGTACCAGAAAGAGGGATACCAGATATGGTGCAGGCCAAGCGGGATCAGCGCGCGCTCCACCAGCCCGAAAATAAAGGTCGAGGCCGCCTGGTTATCACCGTTAACCACCACCGAGAGCGCATCAATCCCGGATTGAATATATTGCCAGATATAGGGCAGCAGCAGGCCCAACAGGAACGAAAGAAACGCCGTGGCAATAGCGACAAAGCGTTTACCGGAGAAGAAGCCGAGAAATTCCGGCAGCTGAATGGTGTGAAAGCGGTTATAACACCAGGCGGCAAGAATGCCGCACAGCAAGCCGCCGAACACGCCCATTTGCAGCGTAGGGATCCCCACCACCATGGCATACTTCCCGCCCTGCGCGGCCATTTCCGGGGTAATCCTCAGCACGGTGCCGATGGTCATGTTAGTGATAAACACCGATACGGCAGCGGAGAGCGCGGCAATGCCCGATTCTGAAGCCAGCCCCACGGCAGAACCAATGGCAAACAGTAGCGGCAGGTTATCAAATATCACCCCGCCCGCATTCATCATTAACGGCAGGTGAAACTTGTCCCCAAACGCCAGTAACAGCCCGGCGGCGGGCAGCAGCGAGATAGGCAGCATCAACGCGCGGCCAATCATAGAAAGCCTGGAAAGCGATTTAACAAACCCTGACAGTACACGCATTTTTCATCCCCGGGTTACGGCCATTATCTGCGCCAGAGCGGCGCTGTTATTGTAGGTAGAACGTTTTATTAGAACGTTCTACCATCGTGAAATAAGTGATAACGACGCGCAACAAAAAAAGCACATTGCGTCATAGGGAATTGTGATTGTTTGAAGTCCATCAAAGATTGCGTGGCCGATCGCCCTGTATGCAGGGCGTCGCATTGCAGGAGGCCAGCAGCGTGGTCGGGGCGAGATCGCTAACGTAGCATTCCCTGTTCATCGGGACGCAAGGTTAACACCGAGACGCCGTTGGCCGTGACGGCCACGGTATGTTCAAACTGTGCGGAAAGCGAGCCGTCTCTGGTCATCACCGCCCACCCGTCAGCCTCGGTTTTAATGCTGCGTCCGCCCTGATTGATCATTGGCTCGATGGTAAACACCATACCTTCACGCAAAATCAGGCCGGTTCCTCGCTTGCCATAGTGCAGAATTTGCGGATCTTCATGCATTTCGCGGCCAATACCGTGACCACAATATTCACGCACCACAGAATAGCCGCTGCGTTTTGCATGGCGTTCAATCGCCCAGCCAATATCGCCTAAACGCGCGCCCGGACGAACCGTTTCGATGCCTTTCCACATCGCTTCATATGTCGTCCGCACCAGCCTGCTGGCATCCAGGCTGACCTCACCAATCAGGTACGTTTTACTGGCGTCGGCGATATAACCGTTCTTCTCCAGCGTAATATCAAAATTAACGATATCGCCCGCCCGCAGTTGGTCGGATGCAGAGGGAACGCCATGGCAAATAACCTCATTTATTGAGGCGTTTAATACAAATTCGTAGCCGTACTGCCCTTTACTGGCGGGCCTTGCCTGCAGATCCTGGGTGATAAACTGTTCGACGAGGCCATCGACATCCAGCGTCGACATCCCACAGAGCGGTAGCCGATCCAGCATAGTGAATACGCTGGCCAGCAAGCGCCCCGACTCCGCCAGCAAAGCGATCTCCTGCGGTTGTTTGATCATGCGCCGCTTACCAGCAAAGGTTCAGCGGTGACGCCCGCCGCGTCCAGCTCACGCCGCATAATTTCGTTGAAACTGAGTTCAGGGTTGGTTTCGCACAGCATGCCTATTTTGATCCAGTAAGCGGCCTGCGCATTTATGGATCGCAACGATGCTTTCGTCGCCTTACGCACCTGATCGTGCAGATGATCATCAATGTTAACAATGCCCACGTCTCTCTCCTTATATGTTTCATATACGAAACATATATTATTACTCAGAGAACAGCGAGGTCAATGTTCGATGGCGGGTAATAACGCCAGCGCCTGTTTCATCCGGCGCGTCTCTTCCCCGGGGCTGCGGCCAAAGAAGCGGCGAAACTCACGATTAAACTGCGAAGCGCTTTCATAGCCCACCTGCAACGCGATTTTTGACGCCGGGATCTGGCTACGTATCATCATCAGCCGGGCCTGATGTAGCCTGACGGATTTGATGTACTGGATGGGCGAAGTATGGGTAATGGCTTTGAAATGCAGATGAAAACGCGGCACGCTCATGCCCGCCGTAGCGGCCAGCAGCGGCACGCTTAACGGGCTTTGCCACTGCTGATGGATATGGTTCAACGCGCGGGAAATGCGGCCAAAATGTCCCTGACAGGCGAGCGCCGCCCGGATAGCGCCGCCCTGCTCGCTCATTAAGACGCGAAAATAGAGCTCGCGCAGCAGCGACTTGCCCAACGCTTTCGCTTCCAGCGGCGATTGCAGCGCCAGCAGCAGCCGATGCAGCACATCCAGCAAAGGTGCATCCAGCGACGTGGCAATCATCCCTTCCGGCGCGGAGGGAATCGGTTTCCCCGCCTCTCCTACCAGCATCAGCAGCTCGGTCGCTAGCGCCAGGTTAAGCTTTACCGCAACCGCCAGCATTGGCTCTTCCGGCGTCGCTTCCGTTTCCGAAGAAAAAGGCAACGGCACGGAAAGCACCAGAAACTGCTGCGCATCATAGTGCCAGACGCGATCGGCGAGATAGCCTCTTTTGCGCCCCTGACAAACGATAATAATGCTGGGTTCATAAAGCACCGGCGTACGCTCAATCGGCCGATCCGCGCGCATAAAGCGCACCTCGTCCAACAGCGAAGCGGTGTAGCCTTCCTGCGGTGCCAGCGTCTGGAGCGCGCGGCAAATCTGCTGCTGTATGGCTGACATCATCCCGTTATCGTCCCGGCGGTTAAACGGCTCAGGCCATAGTAACCGCTTTTTATTGGTCAGCAACAGCGCTGCCGTGATAACGAGACAATCAGGCAATACTAAGCGAGGAATGGCGCTATCAGCGGCTGTGGGATGTTTTTAAGCTTAAGGCTCAACGATTCGATGGAGAAGCAAACCATGAGCCAGACAATTCGTGAAGCTAATAAAGTGATCATTCTGACCGGCGCCAGCAGCGGCATCGGTGAGGCTACCGCGCGCCTGCTGGCGGCTGAAGGCCATATGCTGGTGGTGGGCGCCCGGCGTACTGACCGTCTGGAAAAACTGTGCGCTGAACTGCGCGCTGAGGGCGCCAACATCGATGCGTTAGCGTCCGATGTGCTGGAGCGTAGCGCGTTGCAGCAGCTGGCCGATCTGGCGATGGAAAAATATGGCCGCATCGATGTGCTGATTAATAATGCGGGCGTGATGCCGCTGTCGCCGCTTTCAGCCCTGAAGGTTGAAGAGTGGGAACTGACGCTGGATGTGAACGTTCGCGGCGTACTGTATGGTATCGCGGCGGTGCTACCGGTCATGGAAGCGCAGGCGTGTGGACATATTATCAATGTCGCTTCAATCGGCGCGCATAGCGTTACGCCTACCGCTGCCGTGTACTGCGCCAGCAAATATGCGGTTCGCGCCCTCTCTGACGGCCTGCGTCAGGAGAGCGACAAAATTCGGGTAACGGTGATCTCTCCAGGGGTGGTGGAATCGGAACTGGCGGATATTATTAGCGATGACACGGCGCGCGAGGCGATGCGGGCATTTCGTCGCGTGGCGCTGCAACCAGAAAGTATTGCCAGAGCGATCTCTTATGCCATCGCCCAGCCTGATGAGGTTGATGTAAGCGAAATTATCGTACGTCCTACCGCCAGCCCTTACTAATCTCCCTTTCGCTGCCGGACGCAGGCCTCGCCTCCGGCAGCGCAACGCCTTTTCTTGCTGCCGGTTAAGCCGCAACAGGCAGCCAGCACACAGAAAACCAGTGAAAAGCTGCCGCTCAGCCCGATTTCAGTAAATTAACGTAACAATAAAAGGTTGGGGTTATGGATAGCATTTCTTTCCGTTATAAAACAGAATATTCAGAACCTTCCCCCTTTATATAGCGCGCTAATCTAAAATGAATCGCACACTGGCCCAAACGTTATTGCTTATCTCTTTTATTACCCTTGTGGGTTGTTCGTCATCATCCGGTAAAAAAACAGCAATGGCGCAGGAGCCGGTCGATGCCAGCAGCCTGCCTGGCGATCAGGCAGATTTGATTCCGGTGATTGCCGCCCTGCACGATCAAATGCATACCTGGCACGGCACGCCTTATGAGTGGGGCGGCACGAAGCTGTCTGGGGTTGATTGCTCAGGGTTTGTCTGGCGAACGTTAAAAGATCGCTTCAACTTACCGGTGGAACGGCTGACCACGCGCGACCTGATCCACATGGGCACCCATGTAAAGCCAAAGCAGTTGCGCCCTGGCGATTTGGTTTTCTTCCGCATCAATGGCGGCATGCATGTCGGCTTTTACGACACCGACCGCCATTTCCTGCATGCCTCCACCAGCAAAGGCGTGATTCGCTCTTCGCTGGACAATCCCTACTGGAAATCGGTTTTTTATCAGGCGCGTCGGCTGGATAAAGCCTATCAGTCGGGCATCAGCTTAGATGATGACGGCATCAAATTAAGCAAACGGAATTAACCGGCCTGCGGCAGTGGTCGTTTCTGCCGCCGGAATCTGAGGATTGCGTCTGTGACTTTGCCGCGCCGCTTTACATAACGCCAAAATAGCGCGTTACGGCGGTTACCAGCCCGGCGCTGATAATCACCACGATCAGCGGCGCTTTACGCCAGGCAAGAAACAGCGCTACCAGCACGCCCGCCAGCCGCGCGAACCCGGCAAACTGTTGCCCGGTAAACAGCGTGGCGGTAGCCGCCACCGCCAGCAGCAGCACAATAGCCGCATCGGATAACAGCATGCGGGTACCATCTGATAACGCCATGCGGCTGCCCAGCTTATAACCGATAAAGCGCATCAGCCAGGTGCCGGAAGCCAGCAGGGCGATCCCGCCCACCATCATGGTTGTCGACGTCATTTTCTGTTCCTCCACGCCAGCAGGCCCGATAAGGAAAGCAGCACCGGCATGCCCACCGGCACCCACGGCAAGGTCACCAGCGCAATGGTCGCGCCTGTTATCGCTGGAATGCGCACCCGCCGCTGCTGCAAGGCCGGAAAAATCAGCGCGATTAAGATGGCCGGAAATACCGCATCCAGCCCGATAGCATCGGTGTCCGGGATCCAGCGCCCTACCACGGTTCCCAGCATCACGCTCAGCGGCCAGCAGAAGGCGATGCCTAATCCGCACAACCAGTAGGCGGCCCGGCGCTCAACCTGTTTGCGCTGAGAAATGCCAAACACCACGCTTTCATCATTCATGATATGGCAGCCCAACCAGCTCAGGTATTTACGCCCTACCAGATCTTTAACGGCAATGCCAAAAGGCAGATGGCGAGCATTCACCAACAGCCCAGCCGCCGCGGCGGTAAAAGGGCTGCCGCCACCGGCGATAATGCCGATAAACATAAATTCTGACGCACCGGCCAGCACCAGTACAGAGAGTGTCATCGGAACCCAAAATGGAAAACCGTCGGCAATCGCCAGCGAGCCGTAAGAAAGCCCCACCAGCGCATCGGCCAGGCATACCAGCACGATCCCCTTCAGCACACTATTTTTGAGTAAAAAACGCCGCCGAACCATAACCCCTCTCCCATAACGAACAGATGACCGTTATAATGAACAGTTCAGGAACGTTTTACAAGACGAACGATCGTTCGATACAGGAAGAGCGCGTGACCCAACCGATTACGATTATTGCTGAAGGCCTGATCCGAGAGCGACAAAGAGCCGGACTCTCCCTGGCGGAGGTGGCACGACGCGCCGGGATTGCCAAATCGACCCTTTCTCAGTTGGAGGCGGGCAACGGCAATCCCAGTCTGGAAACGCTTTGGGCGCTGTGCGTGGCGCTGGATATTCCTTTTGCGCGTTTAATGGAGCCGCAGGTTAATCAGATGCAGGTAATTCGCCGTGGCGAAGGGCCAACCGTCACCGCCGAACTGGCCGATTATAAAGCTATTCTGCTGGCTACCTGCCCGCCTGGCGCGCGACGAGACGTTTATTTGCTGATGACGCAGCCTGGCAGCGAGCGCCTCTCCAGCCCGCACTCGTTGGGTTCGGTAGAGCATATTATTATCGCTCAGGGCCGGGCGCTGGTGGGGCTGACTCACGCCCCGGTAGAGTTGAATGTGGGCGACTATATCTCCTACCCGGCGGACCAGGAGCACCTTTTTCGGGCGCTGGAACCGGATACGCTTGCGATACTGGTTTCCGAGCAGAACTAAGCGCAGGCCAGGCGCGCACCAGCCTGGCCGGACGGCTCCTGGTTCGCCGCTTTGCCTGCGGTATTGGCTGCGAGCAAAATTAAGCACGGGCCAGGCGCGCACCCTATTTCACCGCTTTAATGGTAAATGTCACTACGCCAAAGATTTGCAGCCCTTCCTCGCTGTTCGGCACAATAGGACGCCAGGCCGCATTCATCGGCACCAGCTGCACCTGCGGCCGTAGCTGAAGCTTTTTAACCGTAAACTCCCCTTCCACCGCCGCCACCACGATATCGCCATGCTCAGGGGTAAGAGAACAATCCACCACCAGCATATCGCCATCGCTGATGCCGCCTTCAATCATCGAATCACCGCTGACCCGCACAAAATAGGTCGCGCTGGGGCGCTGCACCAGCAGATCGTTGAGATCGAGGCGTTGTTCAATATAATCCTGCGCCGGAGAAGGAAAGCCGCACGCCACCCGCTCAATAAACAGCGGCAGCTGCAAAATAATGCCCAGCTCGGCAGGCTTGATGAACTCCATAACCCATAATTCCAATGAATACTGTATATAAATACAGTAAACGTAACAGGCGCTTTTGATCAAGCGCAGCGGGAATATTTTTCAGAAAAACCGGTCGCGGTATTCCTTTCAGCTATTACGCTTTGCGTTGAAATTAAGCACAACGGCAGACAGCATATTATTTTGCCGCCTCGCCAGATTGCTGGTTTTTTCAGCATTGGCGGAAAATTTAATTTTGCTGAATCGGGAACATCACCCAAAAATTGTAATATCAATTCATTATAAAACCACAACCATTTAACCCGCCTTGACACCGGAAGGGTCCGTGTTAATGCTTAGGAAAAAACTTATTATAAATTGTTGTGGAGATTGCGATGCCTCTGAAAGTCCTGTCCATGCTCCCTGCCACCGGCGCAGCCATCAAAACCACACGTCAGGCGGCGGGCCTGACGCAAGCGGAAGCAGCAGAACGCTTTGATTACAGCCTGCGCGTATGGCAAAAGAAAGAGTCAGAAGCGGAAGCGGGTAAAAACGGTGGGCTTAGCGCAGGTGAATATGAACTACTGCTGCTGCTGGCGGGAAAACATCCCGATTATCTGCTGACGCCCAGAAAATAAGATGCGTAACCTGACCAACGCCGCCGACTGTATCAGGGCGGCGCAAAGCAGCAGCGTGCTGATGGCACCTCATGCATAACCGTCGCCGGGCGATCGCCTGGCCACATAGCGGGTTAGCGTAGCTGGCTGTCTTTACTGCCGCGACGATTATACAGACTGAGGTTTTTTTGTTGTTTATCCATTTCTGTCTGGCAGGCGAGGCAAAAACGTACGCCTTTTAGCGCTTTACGTCTTGCCTCAGAAATTTCCTCACCACACTCCTGGCAGAAGCGTTCACTTTCGCCCTGCCCCAGCGCCTGGCGCACCCGTTCTACGCCATCGTTGATGGTGCTGTTGATCTGGTCATTTACGGCTTCATCAGAAGCCCAGCCGCTCGCCATGATTTTCTCCTGATCCGTTGATTAAGATTAAATATGGTTGCAGGTGCCCCACACTTCAAGTCACACAGCACTTAACAAGGTGCTGAGAAACCGCCGTGTTCAATAAGGACAGTAACAAGAGATGATTCAGGCAGCCTGCGGCACCCGATAGCTTACCAACATGGGAGATTTACAAAAGATGCAGATAGCACCGTGGGGATTACGCATGGAAACATCGAACAAAGAGATACGGCACTGATGCCCCTGACAACGCGAGCATCGATATTTGATAGTTAGAATAAAAAAACCTTAATATTTGCTGAATGATTAGTCAGCTTAGCACCCTTCATTCGCGCTGTCTGCGGTTGACCGATTTTTATTTTTTTCATCCTGAACAGCGCAGCGCAAATTTCTGAAGGTTTCCCTGGTGTTGCAGCCTGATGGCTTTTTTTCTCCGCCCAACAGCATCACACTGTGGCAGGTTTGCGTTGCCGTGGACGTTAACTGCTGCGACGCCCCGTACAACCAACGCTGCCTATATTCCGTTAAAATAATTTATGTATCAACTCTCTTAAAGTACAGGTACCCCCACTTCTCAGAACATTCCTGTTTTACTTCTCATCACCTTTTGCCCTCTTCACTCGCCCATCGCCTGACTCAGCAAAAACTTATTTCATTTCGCAAAATAATCAATAAGTTAAATCAAAAGCACTAAAAAGTTGCGAAAAATTAATTAATTTCTAAAAATAGCAGTAAATTCTGACTATAATCTGTGTAGCAGAGTCGAGACTCTTTTACTCAAAAAGCAGGATTTTTTTGTTGCCGTTTTATGGAGCAGTTATGGTTTGGTATGTACTTGACTCTATTGTCAGCCCTGATTCAGATACCGTTTTTTCGCTGGTAAGCTCGCCTTACAACCTGAAGTTCGTTTTATGGTACGACGCAGAAAGGTACTTATTTCCCGGAGATAAACTGGAAACATCCGATCAGGGCATGATTATCAATGGCGATATCCAGCCTGTCACCATCCTTGATGTTTCCATTTTTCGCACCCTCTATTGGCAGAAACTTCATGCTTATAATCAACATTGCCCGGGCAACAATCATCAGGCCAAAACTGTCTGCACTTATCAACATAAGTGTCGAATAAAAAGGTGCCCTTTTACTGCCCACTAAGGCAACGTTAAATACGGTACATTAAAGATAGCGTTTTATTGCGCCATGGCTTTTTCTAATCCATACGGACAACGAGCAAAGCGACAGACTGCGGGACAATCACAGCCTGATGGCTTATGTATGCCATTTGCCGGGCATCTTGTGCGTTTAGATAACAGTGACCAGTTGGCCCGATTAAAAGGAAACACCGTAAGAACATTGATGTCACTGACGACACCATTAACCGCTAATTTATCGCCTGCTGAAGATAATCTATCGCCAGACTGAATGATTGTCTCTCCCTGATACCAGATAATTAACTTTAGATTTTTATCTGTAATCACACCGCTAAAAATCGTCCCTGTTAAAGGGCACATCAGCGAGTCCATAACGTTGTAATGCATGCCACCCTCTCATCGATAACGCAAAAACCCATTGTACATCCGGTGGTTATAAACTTATCACCCTAATGAAACCATGTTTAACCATGAGTGAAATAATATTTCACCCGACTAATGGTTGAAAGGAAAATTCTTATTATTTTAGTTAAATTAAACAAACAATAATCAATAAGAGGTTTGCTCAGCTAACTTTAGATAGCTTAGAAACAATGACAATTGGATACATTGATTGACATATTACAGATAACATTATTTATATGACTTCTTTGCATTGTTTTCGTTTTTTTAAAAACAAATAACATTTGTTTTATATATTGCCTTTTTTAGCGATGATTTAACATCTACCTAAAAAACACCAGGAAAAAACAACATTTGCTTTAATTGCGAGGTCAATATTAAGTTAGCTATTACTAAGTTAGCTAAGCATTATAGATAAAAATGATTAACGGGACATATAAATGACCATGAAAACAGGTCTGACCACACAAAATGATAAATAGCAAAATGGATAAATATTCATTTTCCGATATAACTTCAGCAATGCAAAACAAGCAAAAGAGACCACAGAAACTTACCTGACGAATAAGAAATATCGCGCCCCGACTTCAGGCCCTATCTTTTTTACGGGCATTTCTCTTTTGATATCGTATATTTATTCTCAAGGAAGCATTATTTTTACAGGAGATGAGCCGTGAACCCTACCCCAGGTATTGAAACGCAAATTGTTGATTATTTTAAGCAGTCTCAGGAAAAACAAAAAAGCCATGAGGCGGCTTTGCGCACGCTAATGGAGCACATTTCCAGTAAGAAGAAAGGACGCGACGAAAAAAAGATCATTGCAGGACTATTAGAAAACATTGAAACCGAAAAGGACACCGTTCGGCTACAGATCTATCGCCAGGCGCTGGAGTTATTATTGCGTGGCGACAGATGTTAACGCCTCGTGTTAACAGGGTGAAACCACTCTTTTTGTCGCGGCCGGATTGTTAATGAGTTTATCAACTGGCCTGACGGGTCGGCGTACCAGTTCGCCCTTGCAGTTCGGACAGCGCCCTGCCAGCCGCGTTGTGGCGCAGCTGTGGCAGAAAGTGCATTCAAAAGAGCAAATCATTGCCAGCGTTGATTCCGGCGGCAGATCGCAATCACAGCATTCGCAGTTAGGTCTTAATTCCAGCATAGCGGCCTCTACAGGGCGGACGTTGAACATGATCAGAGATTGGCACAGAGCGGGCGCAAAAGGAACTAGCAGTTATTTTCCAGTAAAAAATAAGGCCGCCTGACGGTGGCCTTCTGCAGCTCAGATAAGAAGCGAGTTAAAACACTTATTTCACCGTGCCGGTGGGCGGTACCGCGCCAGAGATCTGCTCACTCTGCGCGCCTGACCCCGGACGGGCTGGCCCCAGCAGAGGCTCATCGCCGAGAATTTCAGGTTGTTCTTTAGCAGAGAACTGCCCTTTACCATCATAAGCCGGGCCTTCGCTCCAGCGACCTTTCGGTAACGGTTTATCAAGCGAGGTATTCAGGCAGTAGTAGGCGTGCTCTGACGCTTCATTCTCCTGCGGGAAGCTGTTAGGAATCGGCAGCGAGGCATTCAAGCCGCCCATATCTTCAATCACCGCCAGCCACTGCTGTTGGTGCATGGTATCGCGGGCAATCAGGAAGGAGAGGAAATCCTTCATGCCTTTATCTTCCGTCATGTTATACAGTCGCGTAGCCAGAACGCGCCCTGTCGCTTCGGCAGTGACGTTCGCCAGCATATCTGCCGCCACGTTACCTGAAGCATAAATATGGCTCATATCAAAAGGCATGCCGTTGGCATTTACCGGCATCGCCGCCAGACCTGAAGAAAGAATATGACGCGGGTTCATGCCGCCAAGAATGGCGTTAACCACGGGATCTTTGGCTGAGGCTTCCTGATAAGAAAGCGGCGCACCTTCAAGATTCAGCGCGACAGCATGGGCCAGCATTTCGATATGACCCAGCTCTTCCGTGGCGGTGGACATCAGCAAATCTCTGATACGCGCATCGCCACGCGCCCCCATCGCCTGGAAGAAATACTGCATTGCCACACGAATTTCACCTTCCACACCGCCGATAGCCTGTTGCAGCAGCATCGCGAATTCTGGATCGGCTTTCTCTACTCGTACCGGGTACTGCAATTTTGATGAATGATGAAACATACATCCTCCGTTCTTGCCTGGTGGGTTAAAACGCCAGATCAAGCCTGGAAGGTGTTTATCCATAAATCAAATAACAACAATAAACATTCGCATTTGACAATTGCCGTCTCTTTTTTCCTGCACGCTTTTCCCTTTGGAGAATAATGTCAATTTTCGTAAAAGTTAGCGCCATCTTTTCACGTTATCGCGCCTTTTAGCTGTCTGGTTGCGGCGTAATGCTGAAACCAAAACCAGCATGGCGCACCACGCTATTTAAGGAATTTCCTATCAAATCGAAAGGTTTAACCATGGGTGCTTGCCCCTCGGCTTGTTAACTGTCAGATGCGCTTTTTATGCCGCTAAAAAAGAGACCGGCGTATCAGCCAAAGCGGGACTGGTACTCCTCGCGGTTCGTTCTATGCTGATAATAAGGCCAGCGCCACCTGCCGCCTGCGCCTCATAATAAAATCGATTCAGGAGATAACCCATGAACATTGCATGCCTGGGCTGGGGTTCGCTGCTGTGGAAACCCGAGCCGCTGCCGGTCAGCGAAGAGTGGCACGCCGATGGCCCCTTTTTCCCGATTGAATTTTCCCGTGTGGGCGACAAAGGCGAACTGGCTACCGCCGTCTGCCTTAATGCGCCGTTGGTTCAGGTTTTCTGGACATTGCTGGCGGTTGATACGCTGGAACAGGCATGTGAAGCGCTACGCCAGCGCGAGCAGATCCCGCCAGATCGCGTCGATGGCGTTGGTATGCTGATAACCCAGGGAGCCACTGTTGGGCCGCTAACCGAATGGGCGCAGCAACGCCAGATTGATGCGGTGATCTGGACGGCGCTGCCGCCGCGTATGGCGCATAAAGAAGGTTTAGTCCCCACCATTGACGATGCCATCGCTTACCTGCTCAGCCTGGAAGGCGAGCAGCGTGAACATGCGCGTCATTATCTTGAGCAGGTGCCGCAGCAGTTAGATACGCCTTACCGCCGCGCTATCAGCCAGCAAACGGGCTGGGGTGAATAAATCCGGCACGCCTGATTATTTTTAATCGGGCGCCTTTTCTCCTGCCAGGCCAAGCCCGCTCACAATCCTGTTACGCTAACCCATTCTTTTACTTGACCCGACGCCGCTTATTTGCAGAATAGCCCGGCCTTCGGATCAGCCTCTTTCTGCCCGTAGGTTACAACAGCTGGCGGGCCGCCGACGATCCGCCCACAAAAAATAAAAGGAAGCCAATATGGGCATTACCCGTCGCGATTTTCTCAATGGCGTAGCGATTACCGTTGCTGCGGGCCTGACGCCGGGAGAGATCCTGCGTGCCGCGCCGCAAACCGCACAACAGACGCTCCATTACCCGCCAGGCCTGACCGGCTTACGCGGCAACCATCCCGGCTCGTTTGAGCATGCGCATCTGCTGGCGCGCGACGGGGGAAAATTTAACTTTGCCGCTTTGCCGGTCGAAGAAGAATATGATCTGGTGGTGGTGGGCGCGGGCATCAGCGGTTTGGCTGCCGCCTGTTTCTGGCAACAGCTGAAAGGCAAACAGCAGCGCATCCTGCTGCTGGACAACCATGACGATTTCGGCGGCCACGCCAAACGCAATGAGCTGAAAAGCGATAACGGCACGCTGCTCGGCTACGGCGGCAGTGAATCGTTGCAGTCGCCACGCTCTAATTTCAGTCCGGTGGCGATGGGCCTGTTAACGTCGCTTGGCGTCAGCATTGACGGGCTGGAACAGGCGTTTGATAAAACCTTCTATCCCGATCTGAATCTGAGCCGCGGCGTTTATTTTGACCGACAGAACTTTGGCGTCGATAAGCTGGTCAGCGGCGATCCGGGCCGGATGGTGGCGGACGATATCCCACGCGATCGCCTGAATGGCCGCCCTTACACAGAATTTATCGGTGATTTTCCGCTGCCGGAAAGCGATCGCCAGGCGCTGATTGCGCTACATACCGTCAAAAAAGATTATCTGCCAGAGCTGAGCGCGGAAGAAAAAATTAACTGGCTCGATACGCACAGCTATACCCAGTTCCTGCGGGAAAAAGTGGGTCTGAGCGAAATGGCTATCCGCTATTTCCAGCAAACCACCAGCGATTTCCAGGCGGTAGGCATTGATGCGACCTCCTGTAGCGATGCGCTTATTTGCGATCTGCCGGGTCTGGACGGAATGAATCTGCCGCCGCTGGATGCGGAGTCGCTGGCGGATCTGAACGATCCTTATGTGTTTCACTTCCCGGACGGTAACGCGACGCTGGCGCGCCTGATGGTGCGTCATCTGATTCCACAGGTCGCGCCGCCGGGCAAAGATATGCACGATATCGTGCAGGCCCGGTTCGACTATTCGCAGCTCGACCGTTCTGCCTGGCCGGTGAAGCTGCGCCTGAGCAGCACCGGTTTGCATGTGGCAAACGTTGGCGAGCAGGTAGAAGTAAGCTATATGACCGGCGATAAGCTGCGTAAAGTGCGCGCCGGGCAGGTGGTGATGGCCGGTTACAATATGATGATCCCCTATCTGGTGCCGGAAATGTCGCCGCAACAGCAGGAGGCGCTGAAGCAGAACGTTAAATCGCCGCTGGTCTACAGCAAAGTGCTTATTCGTAACTGGCAGTCGTTTGTGCAGCTCGGCGTACATGAGGTTTACTGCCCCACCGCGCCCTATTGCCGCGTGAAGCTCGATTACCCAGTTGATCTCGGCGGCTATCAGCATCCGCGCGATCCCAACCAGCCGATGGGGCTGCATATGGTGCATGTCCCGATTCTGCCAGGCAGCGGACTCAGCCCGCGCGAACAGGCCCGCAAAGGGCGCGCGCAGCTGCTGGGCACCTCGTTTGCAGAGCATGAGCGGATGATCCGCGAACAGCTACAGGGCATGCTCGGCAGCGCCGGTTTCGATCATCAACGCGATATTCAGGCGATTACCGTTAACCGCTGGTCGCACGGTTACTCCTACTTCCTTAACGGCCTGTTTGATGACGAAGAAGAAGCGCAGAAAATTATCGACACCGCGCGTCAGCCGGTAGGCAACATTACCATCGCCAACTCAGATTCAGACTGGAGCCCGTACGCCAATTCCGCCATCGATCAGGCGTGGCGCGCCGTCAATGAACTGGTCAGCGGCCAGGCGGCGAAGAAGGAGGAAGCATGAAACAGACTCTCTCGGCGTTTGCCCTGCTCGTGGCGTTAACCGGCAGCGCGCAGGCGATGTCGGCGGGCGAATATGTCGCCAAAGCGGGCGATTGCACCGCCTGTCACGGCGAGACGCTGGCGGGCGGCATGAAATTCACCACGCCGCTGGGCGATATTTATGCCACCAATATTACCCCGGACAAGCAGCACGGCATTGGCAATGATTCCTTTGCTGATTTCGAGCGGGCCATGCGTCAGGGCGTAGCGAAAGATGGGCATCACCTGTATCCGGCGATGCCCTACACCGCCTATGCGAAAATGAGCGAGGCGGATATGCGTGCGCTGTATGACTATTTACAGCATGACGTCGCGCCACAGCCGCAGGCCAACCGCGCCAGCGATATCCCATGGCCGTTATCGGTACGCTGGCCGCTGGCGATCTGGAATCGCTTGTTCCATCAGGAAGCGCGCTGGCAGCCTGATACGCAGCAGAGCGCCGCATGGAATCGCGGCGCTTACCTGGTGCAGGGCGCGGGCCACTGCGGCAGTTGTCATACGCCGCGTGGCTGGGCGATGCAGGAGCAGGCGCTGGACAACAGCGATGCGCGTTATTTAAGCGGCGCCGAGCTTGACGGCTGGTATGCGCCGTCGCTGCGCGGCCTGCCTGCGGAGCGGGTAGTCAGCCTGTTAAAATCCGGACGCAGCGCCCATAGCGCCGTTGCCGGGCCGATGGGCGATGTGGTCAGCCACAGCACGCAATATCTGAGCGATAGCGATCTGCAGGCTATCGGCAGCTATCTGCGCAGCCTGCCGCCGGTTACGTCCGTTGCCGCGCCTGCCCGCCCTACCGCCGCCGTGATGCAGTCAGGTGCGCGCACCTATGCGAAGTATTGCGCGACCTGCCACGGTGGCAAAGGCGAAGGCGTGGATAACACCATTCCGGCCTTAACCGATAACGCTGCGCTGATAGCGGATAACCCGCTGACCGCGCTGCGTGTGGTGCTGGAAGGGGCGCAAACGCCGATCACCGGTCAGGAGATGGCGCAAAAAATGCCGGGATACGGCTGGACGCTTAACGATAAGCAGGTGGCCGATCTGATGAGCTATCTGCGCGGCAGTTGGGGAAATCAGGCTGCGCCGGTAACGGAAGAGCAGGTGCGCGCAGCGCGTAAATTAGCAGCCGGGCACGCCAACTAAATCGATATCGCGAGGGGATGACGATCGTTATCCCCTTTTTATCCCTTCCCCTTCCCGGACGTTGTATACTCGCTTAACGGTTAGCATGGCCGCAGTTATTCCTGAAAAGAGGCTCTGTATGTTCCCTGAAAGATTAAAAACCGCCGAGGGCAAGAAGTTTCTGCTTTCGGTGCTGGTTGTTTTTATCATTGCGCTGGCAATTCTTATTCGCGCCACTATTGGCGGCGTTATTGAGGAGTACAATCTGCCGCTCTCTGACTGGACGACGCAAATGTATATTTTGCAGGGCGCCATGGTGGTGGTTTATACCACTGTGATTACGCTGATTTTTTCCCTGCCGCTGGGCTTCTATTTCCTCGGCGAAAAAGAGACGCATTAACCCCCTTATCGGTGACAGCTGGCCGCAGACTTGCATTGCGCCAGCTGAGGTTTTCCTTTATCAAAGCGGGAACATTTGCCGCGCGCGCTTTTTATCGTGCTTTCATCACACCGTTGGGTTGATGCGCCGCCGGTACGCTAAGATTATATAATCTTAACGAAAAAGGAGTGGTTATGTTCCCTTCCGTATTGCCTGTTGCACGCTACCCCGAACGCAAAGCCATCCCTTCCCTGCGCTGGGCCATTATCGGGCCCGGCTGGATTGCCGACCATTTCGCCAGCGCCTTAACGCAGCACACCGATCAGCAGCTGGTAGCAGTCTGTGGGCGGCGCGCGGAAAAAGTGCGCGATTTTGCCCGGCGCTGGGATATTCCGCACACCTATACCAATGCGGAGGAGCTGCTGGCGCAGGCTGATATTGACGTTGTTTATATCGCTACCCCGCACAACCATCACTTCCCTGATGGCATGCAGGCCCTGCGTGCCGGTAAGCATGTACTGATTGAAAAACCGCTGGCGCTGAACGCCACCGAAGGCGCAGCGTTACAGGCGGCGGCACGCGCAGCGAACCGCTTCTGTATGGAGGCGATGTGGTGTGACTTCACGCCCAAATATGATGTGTTGCGCCAGCTGCTGGCCGATGGCGCATTAGGCGAGCTGCATACGCTGATTGCCGATCACGGCGAATTTTTTACGCCCGACCACCGTATTTTCAATCCGGCGCTGGCGGGCGGACCGATGCTCGATCTCGGCAGTTACCTGGTTTCATTCAGCATGATGATCGGCGGCGCGCCGGAAAGCATTATGGCACAAGGCCAGCCAGCGCCGGGCGGCGTCAACGGTCAGGCCTCCATGCTGTTTACCCATGCACAGGGCATGCATTCGGTATTGAATACGACGCTGTTCAGCAATACGCCGGGGCGCGCCACGCTGGCAGGGCGTGACGCCACGCTGTTGCTGGACGGACAGTTTTATGCGCCCGGTAACTTTACACTGACCGCCAGTCAGGGCAACAAGGTGCTGCGCTGGGAAGAGCCTGCAAACCGATATAGCCAGCTGACGCATGAGGCCGAGCATGTCGCCTGGTGTATCGGCCAGGGGCTAACAGATTCGCCGATACGCCCGCTTGCCGCCTCGCTGCTTACGCTTGCCACCATGGATGAAGCGCGCCGTCAGTTGGGTATTGTGTTTAACGAAGAGCAACCACCGCGCAGCACGTTGTGAATGGCGCATTATGGTTTGCTGCGTTAGCCTGTGCTGAGGTAACGGAAAAACAGACATAAAGGAGACAGACGCTGAAAATTTACACTTATCCTAAAAGCCGCTCGCTGCGCGTATTGTGGACGCTGGAAGAGATAGGCATGCCGTATGAATCTGTTCGCGTCGCTTTGACACCGGGAGAACCCGGTATCAGATCGCCCCACCCCCAGCGTAAAGTTCCGGTGCTGGAAGATGGCCCATTTTTCCTCGCCGAAACGCTGGCTATCTGCAAATTTATTTGCAGTAAATATGCCGCGCGCGTGCTTTATCCGGTGCAGGCTGACGAGCAGGCAATCATCGATCAATGGTTAAGCTTTGCCATCACGGAACTGGAAGCGCCCGTCTGGTTACTGCTGAAGCATACGCGGCTGCTGCCGGAGTCAGCGCGGGTTGCGGCGGTTGCCGAGGTCGCGGCGGCCGATGCGCAGGCCTCGCTGCGTCTGCTGTCGCAGGCTCGCACCGATCGCTGGATTGCCGGAGAAAACTTTACGCTGGCCGATATTTTCCTCGCGCATAATTTGTCGTGGGCGCAGGCTGCGGGTCTAACGCTTAGCGAACCGTTAAAGAATTATATGACGCGCTGTTTTGACCGCCCCGCAAGCCAGCGAGCGTTAGAAACCAATAACGGTTAAACTTCCCCGGAAGGCGCCATCGCTTTCCTTTCCATAATGGCTGGTCAGATATTTTTACTTCAATGCGCCACGATAGCAGGAAATGAATAAACGAATAACGCTATGGAGAAAGTCATGACGCTGAAAAAATTGATGTGGTTACTGGCAATAGCCGCCAGCTTTACCGCTGCGATCCACGTATCCGATAGCCTGATTGACCACCAAATCACTGAAATGGCAGAACAGGAATAGTGATGTTTTGTTGACGCGCTAAAGTTCCCCTTTGGCGCGCCGATAGTCATCAAGCCTGACGAGAGGATGCAGATTCTGCGCAACTCATCAGGCAACTCATCACTGACGTAATCTTGTAAGCTGCTTGCCGGTATCGCTACCGGCTCTTCGGAAATGTCCAGCCCGCCTCGCGCGGGCTTTTTTATTGCGCTAATACGCCCTTGTTCACTGCGGAATCTGAGTTTATCGCGGCGGCTCTGCCGTAAAAACATAAGCTGTGCTTTACTTAACAGAGACACCTGGAGCAAAAAGAGCGATGAAAATTAGCGAGAAACTTTCCGGCGCGTTTGTTTTGCACTCTTCGCTTGGCAGAACCATGGCGATATTTATGCTGCTGCTGTTGACGGCGGTGCTGGTGGTCAGCGCCTGGACGCTCGATCGCTCCTGGGCGCGCAAACTGCAGGATACTGAAAGCAGCGCGGTTAACCTCTCGGTTTCGCAGGCGCGTCAGGCGGAAGATACCTTTTTACAAACGGAGATCACGCTGCGTGCGATTCAGCGCGATATTCCGCCCGACGGCCCGGCAGCGGTAAATAAAGCGGCGCTCAGCGCGGTGCTGACAGAAATGAAAAGCGGCCTGCCGCATCTTAACGGCCTGTTTGTCTATGATGCGCAGGGAAACTGGGTAGCCACCGCCGCTGCGAACACGCCAGCCAATATGAATAATGCCGATCGGGAATATTTTATCTATCATCGGGCAAATCGTCATGGCAGCCTGCATATCGGTCATGTGATCCGCAGTCGGTTAACCGGCGATTTGGTGATCCCGGTTTCAATGCGCCTGAACGATGCGGCCGGTAGTTTCGCGGGCGTCGCACTGGCCACGGTGCGGGTTGACTCTTTTCGCCGCTTCTACAGCTATTTTGAAATGGGCGATGGCGATCTGCTGGCGCTGCTGCTGGACGACGGCACCGCCCTGTATGTGCGTCCGTTCCCCGACTCGTTTATCAATCGCAGCCTCTCAGCCAGCCCCTTATTTACCACGCAGCTGGTGCGTGCGGATCGCGGCAAAGGCACCTGGAACTCGGCGCTGGACAACAAGGTCCGTATCTTCGGCTATGCGCGTTCCGGGCAATATCCGCTGATTGTGGCGGCCGGTTTTGATAAATCCGCGCTCTGGTCGCAATGGGTACATGACAGCATGCCGGATCTGGTGCTGAACGGCACGCTGCTGCTGATCATTATTTTGATCGGCGCGGTGGTGCTGCGCCAGGTACGAACGAATGTAGAAAACCAGGTGGAGCTGACCACACTGCGCGATGAGCTGACCACCATCAATCAGAGTTTGCAGGCGCTGGCTATGCTGGATGGCCTGACCGCGCTGGCGAACCGGCGTCAGTTTGACGTTTTTCTGGCGCAAAGCCTGAAGCGTTCGTCCATCAGCGGCAGGCCAGTGGGATTAATTATGATGGATATCGATTTTTTCAAACGCTACAACGACACTTACGGGCACGTGGCGGGCGATAACTGCCTGCGCCGCGTAGGCGACGCGTTAAAAAATCTGCCGCTGCGGCAAACGGATTTAATTGCGCGTTACGGCGGCGAGGAGTTTGCGATTGTTCTGCCCGACGCCACGCTTGATGCCGCCTTGCGCATTGCGCAAACGGCGGTGGACGCGGTGCGCGAAGCGGCGATTCCCCATGAAAGCACCGAGCTGGCCGAGGGGGTCGTCACGCTGAGTGCGGGCTGCTTTGTGCTGGTCGGCAGCGATGCCGCACAGGATGCGCAGCGCATTAAAGAAGGCGCCGACCATGCGCTCTATCAGGCCAAGCATAGTGGCCGCAACCAGGCGATAAGCAACGCCGCCGCCTCTCTGACGTAATAACCGAACCTCACGGCGGAACGCATCCCCTCACGTCCCGCAGCGCGATCAGATCATTGAATAGAGCAGCGCGGAAAGCGTGGCAATCCCGCCAGCTAAAATCGCCAGTGCCTTGCCACCGCGCAGAAACGCCAGCGACGGCTTGTTATAAATCAGCCACGCGGGGATCAGAAACAGAATAATGGCGATCAGCGGGCCGCAAAATGCCTCAATTAACGTGATCACGTTTGGATTTTCATAAACGATCAACGAAGTGACGCCATACATGACCAGCATCGCTGCCGCCTGGCTGTATTTGCGGCCTTTATCGCTGCGGCAGTTAAACAGCCTGACGGTAAAGTCGCTGAAGGTTTCCGTAACCGATAACGAAACGCCGAGAAAGGATTTTGTCATGCCGACAATGGCGATAAAAGGCGCGACATAAAACAGTATCCCCGCGCCGCCTGGAGAAGAAATAACCGACAGCACGTTCAGGTTTTTCTCTTTCGCCTCAATAAATGTCGTGTGTGGAATGCTCAATACGCAACTGAACACGAAAAAGATAATGCTGAAAAATATCGCCAGATAGGCCACTTTGATTACCCGGTAAACCTGCAGCTTATCGCGCGATTCCTGATAATCGGCCACCAGCGGAGAGATAATCGGCGCACAGCAAAAAGAGAAGGTAATAAGCGGCAACGTCAGCCAGATATTTTTAAAGGTGTTTTCAACAGAGGCGTCGGGCAGCGCATCCAGCGCATCGGTAACGTTACTCCAGCGCCAGTGCGGGATCTGTACGGCGGCAATCGCAATAATGGCGATGGCAAAAGGCAACGCCAGCGTGCCTAATGTGCCCACCACTTTGCTACGCCCTTTGCTGAGAATGCCGAACAGCACAATCATACACAGCAGGGTAAGCAGCCCTTTGTTGAGGCTGGCAAGGTGAAGGTGTTCTACCAGAAAGTTATCCAGCGCATTAACCAGCGAAATCCCATAAACCAGCATCACTGGATAGAAAGCCACACAATAAAGCAGCGTCATCAGCCAGTCACCGCGCGGCCCAAACCAGCTACTGAGCGCAGGCAAGCGCTGCGGCGTGGCTTCGCTCATATAGACGCGCCCCAGCACCAGATGCGGCAGCAGTGAGAGCGGTAATCCCAGCAGCAGCATAATAATAAAAATAACCGGGCCGCGCGTGCCAATCTCAATCGGCAAAAAAAGCGTGCCCGCGCCCACCGTGGTGCCATACAAACCTAACGTCCAGACCGTATCCTGGAGTTTCCAACCCTGCTGTTTCATAAAAGACCTACAAAAATAACCTATCCGAAACCAAACAACACAAACCCCGACGCGTTGATTTAAGCGCTTTAATAAGGCGTAACGGGGTCAAAGCCAGCAGCACCGCAACCATAGCCGGAATTCGACAGGAGAGAGAAAGGTCTGCGCATGAGATTCTATCAGAAAAGGCAACGTGAGGCCGTATGGCAGACGCGCCAGCGGCCCTCATTGCGTGCTATTCAGGGCGTTTTATCGGTTTCGTTGCCGCGACTGCCTGCCCGTTTATCAACGAAGCAGCATGTGAGCATCAGAAAATTAACATTGCGCTTATGTTTATGAAATAAACCGGTTTGCAGCCAGGCTGGCTGACAAAATGATTCAGACTGGAACGGGCAGCAGGACTCGAACCCGCATCTTCAGCCGGTACGGCTGGTGTAATCGCCGCTTATACCACGCCCGTAATGTCACAGTTTAAAGTTAAAAGCTTTTAGCCCACTGCGGACTATTTGCCGCGGCAGCAAGACAGGAAGCGATGGTGAGAGGACGTTGACAGCAGGCGCAGCTGGCTCCGTGACGGGTTTTTTTAGCATTTGACTGACAGGTGAAAATGAATTTGTTGCTCCCGCAGAGGGGACAACAGAACCGGAGTGAATACATGATTACCTCATATTGATAAGACCTCGTACATTTTCGACGTGCCTTAAGCCTACGCTTAACTGATGCTTTAACAAGCATCCATCCCGATTAAAATTGCATATATATATCTATAATTGTCAGGCAAAGTTGCCATGTCAGGGCTGACGCGTTTTGCCGCTGCGGCAGATTAAGATAAATCTTAATCAGCGGCTCTTTTATCTCCGGCAAATGGCAAACTGAATAACTGGGTTTAGGCTGATAATTCTGACCACGGTAATCAGGAGGAGTTATGCCCTCTGTTCAACTGCACATTAAAGACCATCCGGAATATGCCTTTACCGGCAACTATTTTACCGAGCAGCCAGCAGGAGAAGATGCATCCCCACGCAGCCATTTTGAGATATTAAAGGCGACGCAGCCCGCCGAAGCGTTTGAGGAGCTCACCCAGGGCGATACCGTGACCTTTGTTTCCGCCAGCGGCGAGGCGGAGGAGATGTTGCTGATGAGCGAAACGCCTTCGCATATTATTTTTATTTCCCGCGATTAGGCTTCACGTCACGCGATATCGGGCTGAGCTCTCTGTCTGACAGCCCCGTTCCTGTTCCGCGCCTTACGCTATCGAGGTGGGTTTACAGAGACGGGGCTGTTTTTTTGCCGTTCGCTGCTGTACTTGCTGTCAACTTTTTTACCACGGAGGTGCCATGCTTTTGGCCGGTGCAATTTTCATTTTTACGCTTGTTTTGGTTATCTGGCAGCCGCGCGGCCTGCAAATTGGCTGGAGCGCCTCTCTTGGCGCCGCGCTGGCGTTACTGAGCGGCGCGGTCAGCCTCAGCGATATTGCTACCGTCTGGCAGATTGTCTGGAACGCGACGGCCACCTTTATCGCCATCATCATTATCAGCCTGCTGCTGGATGAGAGCGGCTTTTTTGAATGGGCGGCGCTGCACGTGGCGCGCAGCGGCAAAGGCCATGGAAAACGGCTATTTACGCTGATTATTTTGCTGGGTGCCTGCGTGGCGGCGCTGTTTGCTAATGATGGCGCGGCGCTGATTCTGACGCCGATTGTGATCGCGATGCTGATGGCACTGGGCTTTAGTCGCGCTTCCACACTGGCTTTCGTCATGGCCGCTGGCTTTATTGCCGATACCGCCAGCCTGCCGCTGGTGGTTTCGAACCTGGTAAATATCGTCACGGCGGACTATTTCCACCTCGGCTTTAAAGATTACGCGCAGGTTATGGTGCCGGTTGATCTGGCCGCCATTGCCGCCAGCCTGGCGATGCTGCATCTCTTTTTCCGCCGCGATATACCCGCTGCTTATGATACGGCACGGTTGAAAACGCCCCGCGAGGCCATCCGCGATCCACGCACTTTTAAAGCGGGCTGGATGGTGCTGGCAATCCTGCTGGTCGGCTTTTTTGTTCTGGAGCCGCGCGGTGTGCCGGTGAGCCTGGTCGCGGCGGTAGCTGCGTTTATCCTCTGGCTGATTGCGCGGCTCGGAAAGGTCATTGATACCGGCAAAGTATTACGCGGCGCGCCGTGGCAAATTGTGATTTTCTCTCTGGGCATGTACCTGGTGGTTTACGGGCTGCGTAACGCTGGCCTGACCGGCTTTTTGTCTGCCCTGCTCAGTCAGCTGGCGCATCAGGGGATCTGGATAGCCACGCTGGGCACCGGCCTGCTGACGGCGGCGCTGTCCTCGGTGATGAATAATTTGCCAACGGTGTTAATCGGCGCGCTATCCATTCATGCCAGCGAGGCGCACGGCGTGATTAAAGAAGCGATGATTTACGCCAATATTATCGGCTGCGATCTCGGTCCTAAAATTACCCCGATTGGCAGCCTGGCGACGCTGTTGTGGCTGCATGTATTAGCGCAAAAGGATATTCGCATCAGTTGGGGCTACTACTTTCGCGTGGGTTTAGTGATGACGCTGCCGGTTTTACTGGTGACGCTTATCGCGCTGGCGCTGTGGCTGTCGTTATAATCGGCCCTTCCCTGGTTTTGAGACACGCTAATGACTATCACTATTTATCACAACCCAAAATGCGGAACCTCACGTAACACCCTGGCGCTGATTCGCAACAGCGGCGAGGAGCCACGCATTGTTCACTATCTTGAGACGCCGCCTTCGCAGGACGAGCTAAAAACGCTGCTGGCGGATATGGGCATCGGCGCGCGCGACCTGTTACGCAACAACGTCGAGCCTTATGCCACGCTGGGGCTGGAGGAAGATCGGTTTAGCGATGAGCAGCTTATCGCGTTTATGGTGCAATATCCGTTACTGATTAATCGTCCGATTGTGGTGACGCCGCTGGGCACCCGGCTCTGTCGGCCAATGGAAAAAGCGCTGGATATTCTACCCAATCCGCAACAGGGCATGTTTGCTAAAGAGAATGGAGAACTGATCATTGACGCGTCAGACAAGCGCGTAAAATAGCGGAGATCTGGCGTACCGCCATCGTTTGATGGCGGTACCTGGTGCAACGCGGCCAGGCTTGCCGTTAGCGGCACTGACCGGTGATACCATCCCGTCCGTTTGGACAGACATCCGAGGCGGGAATCAACGACGCCACGCCCCATGAACACCCGGTAAGATATAAACAGACCACCAGCATTAATACTTTTTTCATAGCGCCCCTTCCGATGTGTCTGCGTCTCTTGTTATCTGCGCACCTAGTATAGGCGCTGTTTTCGCGCTTGCGATCGGCGTATAGCGAATTTGTGTAACTAAGAAAATTCCTAGCGAGAAAGCCAGGCTAAGCGGCTGGATCAGGCATTATCAATTTTCATAATAGTGGAAATGAGCGGCTTTCCCGTACTACTGCTTTATTACAATCCTGATAACAGTGCTTTATTCTTAGTGAATACTAGTCGCTTATTTTTAAGTCGGGCGTTGATTACAGGCGATATAATCCGCCTAAATAATTTTGGCTCGCTGCCGATACCTTCTGTAAATCATTTCAGGAGACATTTCAATGGAAAAGCCCAACCCGCTGGCAGCGCTTTCGCTAATAATCTGGTTAATCACTTTCGTTCCTTGCTATCGCATGGCTCAGAAAGCGGGCTTCGACTGGAAAATGGCACTCTTTCTGTCCATGCCCGGACTGCATTTCATTATGCTTTATGTTTTTGCCTTTATAAAGTGGCCAGCTGCACCAAATCGATAGAAGCTGCTCCACGGTCAGAGTTACAGGAGAAGGTTCTGGTAGCGGTAGGAACACAATAAGCCATCAATGAGATAACCTTGCTTTGTCAGATGAACACAGGAGAGGGAGTTAACTTCAGTTTTAGATAAGAGACTGGTAAAATCAGCGTATGTAAGCAACCCCGTAGGGGTTTTATTAATAAGAAAGCTATACAAGGCAATTTGATGCGTTATCGTTCAGATATTGATGGTTTAAGAGCAGTTGCAGTATTGTTAGTTATTATGTTTCATGGCGGCATAAGTTTATTCCCCTCTGGTTTTATTGGCGTTGATATATTTTTTGTTATCTCGGGTTTCTTGATAACATCCATTATTTCCTCTTCTTTGGAAAAGAGAACATTTTCACTTTCAGATTTTTATGTTCGACGTTTATGGAGATTGCAACCAGCCTTTATCTCGGTATTGATTTTTACTTTATTACTTGCAGCCATTTTTTACTTACCTGCCGATTTCATTGATTATGCAAAAAGCGCTAAATACACAACACTACTGACTTCAAACCAGTATTTTTCTCGCTCAACCACCGGATATGCAGCACCAGATGCCGCATATTTGTTGTTACTACATACATGGTCATTATCAATCGAATGGCAATGGTACCTGCTATTACCAACCGTACTTTTTCTTGCTAACCGCTACCTATCAAAAAGAAAAGCACAGACAGTCACCATCTTTTTCAGTATCGGCATGTTAGGCATTGCGCTTTATTTGTCTGATAAAGCCCCTAACAAAAGCTATTATTATTTAAGCGCTCGTATATTTGAGTTTATGCTAGGCAGCGCCATTGTTATATTGAACATTGAGCGAGTAAAACTAAATCCAAAACTCGCTTCCTTATTAGGCACCCTTTCTATTTCAGCAATAATTTATTGTGCAACCAAAGAAAATATTGTACTAGGTTACCCTGATTATCATGCAGTAATTGTAAGCTTCGCTAGCGCAACGCTTATTTTCACAGGAATATCCGCTAGCGGTGTCATAACTCGTCTACTTTCCATTCCTCCATTAGTTTTTATCGGCTCTATTTCTTACTCTGTATACTTATGGCACTGGCCTGTTTTCGCAACAGGTAAATATCTTGGCCTACAAGAAAACACGAGCATTAAAATTTTTTCTTTCTCTTTAACCTTCGTCATCGCATATTTTTCTTATATTTTCATTGAAAAGCCATGCCGAAAAATAAGGTGGTCATTAGCAAAATCATTTTCATTTTTGGTGTTAACTCCTGCAGTATTCTTTCTGGCTTTATATTCTTTTAGCGAAAAACAAAACGGCTTTGATAATCGTTTTGGTTCAGAATACGCTCGAATTGAAAGTATATTACAGAGTCATGAGTCCCCTTACAGAGAATCATGCCTTAACGGAAATACTGATGGTGCGGATACGAATTGTACTGTAGGAGATGTCAATGCTGAAAAAAAAGCTTTGCTAATAGGCGATTCTCACTCTAATCACTTCTGGGATTTTTTTGATGTTCTTGCAAAAGATGCCCGTATCTCAGTCACCGTTCAGGGGACATCTTCATGCTTAACCCTGCCCGGCATTTATCAATTTGACTGGTGGTATTTTAAAAACACTGTCTATAAAGACTGTCATGATAATACTAAAAAATATTATGAAAATATAAAAACCGGAAAATTTAGCTATGTAATCATTGGTGAAGTATGGATGAATTACGCTGGAGATCACATAATCAACAATGCCGGTGACAAGCGCTCAATGTCCCTCTCAAGAGATAGAATTGAAAACTCTTTCAGAACCGCACTGGATATAATTGTGGCATCCAAAGCAACGCCAGTTGTCATAAAAACCATTTATCCAATGCCAAAAAACTATATGACCTGCTTTTTTCAGCATATAAAACTCAGAAAAGATTACATCCCTAATTCTTGTAACCATATGGATTGGGCGGGTGATGAAAATGAATGGTTCAGCCAGCTATTTGATAAACTTAAAAAGGACTATCCGTCATTGATAATCATAGATCCTAAAACGGTGCAGTGTCAGGATAACACCTGTAAAACAGTTATCAACGGCGTCCCCGTTTATCGTGACGTCGGTCATTTGACGGATTATGCATCATATACTTTTGGCAAAGAGTACATTGATAAGCAAGGCAATCCTTTTAAATAAAAAATTCTTTAACAGGCGGCGCTTTGATCTTATTCCATAAAGGACATTTCACAGCGCCATTTAAATTTTTCTATCCCGCACTGATACAAAGCATGCACACTCAACGGGCGCAATTTTCATTCAAGAAAAGTGTTTTTCTAAAAATATCCCTTAGTCGATTCGATGGGGGTTATTTAAGTAATTCACTGACCCGTTTTTTTAACTCGCTTGCACTAAACTCCGAGTAATGACGGTATAGATCAGGATTGTACTGATCGGCAAGGCAGAATAACGTGGATAATTTCTCGTTGAGTTCTGCAGGGTCTTTTGCTAGCAAACCCTTATCACGCTCAGCTTTCCATTTTTCCTGATAAGGGTTAGCAAATTCATCACCAGTAATCTTGTTGTTAATAAAGTCTTTTGCAAACTGTAAAACTTCCTGACTCATCTTAGCGCCCTATTTTAATAGAATATTCATATTATTATTACTAAGCTTTAAGCCCCAGCGCGATATAAGCATTCCACATCTATCAAGGGTTTGCGTATATTTATCATTATCCAGTAGATCCTGCAGCATTATATAGAGCTGCTTTGATCGATAGAGGTGAGCACTTGATGAAAACAGTGCTTCATAATAATTTTTTTTAAGCGGTTTTAAGGGGGGTTTTAGGAAAAGGTAATAAACAAAAAAGCCAACACAAATTTAATAACCCGTGTTGGCTGGGTGTGGCTAATCAGCGCTTACATATTGCTGATCATTGCATCGCCAAACTCTGAACATTTCAGCAGCTTGGCACCTTCCATCAGACGTTCGAAGTCATAGGTTACGGTTTTCGCGTTGATGGCACCGCTCATGCCTTTCACAATCAGGTCAGCGGCTTCTGTCCAACCCATATGGCGCAGCATCATCTCGGCGGACAAAATCACGGAACCTGGGTTCACTTTATCCTGACCGGCATATTTCGGCGCGGTGCCGTGCGTGGCTTCGAACAGGGCGCACTCGTCGCCGATGTTTGCGCCAGGCGCGATGCCGATACCGCCAACCTGCGCCGCCAGGGCGTCAGAAATGTAGTCACCGTTCAGGTTCATACAGGCGATAACGTCATATTCCGCCGGACGCAACAGGATCTGCTGCAGGAAGGCGTCAGCGATCACGTCTTTGACCACGATCTCTTTGCCGTTGTTCGGGTTCTTGATTTTCACCCACGGGCCGCCGTCAATCAGTTCGCCGCCGAACTCTTCACGCGCCAGCTGGTAGCCCCAATCTTTAAAGGCACCTTCGGTGAATTTCATGATGTTGCCTTTATGTACCAGCGTCACGGAATCGCGATCGTTGGTAATGGCATAGTCAATCGCGGCGCGAACCAGACGTTTGGTGCCCTCTTCAGAACACGGCTTCACGCCGATACCGCACTGCTGCGGGAAGCGGATTTTGGTTACGCCCATCTCGTCCTGCAGGAACTTGATGACTTTATCCGCTTCCGCCGAACCTGCTTTCCACTCGATACCGGCATAGATGTCTTCGCTGTTTTCACGGAAGATCACCATATCGGTATCCTGCGGACGCTTAACCGGGCTTGGTGTGCCCTGATAGTAGCGAACCGGACGCAGACAGATGTACAGGTCCAGCTGCTGACGCAGCGCAACGTTCAGAGAGCGGATACCGCCGCCAACCGGCGTGGTTAACGGACCTTTGATGGCAACGCGGTAATCCTTGATCAGGTCAAGGGTCTCCTGCGGCAGCCAGACATCCTGACCATACACCTGAGTTGATTTCTCACCGGTGTAAATTTCCATCCAGGAAATTTTTCGCTCGCCGTTGTAGGCTTTTTTCACAGCGGCATCAACCACTTTGATCATGACGGGAGAAACGTCTACGCCAATGCCATCACCCTCGATATAAGGGATGATCGGATTAGCGGGAACAACCAGTTTTCCCTGATCGTCGAGCGTGATTTTCTGACCTTCCGCCGGAACAACTACTTTGCTTTCCATTAACCTCTCCTTCGAGCGCTTTTTTGTTAATGATTTGTAAGATGCGGGTCAATACTACTTGAATATTGCCGTCGCGCCAATCATCTCAATTTCGCGTTATAATGCGCCCATTCAAGTCAAGTGCAAAGCCTATGCGTAAAACAGTTGTTAATAATCACCGAGTTAAACGATTCAGCCGCCCATCTGCCGCCAGACCGCAAGATAAGGGGCCGCGACGTGTTATCGTTTTTAACAAACCCTATGATGTGCTGCCGCAGTTTACCGATGAGGCGGGACGCGCCACGCTGAAGGATTTTGTTCCGGTCAGCGGTGTGTATGCCGCAGGCCGCCTGGACCGCGACAGCGAAGGCCTGATGGTGTTAACCAACGATGGCGCGCTGCAGGCAAAGCTGACCCAGCCTGGCAAACGTACCGGAAAAATTTATTACGTTCAGGTAGAAGGCGAGCCGGATGAAAGCGCGCTGCAGGCGCTGCGCAGTGGCGTTATTCTGAAAGATGGCCCTACCCTGCCTGCCGAGGTGGAAAGCGTGGCGGAACCCGCCTGGCTGTGGCCGCGGCAGCCGCCGATCCGCGAACGTAAAACGATTCCCGTTAGCTGGCTGAAAATTACTCTGTATGAAGGACGTAACCGCCAGGTGCGCCGCATGGCCGCGCACGTGGGTTTTCCTGTTTTGCGTCTGATTCGTTATGGTATGGCGTCGTTAACGCTGGATAATCTTGCGCCGGGCGAATGGCGCGACGTGACCGACCGTTTTTAACCGGAGCAGCCTATGTACAAACCACACGTTACCGTCGCCTGCGTGGTGCAGGCGCAAGGCGAACTGCTGGTAGTGGAAGAGACCATTAACGGCAAAGCGACCTGGAACCAGCCCGCGGGTCATCTGGAAGCGGAAGAAAGCCTGCTGGAAGCGGCCAGCCGCGAACTCTATGAAGAAACCGGCATTCAGGCAGAAATGGCGCATTTTCTGGGCGTGCAGCAGTGGACCGCGCCGGATAACACCCCGTTTATCCGCTTTCTGTTCGCCCTCGATCTGCCTGAACGGCTGGAAACCCAGCCGCAGGATAGCGATATCGACCGCTGCTGGTGGCTGCCGCCGCAGCAGATTTTAACCGCCGCCCATCTGCGCTCGCCGCTGGTGGCGGAAAGCGTGCGCATCTGGCAGAGCGGCGTGCGCTATCCGCTGTCGATGGTGCAATTTTATCGATAATGGCTTTCCGCTCAGGCGGCGTCCGCATCGGGGATGCGCCGGTGGCGGACGCGTGCTAGAATACGCCGCCTGTTTTTGTTCCTTGTCGTGAGTGTGTCATGTCTGACAACAGCCAGAAAAAAGTGATCGTCGGGATGTCCGGCGGCGTCGATTCTTCCGTTTCCGCCTGGTTACTGCAGCAGCAGGGCTATCAGGTGGAAGGTTTATTTATGAAAAACTGGGAAGAGGACGACGGCGAAGAGTATTGTACCGCAGCGGATGACCTGGCTGATGCCCAGGCCGTTTGCGACAAACTCGGTATGAAGCTGCATAAAGTTAACTTTGCCGCGGAATACTGGGATAACGTCTTCGAGCATTTCCTGGAAGAATACAAGGCTGGCCGTACGCCAAACCCCGATATCCTGTGCAATAAAGAGATCAAATTCAAAGCGTTCCTGGAGTTCGCGGCGGAAGATCTCGGCGCAGATTATATTGCCACCGGCCACTATGTGCGCCGCCAGGACAGCAACGGCAAAAGCCAGCTGCTGCGCGGCCTTGATGGCAATAAAGATCAAAGCTACTTCCTCTATACGCTCAGCCATCAGCAGATCGCACAGAGCCTGTTTCCGGTTGGCGAACTGTCGAAGCCGGAAGTGCGCCGCATCGCCGAACAGCTGGAGCTGATCACCGCGAAGAAAAAAGATTCTACCGGCATCTGCTTTATCGGCGAGCGCAAATTCCGCGACTTCCTTGGTCGCTATCTGCCTGCGCAGCCGGGCGCGATCGTGACCGTTGATGGCCAGACGGTGGGTGAGCACCAGGGACTGATGTACCATACGCTTGGCCAGCGTAAAGGGCTGGGCATCGGCGGCCTGAAAGAGAGCAACGACGATCCCTGGTACGTGGTGGACAAAGATGTCGCCGGTAACCGCCTGATTGTGGCGCAGGGCGCTGACCATCCGCGTTTGATGTCGGTGGGTTTGATTGCGCAGCAGCTGCACTGGGTCGATCGTCAGGCGCTGCGCGAGCCGTTGCAGTGCGTGGTGAAAACGCGCTACCGTCAGGAAGATATCCCCTGCGTGATCGCTCCGCTGGATGATGATCGTATCGAGGTGCGCTTTGAGCAGCCGGTTGCTGCCGTCACGCCAGGCCAGTCCGCCGTGTTCTACCTGGGCGAAATCTGCCTTGGCGGCGGTATTATTGAGCAGCGCTTACCGCTGGTGCCGGCATAACGTCGCGTGCGGCTCACGATGTGTATACAGGAGTAACCGTGGCTAAAAATTATTACGACATCACGCTGGCGCTGGCAGGGATCTGCCAGTCCGCGCACCTGGCACAGCAGCTGGCCCATCAGGGCCAGTGCGATGCGCAGGCGTTGAAAACCTCGCTCAGCAGCCTGCTCGATCTGAACCCCTCTTCCACGCTGGCCGTTTACGGCAACGATGAAGCCCAACTGCGTTTCGGCCTTGAAACGCTGCTGGCGGTGCTGAGCAATCCCAGCCGCCAGGGGCTAAGCGCCGAACTCACGCGTTATACCCTGAGCATGATGGTGCTGGAGCGTAAGCTAAGCGCCAATAAAACGGCGCTTAATACGCTGGCGCAGCGCATTGCTCAGCTCGATCGTCAGCTCAGCCATTATGATATTGAGTCTGAGACGATTATCGCCGCCATGGCCGGGATTTATGTGGATGTCATTAGCCCGCTTGGCCCACGCATTCAGGTGACAGGGTCACCTGCGGTGCTGCAAAATTCTCAGGTGCAAAGTAAAGTGCGCGCCGCCCTGCTGGCCGGTATTCGTTCCGCCGTGCTCTGGCACCAGGTAGGCGGTGGCCGTTTGCAGTTGATGTTTTACCGAAATCGTCTGATTCGTGAGGCGAAACGTATTTTAGCCGGTATGCCCTCGGCCTGATCGGGCCGGATGCACCAGACCTTTAGTTAACGATCCAGGAGTTGCTCTGATGGAATTATCCTCTCTGACCGCCGTCTCACCTGTCGATGGTCGTTACGGCGAAAAAGTCAGCCCATTGCGCGGCATTTTCAGCGAGTACGGCCTGCTGAAATTCCGCGTTGAGGTTGAAGTTCGCTGGTTACAAAAACTGGCCGCGACCGCAGAGATCAAGGAAGTTCCTGCATTTGACGCCGACGCAAACGCTTACCTTGATGCAATCGTGACCAATTTTGCGGAAAATGACGCGGCGCGTATCAAAACCATCGAACGTACCACAAACCACGACGTAAAAGCGGTTGAGTATTTCCTGAAAGAGAAAGTGGCCGATATCCCTGCGCTGCATGCCGTCTCTGAGTTTATCCACTTTGCCTGCACCTCCGAAGATATCAATAACCTCTCCCATGCGCTGATGCTGGAAACCGCTCGCCGCGATGTGATCCTGCCTTACTGGCAGCAGCTGATTGAGGCGGTGAAAGATCTGGCGCAGCAATACCGCGATATTCCACTGCTGTCGCGCACGCACGGCCAGCCAGCCACGCCCTCCACCCTGGGTAAAGAGATGGCCAACGTCGCTTACCGTATGTCGCGTCAGCTGCGTCAGCTGGAGCAGGTAGAGATTCTGGGTAAAATCAACGGCGCGGTGGGGAACTATAACGCGCACCTGGCGGCCTACCCGGAAGTTGACTGGCATCAGCTGAGCGAATCTTTCGTCACCTCGCTGGGCATTAGCTGGAACCCCTACACCACGCAGATTGAGCCGCACGACTATATTGCCGAACTGTTTGACTGTATCGCCCGCTTCAATACCATCCTGATCGATTTCGATCGTGATATCTGGGGCTATATCGCACTGAATCACTTCAAACAAAAAACCATCGCCGGTGAAATTGGCTCCTCGACCATGCCGCACAAGGTCAACCCGATCGATTTCGAAAACTCGGAAGGCAACCTTGGCCTGGCGAACGCCGTGATGCAGCATCTGGCGGCCAAGCTGCCGGTTTCGCGCTGGCAGCGCGATCTCACCGATTCCACCGTGTTGCGTAACCTGGGCGTCGGTGTCGGCTATGCGCTTATCGCTTATCAGGCGACGCTGAAAGGCATTTCCAAGCTGGAAGTGAACCGCGATCGCCTGCTGGCGGAGCTGGACCAGAACTGGGAAGTCCTGGCCGAGCCGATCCAGACGGTGATGCGTCGCTACGGCATTGAAAAACCGTATGAAAAGCTAAAAGAGCTGACGCGCGGTAAACGCGTTGACGCGGCGGGCATGCAGGCGTTTATTGATAGCCTGGCGCTGCCGGAAGAAGAGAAAACCCGCCTGAAGCAGATGACGCCAGCTAACTACCTGGGCCGCGCGGTTCAGATGGTTGACGATCTGAAGTAATATGTTGTCCCGGGCGTGCCACGTCCGGGATTATTCTTGCGTTAACCCTCGGTTTATCCGCGCCCCCCTATACTCAACGCAAGATTATTGGTAAAGGAACGTTATATGCGCGTTTTGGTTGTAGAGGATAACGCTTTGCTGCGCCATCACCTCTCTGTACAGCTGCGTGAAATGGGGCATCAGGTCGATGCGGCTGAAGATGCGAAAGAAGCGGACTATTTCCTGGCTGAGCACTCTCCCGATATCACGCTGGTGGATTTAGGCCTGCCCGACGAAGATGGCATGACGCTAATCCGTCGCTGGCGTGCGCAAGAGGTTAAGCAGCCGATTCTGGTGCTGACCGCGCGCGAAGGCTGGCAGGCCAAGGTAGAGGCGCTGGAAGCGGGTGCGGATGATTATGTCACCAAGCCTTTCCATATCGAAGAAGTGGTGGCACGTATGCAGGCGCTGATGCGCCGCAACAGCGGGCTGGCCTCGCAAATCATTAATCTGGCCCCTTTTCATATCGATCTGTCACGTCGTGAGCTGACGGTCAACGAGCAGTCGATCAAACTGACCGCCTTTGAATACACCATTATCGAGACGCTTATTCGTAATGTGGGCAAAGTGGTCAGTAAGGATTCACTGATGCTGCAACTTTATCCCGACGCCGAACTGCGTGAAAGTCACACCATTGATGTGCTGATGGGTCGGCTACGTAAAAAAATTCAGGCGGCGTATGCGCAGGAAGTGATCACGACAGTGCGCGGTCAGGGCTACCGCTTCGATATTTAACCATTGATGAAACTTCTACAGAGCTATCGCCCTTTTTCGCTGCGCGCCCGCTTCCTGTTAGCGACCGCCGCCGTGGTGCTGATCCTTTCTCTCTCCTATGGCATGGTGGCGGTGGTTGGCTACATCGTCAGCTTTGATAAAACCACCTATCGCGTTATGCGCGGCGAAAGCAATTTGTTTTATACCCTTGCCCAGTGGAAAGATAACCAGCTGACCATTGAGCAGCCAAAGCAGATGACGCTGAACTCGCCTACGCTGGTGTTTATTTACGATGAACGCGGACGGTTGCTGTGGCAGCAGCGCAACGTGCCGGAAATCCGCCATAAAATTCATCCCGAATGGCTGAAAAAGCCCGATTTTTACGAAATCGACACCAATAATCAAACCAGTAATAAAGCGCTGGGCGATGACCAGGCAGCGAAAAACAAGCTGCACGCTTATGACGATAACGGCGACGGCACCTTTACCCACTCGGTGGCGGTGAACCGTTACGATGCCACCACCAGCCTGCCTGCGCTGACCGTGGTGGTGGTGGATTCTATTCCCCAGGAACTGCAACACTCCGACGTGGTCTGGTCATGGTTCAGCTATGTGCTGCTGGTTAACCTACTGCTGGTGATCCCGCTGCTGTGGCTGGCGGCGCACTGGAGCCTGCGGCCTATCGGCACGCTGGCCAGCCAAATTCGAGAGCTGGAGAGCAGCCAGCGTGACGCACTGGATCCCAATCCGCCGCAGGAGCTGCGCAGCCTGGTGCGTAACCTGAATTTGCTGCTGGACAATGAGCGCCAGCGCTACACGCGCTACCGCACCACGCTTTCCGATTTGACGCACAGCCTGAAAACCCCGCTGGCGGTGCTGCAAAGTACGCTGCGCTCGCTGCGCGGCGGTAAAAATTTCTCTGTCGAGCAGGCGGAGCCGATCATGCTGGAGCAGATCAGCCGCATTTCGCAGCAGATTGGCTACTACTTGCATCGCGCCAGTATGCAGGCGGACCACAATCCCCTGAAGCGCGAGCTGCATTCCGTTTCCGCGCTGCTGGATAGCCTCTGCTCGGCGCTGAACAAGGTTTATCAGCGCAAAGGGGTTTCGCTGACGCTGGATATTTCGCCGGAAATCACCTTTGTCGGCGATCAAAACGATTTTATGGAAGTGATGGGCAATGTGCTGGATAACGCCTGCAAATATTGCCTGGAATTTGTGGAGATCAGCGCGCGGCAGACCGATTCCAGCCTGCAATTGATTGTGGAAGATGACGGGCCAGGCATTCCTGAAAGCAAACGCGAAATGATCTTCCTGCGCGGTCAACGCGCGGATACGCTGCGTCCAGGCCAGGGGCTGGGGCTGGCGGTAGCGCGCGATATTCTGGAGCAGTACGCTGGCGATATCGAAGCCGGAACCAGCCCGCTTGGCGGCGCGCTTATGAAAGTAATTTTTCAGCGACAGGAGGTCGAACATAACCTTGAGTAGAACCCTGCCGCCGCTGTTATACTCTACCTATTCTCGCCTGCACTGGAAAATCTTATGGATTATCAGCTCGACCTCAACTGGACCGATTTTTTACAAAATTACTGGCAGAAGCGCCCTGTCATTCTGAAGCGCGGCTTCAAAAACTTTGTCGATCCCCTCTCGCCGGATGAACTGGCGGGCCTGGCGATGGAGGCGGAAGTAGACAGCCGCCTGGTGAGCCAGCAGGACGGCAAATGGCAGGTCAGCCATGGCCCGTTTGAAAGTTACGATCACCTTGGTGAGCATAACTGGTCGCTGCTGGTGCAGGCGGTTAACCACTGGCATGAACCGTCTGCCGCGCTGATGCGTCCGTTCCGCTTTTTACCGGACTGGCGTATTGACGATCTGATGATCTCTTTTTCGGTGCCCGGCGGCGGCGTTGGCCCGCATCTCGATCAGTATGATGTCTTTATTATTCAGGGCACCGGCCGCCGACGCTGGCGCGTAGGGGAAAAGGTGGCGCTTAAGCAGCACTGCCCGCACCCCGATCTGCTGCAGGTCGAGCCGTTTGACGCCATTATCGATGAAGAGATGGAACCGGGCGATATCCTCTATATTCCGCCAGGTTTTCCGCATGAAGGTTATTCGCTGGAAAACGCGCTGAACTATTCCGTGGGTTTCCGTGCGCCAAGCGGACGTGAGCTAATCAGCGGCTTCGCTGATTTTGTGCTGGCACGCGAGCTGGGCGGTCGCCGCTACAGCGATCCGCAGATTGCCGCGCGCGACTGTCCGGCAGAGATTCTGCCGCAGGAAATCGACGGTATTCGTCAGCTGATGATGGAGGTTATCGATCAGCCGGAGCAGTTCCGTCAGTGGTTTGGCGAGTTTATTTCCCAGTCGCGTCATGAGCTGGATATCGCGCCGCCGGAGCCGCCCTATCAGCCGGATGAAATTTATGATGCGCTGCAACAGGGCGACAAGCTGTCACGTCTTGGCGGGCTGCGGGTGCTGAAAATCGGCAACGCGGTGTTTATCAACGGCGAACAGCTGGAATCCGCTTGGCCTGCGGCGTTAAACGCGCTGGCGTCGAAGCAAACGCTGGGGCTGGATGATTTTGCCGACGCGCTCGACGATCCGGCGTTTCTGGCGCAGCTGGCTGGCCTGGTCAACAACGGTTACTGGTATTTTAACGAAGGCTAACCGATCACAGCAAAACGGGAGCGGCGGCGGGTGCGATACCCGCCGCCGTTTTTTTATGATTTTTTCTCTGCTGCCAGTCGGGCAATATCCACAATCACGTCTACCGTTTTTTGCATAATATCCAGCGAAGCAAACTCATGTTTACCGTGGTAGTTATAGCCGCCGGTAAAGACATTCGGGCAAGGCAGGCCTTTAAAAGAGAGCCATGCGCCATCGGTGCCGCCACGAATCGGCTTCACATCCGGCTCTACGCCGCAGTTGCGCATCGCCTGCAGCGCCAGCTCAATGCTGTGCGGATGCGCCTCAACGATTTCGCGCATGTTGTAATAGCTGTCCTCGACCGTGACATCGATATAGCAGTCGGGATTCAGTCCTTTGCCCACGCGGCGGGCGATATCAATCAGCTTCTGCTTGCGCGTTTCAAAACTGTCGCGGTCGAAGTCGCGGACGATATAGCTTAGCTCTGCGCGCTCCACTGAGCCTTTGATGCCATGCAGATGGTAAAAACCTTCATAGCCGCTGGTAAACTGCGGCTTCTCGGTCGCCGGGACTTCGGCATGAAAGCGCATCGCCAAATCAAGGGCGTTCACCATTACGCCCTTCGCCGTGCCGGGATGCACGTTATTGCCGACGATTTTGACCGTCACCGAGGCGGCATTAAAGTTTTCAAACTGAAACTCGCCCAGCCCGCTGCCATCAATGGTGTAGGCCCAGTCTGCGCCGAAGGCGGCCACATCAAAATGCTCGGTGCCGCGTCCCACTTCTTCATCCGGCGTAAAGGCGATGCGAATTTCGCCGTGCGCAATATCCCCCTGCATCAGTCGCGCCACCGCCGTCATGATTTCCGCTACGCCCGCTTTATCGTCCGCGCCGAGCAGGGTTTTGCCGTCGGTGGTAATCAGCGTATGACCAATCAGCTGGTGCAGCACGGGAAACATCACCGGCGAGAGGATCTCTTCACCGATGCCGAGCGCAATATCACCGCCGCGATAGTTCTCCACGATTTGCGGGTTGACATGCTTGCCGCTGAAATCGGGCGAGGTATCCACGTGGGAGATAAAGCCGATCACCGGCGTGGGATAATCCACATTTGCCGGTATGGTCGCCATCACGCAGCAGTGTTCGCTCAGGGTGACATTTTTCAGCCCCAGCTCGGTTAACTCTTTCTGTAGTGCCCTGGCCAGCTGCCACTGCCCTTCCGTACTGGGAACCTGGCGCGCATGCGCACGCGACTGCGTATCAAACGAAACATAGTGTAAAAACCGGTCGAGTAGCGTTGTCATCTTTATTCTCTCTCAATGGCAGTGAGCTATTATGGAAAGCCTGCGTTGCCAACATATTGCGTCAGGTCATAGTGTTAAAGCGTAGTGTGCAAAAAGGCAAATCGCTTTTTTATCAGGGTAAATAGCGGTTATTAGCCTGCAAGCATGGAATTAACACGGTTTTCAGGTATCATCGCGCCCCTGACTTTGTTGGCTGGTCGACCGTAGCGACCCGCTCTACACACATACAGGCAGACCTGACTGCCGATAACTTCGGGCTGAGTGACTAAAATGACGCAAACACGCGCGCAAACGGCGCTGGTTACGCTTTCTGGCATCAGTAAAGCTTTTGACGGCAAAGAGATCATTGCCGACTTTAACCTGACCATACACCACGGCGAATTTATTACGTTGCTGGGCCCCTCCGGCTGCGGCAAAACCACCATTCTGCGTTTGATCGCCGGTCTGGAAGAGACCGATAGCGGCGAGATTGTGCTCGACGGTGAAACCATCACCGCGACCCCTGCTGAACAGCGCCACGTCAATACCGTTTTCCAGAGCTATGCGCTGTTTCCGCATATGTCGGTGTTTGAAAACGTTGCGTTTGGCCTGCGGATGCAGAAAACGCCCGCGGCTGACATTACCGCGCGCGTTAACGAGGCGCTGGCGATGGTGCAGCTGGACAGCTTCGCCGACCGGCGTCCGCATCAGCTCAGCGGTGGTCAACAACAGCGCGTCGCCATTGCGCGCGCGGTGGTGAACCGGCCGAAAGTGCTGCTGCTGGATGAGTCGCTGTCGGCGCTGGATTACAAGCTGCGCAAGCAGATGCAGAATGAGCTAAAAGCGCTGCAGCGCAAACTGGGCATCACCTTTGTCTTCGTCACGCACGATCAGGAAGAGGCGCTCAGCATGTCGGATCGCATTGTGGTGCTGCGTGACGGCCGCATCGAGCAGGATGGCTCGCCGCGTGAGATTTATGAAGAGCCAGCCAACCTGTTTGTGGCGCGCTTTATCGGCGAGATCAACGTATTTGACGCCGAGGTTATCGCGCCGCTGGACAATCAGCGCGTCCGCGCGCGCGTGGAAGGCCGCGAATGCGATATTCTGGTGCCCTTCCCGGTCACCGTTGGACAGCCGCTGCATGTGCTGCTCCGCCCGGAGGATCTGCGCGTTGAAGAGATTCACGACGGCGACAACGCCGAAGGCCTGGTGGGCTTTGTGCGCGAACGCAATTATAAAGGCATGACGCTGGAATCCACCGTTGAGCTGGAAAACGGCAAACTGGTTACCGTCAGTGAGTTCTTTAACGAAGACGATCCCGATTTTGATCACTCGCTGAATCAAAAAATGGCCATTACCTGGGTTGAAAGCTGGGAGGTGGTGCTGCCTGATGAAAATAATGCGTAACCGTTTTCAGAAAACCATTATCACGCTGATTGTCGGTTGGCTGTTACTGTTTGTCTTTCTGCCCAACCTGATGATTATCGTCACCAGTTTCCTGACGCGCGATGACGCTAACTTTGTTCGTCTGGCGCTCACCTTCGATAACTACACCCGGCTGCTCGATCCGCTGTATGGCGCGGTGCTGCTGCACTCGTTGAATATGGCGCTGATCGCCACGCTTTGCTGTTTGCTGCTGGGTTATCCTTTTGCCTGGTGCCTGACGAAGCTGCCGACGCGCATCCGCCCGATACTGCTATTTCTGCTGATTGTGCCTTTCTGGACTAACTCGCTGATTCGCATCTACGGCCTGAAAATCTTCCTCAGTACACGCGGCTGGCTGAACGAGTTTCTGCTGTGGCTGGGGGTGATCGATAAGCCCTTCCGCATCATGTACACCTCTGAAGCGGTGGTGCTGGGGCTGGTCTATATTCTGCTGCCGTTTATGGTGATGCCGCTCTATTCCAGCCTGGAAAAGCTGGATAAGTCCTGCCTGGAAGCGGCGCGCGACCTGGGCGCCAGCAAGCTGCAAACCTTCTGGCGTATTATTCTGCCGCTGACCATGCCGGGCATTGTCGCCGGTTGCCTGCTGGTGCTGCTGCCCGCGATGGGGCTGTTTTTCGTAGCCGATCTGATGGGCGGGGCGAAAAACCTGCTGATCGGTAACGTGATTAAAAGCCAGTTCCTGAATATTCGCGATTGGCCATTTGGCGCGGCCACCAGCATTGTGCTGACGCTGGTCATGGGTCTGATGCTGCTGTTCTACTGGCGCGCAGCGCGCATGCTGAACAAGAAAGTGGAGCTGGAATAATGGGTAAAACATTACGCAGCGGCTTTATGTTTCTTATTTACGCCTGGCTTTATATTCCGATCGTGATTCTGATCGTTAACTCGTTTAACGCCTCGCGCTTCGGCATTAACTGGCAGGGTTTCAGCACCCAGTGGTATGCGCTGTTAATCAATAATGACAGCCTGATTCAGGCGGCGAAGCACTCGCTGATTATGGGCGTGCTCTCTGCCAGCTTCGCGACGCTTATCGGCGCGCTGACGGCGGTGGCGCTTTACCGCTATCGCTTTCGCGGCAAACCGTTTGTCAGCGGCATGCTGTTTGTGGTGATGATGTCGCCCGATATTGTGATGGCCATTTCCCTGCTGGTGCTGTTTATGCTGCTGGGCATTTCGCTGGGCTTCTGGTCGCTGCTGGTTTCGCATATTACCTTCTGCCTGCCGTTTGTGGTGATCACCGTCTACTCACGCCTGAAAGGGTTTGATGTCAGGATGCTGGAAGCGGCGCGAGATTTAGGCGCCAGCGAGGTCACCATTCTGCGCAAAATTATTCTGCCGCTGGCGATGCCGGCCGTTGCCGCAGGCTGGCTGCTGAGCTTTACCCTGTCGATGGATGACGTGGTGGTCTCCTCGTTCGTCACCGGGCCGAGCTTTGAAATTCTGCCGTTAAAAATCTATTCCATGGTAAAGGTCGGCGTTTCGCCGGAAGTGAACGCGCTGGCAACCATCCTGATGGTGCTGTCGCTGCTGCTGGTGGTCGCGAGTCAGCTGTTGCTGCGTGATAAAACTAAGTAAGAGGAAAAGTCATGAAGAAATGGGGTTACTGGCTGGCCGCTGGCGCGCTGGCGCTGGGCTTACAGAGCGCGCAGGCCGCTGATGACGGCAAGACGCTTTATTTCTATAACTGGACGGAATATGTCCCGCCGGGGCTGCTGGAGCAGTTCACCAAAGAGACCGGCATCAAGGTGATCTACTCCACCTACGAATCCAATGAGAGTATGTACGCCAAGCTGAAAACCTATCAGGACGGCGCATACGACCTGGTGGTGCCTTCCACCTATTTCGTGGCGAAAATGCGCAACGAAGGCATGATCCAGAAGATCGATAAAAGCAAGCTGAGCAACTTCAGCAATCTCGATCCCAATCTGCTGAATAAGCCGTTCGATCCCAATAACGACTATTCGATCCCTTATATCTGGGGCGCAACGGTGATCGGCGTTAACAGCGACGAGATCGATAGCAAAAGCGTCACCCGCTGGGCCGATTTGTGGAACCCGCAATATAAACAGAGCCTGCTGTTAACCGACGATGCGCGTGAAGTTTTCCAGATGGCGCTGCGCAAGCTGGGCTATTCCGGCAACACGCGCGATGCCAAAGAGATTAACGCGGCTTACGAAGAGCTGAAAAAGCTGATGCCGAACGTGCTGGCGTTTAACTCCGACAACCCCGGCAACCCGTTTATGGAAGGTGAAGTTAACCTGGGCATGATCTGGAACGGTTCCGCTTACGTGGCACGCCAGGCAGGCACGCCGCTGGAAGTGGTATGGCCGAAGGAAGGCGGCATTTTCTGGATGGATAGCCTGGCTATTCCGGCGAATGCCAAGAACAAAGAAGGCGCGTTGAAGCTGATTAACTTCCTGCTGCGCCCGGACGTCGCCGCGCAGGTAGCAGAAACCATCGGTTATCCGACGCCGAACCTGGCGGCGAAAAAATTGCTGCCCGCTAACGTCGCCAACGATGCCTCGCTCTACCCCTCTGAAGCGGTGATCAAAAACGGCGAATGGCAGGATGACGTCGGCGACGCCAGCGTGCAGTACGAAATGCTGTTCCAGAAGCTGAAGGCGGGCCGCTAAGCATAGACCTTCCCTGCCGCAATGCCATCGTGCTTAAGTTGGCGTTGCGGCAGCATAAGCAGGCGCTAACTAATCGCGCCTGTGACTAACCTCACACCAGGCGATACAAACCTTTCTGAAACTTCTCCACCCAGGCAGGCACCACTTCGCTCGCCAGCCCGTAGTGTTTCTCCGCAAACTGGTTGCCCACCTGGCTCGGTTCCAGGTTTAGCTCAACGGTATGCACGCCCTGCAATTTTGCTTCATGCACAAAACCGGCAGCGGGATAGACATGGCCAGACGTGCCGATGGCCAGGAAGTAGTCCGCCTCCGCCAGCGCCTGATAGATCTCATCCATTCCCAGCGGCATTTCACCGAACCAGACTACGTGCGGACGCAGGCGGGCAGGAAACTGACAGCAGTGGCAGCGATCGTCGGCGCTGACGTCACCGCTCCACTCCAGCACCTGGCCGCTCATTTCACAGCGCACCTTGAGCAGTTCGCCATGCATATGCAGCACGCGCTGGCTACCGGCACGCTCGTGCAGGTTATCGATATTCTGGGTGACCAGCAGAAAATTATCGCCCAACACCGATTCCAGCTCCGCCAGTGCCAGATGCGCGGCGTTTGGCTGGATCTCCGGCTGCTGGAGCTGGCGGCGACGCGCGTTATAAAACGCCTGCACCAGCGCGGGATCGCGCGCGAAGCCTTCCGGCGTGGCGACATCTTCAATACGATGCTCTTCCCACAGTCCGTCGTCGGCGCGAAAAGTACGAATGCCCGATTCAGCGGAAATGCCCGCACCGGTCAACACCACCACCCGAGGTTGCGGATGGGCCGCCAGTTCAGCGTTACGATCGCGCTCAAAAATACGCTGCCGGAAGCGCTGATGCATTTTGCGCCGGGTTTTGCGGAAGCGCGCAATACGTAAACGGCGACGGGGTGTGCGCATAAAAACTCCTTAAGTTACCTGAGATGCAGGAATGCGGCACCGCGCATTCCGCCCGCATCGCCATGACGCGCCTGGGCAAAGCGCGGCGGCTTCGCCCGCGGCAGCAGATGCGGTTGCACCTGCTCCGCCAGCCCGTCATAGAGCGCTGCGAAATTGGACAATCCACCGCCCAGCACCACTAAATGCGGATCGAGCAGGGTAAGCAGATTGCCGAGACAAACCGCCAGCAGCGCGCGAAAGCGTTCGGTATGCGCCTGCGCCTGCGGATCGCCCTGATAATAGCGTTCAACAATGGCGGGCGCACTGAGCGTCTGCTGATAAAAATGGTGAAACAGCCAGGCGAACCCCTGGCCGGATAGATAGGTTTCAATGCAGCCGCGTTTACCGCAGCCGCACTGGCGCAGCGGAATATCCGCCCCCAGCAGCGCCAGCGCATCCATCGGCAGCCGCATATGCCCCGCTTCGCCGCTGATAAAGCTGCGCCCGGAGAGCGGCTTGCCATCAACCACAATGCCGCCGCCGACGCCGGTGCCGAGAATCAGCCCCAGCACCACCGGGTAAGCGCGGAATTCATCATCCCACGCTTCGGAAAGCGCAAAGCAGTTCGCATCGTTATCGATACGCACGTCACGCCCCAGCCGTGCGCTGAGATCGTGACCCAGGCGCTGCCCCTGCGCCGCCGGTACGTTGGCGGTAAACAGCGTGCCGTCGTCGGGGTTCGGCAGGCCGGGTACGCCCACGCCGACGCATCCGCGCTGACCGGTTATTGCATCCGCCTCCGCCGTCAGGCTGGCAAAGCTTTCCAGCAGCTGCGCATAGTCATCACGCGGCGTCGGGACGCGCTTGCTCCAGATCAGCTGGCGCTGCGCATCGTAAACACCGAGGGCGATTTTGCTGCCGCCCATATCGAAGCCGTAGTAGATCTTTTCCGCTGTCACGATTACTGCCCGCTTAATACGCGCGCCGGATCGATACGGCTGGCGCGCCGGGCCGGATACCAGCTGGCCACCAGGCTCAGGACAATGGCGGTTGCCAGCACCGAGACCACATCCAGCCAGTGCAGCTCCGACGGCAGGAAATCGATAAAGTAGATGTCGCCGGAAAGAAAATGATGTCCGGTCAGATGTTCGATGCCGCGCATCAGCGGCGTCAGGTTCAACGCGGCCAGCACGCCCACTATCGCCCCGCTAACGCTGCCGGTCAGCCCGGCACGCAGCCCGTACCAGACAAAAATAGCGCGAATCAGCCCATCTTTCGCCCCCAGCGTACGCAACACGGCGATATCGCTGCTTTTATCTTTCACCGCCATCACCAGCGTGGAGACAATGTTAAAGCAGGCGACGCCGATCACCAGCACCATCGCCAGATACATAATGGCGCGGATCATCTGAATATCGCGATACATATAGCCGTAGGTGCCGATCCAGCTGCGGATATAGACGTAGGCGTGGGTGACTTCGCCCGCATCGCGTACCAGCTTAACGGCGTTGAACGGGTCGGTCATTTTCAACGCAATACCGCTGACGTTGTCCGCCATATCAAGATACTTTTGCGCGTCGGCCAGCGGCACCAGCGCCAGACTGTGATCGAGCATCCCGCTCAGTTGCAGAATACCGCTCACCTGCAAGCGGATACGCTTCGGCTGCAACAGCTTATTTTGCCCATCGCTGTTGGGGATCATCACCGTCAGCCAGTCGCCCTGCTTAACGCCCAACGATTTTGCCGCGCCGCTGCCGATAATGATTTGCTGTTTACCGGCGCTGAAGCTGGACCAGGCATTGTTCTGCACAAACTGCGGCAGTGCGCTCAGTCGCTTTTCCTGCGCGGGATCGACCCCTTTCACCTGAATCGCCTGTAGCTTCGCGCCACTTTCAATCAGGCCGGTAAAATTGATATAGGGCGCGGCGGCGGCGATGCCTGACACCTGCTCCATACGCGGCAGCAGCTGTTGCCAGTCGGCAAGCCGCCCGTCGACCGGCTCGATTTCACCGTGCGGCACCACCGCCAGAATGCGATTATTTAACTCGCGTTCAAAGCCGTTCATCGCGCTCAGGCCGACGATTAACACCGCGACGCCCAGCGCGATGCCCAGCGTAGAGATCACCGAGATCAGCGAAACCATGCCGCCGCGCCGCCGTCCGCCGCTGAAGCGCGTGGCTAACAGTAAAGAGAGTGAAGCCATTACAGCGCTCCCGTCAGCGTAACCTGCTCGCTGAGCTGACCATCGCGCATTTCACGCTGCGTGGGCAGCCGCTTCGCCAGATGTAAATCGTGCGTCACCACCAGGAAAGCGGTACCCTGGCGCACGTTCAGCTCGCCCAGCAGATCGAAAATCGCATCGGCGTTGCGAGCATCCAGGTTGCCGGTAGGCTCATCGGCCATTACCAGGCGCGGATTGTTCACCAGCGCGCGCGCAATCGCCACACGCTGACGCTCGCCGCCGGAGAGTTCAGCCGGACGATGCGCCGCCCGTTTTTCCAGGCCGACCGCCCGCAGCATTTCCAGCGCGCGATCCTGCGCCTCCTGCTTCTGTTTTTTGCCAATCAGCAGCGGCATCGCCACATTTTCCAGCGCGGTAAAATCGGGCAGCAGGTGGTGAAACTGATAGATAAAGCCCAGCTCACGGTTACGTAATTCCGCTTTCTGTGCGGAAGACATGCTGCTTAACGCGCGTCCGCTGAACAGCACATCGCCGGAAGTCGGCGCGTCCAGCCCGCCCAGCAAATGCAGCAAGGTACTTTTCCCGGAGCCGGAACTGCCGACAATCGCCATCATTTCGCCGGGCCGCATGGTGAAACTGACGTCGCGTAACACGTCTGTCTGCACGCTCCCTTCCTGATAGCGTTTGCACAGTTTGTTACACTGTAACAGATTCAAATCACTCATAGCGTAAAGCCTCAGCAGGTTGTACGGCGGCAGCGCGCCAGGATGGATAAAGCGTCGACAGCAGCGCCAGCGCCATCGCCGTCAGCGCAATGGCGATCACCTGCCAGAAGGAGATATCCACCGGCAACGCCGCGCCATCAAGAAACAGACCGATAACCGGCATCAAATTATTCAGCTGGCTGGCCAGCAGCACGCCAAGCAGCGTACCGAGCAAAGCACCGATAATCCCGGCGCTGGCGCCCTGCACCATAAACACCAGCATAATCTGGCGGCGCGTTAGCCCCTGGGTTTGCAGGATTGCCACCTCGCCCTGCTTTTCCATAATCAGCAGGCCAAGCGAGGTAATGATGTTAAACGCCGCCACGGCGATAATCAGGCTCAGCAGCAGCCCCATCATGTTTTTTTCCATGCGCACCGCCTGGAACAGATCGCCTTTGCGATCGCGCCAGTCTTTCCATACCAGACCGGCCGCCAGCGGCTGCTGGCTGGTGCTGTCCACCTCCAGCGGCTTATCGAGCCACAGGCGCCAGCCGGTGATATTGCCCGCCGGGTAGCGCATCAGGCGCGAGGCGTCCTGCTGGTTAACCAGCATCTGATAGCCATCCACTTCGCTGTTAGCGGCAAAGGTGCCGATCACGTTAAACAGGCGCTGGCTGGGCAGGCGACCCATCGGCGTAAATTGGCTGGCGGAAGGCACCATCAGGCGCAGCTGGTCACCGCGCTTCACGCCCAGCTGTGAGGCCAGCTGCTCGCCCAGAATCACATTGTATTGCCCCGGCTGCAGCGCCTGCTGCTGCACGTTAACCAGGTAAGGGGTGAGAGGATCTTTTTCGTCGGGCTGCACGCCCAGCATCACGCCCACCGCCACGCTGCGCGCGCTTTGCAGCACCACGTCGCCGGTGGTTAAGGGAGCAACACGCTGCACGCCCTGCAAACGCAGGCCGCTGGCGGGCTGTTGTTGCGGATTAAGAGAGCCTTTATCGCTGGTGATCAGCGCCTGCGGCATCAGGCCAAGGATATTGCCTTCCAGTTCGCGCTCAAAGCCGTTCATGACTGAGAGAACGGTGACCAGCGCCAGCACGCCCAGGGTAATGCCGATGGTGGAAAGCCAGGATACAAACCGACCAAAGCGGTCTGAGGCACGTCCGCGCATATAGCGCAAACCGATAAATAACGCGACAGGTTGATACATGAGATCCGTCTTATGCGTAGCAAAAGCAAAAGTAGTCAGGATGATAAAGGAGCCGCTTGTTTTATGGAACCTTTACCCGTCCGAGTTGATGTTAAAGATGCATCAGAATTTTTCCGCTGCGGTTAATTGCACAAAAAAGCCCCTGCTGTTCACGCAGCGGCACGCTAATCTGCACTATACTTGCCCTTAGTATTTAAAGGGTTAACGTTACTGATTTGCCGTGCCGCTGGCACTGGAGCCGCTTATGAGTAAGTATCTAAAAGGCGCTATTGTCAAACATCAGTCTGGTGAAATTCGCGGTGAAGTGGTTACGGTCTTTGCCCAGGGAAATTTCCCCGCCAGCTATCACGTTCAATGGGATGACGGCACCTGGAGTCTGCATGCGGAGAAAGAGCTGGAGTGGGCCAATAGCGATCGCCGCACACAGGGCGATGGCGCGCGTCCCGCACATTAATGCGCCGCGCCGAGCGCTGTTCACGAGGCTTGCCGGGTAAAAACCCTGCCGCAGCAGATGATCCCCGCCGCGTTCTGTGGAATGATTGTGCCCCTGAAATAACAGAGAGAATGTCGAAACGACTATGCCTGAACAGATTCGCTATGCCCTGCCCGCCGCGGCAAACGATCAACGCCAGCTGGGAGAGCTAACCGGCGCTGCCTGCGCCGTTGAATGTGCGGAAATCGCCGAGCGTCACCCAGGGCTGGTGATGCTGATCGCACCTGATATGCAAACCTCGCTGCGCCTGCAGGATGAGATTCAACAGTTCACCCGCCAGCCGGTTATTAGCCTGGCCGACTGGGAAACGCTGCCGTTCGATAGCTTCTCTCCACATCAGGATATTATCTCTTCACGCCTCTCGACGCTCTATCGTCTGCCGACGCTGGAACGTGGCGTGCTGATCCTGCCGGTGACCACGCTGATGCAGCGCTACTGCCCGCACGACTTCCTGCACGGCCATGCGCTGGTGATGCATAAGGGGCAGCTGCTCTCGCGCGACCGGCTGCGCGATCAGCTGGAGCAGGCGGGCTATCGCCATGTCGATCAGGTCATGGAGCATGGCGAATACGCCACGCGCGGCGCGCTGCTTGACCTGTTCCCCATGGGCAGCGAACAGCCCTATCGTATCGACTTTTTCGACAATGAAATCGACAGCCTGCGGCTGTTTGATGTCGACAGCCAGCGCACGCTGGAAGAGGTGGAAGCGATTAACCTGCTGCCCGCCCATGAATTTCCCACCGATAAAGCCGCTATTGAGCTGTTCCGCAGCCAGTGGCGCGAACATTTTGATGTGCGCCGCGAGCCGGAGCATATCTATCAGCAGGTTAGTAAGGGCACGCTGCCCGCCGGGATCGAATATTGGCAGCCGCTGTTTTTTGAACAGCCGCTGGTGCCGCTGTTCAGCTACCTACCGCGCGATACGCTGGTGGTCAGCACCGGCGATCTGGAAGCGAGCGCGGAGCGCTTCTGGCAGGATATCATGGCGCGCTTCGAGAACCGCCGCGTGGATCCAATGCGTCCGCTGTTGCCGCCGGAGTCGCTGTGGCTGCGCACCGATGGGCTGTTCACTGAGTTAAAACAGTGGCCGCGCATCCGCATGAGCGGCGAAGCGCTGCCCGATAAAGCCGCGAACACCAACCTTGATTATCAACCGCTGCCGCCGCTGGCGGTAGAGCCGCAGGCGAAAGCGCCGCTGGAGCAGCTGCGCCACTTCCTGGAGGCGTTTGACGGCGCGGTGATCTTTTCCGTGGAGAGCGAAGGCCGTCGCGAAGCGTTGCAGGAGCTGTTGGCGCGCATCAAGCTCCAGCCGAAAGTGATTCAGCGCCTGAGCGAGGCCGACGCGCCCGGTCGTTATCTGATTATTGGCGCCAGCGAGCGCGGTTTTATCGATAACCTGCGCCAGCGCGCGCTGATCTGCGAAGGCGATCTGCTGGGCGAACGCGTGGCGCGCCGCCGTCAGGACACCCGCCGCACCATTAACCCGGATGTGCTGATCCGCAACCTGGCTGAACTGCATCCCGGCCAGCCGGTGGTGCATCTGGAACATGGCGTGGGCCGCTATATCGGCATGACCACGCTGGAAGCGGGCGGCATCAAAGCGGAATATCTGATGCTGGCCTACGCCAACGACGCCAAGCTGTATGTGCCGGTCTCTTCGCTGCATTTGATTAGCCGTTACGCGGGCGGCGCCGATGACAATGCGCCGCTGCATAAGCTGGGCAGCGATGCCTGGTCGCGGGCGCGTCAAAAAGCGGCGGAGAAAGTACGCGACGTAGCGGCTGAGCTGTTGGATATTTACGCGCAGCGCGCCGCGAAAGCGGGCTACGCCTTTAAATACGATCGCGAGCAGTATCAGCTGTTCTGCGACAGTTTCCCGTTTGAAACCACGCCCGATCAGGCTCAGGCGATTCATGCGGTGCTGAGCGATATGTGCCAGCCGCTGGCGATGGATCGTCTGGTTTGCGGCGACGTCGGCTTTGGTAAAACCGAAGTGGCGATGCGCGCCGCCTTTTTGGCGGTGGAAAACCACAAGCAGGTGGCGGTGCTGGTGCCCACTACCCTGCTCGCCCAGCAGCACTATGATAACTTCCGCGACCGCTTCGCTAACTGGCCGGTGCGTATCGAAATGCTTTCCCGTTTCCGCAGTGCCAAAGAACAGGCGCAGGTGCTGGAGCAGGCAAGCGAAGGCAAAATCGATATCCTGATCGGCACGCATAAGCTGCTGATGAGCGATCTGAAATGGCGCGATTTGGGGCTGCTGATTGTCGATGAGGAGCATCGCTTCGGCGTGCGCCATAAGGAGCGTATCAAGGCGATGCGCGCCGACGTCGATATTCTGACGCTCACCGCCACGCCAATCCCGCGTACGCTGAACATGGCGATGAGCGGCATGCGCGATCTGTCGATTATCGCCACGCCGCCCGCGCGCCGTCTGGCAGTGAAAACCTTTGTGCGGGAATATGACAGCCTGGTGGTGCGCGAAGCGATCCTGCGTGAAATCCTGCGCGGCGGCCAGGTCTATTATCTCTATAATGATGTGGAAAATATTGAGAAAGCGGCGCAGCGGCTGACGGATCTGGTGCCGGAGGCGCGCATTGCCGTGGGTCATGGGCAGATGCGCGAGCGCGATCTGGAGCGCGTGATGAACGATTTCCATCATCAACGTTTCAACGTGCTGGTCTGTACCACCATTATCGAAACCGGCATCGATATACCTACCGCCAATACTATTATCATTGAGCGCGCCGACCACTTTGGCCTGGCGCAGCTGCATCAGCTACGTGGACGCGTTGGCCGCTCGCATCATCAGGCCTATGCATGGTTGCTGACGCCGCCGCCGAAAGCCATGACTACCGATGCGCACAAGCGGCTGGAGGCGATTGCCTCGCTGGAAGATTTGGGCGCAGGTTTCGCGCTGGCTACCCACGATTTAGAGATCCGTGGCGCGGGCGAGCTGCTGGGCGAAGATCAGAGCGGCCAGATGGAAAGTATCGGCTTCTCGCTTTATATGGAGCTGCTGGAAAACGCGGTCGATGCGTTGAAAGAGGGTCGCGAGCCTTCGCTGGAGGATTTGACCAGCAATCAAACCGACATTGAGCTGCGTATGCCCGCGCTGCTGCCGGATGACTTTATCCCTGATGTGAATACGCGCCTGTCGTTCTACAAGCGTATTGCCAGCGCCAGCGACCGACGCGAGCTGGACGATTTGAAAGTGGAGTTAATCGATCGTTTCGGCAATCTGCCCGATGCGGCACGTAACCTGCTGGATATCGCCGCGCTGCGGCTGGATGCGCGTCAGCTGGGCATTCGACGCATCGAAGCCAGTGAAAAAGGCGGGTTTATTGAGTTTGCCGAGAAGAACTGTGTCGATCCCAGCTGGCTGATTGGCCTGCTGCAAAAAGATCCGCAGCAGTGGCGGCTGGAAGGGCCGACCCGCCTGAAGTTCACGCGTGAATTAGCCGAGCGTAAGCTGCGCATGACTTGGGTACGTGAGCTGATGGAGCAGATGCTGGAAAACCGGCTGGCGAGCTGAATAACTGGAAAGTAACGTTGAACGGGGCCGAACGGCCCCGTTTAATCGTAGCTTTATGCCCAAATGTGCAGAAAAGGTAGCAATGACTAACGGGGCCAAACGGCCCCGTTTAATCGCAGCTTTATGCCAAACATGTGCAGAAAAGGTAGCAATGATTAACGGGGCCGAACGGCCCCGTTGGTTTATGCCTGATTGCTGTTGCTGTTAAGAATAAGTTGCCCGTTCCGATCCAGCGGAATTCGGGTGCCGGGATCGCTCTCCATACGGATTTTCCCTTGCTGATCGCCAATTTTATAGGTGACGTCATAGCCCAGCATTTTATCTTGTTTATCGTAGACCGTTTTGCAGCGCTGTTCGGTGGTGGTATAGGTATCACGATCCTGCAGACCGCCCTGTACCTGATTACCGGCATAGCCGCCCGCCAGAGCGCCCGCTACCGTTGCCACATCCTTACCGCGTCCGCCGCCAAACTGATGCCCCAGAACCCCGCCCGCGACCGCACCCAGTACCGATCCAGTGATGCGATTCTCATCCTGTACCGCCCGACGATGGGTCAGCGTAACGTTGCGACACTCCTGACGTGGGTTTTTAATCGTTTCCTTGATGGGCGTTGCGGAAATAACCTGTGCGTATTGGGGAGCTGGATTAAACACGTTCATGCTGGCAACAGCGGCCACGCCTAAAGCAGCAACCATACCAATACCCACACCCGCTATCATTGATTTATTCACAGGAAAACCTCCTGACTCTGTTACCGCGCAATCCTGCTGCTGCCTGTTCCGTGGCAGTAAGCCCTACTCGGCGTGCGCGACTCGCCGTGGTAATTAATAAAAATTGTGCAGACCGGGACGAAAACCAGCAATCAGATAAAGGGAAGAAAAGCCGTGAAGCGGGATAAACAGAGGCTTTTCAGAGAGTTCTTAGCGGCAAACCTGTACCACCCGTCTCTGTTTTAGCCACTTTTCCCGCGCCCTTTTTTCCTGAACGTAGCCCCGATCACATAAACGCTTTATGCCGCTTCTTCACCCGATTCGCTTGCTGTCGCCTGAAATTCGTGGCATTTTGGAATCAATCATTTCCTTATAAAATAAATCATGGGCGGTTAACCATGCATAAAGCGAAAGAACGCGGACGCCCGCGTGAATTTGATACTGAGCTGGCGCTGGATCGGGCGATGCTGGTGTTTCGGCAAAAAGGGTTTCATGCCGCCTCCATTGCTGATTTGTCCATGGCGATGAACCTGACCGCTGGCAGCATCTATAAGGCGTTTACCGATAAACGCACCCTGTTTTTGCAGGTGTTTGAACGTTATCTCTCTCAGCGTAATGCCCTGTTACTACAGCGCCTTCAGCCGTGCACCACGGGCGGCGAAAAAATAGCGGAGCTGCTGAGATTCTATCTTGATTCCGCACGCGAGCTGGAAGGCAGGCATGGCTGTCTGGTGGTGGGTAGCGCCACGGAGCTGCAGGTGCTGGACAGTGAATTGTCCGAGCGGGTACGCCATGCCATTATGCGTAATAAAACGTTTTTTACCGCCCTGGTGCTGCAGGGGCAAAAAGATGGTTCCGTCTCGCCCGATCTTAACGTGGATAGTGCCGCAGAGCTGATCCTCTGTATTACCTTCGGCATGCGCGTGCTGGGAAAAATAACAAACGTGGCGCATCGGGAAGAGACCATTAAGCTGGCAATGAAGCTGCTGCGTTAAAAATTTATTCATTTAGGAAATGATCATTCCTTAAATATAGCTTAGCCGTATCGGCAAGCGCTAAAACACAGGAGCCAACATGGATACGCATACACCGACAACGGCAGCCCCGCTTCGCTATGTTAGCGCTGACCCTGCCAGCTGGCACGATCGGGATCTTGCTGATTTTCAGCATAGCTACGCGACGGTCGACGGCATCAGAATGCATTACGTCGCAGGCGGAAACGCACAGGGTGAAACGGTGGTTTTGTTAGCAGGCTTCCCACAGAGCTGGTATGCATGGCGTAAAGTCATGCAGCAGATGGGCGCGGCTTATCACATTATTGCCGTGGATCTGCCTGGTCAGGGAGATTCCGACCGCCCGCTAACCGGTTATGATACGCGCTCACTGGCGGAGAAGGTTCATGGCCTGTTGGCGCAGCTCAACGTCACGCGCTATTTTCTCGCCGCGCATGATATTGGTGCCTGGGTCGCCTGGCCCTATGCCATGCTCTACGCCAGCGAAGTTAAGCGCCTCGCCTTACTGGACGCGGGTATTCCTGGTATTACGCTGCCGGATGCTTTGCCCGTCACGCCGGATAAGGCCTGGAAAACCTGGCATTTTGCTTTTCATATGATTCCCGATCTGCCTGAGGCGCTGCTTACCGGACGCGAACGAATTTATATCGAGTGGTTTTTGAAAAGGAAAACCGCCTGCCCGGATGTTTTTTCAGATCAGGAGATTGATGAATATCTGCGCGTGCTGCTTGCCAGCGGTGGGTTACGCGCCGGTCTCGACTATTATCGTTCGGTTTCGCTTTCCGCCGCTCAGAATGCCGCCCTGCAACGGGAAGGAAAACTTAACGTGCCGGTGCTGGCCGTGAGCGCCGAGTTTGGTTCAATTCCCGATATGGCTGCGCCGTTGCGTGCTTTCGCCGCTGAGGTGACAGGCATTTTGGTGCCGCATTGCGGACATTTTTTACCGGAAGAGCAGCCGCAGGTCATGGCTAATGAGCTGAGCGCATTTTTTGTCTGAAAGGATGATCAGAAAGAAAGCAGCCCACGGAATGGGCTGCCTTACTGCGCGAACCTAGTGCAGTTTCAGACGCGGACGGATCACCCGGTTAATGCTGCCTACCAGCATCATCAGGCCGGTTTTGAAGTAGCCATGCAGCGCAATCTGGTGCATGCGATAAAGCGAAATATAGACGAAGCGCGCAATGCGCCCTTCCACCATCATCGAACCGCGCATCAGGTTACCCATCAGGCTGCCGACAGTGCTGAAACGCGAAAGCGAAACCAGCGAGCCGTGATCTTTATAAACGTACGGCTTCAGCGACTGCTTACGCATTTGCGCCAGGATGTTTTCCAGCGCCTTTGAGGCCATCTGGTGAGCCGACTGCGCACGCGGTGGCACAAATCCGCCTGACGGCAGCGCGCAAGAGGCGCAGTCGCCAATGGCGTAAATATCCTCATCCCGCGTGGTTTGCAGCGTATCTTTCACCACCAGCTGATTGATACGGTTGGTTTCCAGACCGCCGATATCTTTCATAAAATCTGGCGCTTTGATGCCTGCCGCCCAGACCATCAGATCCGCTTCAATAAAGTCGCCGCTTTTGGTGTGCAGACCGTTTTTATCCGCGCTGGTGACCATGGTTTGCGTCAGCACCTGCACGCCCAGTTTGGTCAGCTCCTGATGCGCCGCAGCGGAAATACGTGCCGGTAGCGCAGGCAGAATGCGTTCGCCCGCTTCCACCAGCGTGACGTTCAGCACCTGATTATCCAGCCCTTTATAGCCGTAGCTGTGCAGCTGTTTTACCGCGTTATGCAGCTCGGCGGAAAGCTCAACGCCCGTTGCGCCGCCGCCGACAATGGCGATATTGATTTTGCCCTGCTCATCAGCATTGGCGGAATATTTCAGGAACAGATTCAGCATTTCGTTGTGGAAACGCTGCGCCTGATGCGGATTATCGAGGAAGATACAGTGATCTTTCACGCCCGGCGTGCCGAAATCATTCGAGGTACTGCCCAGCGCCATGACCAGCGTGTCGTAAGGCACTTCGCGCGCGGGAACCAGCACTTCGCCCTGCGCATCACGAATTTCTGCCAGCTGTAGGCGCTTGTTTTCCCGATCGATATCGGTTAACGAACCCAGCTGGAATTGGAAATGATGGTTACGCGCATGAGCAAGGTAGCTTAGCGCGTCAATGCCTTCATCCAGCGATCCGGTGGCGACTTCATGCAGCAGCGGTTTCCATAAATGGCTGTGGTTACGATCAACCAGCGTTATTTCTGCTTTCTGGCGACGCCCCAGCTTGTGTCCAAGCTGCGTTGCCAGTTCCAGCCCACCGGCTCCCCCTCCAACGATAACAATCTTTCTTAACGGTGTAGTCAACATGACCCCCTCAAAATGTAAACCAAAAGTTAATCAAAGGTTAATAAAAACCTTAGTTAACATAGGGTTGCGACGTTAAATCGCGAGCTGAAATCAGAATAACATGGCGGGGTAAGTTGGTCATACCAAATTTGATGCAGATCAATTTTGCTGCAATAAGTCAGATTATTGCCCATAAAAAAACGGGCGATTGCCAGGCAATCCACCCGCCGGGCCGGTCTTAACCGAGGGTTTTAAACGCTTTGATGCGCTGTAAGTGGCGAGAAAGGCTGGGAAATTTGTGCGGCTGCTCTTCATCCCAGATAATTTCATACCAGGGCTGCAACGCTTCTGCCGTACGTTGGCTATCAAGAATGCCGTCGTGGCGCGACAGCAGCGTCAGGCTACGGTCGCGGTTTTTCTCGCGGAAATTACTGACGCACTTGGTGGCGATATCAAGGTACTCTTCCGGCCGATCGATTTTGCCCGTCATATTCTCCTGCGGCCACAGGTTGGGATTGACGATGACCTGACGAATATCACATAAAAAACCGATGCGCTCGGCCCAGAAAGCCCCCAGACCAACGCCGCAAATCAGCGGCCGTTCATCGACGTTCAGCAGCAGCATTTTGTCAGTCTCTTTTAACAAATGCTGCATATCATGTTTTGGATGGCGCGTGCTGTAACTGAGCAGACGCACATCTGGATCGATAAACTGCAGCTGCAACACTTTTTCATGGTTACCCGGACTTGTGGAATCGAAACCGTGCAGATAAATAATCATCACTATCCTCACCGTTGCTTAGCCTGCCGGGTTTCCCGTTAGTTACCCGACGCCTTATGGGCCAGCCAGCGCGCCTGTAATGCGCTCAGCTGCTGACTGGCATGCTGCCAGCGCGCAGAATCAAGCAGTTGCTGGCGGTTAAATGTTCCACGATGATACAGGCGGCTAACCTGCTCTGCTTTGATCGGCGGCAGGTTATCCAGCACGCTAACGGCGCCTTTACGATCGTTACACACCAGGATCATATCGCAACCTGCTTCCAGCGAGGCACGCGCTCGCTCCGCATAGCTGCCCATCACCGCTGCGCCTTCCATTGACAGGTCATCAGAAAAAATAATGCCGTTAAAGCCCAGTTCGGCGCGCAGCACCTGTTTCAGCCAGTAAGAGGAGCCGCTGGCCGGACGTGGATCCAGCTGGGTATAGATAACGTGGGCTGGCATAATCGCGTCCAGCGCTTGTTCATCGATCAGCTGCTGGAAGATCGCCATATCGTGCTGACGGATAACCGCGCCGTCGCGATCGTCGTGCGGCGTCTCTTTATGGGAGTCGGCGCTGACGGCGCCATGACCAGGGAAATGTTTGCCGGTGGTTTTCATTCCTGCTTCATGCATACCAGCGATAAAGCGGCGCGCCACCCGCAGCGCAATAGCGGGATCCTGATGGAAAGCGCGATCGCCAATGGCCGCGCTGATATGACCAATATCCAGCACCGGCGCGAAACTGATATCGATATCCATGGCCATCATCTCTGCGGCCATCAGCCAGCCTGCTTCCTGCGCCAGCCTGTCGGCCTGTTCGGGACTGTTCAACGCAGCAAAAGATTGCATCGCTGGCAATGTAGTAAAGCCGTCGCGGAAGCGCTGTACCCGCCCGCCTTCCTGATCCACCGCCACCACCAGCCGCGCATGAGATGCGGCCCGAATCTGACGTACCAGTTCGCTCAGCTGAGCGGGATCGTGATAGTTACGCGCAAATAAGATCAGACCGCCCACCAGCGGGTGCGCCAGAATTTCGCGCTCCTCGGCGTCCAGCTCATAGCTTGCCACATCCAACATTACCGGACCGGGTATCGACATGATGTATCCTCCTGTAAAAACTGGCGCACATCATAGCCGGAATGCGGAAAACGCGCGCTAAATTTGTCGCCAGGCGGTGATAGCCAGCTGATGCAGCGCCGGATCGCCGCTCTGCTCCCAGCGCAGCTGATACCAGCTTGCCATCAGCAGTTGCAGCCAGGGCTGCCAGCGCCGAACCTGACGTTGCAGCGCGCGCAGATCCAGCCGGTTAGTCTCGGCATAATCAGCCAGCAACGCCGTACGTTGCGCAGCATTCAGCTCATTGCCGCCGATGATGGCCGCCAGCTCCAGCGCGATATCGCCGTCGGCGGCATACTCCCAGTCAATCAGCCGCAAACCCTCGGGATGCGCCAGCAGGTTGCCGGGATGCACATCCATATGCAGCACGCCCAGCCGCAGCGGCGTCGGTTCCCCCTGGCGGGCCAGCTGATGCAGCCGTCGCAGCCAGCGCGGATTGCGTTGACGACACTGTTGCCAGTAATGGTGCAACAGCGGCAACAGCCGAAGCCGATAGCCGCTAAGCGGCTGATGATGCAGTTGGGTTAACAGCGCAATCAATTCTGGCTGACGCGCCAGGAACGCCGTCTGCGACAGCGTTTCGCCGGGTAGCCACTGCAACAGCAGCCAGCGTTGATTTATCGCCAGCGCATGCGGCGCCAGCCCGCTGAGCGCCAGATGCCGTAACAGCCGCCATTCCCGTCGCCGGGAGATAAAGGGGATCGGCTGCGGTGGGATACGCCGCGCCAGCCATGACTGCTGGCCGCACACCACTTTTCCGGAGAGCCCGGTCAGGCCGTTAAGTGGATAAAAAGAACCGGCAGACAAGGCTGCCGGTAAGTGTCTGTCAATCAGCGCCTGGAGGGCGTTATCAATGCTCGACGCTGCCATTGCCTGACCAGATAATTTCTCCGGTTTGCACCAGCATTAATTGCATTTGCAGCTCAGGTTGTTTCACATCGCCCTGCGCATTGCTGTAAAGCACATACTGCGCGCCAACGTAACGCGCCAGACCGATCGCTTTACTGCGCGAGTTCAGGCTGTCTTCGGGCGACAGCCCCAGCGTTTGTTTGGCCTGCGTCAGCTGCTGCGGCGTCACCAGGGTAAAGGTGTTGTTGCTCGCCAACGCGTTTTGCAGCGCGCTGGTTGCCTTGGCGGTTTGCAGGCTGCCGTTGGTGCTGTTTTTTATGCGATCCACCAGCAGCACGCTGCCGGGGGTCACGCCCTCTGCCTGTAACATCTGCGCGACCAGCGGCTGTACGCTGGCATCCCAGTTAATGGATTTCAGCTTTGGCGGCTGCGGCACCGTTTCGCCCGGCTGCGGGCTGGTAATCGGCGGCGGCTGCACCACAACCGGCGGCGATGGCTGAACCGGCTCTACCGGTGCGGGTTGTTGCTGTTGATTATTGATACAGCCCGCCAGAACAAATGCCAGCAGCATAACGCCGGAGAGTTTTAAACGCCTGAACACGGTATTTCCCCTTACAAATAAAGATAGAGACGAACTTTACTGGCCATCAGATTGCCTATCTGCGAACTGATTTCCACCCGCTGATTTGCCGGAACCACCAACGTGCGCGGCGTTTCAAAAGGCTGAATTTCAAGGCCTTTATCGTCATACCAGTAGAAACGGTAATGTACGGTTACCGGTTTGTTTTGCTGATTTTCCAGCGAGCTTACCGCTCGCTGCTGTCCGGCCTGTTCAGAAAGCGTGGGCTTGCTGGGCAAAATCCCCGCAGAGAGCACCGACGACTCCATGATCAGCGACTGGGAAGTATTTATTCCCGTTTTATCGCTGCTACAGGCGGTCAGCGTCAGAATCAGCGACAGGCTGGTTAATAAGGCGCGCATGATGGCGTTCCGCTCGTTAATTAATGGCTTAGCATCGGCCCGAGCGGGCTACCACCGACCAGGTGCATATGGATATGATAAACTTCCTGCCCGCCGTGGCGATTGCAGTTCACGATCAGCCGGTAACCCTCCTCAGCAATGCCCTCTTGTTTGGCAATCTTCGCCGCAACGGTAAACATCCGTCCCATCGCCTGCTCGTGTGCTTCGCTGACATCGTTAGCGGTCGGGATCAAAATATTCGGCACGATCAACACGTGAGTGGGCGCTTTTGGCGAGATGTCGCGGAACGCCGTAACCAGTTCGTCCTGATAGACGATATCAGCGGGAATTTCACGACGAATAATTTTACTGAAAATGGTTTCTTCAGCCATGATGCATATCCTTAGCAGAGAAGTAAGCATGGAGTATGAGCGAGAATTTCGTTTTCTTTCAACCTTCCTGCCGTTTTTCTTTTATTTCCCCTGCCGTAGTGCCACTTTTTTGTACACCCCTGCGATGCCGGACGATTTTTTGTGCGGCTTTTCGCATTCCGGTGCGCTTACCCTTCCAAAAATAAAACGCCGTTTTATAAATTAGATGCCGGGCAGGTTTTCCTTTGTTTTTTTGCCACTCTGCCCGTTTCCTTAGCAAAACCGCGAAGGTTTGCCCTCTTCCGCCATTCTACCTTCGAGGTAATCCGTCTGAGCTGTCGGAGTCCGTGCGTTTTCACTGGTTATGACGAGGAGATTAACAATGCCAGCGCGTAAAATAGGTTTACGGCACTACCTGGCTTATGGATCGGGCGACTTCCTGGGGGCCGGCACTACCGCCCTGACGGCAGCCTGGCTGCTCTATTTCTATACCACGTTCTGCGGCCTGACGCCGATCGAAGCGACGTTTATCTTTGCCATGGCGCGTGTGCTGGATGCGGTGGTTAGCCCGCTGATGGGCTTTCTTACCGATAATTTTGGCTCTACCCGGCTTGGTAAACGCTTTGGCCGCCGTAAGTTCTTTATTCTGCTCGGCATCCCCTGCGTCTTCAGCTATAGCCTGATGTGGGTCGGCGATATGAGCTATCTCTATTACCTGCTGACCTACCTGCTGTTTGATATTGTCTACACCATGATTCTGGTGCCCTACGAAACGCTGGTGCCGGAAATGACGGACGATTTCAAAAAGAAAACCAAGTTTTCCGGCGCGCGTATTGCGCTGGCGCAGCTTTCCGCCATCCTGGCCGCCTTCCTGCCGGGCGTGCTGATTAATCACTTCGGTAAAGACAACGCGGTCTCCTTCTTTTATGCCAGCCTGGTTTTTTCGGTGATTTGCGCCATCGTTCTGACGCTGGTGTGGTTCTTTACCTGGGAACGCGCCCCGGAAGATTTTTCTGAGGAGTCACGGCGCGCTGAGGCGGAAAAACAGCAGCTGACGCTGGCGCAGAGCCTGAAGCGCCTCTATGTCGAGCTGGCGTCCACCTTCCGCGTACGTATTTTCCGGCAGCATCTGGGGATGTACCTTGGCGGCTATATTGCGCAGGATGTGTTCAACGCCGTTTTTACCTGGTATGTGGTGTTTGTGCTGATGCAGAGCGCGCAGATCGCCTCTAACCTGATGGGCACCATGGCTATTCTGCAGTTTATCGCCGTCATGGGCATGATCCCGCTCTGTATTCGCCTCGGGCCTGCGCCCTCCTATCGCCTGGTGGTCACGCTGTTTGGTGTTAGCGCCCTCTCCTACGCCGGGCTCTGGTACACCGGCATGAACGACAATATGGCGCTGCTGGTACTGATCTCTGCGCTGGCGGGGCTGGGTCGTGGCGGCATTAACTATGTGCCGTGGAATATCTATACCTATATCGCAGATGTGGATGAGGTCATTACCGGCCAGCGCCGTGAAGGGATTTTCGCCGGTATTATGACCCTGACGCGTAAAGCGTCGCAGGCGGGCGCGGTAATGCTGGTGGGCATTGTGCTACAGCTTTCCGGCTTTGTTTCCGGGCAGGCGAATCAGAGCGACAGCGTGCAGCACACCATTCTGTTGATTCTGAGCGTAGGTACGCTATGCGTGCTGGCGATCGGCTTCTTTATCTCCCTGCGCTTCCGCCTGAACCTGCAAACGCATTCGGTGCTGCGTGAAGAGACGCAAAAAATGCGCCAGGCGGGACGTCCGGTGCCGGAAAGCCTCACGCCTGACGCCCGGGCAACGGTAGAAACGCTGGCCGGATTGCCTTATGAAAACCTGTGGGGCAACAACAATATCGGCTTCCTTAACCGCCATAAATCCCCGGCGCCGACGCTGCGGCCTGCTCAGGCCCTGGGCGCGGTGCAGCCACATACGTTAAAACGATAGGATCTGAATGATGACGGTATTTCCTGTAAAACATAGCGCTTTACTGCGTCAGCCTGAATTTCTGCTGCCACGTTCCGAACTGGTGACGCTGATTGAAAAACTCACCAACAATCTGGTGGCGATTACCGACGAAAGCGGTGAATTTCTGCTACGTCTGGATGATGGTCGGGTGATTGATACCAAAGGCTGGGCGGGCTGGGAGTGGACGCACGGCATCGGGCTGTATGGCATGTATCACTACTATCAGCAAACGGGCGATGCCAAAACGCTGGCGATTATTGATGACTGGTTTCAGCAGCGGCTGGCGGAAGGCACGCCGACTAAAAACGTGAATACCGTTTGCCCGCTGTTAACCCTGGCTTACCGTTATGAAGAGACGCGGAATCCTGCGCTGTTGCCGGTGCTGGAGCGTTGGGCTGAATGGGTGATGTATGAAATGCCGCGCACCGAACAGGGCGGCCTGCAGCATATTGTGTATAACAATGAGAACCACCAGCAGCTGTGGGACGACACGCTGATGATGAGCGTAGTGCCGCTGGCGAAAATCGGCAAGCTGCTTAACCGTCCGGAATATGTTGAGGAAGCGAGCTACCAGTTTTTACTGCATGTGCAGTATCTGATGGATCGCGAGACCGGCCTGTGGTTTCACGGCTGGAACTTCGATGGACGTCATAATTTTGCTAAAGCACGCTGGGCGCGCGGCAACAGCTGGCTAACCATTGTGATCCCGGAATTTATTGAGCTGATGGCATGGCCGGAGCAACACGCCACGCGCCGCTTCCTGCAACAGGTGCTGGAAAGTCAGGTCGCGGCGCTGCGTCAATGGCAGCATGAAAGCGGACTGTGGCATACGCTGCTGGACGATCGCGACAGCTATCTGGAAGCCTCCGCTACCGCCGGTTTCGCCTACGGCATATTAAAAGCGGTACGTAAGCGTTATCTGTCACGTGAGTATCTGCCGATGGCCGAACAGGCAGTGAAAGGCGTGATGCAGCATATCAATAGCGACGGCGAATTGACGCAGGTCTCTTTCGGCACCGCGATGGGCAGCGACCTCGACTATTATCGCCAGATCCCGTTGACCTCCATGCCTTATGGCCAGGCGATGGCGCTGCTCTGTCTGACGGAATATCTGCGCGTTTATCTTTAATCATATAACGTAAAAAGGCGAGCCGAAGCTCGCCTTTGCTGTGTGCATCAGTGATTAACTGTTGCGAATATAGTCGTCCATTTCGGTTTTCAGGTTATCGGACTTGGTGCCGAAAATCGCCTGAACACCAGAGCCTGCCACGACCACACCGGCAGCGCCCAGTTTTTTCAGGCCAGCCTGATCCACTTTGGATACGTCGGCCACGCTCACGCGCAGACGAGTAATACAGGCATCCAGGTTGGTAATGTTCTCTTTCCCACCAAACGCGGTAACCAGATTGGCCGCCATTTCGTTTGCTGTACCGGTTGACTGCTCAGTCGTGGTCTCTTCACGGCCCGGCGTTTTCAGGTTCAGCTTCGCGATCAGTACGCGGAAGATGGAGTAGTAAACCAGACCGTAAATGATACCGATAATCGGGAACAGCCAGATTTTGCTGCTGTTGCCGCTCAGCACGATAAAGTCGATCAGACCGTGTGAGAAGCTGGTACCGTCACGCATGCCAAGCAGGATACAGATCGGGAAGGCCAGACCTGCCAGGATGGCGTGGATAGCGTACAGAATCGGCGCAACGAACATGAACGAGAACTCGATCGGTTCGGTAATACCGGTCAGGAACGAGGTCAGCGCGGCGGAGATCATGATGCCGCCCACTTTTGCACGGTTTTCTGGTTTCGCTGAGTGCCAGATAGCGATCGCCGCCGCTGGCAGACCATACATTTTAAACAGGAAGCCGCCGGAAAGTTTGCCTGCGGTCGGGTCACCCGCCATATAACGCGGAATATCGCCGTGGAATACTTGTCCTGCTGCGTTGGTAAACTCACCGATCTGCATCTGGAAAGGAACGTTCCAGATATGGTGCAGGCCGAACGGCACCAGCGAGCGCTCAATTAAGCCGTACAGGCCAAAAGCGACCACCGGGTTCTGATACGCTGCCCACTGGGAGAAGTCCTGAATCGCGGTGCCGATCGGCGGCCAGATAAAGGAAAGGATAACGCCCAGAATAATCGCCGCCATACCGGAAATAATCGGTACGAAACGTTTACCGGCAAAGAAGCCCAGATACTCAGGCAGCTTGATGCGGTAGAAGCGGTTAAACATATAGGCCGCGATGGAACCGGCAATGATGCCGCCCAACACACCGGTATCTGCCAGATGCTGTGCAGCGATCTGTTCGGCGGGTAAATGCAGCACCAGCGGCGCGACAACCGCCATGGTTTTCACCATGATGCCGTAAGCGACGACGGCAGCCAGCGCCGAAACGCCGTCGTTATTGGTAAAGCCTAACGCCACACCGATAGCAAATATCAGCGGCATGTTGGCAAACACTGACCCGCCCGCTTCCGCCATCACATGTGAAACTACGGCTGGCAACCATGAAAAGTTTGCCGAGCCGACACCCAATAAAATACCGGCGATCGGCAGAACCGATACCGGTAGCATGAGCGATTTACCGACCTTTTGCAGGTTTGCAAATGCGTTCTTAAACATATTGTGGAACTCCTGAGTATGAGTGCTTTTAATCGCGTGGTACGCGCGGCAAAAGAGGGAGGATCTTCTGCCATTGGAGCTTGTTAAGGCTCTCTGGATTTATTACGAAGAGTAAAATAAATCTGGTCTGTTTTGTTTGATACCTGTCACGTTTCGCCTATCAGGCGGCTAACCTTTAGGATATTTTTTATTGTTTCGCCATCTTTTGTACAGAAAAAACCACAAGTGCAGCGTTTTTGGCGCTGCACTTTACGCTGTTAGTCGATTAATTACGAGCCTTGAAAAAAGTTAAGCGGGCGTGTCGGTTAACCGTGACAGAGGGACGTGGAAAAGGTTAGAAAAGTTCTGCGTTGTGGCCTGCGCCAGCGTTTCCAGGTCGACGCCTTTAAGCACGGCCATATACTCTGCTACATCGCGGGTAAACGCCGGTTGGTTTTCTTTGCCGCGATGCGGTACTGGCGCCAGATAAGGGGAATCCGTTTCTACCAGCATGCGATCCAGCGGAACATAGCGCGCTGCCTCGCGTAACGCTTCTGCATTACGGAAGGTTACGATGCCGGAAAAAGAGATATAAAAGCCCATATCCAGCAGTTTGGCTGCGGTATCCCGATCTTCGGTAAAACAGTGCAGCACGCCGCTGCACTCCTCTGCCCGTTCTTCGCGCAGAATCGCCAGCGTATCTTCACGCGCATCGCGCGTATGCACAATCACCGGCTTGTTAAGCTGACGGCCTACGCGGATATGTTCGCGGAAAGAGGCCTGCTGACGCGCCATGGTTTCCCGCTGGTAATAGTAATCCAGTCCGGTTTCACCCATGGCAATAACGCGGGGATCGGCGGCCAGCTGCGCCAGTTCAGCGAAATCCCACTCTTCTTCCTGATTCAGCGGATGGACGCCACAGGACCAGGCCACATTAGGGCGGTCGCCCAACAGCTGCGCCATGGCTTTGAAACCGGGCAGCGTGGTCGCCACCGCCAGCATAAATTTAACGTCACGCGCGGCGGCCTTCGCCAGCACATCGTCCACATCTTTATGCAGCGTCTCATAATTCAGGCCATCAAGATGGCAATGGGAATCAACTAAAAACATAACAATTCTCTTGGTTAATCAGCCCGCGTTGTCGCCGCAGGGCTGAGTAAGGTTTCCCAGTTTAATAACTGTTCGGTAAGCAATAATTCGCGGTTGACCGCAACAATGTGCATCAGGCGCTCCCGGCAAAGCAGCCATTGCCGCAGGCTTTTATCCAGCGCGGCAGCCGGTAAACGTTGCGCCAGCTGCGTAATCAGCGCGGGCTGATCGACATTGGCGAGAAACCGATCGCCGCTGTGCTGCCACTTCAGCGCATCTGTTAACAGCGAGACCAGCCAGCCAATCCTTTCAGCAACATTATCGTGATTAAGCTGCGGCAACAGCGTCAGCACATCGCCCGCCAGCGCGCCGGAGAGCGTGGAGCACAATGCCTGGCGCTGTTCCCAGTGTTGCTTCTCCAGCAGCGTCAGCGCGGCGGCAGGCGCGCCGCTACTCAGGCGCAGCGCAGTTAACATCGCCTCATGCGATCCCGCGTTCTGCTTTTGCAGCCAGCTAAGGCTCTGCGCCTCGTCAGGCGGGGCCAGATGAAGCCGCAGGCAGCGGCTGCGTAACGTAGGCAGCAGCCTTGAGGGCTCTGCGCTACCCAGGAAAAACCAGCTGTTCTGCGGTGGTTCTTCCAGCGTTTTTAACAGTGCGTTAGCCGCCGCTTCCGTTAGCTGCTCCGCGTTCGGCAGCCACACCACTTTGGCGCCGCCCTGCTGGGCATGATGAAACAGGATTTCGTTAACATCGCGCACCGCATCGATCCCCAGCGCGCTTTTGCCTTTCTCCGCCGCCAGTCGATGCCAGTCAGGATGCGTGCCCGCCATCATCAACTGGCAACCATGACAGTGACCGCAGCTTTTTAGTCCATCGCGCCGCTGACATAACAACCAGCGGCTTACCGCCCAGATTAACGCGGCGTCGCCCATGCCCGGTAAAGCCTGCACCAGCACGGCATGATGCGCCCGGCCCGCCTGATGCTGGCTAATCAGCTGGCGATAAACAGGATTGAGCCACGGATACCAGTTCATTATTTCTGCTCCGCCAGCCAGGCTTGCAGCACCGCTTTAAGTGACAACGTCACCTGCTCCAGTGGTTGGCTGGCATCAATAGTCTTAATAGATGCATCGCTGGCTGCCAGCGCCTGATAGCGTTCACGGGTACGCATAAAGAAATTCAGCGATTCCTGTTCAATGCGATCCAACTCGCCGCGCGCGCGAGCGCGCTTCAGGCCGATCTCCGGCGTGACATCCAGATAAAGCGTCAGGTGGGGACGAAAATCGCCCAGCACCGCATCGCGTAGCGTCTGCATTAACCGCTGGTCGATACCGCGCCCGCCGCCCTGATAAGCCTGCGAAGAGAGGTCGTGGCGGTCGCCTACCACCCACGCGCCACGCGCCAGCGCCGGTTTAATCACCGTTTCCACCAGTTGCACGCGCGCGGCATACAGCATCAGCAGTTCAGCTTTATCCGTTATCTTTTCCCCTTCCAGACCCTGCTTGATAAGATCGCGCAGCTTCTCCGCCAACGGCGTTCCGCCTGGCTCGCGGGTAAAGACAATATCGCTAATGCCCTGCTCGCGCAGCTGTTCGACAATGCAGTCGCGCGCGGTGGTTTTCCCGGCGCCTTCCAGCCCTTCGATCACAATAAACTTAGCGTGCATTTTTTTCCTTCATGGTCATGCGCCAGGCCTGCACGGCCCGATTGTGGCTGGCCAGGTTGGTGGTAAAGGTATGTCCGCCCTTGCCGTCGGCGACAAAATAGAGATAGTTGCTTTTCACCGGATGCGCCGCAGCTTCAAGCGAGGCTTTACCCGGCAACGCAATCGGTCCCGGTGGCAGCCCGTTAATGGTGTAAGTGTTATAAACCGTCGGCGTTTCCAGGTCTTTACGCGTCAGCGTGCCGTTATATTTCTCACCCATGCCGTAAATCACCGTGGGATCGGTTTGCAAACGCATGCCAATCCGCAGACGGTTGATAAATACCGAGGCGACTTTGGTACGCTCGGTGCCGACCGCCGTCTCTTTTTCAATGATAGAGGCCATGGTCACTAAATCATTGGGCGTTTTATAGGGCAAATCCGCCATGCGGTTCTCCCAGATGTTCGCCACTTCCGTTTTCATCCGCTGGTGCGCGCGCTGTAACAGCGCCACATCGCTGGTATTGGCGGTATAAAGCCAGGTATCCGGCCAGAGCCAGCCCTCAAGATTTTCATCCGCTTTCAGCCCCAGCGCCGCCGCCACTGTCTCCGGCCGATCGTCTTTCAACGTATGCTTGATCCACGGCGAGCTGCGTAACGCCTGCAGCACATCCTGCAGCCGGGTGCCTTCGGTAAAGCGTACCGGGAACTGCGCCTCTTTGCCGCTGGCCAGCAGCGTCAGCAGTTGACGCACATTCATGCCCGCTTCCAGCCGATAGGTTCCCGCTTTGAACTCTGCCAGTTCCGGTTCCAGCTTCAGCAGCACGCCAAACCACGGCGTCGGTTTAATGATATGCTGACTTTCCAGCTGCGCTTCCAGCGCAAGACGCCCGGTACCGGCCGGTAGAGTGAAGATTTTTTCCTGGTTAAGGGTTAATGGCGAAGCGGCAAACTGACGCACCTGCCAGTAACCTATAGCGGCGGCAGCCGCTAACAGCAGCGCTACGGCGGCTAAAATCTTTATTTTTCGAGTCATGATCAATCCATTATTAGCAATCCGGCAGCAGCCGCTGATAAAGCGTACGGGAGCGGTAATGCCACTGCTCAATCTGCCGTACCGGCAGTAACGGCATCAGCGCGTTAGAGATAAATACCTCATCCGCTTCCGCCAGCGCCTGTGGCTCTTCCCGCACCTGCTGACAAACGTAACCGAGCTGCCCGGCCAGCGCGATAATGCGCCTGCGCATAATCCCGTTGACGCCTGCACCGCCGACAGCGGGCGTGAACAGCTGGTTTTCTTTGCGCCAGAATAAATTAGCCGCACAGCATTCCACCAGCTTACCCTCGGTGTCAAGCACCAGCGCCTCATCGGCGCCGCTCTGCTCAAGCCGTGTGCGAATCAGCACCTGCTCCAGCCGGTTAAGGTGTTTGATTCCGGCAAGCTGCGGATTAATGCCAAGGCGCACCGGGCTGATGGCCAGGCGGACGCCGCTTGCACGCAGCGCGGCATAGTGCGCAGGCGCGGCAGACAGCATGATTATTCGTACGGGCTGCTCGCATCCTGCGGCGCTATAGCCACGCCCGCCAGAACCGCGTGACAGTATCACTTTCAGCACGCCCTCGCCCTGCTGCGCGCTTGCGGCTGCGTGCAGCATTTCCCGTTGTAGTCGATGCCAGTCAACGCCCTGGATCATCAACACCGAAGCCGCTTCTTGCAGGCGTTGCAGGTGCGCCTCCAGCCAGGCTATTTCCCCCTGCTGCAGACGCGCGGTGGTAAAACAGCCGTCGCCATAGTGTAAAGCGCGATCGCTAACCGCGATCTGTTGCTGGCGCTCGCCATTAATCCAAATCATTTGCTCCCTCGTTGGCTGCTGATGGTGACTTAAGCTTACCGCGCTGGCGCTCAGGTTACCGCCCTGCGCGGCCCGGCGTTGTTCAGATGCAAAAAAGGCCCGCAAAGCGGGCCTCAGAGAGCAATAATGTTGTTACACGCGACGGAAAATCAGCGAGCCGTTAGTGCCGCCGAAACCGAAGGAGTTACACAGCGCATATTCCAGATCTTTAACCTGACGTGCGGTATGCGGTACGAAATCGAGATCGCAGCCTTCATCCGGATTATCAAGGTTAATGGTTGGCGGAATAGCCTGATCGCGCAGCGCAAGGATCGAATAGATAGATTCGACCGCGCCTGCCGCACCCAGCAGGTGACCGGTCATCGACTTCGTCGAGCTGACCATCACGCTGGACGCCGCCGCGCCAAACACCGACTTAACCGCCTGCGCTTCAGCTTTATCGCCAGCTGGCGTTGAGGTGCCGTGAGCGTTAACGTAGCCCACCTGCTCCGGCGTCAGCTGCGCATCTTTCAGCGCATTGGTCATCGCCAGCGCCGCACCTGCGCCATCTTCCGGCGGTGAGGTCATATGGTAGGCATCGCTGCTCATACCAAAGCCTACCAGCTCAGCGTAGATTTTCGCGCCGCGCTTTTTCGCATGCTCATACTCTTCCAGCATGATAATGCCCGCGCCATCGCCCAGCACAAATCCATCGCGATCTTTATCCCACGGACGGCTGGCCGCCTGCGGGTTATCGTTACGCGTGGAAAGTGCGCGCGCCGCGCCAAAGCCGCCGACGCCCAAAGGCGAACTGGCTTTTTCCGCGCCGCCAGCCAGCATCGCATCCGCATCGCCATAGGCGATCATACGCGCGGCATGGCCGATGTTATGCACGCCGGTGGTACAGGCCGTTGCAACAGAGATGCTGGGACCACGCAGGCCGTACATAATGGTCAGGTGACCGGCCACCATATTAACAATGGTAGAAGGCACAAAGAACGGACTGATTTTACGCGGGCCGCCTTTTACCAGCGACGCGTGGTTTTCTTCAATCAGCCCTAACCCGCCAATGCCTGAGCCGATAGCCGCGCCGACACGCGTTGCGTTCTCTTCGGTAATGACCAGGCCGGAATCCTGCATGGCCTGTACGCCAGCGACAACTCCATATTGAATGAAGGCGTCCATCTTGCGCTGTTCTTTGCGCGAGATGATCTCTTCACAATTAAAATCCTTTACTAAGCCAGCAAAACGCGTTGCGTAGGCACTAGTATCGAAATGGTCGATCAGGCTGATGCCACTCTGCCCGGCAAGGAGAGCACTCCAGGTTGACTCTACGGTATTGCCGACAGGAGACAACATGCCAAGACCGGTCACAACTACACGACGCTTAGACACGTTCGTCCTCCAGGGAGGGAAAGATGGATACTATAGTGGGACGGATAAAAAACTCAGGCGGTCGAGTGACCGCCTGATGGTAGTTCATTAGGCCTGATGGCTATTGATGTAATCAATGGCTGCCTGAACGGTAGTGATCTTCTCAGCTTCTTCGTCCGGAATCTCAGTATCAAACTCTTCTTCCAGAGCCATTACCAGCTCAACGGTATCAAGAGAATCAGCGCCCAGATCTTCAACGAAAGATTTTTCGTTGGTGACTTCTTCCTGCTTAACGCCAAGCTGCTCGGAGATGATTTTCTTAACGCGTTCTTCGATAGTGCTCATACTATTAAATTTCCTATCAAAACTCGCTTTCGCGATGGTTTTCGTAGTGTATAAAAAGTTGGAAAAGATGCAACTCAATCCCGGCTGGTCCAACCACGATTTGACGCTATTTTGCGGCTATTACCGCAATTAACGCAAATAATTTTCGTAATTATCAGACCATGTACATTCCGCCATTGACATGCAGCGTCTCACCAGTGATGTACGCTGCCTCGTCAGAGGCTAAAAATGCAACGGCATTGGCGATTTCCTGCGCGTCGCCAAGACGACCTGCAGGGACTTCGGCCAAAATGCCAGCGCGCTGATCGTCGCTCAACGCGCGCGTCATGTCGGTTTCAATGAAACCAGGAGCCACGACGTTAACGGTAATACCACGTGACGCAACTTCGCGCGCCAGTGACTTGCTGAAGCCGATCAAACCCGCTTTTGCTGCCGCGTAGTTTGCCTGGCCCGCATTACCCATGGTACCAACAACGGAACCGATGGTAATGATACGGCCCACACGTTTTTTCATCATGGCACGCAGAACCGCTTTCGATAAGCGGAAAACGGAGGTCAGATTGGTATCCACAATGGACTGCCACTCGTCATCCTTCATGCGCATCAGGAGATTATCACGCGTAATGCCAGCATTATTGACTAAAATATCCACCTCGCCAAATTCGGCGCGGATATTTTCCAGTACGCTTTCAATTGACGCGGGATCGGTCACATTCAGCAGTAAACCTTTACCGCTCTCTCCCAGGTAGGCGCTGATCGCGTCCGCACCGCTCTGGCTGGTAGCCGTGCCGATAACTTTCGCACCGCGTGCCACCAGCGTCTCCGCAATAGCGCGGCCGATACCACGGCTGGCGCCGGTTACCAGGGCAATTTTTCCTTCGAAGCTCATTTTTATCCTCTGTTATTGTTCAAGCGCCGCTGCCAGGCTGGCGGCGTCATTTACCGCCGAGGCTGTCAGGGTGTCAACAATACGTTTAGTCAGGCCCGTCAGGACTTTACCCGGACCGACTTCCAGCAGCGAGCTCACGCCCTCTGCCGCCATAAATTCTACGCAACCCGTCCAGCGTACCGGGCTATAAAGCTGGCGCACCAGCGCGCTGCGAATCGCTTCTGGCGAGGTTTCGCATTTTACATCAACATTATTCACCACCGGCAAGGCTGGCGCGTTAAATGTGATGTTTTCCAGCGCGACCGCCAGTTTATCGGCGGCAGGCTTCATCAGGGCACAGTGCGACGGCACGCTTACCGGCAGCGGCAGCGCACGCTTTGCGCCTGCGGCTTTACAGGCGGCACCCGCACGTTCAACCGCCTCTTTATGACCGGCGATCACCACTTGACCCGGCGAGTTGAAATTCACCGGTGAGACCACCTGCCCCTGCGCGGCCTCTTCGCACGCCTGCTGAATGGCGGCATCGTCAAGGCCGATAATCGCCTGCATCGCGCCGGTACCGGCCGGTACCGCTTCCTGCATCAGTTTCCCGCGCAGCTCAACCAGTTTAATCGCTTCGGCAAAATCGAGCACGCCTGCACAAACCAGCGCAGAGTATTCGCCCAGGCTGTGTCCGGCCATCATGGCTGGCGTTTTACCGCCTTTTTGCTGCCACAGACGAAAAAGCGCAACCGAGGCGGCCAGCAGCGCAGGCTGCGTTTGCCAGGTTTTATTTAATTCTTCCGCCGGGCCCTGCTGCGTCAGCTGCCAAAGGTCGTAACCTAACGCGTCGGACGCTTCTTTAAACGTCGCTTCGACGATTGGATTGGCCGCAGCCAGCTCGGCCAGCATGCCAACGGTTTGCGAACCCTGACCCGGGAAAACCATTGCAAATTGCGTCATCGTTTGTTCCTTCGATTAAAAACGAACCAGAGCCGAGCCCCAGGTGAATCCACCACCAAAGGCCTCCAGCAGAACCAGCTGGCCCGGCTGAATACGTCCATCGCGCACCGCTTCATCCAGCGCAGCCGGTACGGAAGCCGCAGAGGTGTTGCCATGACGATCGAGCGTGATGACGACTTTATCCATGCCCATACCCAGCTTTTTCGCCGTGGCTTTAATAATGCGCAGGTTAGCCTGATGCGGCACCAGCCAGTCGATTTCCGTGCGCTCAAGGTTGTTGGCCGCCAGCGTCTCATCAACGATATGCGCCAGTTCCGTTACCGCAACCTTAAACACTTCATTACCGGACATCGTCAGGTAAGCGGGTTGATCCTGCTGCGCACGATCCTGATAAGGCAGCGTCAGCAGTTGACCGTAACGGCCATCGGCGTGGAGATGGGTAGAGATAATGCCAGGCTCTTCGCTGGCGGAAAGCACGACGGCGCCTGCGCCATCGCCAAACAGAATAATGGTGCCGCGATCGCTGGGATCGAGGGTACGCGCCAGCACATCGGCGCCAATCACCAGCGCATGTTTTACCGCGCCGTTTTTAATGTATTGATCGGCCACGCTCAGGCCATAGGTGAAGCCCGCACAGGCAGCCGCCAGATCGAAAGCCGCGCAATCTTTGATTGCCAGCATATTCTGGATCATACAGGCTGAGCTGGGGAAAGCATGGCTGCCAGAGGTGGTGGCGACGATAATCAGTCCGATATCATCTTTACTTACGCCCGCCATCTCCAGCGCGCGCTCGGCGGCTTCGAAGCCCATTGTTGCAACGGTTTCATCGGGTGCGGCGATACGACGTTCACGAATGCCGGTACGCGTCACAATCCACTCGTCCGAGGTATCCACCATTTTTTCCAGATCGGCGTTAGTCCGCACCTGAGCGGGCAGATAGCTGCCCGTACCGATAATTTTGGTATACATGTCCGCTCAATCACTCCTGGCTAATACAGCCTTTAAGCGCGCAGCAATCCGCTCCGGGACTTGCCGCCGCACTGCCTGCTCTGCCTGTTCGATCGCGGCGGCAAAAGCGCGTTGATTTGCCGCGCCGTGGCTCTTGATTACCGTGCCACGCAATCCCAACAGACAGGCGCCATTATATTGGTCGGGGTTCAGATGTCCGAAACGCTTAGCCAGACGTTTTTTAATCCAGCGCTCCAGCAGTTTCATCCACCACGCCCGCTTTTTTCCTTCGCCTGAGGTTTTCAATAGCGAAAGAAACATTCTCACCACGCCTTCCAGGGTTTTCAGCGTGACATTGCCCACGAAACCGTCGCAAACCAGCACATCGGTTCTGCCGGTCAGCAGATCGTTACCTTCAAGGTAGCCGATATAATTGATATGCGGCGATCCCCTGAGCTGTTCCGCCGCTTCACGAATCGAATTCAGCCCTTTGCTTTCTTCCTGGCCGATATTCAGCAATGCCACGCGCGGTCGTTCTATGGCGAAGACTTCTTCCGCCATCACCGCACCCATAATGGCAAACTGCACCAGCATGGCACTGTCAGATTCAACGTTAGCGCCTAAATCCAGCACCACCGTATTCCCGCGTTGCTGATTCGGCAACACGGTCGTTAACGCCGGGCGCTCAATGCCGTCCAGCGGTTTTAATAACAGTTTCGCCAGCCCCATCAGGGCGCCGGTATTCCCTGCACTAACACAGGCCTGGGCCTTGCCCTCTTTCACCAACTCAAGCGCGATGCGCATAGAGCTACCGCGACTTTGGCGAATAGCCTGAGAAGGTTTGGCATCACTGGCGATAACCGATTCGGCAGGGATAACCTGCAGACGCCGTTTGACAGCGGAATCAGCTTTAGCAAGTAATGGCGTGATAGCGGCGGAGTCGCCGATCAGAAGAAGCTGTAATTGCGAATGTAAGGCCAGTGCCTGCAAAGCTGCAGGCACTGTCACGCAGGGACCGAAGTCCCCGCCCATAGCATCAATGGCCAGGGTCAAACGTGTCAAAGTATCGCCTTGCGTTGCCGCAAGTTATTACTTAACGATGACCTTGCGACCGCGGTAGTAGCCATCCGCAGTGATGTGGTGACGCAGATGCGTTTCGCCAGAAACTTTATCTACGGACAGAGTGGAAGTGGTCAGCGCATCGTGAGAACGACGCATGCCACGCTTGGAACGGGTTGGTTTATTCTGTTGTACGGCCATGGACCTTACTCCTATTACTTACGCTTTAAACTGGCTAATACGGCGAATGGGTTTGGTTTCTCCGCCTCTTCAGGCAGTTTACCAAAGACCATGTCCGCGTCGGACACTTCACAGTGTTCAGAATCGTGCACCGGAACTACAGGCAGGGCGAGGATGATTTCATCTTCCACCACCGCCAGCAGATCGATTTCACCGAAATCGTTGACTTCGATCGGCTCGTAGGCTTCCGGCAACGCATCAGCCTGCGCATCATCTGCGACCGGGCTGAAGCAATACGTTACGTGAACCTGATGTGCAAATGGCTTGTTGCAGCGCTGGCAGCTCAACGTGACGCTAACGTCAGCGGTTCCTTGCAGAACGGCTAAACGTTGGTTGTCAACGGCAAACGACATAACGCATTGCACATCACTGTCCACACTAACAACGGTATCGGCCACGCGCTCCACCTGTACAGGTGTATACACGCCTTCATAATCAAGGCGTTTCTGAGCGGCGCGAACCGGATCAATTGTCAGGGGTAATTTTACCTTTTGCATAGGGCGCGCATATTAACTTTGTAACGACAGAGAGTCAAAGAAAAAGGCTGTTTAACAGCATCTTTCACTTGGTATTCGCATCCAGTGCGGCGGACAGTTTAAAATGTCTGCATCCGATTCGCTATATTTTAACTGAAAAATTATGACTCAGCTTATTTTAGCTTCAACCTCCCCCTTCCGTCAGGCGTTGTTAAATAAACTCGGCCTGCCTTTTATTACCGCCGCGCCTGAGGTGGATGAGACGCCACGGCCCACGGAAAGCGCGCCGCAGCTGGTGGAGCGGCTGGCGCAGGCCAAGGCGCAGGCACTGGCCGCGCGTTATCCGCAGGGCTGGATTATCGGCTCCGATCAGGTTTGTGTTCTGGATGGCAAAATAACCGGCAAACCTCATACGGAAGAAAATGCGCGCGCACAGTTACGCGCCGCCAGCGGAAAAGTTATTACTTTTTATACCGGGCTGGCGCTTTATTGCGCGCAACAAAATCAGCTGCATTCAGTTTATGAAACTTTTCACGTTGGGTTTCGTGCATTAAGCGACGCGGAAATTAATGCTTATGTGGCGATTGAGCAGCCGCTCCAGTGCGCCGGTAGTTTTAAAAGCGAGGGGTTGGGAATTACCTTATTCGATCGGCTGGAAGGACGCGATCCTAATACGCTGGTGGGGCTGCCGCTGATCGCGCTGTGCGATATGCTGCGCGCGGCAGGCATCAATCCGTTAACCACGGCGCGCTAAGCCAGCGCGCCTGCGGCCTGCCAGATGCGGCATCCACAGCCGCATCTGTTTTTCGCCGGTTACGGTTTACGTAACCGCGCCAGGCAGCGCTTCAGTTCTTCGTCCAGCGGCGCTTCAATGCGCATTCTGTCGCCGCTGTGGGGATGCGTAAAGGTCAGCGCCGCCGCATGCAGGAACAGACGACGCAGCCCGGTCGCGCTTAGCTGCTTGTCGAACTCGCGCTCGCCATAGCGATCGTCGAAGGCGATGGGATGACCGGCATGCTGCGTATGCACACGAATCTGATGGGTACGCCCGGTGACCGGACTGGCCTTCACCAGCGTGGCGAACGTATAGCGCTCTTCCACTTTAAAACGGGTTTCGGAAGGTTTGCCTTCGCTGCTGACGCGCACGATACGCTCGCCGCTCTGCAAAATATTTTTCAGCAGCGGCGCCTGTACCGCTTTCACATGCGAAGGCCACTGGCCGCGCACCAGCGCCAGATAATCCTTCTGCATGCCTTTTTCACGCAGCTGCTCGTGCAGCGAACGCAGCGCGGAGCGTTTTTTCGCCACCAGCAGCACGCCGGAGGTATCGCGGTCAAGGCGATGCACCAGTTCAAGGAAGCGCGCTTCCGGGCGCAGCGCGCGCAGCCCTTCAATCACGCCAAAGCTTAAACCGCTGCCGCCATGCACCGCCGTCCCGGAGGGCTTGTTCAATATCAGGATATATTCATCCTCATAAAGGATGGCGTCCGCCAGGCTGGCCACACGCTCAAGCTTGGGCGAAATAGCGACTTCTTCGCGCTCTGCCACGCGCACTGGCGGAATGCGCACTTCATCGCCAGCCTGAAGTTTGTATTCAGGCTTAATGCGTTTTTTATTTACGCGCACTTCGCCTTTACGCAAAATGCGATAAATCATGCTTTTCGGCACGCCTTTAAGCTGCGTGCGCAAAAAATTGTCGATGCGCTGTCCCGCTTCTTCAGCGGAAATGGCGACGATTTGTACCGATGGCGTATTCATATTCATGGGCGGCGATTCTAATGAGTGGCGGATAATAGCGCCACTTCTTTTTCTGTGCTTAACTGACAACGTACCGCCAATTCTGCGGCTTGCCTCCCGCTTTTTCAGAGTGGTGGTGAAAAAGCCTGCAAAATGAACGCGTAATGCTGTAAGAAAGTTTATCAGTAATGAAAAGTCACCTTGCTATAACAAGGTTAGCAATGGAATAATGGCCCGGTCTCCTGAGCGTCTCTCGTCAGGAAACCATAAATAGCGAATTAAGAAATTTTGCCGGATAGCACATACACGCAGCAATGGCGTAAGACGTATTGTGAAATCAGGCATTTAGCGGGCTGCGGGTTGCAGCCTGGACGATAAGACGGGATTGACTCTCTCTGGTAAATTCAGTGGCGGTTCCCTCATCCGAGCACTGTTTTTTCATATAAAAACAGGCTGCCGAGATTTTTGCGCCCCTTGAGCGACCGACAACCGTGAGGTTGACGAGGAAGCGATAAGACACGGGGCCGTCGGTTATTCTTCGTCCAGTGTTACTTAGCCCGCAGCTTAGTCACTCACGTAAGAATAACGAGTACGTTACGATGAAAAGAATGTTAATAAACGCAACTCAACAGGAGGAGTTGCGTGTAGCCTTAGTGGATGGACAACGTCTGTACGACCTGGATATTGAAAGCCCCGGACACGAGCAGAAAAAGGCGAACATCTATAAAGGTAAGATCACCCGCATTGAACCCAGCCTGGAAGCAGCGTTTGTTGATTACGGCGCTGAACGACACGGTTTCCTTCCGCTTAAAGAAATTTCCCGCGAGTATTTCCCTGCCAGCTACAACGCGCATGGCCGTCCCAATATTAAAGATGTATTGCGTGAAGGCCAGGAAGTTATCGTTCAGATTGATAAAGAAGAGCGCGGCAACAAAGGCGCAGCCCTGACCACCTTTATCAGCCTCGCAGGCAGTTATCTGGTTCTGATGCCGAATAACCCACGCGCAGGCGGCATTTCACGCCGTATTGAAGGCGACGACCGCACCGAGCTGAAAGAAGCGCTCTCTTCGCTGGAGCTGCCGGACGGCATGGGCTTGATCGTGCGTACCGCAGGCGTTGGTAAATCGGCCGAAGCGCTGCAGTGGGATCTGAGCTTCCGTCTGAAACACTGGGAAGCGATCAAAAAAGCGGCGGAAAACCGCCCTGCTCCGTTCCTGATTCATCAGGAGAGTAATGTTATCGTTCGCGCCTTCCGCGACTACCTGCGTCCCGACATCGGCGAAATTCTGATTGATAACCCCAAGGTTCTCGATCTGGCGCGTCAGCATATCGCTGCCCTTGGCCGTCCCGATTTCAGCAGCAAAATTAAACTTTACACCGGTGAAATCCCGCTGTTCAGCCACTATCAGATTGAATCGCAGATCGAATCCGCCTTCCAGCGTGAAGTGCGTCTGCCTTCCGGCGGCTCGATTGTTATCGACAGCACCGAAGCGCTGACCGCGATTGATATCAACTCCGCGCGCGCGACCCGCGGCGGCGATATCGAAGAGACCGCGTTTAACACCAACCTTGAAGCCGCCGATGAAATCGCGCGTCAGCTACGCCTGCGCGACCTTGGCGGCCTGATCGTTATCGACTTTATCGATATGACGCCGGTGCGTCACCAGCGTGCGGTCGAGAACCGCCTGCGTGAAGCGGTGCGTCAGGATCGCGCCCGTATTCAGATCAGCCATATTTCCCGCTTTGGTCTGCTGGAGATGTCTCGTCAGCGTCTTAGCCCTTCGCTGGGCGAATCGAGCCATCACGTTTGTCCGCGCTGTAGCGGAACCGGCACCGTGCGTGATAATGAATCGCTGTCGCTCTCTATTCTGCGTCTGATTGAAGAAGAAGCGCTGAAAGAGAACACCAAAGAAGTCCACGCCATTGTTCCGGTGCCGATTGCCTCTTACCTGCTGAACGAAAAACGCGACGCCGTAAACGCCATTGAAAAACGTCAGGGCGGCGTGCGCGCGATTATCGTGCCGAACGATCAGATGCAAACGCCGCACTACTCGGTACTGCGCGTACGCAGCGGTGAAGAGACGCCAACGCTCAGCTATCATCTGCCGAAACTGCATGAAGCCGAAATGGCGCTGCCGTCAGAGAATGAGCAGGCTGAACGTCGTCGTCCTGAGCAACCTGCGCTGGCCGCCTTTGTAATGCCTGATGCGCCGCCTGCTCCGCAGGAAACCGCCGTTGAAAGCGAAAAACCAGCCCAGCCTGCCGCGCCGACCAAAGCCGCAGCGGAACCAGCTGCCTCAACCGGTATTATCGGACGTCTGTTTGGCGGCCTGAAAAAGCTGTTTGCCTCGGAGCCAGCCGCGCCAGCTCAGGTTGAGCAGCCGCAGCCGCAGCAGGATCAACCTGCCAGCGAAGAGTCTGAGCCCGCGCAGCAGCGCGAACGCCGCCCAGGCAACAACCGCCGCAACAACAACAATAACCGCCGTGACCGCAATCGCGATCGCAACGGAGAAAACGCACCGCAGCAGGCGCGTGAGAGCCGTGAACCGCGTGAGAACCGTGAACCGCGTGATAATCGCGAAACACGTGACGAACCGCGCCGCAACAACAAACGCCAGCAGGCCAACGCGGAAGTTCGCGAAGAGACGCAAAATACGCTGTCTGATGAAGCGCGCGCGCAGCGTGAAGAGCAGCAACAGCAGCGTCGTGAGCAGCGTGCCGAGCGTCAGCGTCGCCGTCAGGAAGAGCGTCGTCAACAGCAGGAAGCCGCTAAAGCCGCTGCTCAGCAAGAGCAAGCGCAGCAGCCGGTCGCCAGCGTAGTTGAAGAGAGCGAAGAGAACCCGGCGGAAGAGCGTGGTCAGGTTATGGCGCGCCGCAAGCCGCGTCAGCTGACACAGAAAGTGCGTGTTGAAAGTGCAGAGCAAATGGCTGAAAAGCAGGCCGCTGAAGAGGTGAAAGCTGCCGCGACCGAAGCGCCGACATTTGATGCCGTGCCGGAAGCGCCAGCGCAGCAGCCTGAAGAGCAGCAGGATGAGCAGGAAAACCGTGAAAACGGCAACATGCCGCGTCGTTCACGCCGTTCTCCGCGTCACCTGCGCGTCAGCGGTCAGCGCCGTCGTCGTTACCGTGATGAGCGTTATCCGACGCAGTCGCCGATGCCGGTTACCTGTGCCGCCGCCTCGCCGGAAATGGCTTCAGGCAAAGTCTGGATCCGCTATCCGGTGGCTCAGACCAGCAACGACAACGCCCAGGCCGTAGACGCGCAGCAGGAAACGCCGGACTACAACCACGTTGAAACCGCTGCCGCCGTCGCCTTACCGGTTGCTGCCAGTGAAGCCGTTGCTCAGCCTGCCGCGCAGACTGAACAGGCATCTGCGCAGGATGCGGTACATGAAGTCGCGCCGCAGCAGGAAGCTGTGCCGGTTACGCCGGTTGATACGCACGACACGTCAGCTATCGATGTACCGGTTAATGAAGAGCCTGCGGTGATCCCAGCCGCTGCCGAAGCGCGTGCCGCTCATGTTGCTGCTCAGGCACAACCGGTGGGAACCGCGTCTTCAGCAGCCGCTGTACCGCAGACCGCTGAAGCCGCGCCGTCAGAAGCCGTTGCGCCGCAGACAGTTGAAGCCGCGCCGTCAGAAGCTGCTGAACCGCAGACCGCTGAAGCCGCGCCGTCAGAAGCTGCTGAACCGCAGACTGCTGAAGCCGCACCGTCAGAAGCTGCTGAACCGCAGACCGCTGAAGCCGCGCCGTCAGAAGCTGCTGAGCCGCAGACCGCTGAAGCCGCGCCGTCAGAAGCCGCTGCGCCGCAGACTGCTGAAACAGCGCCGTCAGAAGCCGCTGCGCCGCAGGTTAGCGACGTTGCCGCGACCAGCGCCAGCGACGTAGGCCAGGATGTTGCCGAGCAGGTTGAGCAGGTACTGAACGCACCAGCAATCGCTCCGCAAGAGACGCTACCGGTTAGCGAACCGCATGCGCCGGTTCCGGCTCGCGATGAAGCGCCTGCCGCGGCAGCCAGCCAGTCACTGCTGGCCGGTAAATTCCATGCCAGCTCGCCGATGACCAAAGCACCGGCTCCAGCATGGCAGCCGGAAGCGCCGCGTCACAGCGACTGGGTGCGTCCGCCTTTCGCGTTTGAAGGCAAAGGCGCAGCCGGTGGCCACAGCGCGACACATCAGGCAACGGCTCCGGCCACCAAACCCTGATAGCGTGTAGTAAGCACCTGTTAACCCCGGCTTCGGCCGGGGTTTTTTATGGCTGAAAGCCAGCAGAATTACGCCGATTGGCAACAGAGTTAGCCTGCTGTTTCCAGCAACATCAATACCTCCGTGCGCATTGCTGCTTTGCCTGTAGCAATACTGCTCTGCTCTGCTCTGCTCTGCTCTGCTCTGCTCTGCCAGCATTAATGCTTCCGCACACATCTTTTGCACTACTTATCTCTGCGCTTTATAAGCTTTCCTGCTTCTGCCCATCCCTGCACTGCCCGGAATGCCCGGAATGCCCGGAATGCCCGGAATGCCCGGAATGCCCGGAATGCCCGGAATGCCCGGAATGCCCGCGCAGGCTACCAGCATTCACCTTTTTCAGGGCAAAAAAAACCCGTCAGCGACGATAAGCCATCGGTGACGGGAAAAAACGAACGCGCCCGGTTTAAGCACGTTCAAAACGAAATTTTTTTAGCGGTTCATCTGAAACAGAGACATCTGCGACATATCGCTGAAGGTCTTATAAGAAGCCTGTAACGCCTGCTGCTGCATGGTATATTTTGAAATCGCGCTGGTATAATCCACATCCACCAGCCCGCTCATTTTGGTCGCCTGCAGCGTGCTGCGATCTTTCCCCAAACTATCCAGCTTATCCAGCTCGTCCAGCTGCGTACCCAACTCTGAGCGCACCGCCAGTACGTTGTTCAGCGAGTTGCTCAGGCCGCGCGTCGCTTTATCCAGCGCATCCTTCGATGCCGCTTTCGTGGCCTCATCGCCATTCTGGATTGGCTGTTTCAGAGCGCTAATCGCGCTATCCAGCGTGGCGAAAATATCTTTTTCGCTGGCGCCGTTATTCGGCTCTTTTACCGCATTGCTGGTAATCGACTTAAATACCTGCTCACCGGTATGGCTGGTGGTCATGGTACGGCTGGCGTCCACCTTCTGCGTAATTGCTTCGCTGCCGCCGTTATAAACCACTTTGCCACTGGCATCTTCGGTAAAAGGCGCGCTGCCGCTGTTATAGCCAGCGAAAATATAGCGGCCGTTGCCGTCAGTGCTGTTGGCCAGGTTTAATAGCTGGTTGCGTACGCCTTCCAGCTGGGTCGCATAGGAGGCGCGGTCATCGTCAGAAAGCGCGCCGTTGCCTGCGGAAATCACCAGCGTCTGAGCGCTCTGTACCGCCGAGGTCACGTTTTGCAGCGTACTCTCTTCCAGCGACACGCTCTGGGTGGCGAAGTTGCGCGCCAGCTGGTACTGGCTGTTCTCCGCCTGCGCCTGGGAAAGCACCACCGCCTGTGCGGCGGCCAGCGGATCGTCAGACGGGTTAACAACCCGTTTGCCGGTAGAGAGCTGTTCGCCCGCTTTCAGCCAGCTCGACTGGGCGTTGGTCACGCCACGCATCTGCTGGTCATACATCATGCCGGTACTGAGTCGCATGGTGGTTATTCCTTCATTAATTCAATTAGCCACGGATGCTGATTAAGGCATCAAAAATTGCTGATGCTGTCTGCAGAACCTGCGCGTTCGCCATGTAATATTGCTGATAGCGTTGCAGGTTCACGTACTCTTCATCAAGGTTAACGCCGGATACCGATTGCTGACGGTTGGTAAGCTGGTTCACCACGTTGCCTTGCGTCTCGCTGGTGGTCTTCAGCGTGTTGGTTTTGTTACCAATATCGCTCACCAGGCTGGCATAGCCCTGCGCCAATGTCGCGTTGCCGTTAACCAGATTTTTGCTCTGTAGATCCAGCAGCTTTTGCGCGTTGCGGTTATCACTTTCACCGCCCACCGCGCCAGCGGCAGCAATCTGCGATTCATTGGATATCGCCACGTCCATATTGACGATCGCATTGCTGACCGGCTTAACGATAAAGCTGTCTTTGGCGCCAGGCGTACCGGATGGGGTAATCTGCAGGCCGTCGAAATTAAGCTTGCCGTTGGCGTCCAGCGACGCGCTGACATTGGTGTTGTCAGAGAGGCGCTTCACGTTCCAGTTACCGCCATCCCAGCTCACTTTATAATCAGTGGCCTGCGCTTTGCTGGTGTCGCTCCAGCTGGCGCTCAGGGTAACGCCGGAGGTATTTTTGCTGTTGCCGACCACGGTAGGGCCGCCGATGGCAAAGAAATCGGTACCGGCTTTACCTTCGCTGTCGAAGCCCGCCTTATGCTGCGTGTTAAAACTGTCAGCGAAATTCAGCGCCAGCTGGTTAAGCTTATTACGCGCCGAATCGAGATCTTCGCTGCGGAACTTCAGCAGACCGCCCAGCGAGCCGGTACTGACCAGGCTTTCCGGGATCTCAACGTTACCGGCGGATTTATCAACGTAGCCAACGGTGGTGCGGGTTGGATCGCTGCTGGCGGTCATCGCCACCAGCTGACGGGTATCTGCGCCGTTAACCAGCGACAGGCCGTTGGACATCGAAACGATATAGCTCCCATCCTGCTGCGTCACGCTTACGCCGACCAGATCGTTCAGCTTGTTGACCAACGCGTCGCGCTGATCCATCAGGCTGTTAGGATCGGCACCGGCGCCCGCCGCCTGCAGTTTGCCAATCTGGGTATTCAGGTTGGCAATCTGGCTGGAGTAGCTGTTAATCTGCTGCACGGAAGAAGAGATGCTGGTGTTGATGCTGGCATCCATATTGCGCAGATATTTATCCGTGACTTTAAACTGGTTCACCAGGCCATCCGCCTTGCCCAGCAGCGTCTGACGCGCGGAAGGATCGTCCGCGTTGCTCACCACGTTCTGTACGTTAGTGAAGAAATCAGAAAGCGTGGTCGACAGGCTGTTTGACGATGAAGACATCAAATCGTCAATGTTAGAGATCTGGTTGTACTGGGTGGTAATGCCGCTGTTTTGCGCCGAAGCGCCACGCAGCTGCCCGGTAATAAACTCATCATATTCGCGGTGAACGTTGCTGATCGTTACGCCGTTACCATAATAGCTGCCGCCGTTCAGGGTGCTTGGCAGTGAAGTCAGTACCGCCGTCTGGCGTGAATAACCAGCCACATTATAATTGCTGATGTTACTGCTGGTGGTATTCAGCGCAGCCTGCGCGGCGCTCAACCCGCTCATTGCGGAGTTAATTAAGCTGGACATGTCGGTTCCTTTTTGCGCCGGTACGCACCGGGCGGCATTCAACGAATCGGGTGCCGCAAGCGTGACGGGACGCTTTCTGGCCTGTTGTGGTTATCGGCGTGCTTAAGTGAAACTTGAGTAAAAAATCAGAACAGATCGCCTAACTCATTGCCGTACGCTTTAGCGACTTTTTCACCCAGGTCTTTAAACTGCTGAATCATGCTAACCAGCTTTTTGGCATATTTCGGATCGGTGGCGTAACCCGCTTCCTGCAACGCATGCGCGCCCTCTTCCGCAGTTTTTGCCGTGGTCACTTTGGCATAGCGCGAATTTTTACTCAGCAAGTTGGCGTAATCGGTTAACGCATCGACGTATGAGTCATAGACGCGGAACGCCGCCTTCACTTTTTTCGCCACGCCGTTTTCATATTCGGTGGTGGTGATTTCGGTGGTTTTGCCCTGCCAGCTGCCAGTGGCTTTAATGCCGAACACGTTGTAGCTCGGCTGGCCATCTTCGGTCATGATTTGGCGTTTCCCCCAGCCTGACTCCAGCGCCGCCTGGGCGAGGATCAGCTGATGAGGAATGCCGGTCTGCTGGCTGGCAAGCTGCGCAGGCTGCGTCAGCTTAGCGATAAAGTCGCTGCTGTCGCCGCTCAGTGGCGCGCTGGAGGTCGGCTGCGGCAGTTTAGGCACCGCCCGCTGCACCATTTGCGCCATCTGCATCTGCATCTGTTCCATCTGACGTGGCAGCAGCGTGTTGATCACCACCGAACGATCGAGCGGCATCGGTACGGTGCCCGCGCTTTCGTCCGGTGCCTGGGCTGGCATCATCTGTTTCACGATGACGTCAGCCAGCCCCAGCCCTTTATTTCCCATTTCCTGCGCAATCTGCTGGTCATACATTGAGGTGAACATCCGCGTCTGTTCGGTGCTGAGCATGCCTTCCTGCGGCAGCGCCTGACGCATACTCTTCAGCATCATCTGTACAAACATGCCTTCTACCTGCTTCGCCACCTGCAACGCTTTTCCTTGCGGGTCGTTGCCGGCCTGACGTTTCAGACTGTTAAGCGCCTGGCTGTCATAAGCCGCGCTCATTACAGATTGCGTATCGTTCATTAGATAATTTCCAGTTTGGCGCGCAGGCAGCCCGCGCTCTGCATTGATTGCAGAATCGACATCAGATCCATCGGCGTTGCACCCAGCGCGTTCAGAGCGCGTACTACGCTGTTCAGGTTGGCACTGGCGTTAACACGCTGCAGCGCACCGCCTTCCTGACGCATATCAATCTGGGTTTGCGGCGTGACCACGGTCTGCCCACCGGCCAGCGGCGTATCAGGCTGGCTGACGTTCTGCTGCTGATTGATGGTGACCGACAGGTTGCCCTGCGCCACCGCACATGAGCTGAGCGTGACTTCGCGGTTCATCACCACCGAACCGGTGCGCGAGTTGATGATCACTTTCGCATCCTGAATCGGTACTGACACATCAATGTTCTGGATATCAGCCAGCAGACGCACCTGCGAACTGTTGTTCATTGGCATATGGACCTGCACGGTACGGGCGTCCAGCGCCTGCGCCGAGCCGTAGCCGCGACCGTTGATGGCATCGCTGATGCGTTGCGCCATGCTGAAATCTTCCTGATTCAGCTGCAGGTTCAGCGTGCTTTGCGTACCGAAGTTGCTCTGCATTTCACGTTCGATAGTCGCGCCGCCGGTAATGCGACCGCCGTTCAGCTGGTTAACCTGCACGCTGGAGCCGCCTGCCGCCGCGCCTGCGCCGCCGACCAGAATGTTGCCCTGCGCCAATGCGTAAACCTGGTTATCCACCCCTTTCAGCGGCGTCATAATCAGCGTGCCGCCGCGCAGGCTTTTGGCGTTACCGAGTGAGGAAACCACCACGTCGATCTGCTGCCCCTGACGACCAAAAGCGGGCAGACTGGCGGTCACCATTACCGCCGCGACGTTTTTCAGCTGCATATTGGTGCCAGCCGGTACGGTAATGCCCAGCTGCGACAGCATGTTGTTCAGCGACTGGGTGGTAAACGGCGTTTGCGCCGTCTGATCACCGGTGCCATCAAGGCCAACCACCAGACCATAGCCGATCAGCTGGTTACCACGGACGCCCTGCACCGTGGTGAGATCGCGGATGCGATCGGCGCTTGCCAGCGTGCTGATGCTCAGCAACAGCAGAGAAAGCGCGAAATGAATAATGCGTGACTGTGACATAAAAGCCTCTTACATCGGTGAGATGTTCAGGAAGAAGCGCTGCAGCCAACCCATGTTCTGCGCTTCATTGATATAACCGTTACCGACATATTCGATACGGGCATCTGCCACCTGCGTGGAAACCACGCTGTTGTTACCGCTGATGGTGCGCGGGTTGACGATGCCAGAGAAGCGAATGAATTCGGTGCCCTGGTTAATCTCAATCTGTTTTTCACCCACCACATTCAGGTTGCCGTTAGGCAGAACCTGATTAACGGTAACGGTGATGGTGCCGGTAAAGGTGTTATTGGCCGACGCGCCGCCTTTACCTGCGAAATCATTTTTGCCTTCGCCGCTCAGCGAGGTCTTATCGCCGCCCAGCAGGCCTTCAAGGGCGCGCGGCACGGCGGTCAGGCCGAGGCTGGCGCTGCCGTCACGGCTGGCGTTAGCTGAGGAGCTTTTGCTGGCGCTGACGTTTTCCTGCAGCACGATGGTCAGCGTGTCGCCGATATTGCGCGGACGACGATCCTCAAACAGCGGCTGATAGCCATAGTTCATCGGCATCACCCCCTGGAAAATAGATCCGTTAACCACGGGCGGCGAAGCAGGCAGCGGCTGAGCCGTTGTCGGGCCGTTGACCAGCGGCGTACGGGGAACAAGAGCACAACCGTTAAGGGTCATCAGCATCGCTGCGATAACCAAATGTCCAGGCTTAAGAGTGAATTGCTTCGCCACGACGTGTATACCTTTCATTGCATTATTTAACGTAAGGGCGGAGCCGAAACGCCGCCCATCCGCGCCTGAGCGCGTTTACTACCGTTACACCTGCGTCAGTTTTTGCAGCATCTGATCGGAGGTGGTAATGGCTTTACTGTTGATTTCATACGCGCGCTGCGTCTGGATCATGCTGACCAGCTCTTCCGCCACGTTGACGTTCGAGGTTTCAACATAACCCTGATACAGCAGGCCAGCGCCGTTCAGGCCAGGCGTGCTGTCGGTTGGCGCGCCGGAAGCCTGGGTTTCCTTGTAGAGGTTTTCACCCACGCTTTCGAGGCCGGTATCGTTCATAAAGGTGCTCAGCGTCAGCTGACCCACCTGTACCGGCTGCGCCTGGCCCTGCTGCGTCACGCTTACCACGCCGTCACGCCCGATAGAGATGCTCAGGGAGTTAGCGGGAATGGTGATGCCGGGCTGTACCGGGAAACCGGCGTTGGTCACCAGCTGGCCGTTCTGATCCACCTGGAAAGAGCCGTCGCGGGTATAGGCCGCGGTGCCATCCGGCATCTGAACCTGGAAAAAACCCTGGCCGTTAATCGCCACATCTTTCGAGTTGTCGGTTTTCGACAGGTTGCCCTGGGTATGCAGACGCTCGGTCGAGACCGGACGCACGCCGGTACCGATCTGCAGGCCAGACGGCAGCGTGGTTTGCTCAGAAGACTGAGCGCCCGGCTGACGCATGGTTTGGTACATCAAATCTTCAAATACCGCACGTGAACGCTTAAAGCCGTTGGTGCTGACGTTTGCCAGGTTGTTGGAAATGACATCCATATTGGTTTGCTGGGCGTCAAGACCGGTTTTGGCGATCCATAAGGAACTGATCATGCTGTTTTCCTCTTGCCTTAGCTGCTCATATTGAGCAGCTGGTTGGCGCGTTGTTCGTTTTCATCGACGCTGGAGATGACTTTCATCTGCATCTCAAAGCGGCGAGCGTTGGCAATCATGTCAACCATGGTTTCGACCGGTTTGACGTTGCTGCCTTCCAGTACACCCGGCATCACCTGCACCGTCGGGTCGTTTTGCAGCGTCGCGCCGCGTTGCGCCTGCGCTGCCGGGCTGAGACGGAACATGCCGTCATCGCCGCGAACCACTTCCTGCCCTGTCGCCTTCACCAGCTTCAAACGTCCCAGCTGTACCGTCGCGTTGGGCTCATCGCCCGGGTTCAGCGCGGTAATGGTGCCGTCAGCCGCAATAGTGATTTCTGCCGCCTGCGGCACCGCAATCGGACCGCCGTCGCCCATCACCGGATGACCCTGAATGGTCAGCTCGCCGGTGGGGCTAATCTGCATGTTACCGTTGCGGGTATACGCTTCGGTGCCATCTGCCGTTTGTACCGCCAGCCAGCCATCCTGCTGCACCGCGACGTCGAGCGGACGCTGCGTATAATCGAGCGGGCCCTGCGTCATGTTGGAGCCCGGCGTCGAGGCGGTAACCAGCGTACGCGTCGGCAGAGATAATCCCTCTACCGGCACCGCACGCAGCGCATTAAGCTGCGCGCGGAAGCCCGGCGTTGAGGCGTTGGCCAGGTTGTTGGCCGTAACCGCCTGCATGTTGAGCGTCTGGCTTGCCGCGCCCATGGCGGTATAAATAGCGTGATCCATAGCGCTCTCCCGTCAGTCCTGTTAACGCAGGTTAACCAGCGTGTTGAGGATCTGATCCTGTGTTTTGATGGTCTGCGCGTTCGACTGATAGTTACGCTGCGCGACGATCATGTTTACCAGCTCTTTGCTCAGGTCAACGTTAGATGACTCCAGCGCGCCTGCGGTCAGGGTGCCGAGGTTACCGGTGCCAGCCAGGCCAACCAGCGGCTGACCAGAAGAGGCGGTAGATGACCAAACGTTGTTGCCTTCAGATTTCAGGCCTTCGGCGTTAGCGAAGTTCGCCAGCACGATCTGTCCCAGGGTCTGGGTTTTTTCGTTGGAGTAGTTACCCACTACCGTGCCGTCGTTGTTGATCTGGTAGCTCACCAGGTCGCCCGGCTTATAACCATCCTGCACCGGGTTGCCGAAGGTATTGGCACCGGTGTTCTGCTGCATGCTGCCGGTTAAATCCAGCGTAAAGGTCTGTGCGTTAGAACCGTTCAGCGCGCCCATAGAGATGGTCTGGCTGGTGGCGGTGGTCATCACGCCGTTCGGGTTAAAGCCCATGGTGAATGGCGTGGTGGTGGCGCCGCTGCTGGAATCGATCGGATGCACGTTCCAGTTGTTGTCTGCGGTTTTCACGAAGTAAAGATCGATAGTGTGCGCGTTGCCCAGCGAGTCAAAGGTAGTCATTGACGACTTGGCGTTGTAGCTGGTGGCATCGGTGCTGTCGAAATTCGCGTCAACTTTAGTGCCGTCAGAAGAGTTCAGGTTCGCAACCAGTGAACCGGTCTCGGTACGTTTCGCCGTCATCTGGGTAGTCGGTACGCTCAGCGCCACCGGGTTTGCGCCGGTCTGTACGGTCGGCGGGGTACCTGCTACCGGATAACCGGTCAGCTTCATGCCCTGCATGTTGACGATGTTGCGGTTCTCATCCAGCGTGAACTGGCCGTTACGGCTGTAGTAAACCGCGCCGCTGTCGTCCGCCATGCGGAAAAAGCCCTGCTGGCTGATCGCCACATCAAGACCACGGCTGGTGGTCGAGGTGGTGCCGTCGTTAAAGTCCTGGATCACGCCCGCAACTTTTACGCCCATACCCACTTTTGAACCGGCGAACATGTCGGCAAAAGAGACGGTGCTGGATTTAAAACCTGCCGTCGCGGAGTTGGAAATGTTGTTGCCGATAACGTCGAGGTTACTGGAGGCCGCGTTTAAACCGCTGACCGCTTGTGAAAAGCCCATGTGTCACTCCTGAGTAAATTAGTGTCTTATTAAAGAATCTGACGAATTTTATCGAGCGTGGAAGTGCCCAGCGTCCCGAGGTCAAGTTTTGCCCCGCTGGAATCGGTGGTCACACCGTTCACTAAGGCGTAATTCAGTGGCTGCGCCACCAGTTGCTCCGTTCCGTCGCTGGCGGCGAGGGAAACGTTATATTTGCCGTCCGGTGCGGTAGTGCCGTCCGTTAAAGTGCCATCCCATGCGAAGGTATGAACGCCTGCGGTGAGTTTACCGAGGTCGATCGTGCGCACTACTTTGCCGCTGCCGTCGGTGATGGTCGCGGTGGTAGAGGTGGAGGCGCGCGTCAGCTCAACGCCAAACGGCGTGGTTTCGCCTTTGCCGGTCAGGATCTGGCTGCCCGGCACCATCACACCGCGGCCGATCAGGGTTGACGCCTGAACCGACTGGTTGCTGTTGATCTGACCGGAAATCGAACCCAGCGTGGTGTTCAGCTTCTCGATACCGCTCACGGTATTGATCTGCGCCAGCTGCGTGGTCAGTTCGTTGTTCTCCATCGGATTGGTGGGATCCTGGTTTTTTAACTGCGCCACCAGCAGGGTCAAAAAGTTGCTCTGTAGATCGGTTGCGCTGCTGCTGCTTGATGCGCCAGTGGTGTTGGACAACACACTGGGATCGATTCTTTCATTTACGCCAACGGCTAAGCCCATGGTTATTCTCCGTTATTGACCGATGGTCAGGGTTTTCATCATCATTGACTTGACGGTGTTCAGCACTTCAACGTTCGCCTGATAGCTGCGTGACGCCGCCATGCTGTTTACCGTCTCGCTGACCACATCAACATTGGGCATTTTGACGTAGCCCTTGGCGTCCGCCAGCGGATTGCCCGGATCAAACACCAGCTTCGCCGGGCTTTGATCTTCCACCACCTGCGCAACGCGTACGCCGCCGGTGGCCTGTCCCGGCGCGGCATCCACCTGGAATACCACCTGTTTAGCGACATACGGCTGGCCGTCAGGACCGGTAACGCTGTCGGCGTTGGCCAGGTTACTGGCGGCGACGTTTAAACGCTGTGACTGTGCAGCCATCGCCGAACCGGCGATATCAAAAATATTAAGCAGTGCCATCGGTTATTGTCCTTGCAGCACGCTCATCATGCCTTTTATCTGGCTACTGATAAGCGTGAGGTCGGTTTGGTATTTCAGGCTGTTATCAGCAAACTGCGTACGCTCACGGTCCATATCGACCGTGTTACCATCCATCGACGGCTGATCGGGAATGCGATACAGCAGATCCATTGACGGCGGCGTGGCAGTCTGCGCAGGAATATGGCGTGCCGACGTCACCGCCAACGACAGGCCAGAACCCTGCGCCCGCCCTTTCTCCAGCGCGCGGTTAAGCTCGCTGGCAAAATCGATATCGCGGGCCTGGTAGCCTGGCGTATCAGCGTTAGCGATGTTGGATGCCAGGATTTCCTGACGCTGCGCCCGCAGATTTAGCGCTTCAGTGCCGAACTGCAAAGCTGCATCCAGTTTGTCGAGCATGCTTTCCTCCGGATGTGAAATTTTGAGTTGTCAGCATAATCGGGCGCGGCAAAAGCTATCGCTGGAATAGCGCTAAAAAGCATCGCTATTTTTTGCCTTGAAAAATTGCACGCGCGGGTAGAATCAGCGTCATGAATCAGGTGGGGATAAACAAATGCGGATAATGATGTGGTGGCTGGGTGCGATGCTCTCTTTACTGGTGATGCCGGTAGAGGCGGACGAGCTGGGCGCACAGCTTAACCAGTTCTTTAAAACCCGCGATCCGCTGCACGCCGCTGGCATCAATGTGGTGGTGCGTACGCCGGAGAAACAGTGGCCCACCTGTAGCGCGCCGCAGCTTAGCCTGCCGGGCAATAGCCGGTTATGGGGCAACATGAGCGTGGCGGCCACCTGCGATCGAGAGCGTCGCTTTTTGCAGGTTGAGGTGCAGGTAACCGGCGACTATGTGGTGGCGAATCGCCAAATCCCGCGTGGCTCCGCCTTAACCGCCGGTGACATTCAGATCAAACAGGGTCGGCTGGATACGCTGCCTGCCCGCACGGTGTTGGATCCGCAACAAATAGTAGAAGCGGTAAGCGTACGCGATATTTTACCGGATCAGCCGGTAACGCTTTCGATGGTGCGCCAGGCCTGGCGCGTAAAGGCGGGTCAGCCGGTGTTGGTGATTGCGCAGGGCGATGGTTTTAACGTGAGCAGTGAAGGGCGTGCGCTCAATAACGCCACGGCGATGCAGCGGGTTCGGGTTCGTATGGAAAATGGGCAAATAGTGAGTGGCAGCGTGAATGCGGATGGGAATATTCTTATAACGCTATAAACTGCTAAAGATGGCTGTTGAGCTGCCGATAGTGGGATCAACATACATAGAGTACTCTTTGCCTATCAGGCTGCATGAATGCCTGAATCTACAGGAGCCAGACCATGAGCATCGACAAAACCAAAGCGACGCAGCCCGTCAGTACCGTTCAGCCACGTGAGACGAATGATAACGGCGCGGCAAAGGTGCGTCAGACCACTGGCGCAAAAGCGCCCGCCAGCGCAGCGCAGGTTAGCCTGAGCGGCGCCCAGGCCCAGCTGATGACTGCGGACGGGAAAGATATTAATACCGCTCGCGTTGAGCAACTGAAAACCGCCATTCGCAATGGCGAACTGAAAATGGATACCGGCAAAATCGCCGATGCCCTGATTCAGGAAGCGAAATCTTATTTACAGGATAAATAACCGCTATGAATAGCCTGATTACCGCGCTGGATAAAATGCAGGAAGTGCTTGGTTCGCTGAGCAATATAATGAAGGAAGAACACGAGCAGCTTTCTGCCGGCCTCATTAACAGCAGCCTGCTACAGCGTATTACCGAAGATAAAAGTTCATTGCTGACCACGCTGAACTATCTTGACGGTATCCGGCGGGAATCAGAAAAGCAGTACCGTATTCAGGCGCCCTATGCCGCTCAGCCGGAACTGGCGCGTCGCTGGCAGAAGATTGAGCAGCATACCCGCCAGCTACGCAACAACAACAGCCATAACGGCATGCTGTTAAATCAGCAGATGGCTTACAACGATCGGGCGCTGGCGCTGTTGAAACCGCATCAGACGCAGGCGTTTTACGGCCCGGATGGCCAGGCGACGTCGGCAGGCGGTTTTACCTCGCGTCGCGTATAGCCTTAGCTCAACCCCATGAAACTTATTTAAAAAGTTATTATGAGAGTGTTAACCGGCGTAGTTTAAAAACAGGGCCACCTCCGTGGCTCTGTTTTATGAGGCTATTGATTTGGTCATCTCAGTGCACTTTTCTATGAGGCGCACAGCCATATTAATAGCTAAGCCTGACTGCTTAGACGTCACATGCTGATCTAACCTGTAATCAGCAATTATCCTTTGGGCTTTTAACTGAGTAAGAATGAAACCTATGCCCCTCATATCCTTTGGGTCATAAGCTTCATGCCCCCGGCAAGCATCGCCCTGTAAATAATTTATCAGCCCCTGATGACTCTCTTTGGGGCCATTAACCATGGCCGGTAAAACGTGATGGTATGAGCTATAGTATGCTCTGCCGATGGCGTTACGGTAGCCAATTTCGTCAGCTCTATTATGGCAATCCTTAGCAAAACTAAGGAAATCATGACTATTAACTGGCATGAGGCCTACTCCTTTTAACACGAAATAAGGCTGAGCCTGTATGTTGCGTATTTTGTTCTTCTTCAGCTTCAAACCATAAAGAAAAATTCTTATGCATGAAGCAATCATGTTCAGCAACAGAGAAAGCAAGCTCAACATTCATATCAGCAAGTAGGCTTACGTCAGGGGTTTTAGTAACGACGACCAAAGCATTAACTTTTTCTTCTGCAATTTCGTAAAATTTAAGCGCTAAGGGATGCAGTTTATGCGAATCCATTATTTGTGTAAGCGCCTGGAACAGAAGCTCGTATTCCAGACCAGAAAAGCCTGCGCTCTGCTTAAAAGCATTCACCTCGAATAATACATCGTCCAGTTTATTGTCCATTGATTCCAACGCCTCGCCACTGAAAAGTTTAGCGTAAGAATGATAGTATTTTTCAGCCAAATCCATTCGTCCTACAAAGATACAATTTTCATAGGCATGCTGATAAATAAATGGCGAAACATACTTTTCGGCAAGCTCAACACTTTTTGTGAAGCTGGCAGTTAATGAGCCAAAGTCGGATAAGTAGACGAGAAAGTTTTTTGCTACAACCTCATTGTGGCACACCTGCAAAGATCGTTCGAAGTGTGCAATGGCATTATCTTCACGTCCATAGGCGCCAAATACCAGCGCTTTAAGGTAATCTTCAGCCACTGGATCTTTAAGCGCTTCAATATCACGAAGATATCGCCGAAAAGATACTTCATCCAGACGCTCTCCTTCGGTAAGATATGCTGTGAGTTCTGTGCTAATTACAGCAGCTTTAATGGCGGGTTGTAGCATGTTGTTCCTTATCTAACAGGTAGTTAGGGGAAATATATCTACCAGGTTCCTTGTCAGTGCTGTAAGAATACATGAATATAACAGCGTCATCCACCTACCAATATAGATATCAATGGCTAAAACAACACCTTTATTTATAGCGCCCCGAAATATGCAACGTTGCCCTATCGAGTAAATTATTTATTACCCCTTCTATTAATAAGCACCTGTGTGGCCAAAACAAATCATAAACAATCACCACATCCTAATCGGGAACATTTCGTTGGTTAATCATTAATTTTCAATAAATTATAGCCGATAAGATAACAATGAATTAATTTAATTAGCTTATTATTTAAATAACATCAGGGTACTGATTATAGTACTTACTTAAACAATGTTCTTTTAGCCTCTATTCTATAAAGAAATGTAATTTTTAATTTCTTTCCTGTTATTGATCAATAACGTAATGAATACAAAAACATCCTTGCAGCGTACCAAAAATAAAATTTATTGAACGAAAAGTTTTAATAACTCCATTCGTGCGGATACCACTCACGCACAAAACCCACCGAATTGGCTTTCGGCGGGTTTTGTACGTCGGTTATCACACCACCGAGCGGCGCGCGAAGTCCTTCGGGCGGAATCCCAGCAGGCCCAGCACCAAAAAGTAAGCGCCGCCGCCCACCGCACAAACTGCCGCCAGACGTACCAGACGATACAGCATGCTGCCGGTATCCCACGCAGGCATCACCATCATCATGCCGATCAGCACGCCCGCCATAACGATCACCGCCACAATCAGACGCAGTAAAAAGCCTGTCCAGCCCGGCTGCGGCTGAAAAATCTGCTGCTTACGCAGCTGCCAGTAGAGCAACGCGCCGTTCAGACAGGCCGCCAGCCCGATAGAGAGCGCCAGCCCGGCGTGTTTCAGCGGCCCGATAAACGCCAGGTTCATCAACTGGGTCATAATCAGCGTGACGATAGCGATTTTTACCGGCGTTTTAATATCCTGACGCGAGTAAAAGCCCGGTGCCAGCACCTTCACCACAATCAGCCCCATCAGCCCGACCGAATAGGCGATCAGCGCCCGCTGCGTCATGGCGGCGTCAAAGGCGGTAAATTTCCCATACTGGAACAGCGCCACGGTAAGTGGGCCAGAGAGGATGCCCAGCGCCACCGCGCTCGGCAACGCCAGCAGGAAGCAGAGCCGCAGCCCCCAATCCATCAGGCGCGAATACTCGGCGTGATTGCCGCTGGCGAAGCTGCGCGACAGCGACGGCAGCAGAATGGTGCCCAACGCCACGCCCAGCACGCCGGAAGGAAACTCCATCAGGCGGTCGGCATAGTACATCCAGGAGACGGAACCGGAGACGAGGAAAGAGGCGAAAATGGTATTGATGATCAGCGAGATCTGACTAACGGACACCCCGAGAATCGCCGGGCCCATTTGGCGCAGCACGCGCCAGACGCCCGCATCCTTCAGATTCAGGCGCGGCAGCACCAGCATGCCAATTTTTTTCAGGTGCGGCAGTTGATAGCCGAGCTGTAGTACCCCACCCACCACCACCGCCCAGGCCAGCGCCAGCACCGGTGGATGAAAATGGGGCGCGCCGAACAGCGCGAAGCCGATCATGCTGATATTTAATAGCGTGGGCGCAAAGGCCGGCACCGAAAAGCGATTCCAGGTATTCAGGATCGCGCCAGCCAGCGAGGCGAGCGAAATCAGAAAAATATAGGGAAAGGTAATACGCAGCAGATTGCTGGTAAGCGCAAACTTATCGGCGGTATCGGCAAAGCCCGGCGCGGTAATCATGATCACCCACGGGGCGGCAATCATGCCGAGAAAGGTAATTAACGCCAGCGCCAGGGTTAACAGGCCGGAGATATACGCCACGAAAACGCGCGTCGCTTCCTCGCCCTGCTTGCTTTTATATTCCGCAAGGATCGGCACAAACGCCTGAGAAAAGGCGCCTTCGGCAAAAATACGACGCAATAAATTGGGAAGCTTAAAGGCGACGAAAAAGGCATCGGTCGCCATTCCGGCGCCGAATACTCTTGCCACGATCGCATCGCGGGCAAAGCCCAGCACGCGGGAAAACAGCGTCATTGAGCTGACCGCTGCCAGAGATTTCAACAAATTCATGGTTAACTGCGCATCCTGAATATTCAATCCGGTTAACAGACAATAGCGGACCGGCTGCGGGCCGATCCGGCGGTTAGTCTACCGATACGCAGCGAAATAACCACAAACGATTGTTACCGCAGGTTATTCACGATCCATGTCGCGCCAGATTTTTTCCACTATGCGCTGGGCTTTTAACGCCTGCTCACCGCTGGTTTCCGGCATTGTCTGATTTTGCACACAGGCGATAAAGTGGCGTGCCGCGCCGTCGAAGCCGCGCTGAATTTGCGTGGTTTGCCAGGCGGGTACCGCCTCGGTTAGCGTGGCGCCGTCACGCTCGTGCCGCCACTCGCGCATCTCATCCAGCTGCCAGACGCCGCCGTCGGCAATCGCCGTCACCGATTCGCGCTGCGTTCCGGCGCGCCGGTGCATGCTGGTAGTGATCTGCGTAGTGCCTACGCTAAAGTGATGTTCGCCATATAACATTTCACCCGCGTCCGTGGTCTGGATATAGCCATGACGCAGCGAGGCTTTTCCCTCCGCCAGCCACAGCGCGGTATCAACCACGTGCAGATAATCATCCAGCAGCGTAAAACGCAGATCGTGCGGCCCCACGCTGTCGCTGCGGTGTTTCTCCATGCGAATCGACGCGGGCTGCTGCAAGGCCGCTTTCAGCTGCTGGTAGCGCGGCGCGAAACGGCGGTTAAAGCCCACCATCAGTTTCCGTCCCCGCTTGTGCGCCAGCTCAACCAGCGCCTCCGCCTCGCTCAGCGTTTCCGCCAGCGGCTTATCCACGCAGACATCCACGCCCTGCTCCAGCAACGCCCGCACCACCTGATAGTGGCTGGCGGTGCTGCTGTGAACAAAAACCGCATCGCAGTCGGCGGCCAGCGCATCCAGCTGCGCGTAACAGCGCATCCGCCAGCTGTCACAAATCTTCTGCGCCTTCTGCTGATTAGGCGAAAAGCCGCCTGTGAGCGTCCAGCTGTCGGCCTGCGCCAGCACCGGCAGCCAGGCTTTTTGTGCAATACCGCCCAGCCCCACAACCCCAATTTTTACCGTCATCGCAGACTCCCGCGCCGCTTTTGCCAACAGCGCCTAAAGTGAAACATCGACGCTTAGCCGCGCCGCTCCGGCGCCCACTCCTGATGAGTCAGCGCAGTTAACACATGATCCTGCCAGCGGCCATTAATCAGCAGGTAATCTTTCGCGTAGCCTTCTTTCTCAAAGCCCAGCCGCGCCAGCAGATTGCCGCTGCGCTGATTATGCGGCATATAGTTGGCCATAATGCGATGCATACGCTGCTGGCGTTGCATGTAGCGAATCGCCGTCTGCAACGCTTCAAACATTATGCCCTGCCCCTGCCACTTTTCACCCAGCGAATAGCCAAGGTAACAGGCATGAAACGAACCGCGCAGCACGTTGCTGAAGTTAGCCACGCCGCGCACTTCATTCTCTTCCGGGTCCATGACGATAAAATAGAAGGCGCTGCCCTGCCGGTGCATATCGGTAATCAGCCCAAGCCGCGCCTGCCAGCCCGACGGATAGCAGTGGCTCTCATCACGTACCGGCTCCCAGGGCTTAAGGAACGCGCGGTTTTCCGTGTAGTAATCAGCCAGTCGCCATGCATCGCGCTCATGAACAAGACGAACCACCAGCCGATCGGTGGTCAGGCGCACTTTTGGTGCGGCGGAACGGTAGCCAAACATCTCTTCTCCTGAAAGCCATGGCTGATAAGCAAAATTAATTGATGCCCGGTGCGTTAAAAACAGACGCAGCCCGATTATTACCGATGAGTCACCGCGGCCTTTCTGATTAACGATAGCGGAACATATCGCTCAGTGTGCAGCGGCAGACATCATTACTCCACTGAAATTACAGCACATTTTGTCAAAGATCGATAAAAAAATATCATTCTGCTTTTGCTGTTAAATTAAACAGTTAACGCGCAAAATAATATCCCTCAAACGCAATTTTATGTAGCACTGTTAAGGAATTAGCATGGCCGGAGTGGCGCGCGCCCGACGTCTTGGTCGGGTTTTTCTGTTGGTCGATAACATGCTGGTAGTGCTGGGCTTCTTTGTGGTTTTCCCGTTGATTTCCATCCGCTTCGTCGATCAGCTCGGCTGGGCGGCAATGATTGTCGGTATTGCGCTGGGGCTGCGTCAGCTGATTCAACAGGGGCTGGGCGTGTTTGGCGGCGCGATTGCCGATCGCTTTGGCGCTAAGCCGATGATTATTTGTGGCATGCTGCTACGCGCCTCCGGTTTCGCCGCCATGGCGATGGCGCATGAGCCGTGGGTGCTGTGGTTATCCTGTCTGCTTTCCGGCCTGGGCGGCACGCTGTTCGACCCGCCGCGAACCGCGCTGGTGGTGAAGCTTATCCGTCCTGAGGGCCGCGGCCGTTTCTTTTCTCTGTTAATGATGCAGGACAGCGCTGGCGCAGTGCTGGGCGCGCTGATTGGCAGCTGGCTGCTGGCGTGGGATTTCCGTCTGGTTTGCTGGGTTGGCGCGCTGGTTTTCGTACTGGCTGCGCTGCTTAATGCCCTGTTGTTACCCGCCTGGCGCATCTCCAGCGTGCCTACGCCGCTGCGTGAAGGGTTAGGACGCGTACTGAAAGATCGCCGCTTTTGCACCTATGTGCTGACCTTAACCGGCTACTACATTCTGGCTGTTCAGGTGATGCTGATGCTGCCGATTATGGTGAACCAGATCGCCGGAACCGCCAGCGCGGTGAAATGGATGTATGCCATTGAAGCGACGCTGTCGCTGACGCTGCTTTATCCTATCGCGCGCTGGAGCGAAAAGCGTTTCCGCCTGGAGCATCGTTTAATGGCGGGCCTGCTGCTGATGACGCTCAGCATGGTGCCGATCGGCCTGACCGATTCGCTGCAACAGCTGTTTATTCTGATCTGCCTGTTCTATGTTGGGGCGATTATTGCCGAACCGGCACGTGAAACGCTGAGCGCCGAGCTGGCCAGCGCCAGGGCGCGCGGCAGCTACCTGGGCTTTAGCCGCCTGGGCCTGGCGCTGGGCGGCGCGCTCGGCTATACCGGCGGCGGCTGGCTATTCGATACCGGACGCGAGCTGGCTCTGCCGGAGCTGCCCTGGCTGATGCTGGGCTGCATCGGCACCATCACGCTGCTGGCGCTGTGGTGGCAGTTTCAGCCACGTCGCGTCGCACCGGCGATACTGCGCGGCGGCTAAGCTGCCGTTGCGGTTTGCCCTTCCCCACAATCTCTTCCATACTTTTTAAGCATATTCAAATAATTGCTGATGGCAGCCCGCTGTCGGCAATATCAGTAAGGAGAGATGCGTTGAAACTCTATATTTACGATCATTGTCCGTTTTGCGTTAAAGCACGCATGATTTTTGGCCTGAAAAACCTGCCGATTGAACTGGTGGTAATGCTTAACGATGATGAAGAGACGCCAACCCGTCTGATTGGTCAGAAAATGGCGCCGATCCTGCAAAAAGAGGATGGCAGCTGTATGCCGGAGAGCCTGGATATTGTGCGCTACGTCGATCAGCTGGATGGCGAGCCGCTGCTGACCGGTAAAACCAACCCGGCTATTAACGACTGGCTGCGCAACGTAAATAGCTACGTGAATAAGCTGCTGCTGCCACGCGTTGCCGACGGCGCTTTTGCTGAGTTTGCCACGCCGCAGGCGCGCGCTTATTTTAAAAACAAAAAGGAAGCCAACATTGGCGACTTTGCGGAATTAAAACAGCACGCGGACGGATTGATCAAAAAGATCTCTAACGATATGCGCGATCTCGACAAGCTGATCGTGAAACCCAACGCCGTTAACGGCGAGTTAAGCCTCGATGATATTAATCTGTTTCCGCTGCTGCGCTCGCTAACGCTGGTGGCGGGCATTAACTGGCCCAGCCGCGTGGCGGAATATCGCGATAATATGGCGAAGCAAACTCAGGTTAATTTGTTAAGTTCTGTTGCCGGTTGATCCCTAAAGGCGGCGTTTCGCCGCCTGCTGCCACCCTGGCCCCGCTTTTCCCCCTACGCTTTTTCGCTTTTCCTGGTGACTCACGGCGGTGATTACGGCAAGCTTAGCCCTCTAAAAAGGAGACTTTCTCCGCTTCACTTTCGAGGATTGTCATGAACAAGGCGTTTTTGGCGCTCTGCGCCCTGCTGGTGGCCGGTCTGTTGACCGCCTGTAACCAGCTTACCCAATACACGATTTCCGAGCAGGAGATCAACCAGGCTTTGCAAAAACATAATAATTATCAGAAAGATATTGGCGTTTCCGGGCTGATTAACGCCCATATCGTGCTGAGTAATCTTAGCAGCCAGATTGGCCGCGAAGAGACCGGTAAAGTCACGCTTTCCGGCAATGCAAAAGTGAATATCACTTCGCTGCTGGGCCCGCAGCAGGCAGATATGCAGCTGAAAATGAAGGCGCTGCCGTTCTTTGATAAAGAAAAAGGCGCGATCTTCCTGAAAGATCTGGAGATCGTAGATGCCAACGTGCAGCCAGAGAAAATGCAGTCGATTCTGCAAACGCTCACGCCTTACCTTAACCAATCGCTGAAAAGCTATTTCGATCGCGAACCCGCTTACGTACTGAGCGAAGATCGCAGCAAAGCGGAAGCGCTGGCGAAGAAGCTGGCGAAAGGCATCGAGGTTAAACCGGGCGAGCTGGTGATTCCTTTTACCCAGTGACCCACCGCTGCCCGCGCCCGTTTCCCGGCGCGGGCAGCGCTTTTTGTCCGCTATCCATTCGCGTTCTATGCCGCGCCAGACATGCAGGCGATAACTTCAGCAACTTTCCCGTTACGCACGACTTTTTTAACGCGCCCGTGATAAAGCATGTGCAATCGGTTGCTTTTATCCTTATGCTTGATACCCGGCTAAAAACTGCCTTTTCCCTATCGCCGGAGCCTAATTCATGACTGCACAACCTCAGCAACTGATCATTCGCCGCCCTGACGACTGGCATATCCATCTGCGTGACGATGAGATGCTGCGCGCCGTATTACCCTTTACCAGCGCCGTGTGCGGCCGTGCGATTGTGATGCCTAATCTGGTGCCGCCGGTCACCAGCGTGGAGGCGGCCATCGCCTATCGTGCGCGTATTCTGGATGCGTTGCCGAAAGAGCACGCTTTCCAGCCGTTAATGACCTGCTACCTTACCGATTCCCTGCAGCCGGATGAGCTGGAAAAAGGCTTTCAGGCTGGCGTGTTTACCGCCGCTAAACTTTATCCCGCCCACGCGACCACTAACTCCAGCCACGGTGTAACCAGTATCGACGCCATCGCCACGGTACTGGATCGGATGCAAAAGATCGGTATGCCGCTGCTTATTCATGGCGAAGTGACCGATGCCCATATCGATATCTTTGACCGCGAAGCGCGCTTTATCGAAACGGTCATGGAGCCGCTGCGCCAGCGCTATCCGGCGCTGAAAGTGGTGTTTGAACATATCACCACCAAAGAGGCGGCGCAGTATGTTGAAGCGGGCAACCAGCTGCTGGCGGCAACGATTACGCCTCAGCATCTGATGTTTAACCGTAACCATATGCTGGTGGGCGGCGTGCGTCCTCATCTTTACTGCTTGCCGATTCTGAAACGCAACGTGCATCAGGAGGCGCTGCGTAAGGTGATCGCCAGCGGCAATCGTCGCTTTTTCCTCGGCACCGATACCGCGCCCCATTTGCGTCATCGGAAAGAAGCCAGCTGCGGCTGCGCCGGGGTGTTTAATGCCCCAACCGCGCTGCCGGCCTACGCGACCGTTTTTGAAGAGATGAACGCGCTGGAACATTTTGAAGCCTTCTGCTCGGAAAATGGCCCGAACTTTTACGGCCTGCCGCTGAATGAAGGCACGCTTCGTCTGGTGCGCCAGCCCTGGACCGTTCAGGAAAGCATTGCGGCGGCGGACGACACGCTGGTGCCGTTCCTGGCGGGCGAAACGCTGAACTGGCGCATCGCGTAATCTTGTTAGCGGCTGACGTTAGCGCGTTAGCCGCTTCTGTGATCGTCTCCGTTTTTTCCTGTTTCTCTTCCTACCTTTTCGTTGCTTTGCCTGTGCATTAACTGTATAAATAGCCAGTACTCACAGCGGAGGCAGATATGCGTGTTGAAGTCACTATAGCGAAAACTACTCAGCTCCCTGCCGGCGCTATCGATGCGCTGACGCAGGAACTGTCAAAACGAATCGATAAAGAATTTCCGGAAATGGCTAACCATATTTCGGTGCGCTACGCCAGCGCCAATAACCTGACCGTGATGGGCAGTGGTAAAGAAACCAAAGATCGCGTAACCGAGATCCTGCAGGAAACCTGGGAAAGCGCCGACGACTGGTTTATCACTGACTAACTTTCTCTTTGTGCCGTTGTTTGCCGGATATCGCCATCCGGCTTTTTTTTATCTCTACCGCCTCGCCGCCGCCTCAACGCGGTTATAGACTGTTGTAAGCCGATGACATATTCTGGCGTCCGTCATGACTTACAGGAGGTGTTAACCATGACCGCTGATAAACCTGAAGAGGCGATGACCTTTGGTGAACTGCTGGCGTTAATAGGTGAACAGCAGCGTCGTCTTACCGTGCTGGAAAACGCTTTTTCCTATCTTGCCTTTTGTCTGGACGATAAATCGAATCAGTTATTGATTCATAGTCTGCGACTGGAAGCGCAAAATCAAAATCATGATGAGGGAATGCAGCAGCACTTTGCTCGCCTTGCGGCTGAGCTGGAAAAACGCCACGCCCCGGTTAAAATTCAACCCGATCCCGGCATTTGATTTTTATAAACTCCTGCATTATGCAGGAGTTCTTTTCCTGCTAAGAATAATCAGAATTCTGTGCAAATATTATTCACTGTGGATTAATTACGCTATTCGCGCATTTTTCGTGCCGCTTAAATCTGTAACACTGTTATAATCATTCTGCTCTGTGAAAAAAAGCCGCATTGAAACCTCAAATAATCACTTCGTTCTACGAGTAATAAGGGGGTTATAATGGACAGTAATAAAGAGATTATTCAGACACATCCCCTCGTTGGATGGGATATCAGTACCGTGGACTCGTATGATGCGATGATGATTCGTCTGCATTCGCTTTCATCTAATGAGCAACAGACCGATGAAGCCGACGTAGGGCCGACATATTGGTTGACTACGGACGTTGCCAGACAGTTTATCTCTATTCTGGAAGCAGGTATCGCTAAAATAGAAGCCAGCGAAATCCTTGCCCGAGACTACAAAAAGCATTAAACCTGATTTTGGTTTACCAGGCACCCTACGGGGTGCCTTTTTATTATCTGTACGCTTTTGCTATGCTGCTAACCCTTCGCAGCATCAGGAGAAGTTGGCTAATGGTTTATGATCTTATCGTTATTGGCAGTGGTTCCGTTGGGGCCGCCGCTGGCTGGTACGCAACCCGTGCCGGACTCAAGGTGCTGATGATCGACAGCGCGCATCCGCCCCACCAGGAAGGCAGCCACCACGGCGCGACGCGTTTGATTCGTCACGCCTATGGCGAAGGCGCGCGCTATGTTCCGCTGGTTTTACGCGCCCAGCAGCTGTGGGATGAGCTGGAGCAGACATGCGGCGAGCAGATTATGCATCGCAGCGGCATCATCAATATCTCCCCCGTGGATTCGCCGTTTATTACCAATGTCATCGAGAGCGCACGCCAGTTTGAGCTGGAGGCAGAGATTTTATCGCCGGAACAGATACGCGAACGCTGGCCCGATATTAACGTGCCCGAAGGCTATGCGGGCGTATTTGAACCCCGTTCTGGCTATCTGAAATCGGAAGTGGCGATTCGCAGCTGGATTCGTCTGGCGCGCGAAGCGGGCTGCGCGCAACTGTTTAACTGCCCTGTCACCGCTATCGCCCGTGAAGGTGAGCGACAGCGCGTAACCACCGCCGACGGCGACTATTACGGTCGTAAGCTGTTACTCAGCGTCGGCACCGCCGTAAAACAGTTCTGCCCTGAGCTGCCGGTTACGCCAGTGCGTAAAGTATTCGCCTGGTATCAGGCCGATGGCCGCTACAGTGAAAATAATAAATTTCCCGGCTTCACCGTGGAAATGACCGATGGCAGCCAATATTACGGCTTTCCTGCGGATAATAATGAACTAAAAATAGGTCGTCATGATGGCGGACAGCCGATGCAAACCGCACAGGATCGCCAACCTTTTGGCGCGCTGGCCAGCGACGGCAGTGAAGTGTTTAATTTTTTGCGCTGTTTTCTGCCGGGCGTGGGCGTTTGTTTACACGGTGCCGCCTGCGCTTATGATAATTCTCCCGATGAGGATTTTATTATCGATACGCTGCCAGAAGATAATGATCGGCTGATAATAACCGGACTAAGCGGTCACGGTTTTAAATTTGCCAGCGTGCTGGGTGAAATAGCCTGCGCCTTTGCCAGCAATAAATCTTCTGAATTTGATTTAACGCCGTTTTCTTTAGCGCGCTTTAAATAAAAAACAGTAAGGCACAATAACATTGTGCCTTACTGTTTTCGTGATAATTATTATTGTTATAACGTTTGATATTAACCGTTCGGCTTTATCAATTATTATTGCAGCGCCTGGCTCTCTTTTTGACGACGCAGCTTTAACTTTTTCACCAGTTTTACCGCTTCCGCTTCTGAACCTACCGCCGGTGCTGAACCATGCAGCGGCTTGCGTGCCGTTTCGCGCATAAAGAATACGGTAATCAGGCCAATCACGCTTGCGCCCATTAAATAATAGGCAGGCATCAGCAGGTTCTGGAACCGATCCACCAGCCAGGCGGTCATCAGCGGCGTGGTGCCGCCAAACAGCGAAACAGAGATATTAAAACCGATAGCCAGCGCGCTGTAGCGAATGTCGGTGGCAAACAGCGCTGGCAGCGCTGACGGCATAGTGCCGCTGAAGCAGCTGTGCAGGACGCCCAGAATCATCAGGCCCACAAACACGAATACCAGGTTACCGGTCGCTACCAGCATCAGGCACGGAATCGCCAGCACCAGCATCCCTACCGCGCCCAGCGCAATCACCGGACGACGCCCCAGACGATCGTTCCAGTGGCCCCAGAACAGCGTCAGCGGCATCATCACGAACATTACCACCAGCACCAGCATCAGGCCGCTCAGCTCGCTAAGACCCAGCACGCCGGTAAGATAGCTGGGCATATAAGAGGTCAGCATATAGTTAGAGACGTTGAACAGCAGCACCAGACCGATACATTTCAGCATCTGTGCCCGATACTTACGCAGCATCTGCCATACGCTCATCTGAGGTTTGCTGTGCTCCAGCGCTTCCTGCTTTTCCATATGTTTTTGAAACGCCGGTGTTTCTTCCAGCTTCAGTCGAATATAGAGGCCAAACAGACCCAGCGGTGCCGCTATAAAGAAAGGAATACGCCAGCCCCAGTCAAGCAGCTGATCGGCAGGCATTAGCGCTGTCAGCATGGTCACCAGCGCAGCACCAAGCAGATAGCCGCCCAGCGTACCGAACTCCAGCCAGCTGCCCATAAAGCCACGGCGCTTATCGGTAGAGTATTCAGCGATAAAAGTGGCCGCGCCGCCGTACTCGCCGCCGGTGGAAAAGCCCTGCACCAGGCGTGCTAACAGCAACAGCAGCGGTGCTGCGATGCCGATCGAGTCATAATCGGGTATCAATCCAATACAGAAGGTGCCGATCGACATCATGATCATGGTGAGCGCCAGCACTTTTTGCCGACCAATACGGTCGCCCAACGGACCGAAAAACAGGCCGCCAATCGGGCGCACCAGGAAGGCGGCGGCGAAGGCACCAAAGGTGGCTATCAGCTGGGCAGCAGGGCTGCCGCCGGGGAAAAAGACTTTACCAATGGTAACGGCCAGGTAGCTATATACGCCAAAATCGAACCACTCCATGGCATTACCCAGCGCAGCTGCGCCGACGGCGCGTTTCAGCATAGCGTTATCGACAATGGTAATATCGTCGACGGTTAATTCTTTTTGGCCTTTTTTCTGCCAGAAATGTTTTTTTGATGAGCCTGTAGTGACGTTCATATCGTTTCCTCACGGATGACGCGATGACGGGAGGCAGCACCATAGCTTTCATAGCCAGCAGCGGCTGATGGTAAGGAAAGCTATAACGCAGCATGAATACGTGCAACAGAATGAGATCTGAATCACGTTTATTGACACTGATTTACTTTATCGGCTGCGAAGCAAAAATGCAAACCGGATGAAATATTGCCCTGTTTGCACACGACAAGGTAGCCGGGAATATCATTCTTTAGCTAAAAGATAGTGTTTAAAACCATAAAGAATGAATGGAGATATCAGCTGTTATCTGCCGGAAAAAATTAACGCGCGCGGTGTTAAATGCACAATGTTATAAAAATGTTAATACCAAACAAGCGTAGTTCCTTGCCAGCCAGCAAAACAGGGCCATTCAATTGACAAAAGCTGACAAAAAACCGACAAAAATCGATATTTGATTCAAAATTTCTGAACGCATTGCTTGTTTACTTACTTGCCTTATCTAACCTTTGTTTTGTCCTGCATGGCGATTACCGTTCTACTTATATTTACGTTATGCCCCTTTCGCTGCAAAAACCTTTCTGACCCGTTGTCTTTAACATTTTACTGAGCGGTTACCGGCCGTTTTCAGGCGATAAAATTGATAATCAAACGCCATGATCATCAATTTATTTGAACTTAAGGAAAAAAATGCGCTGGCCTGCGGTTTTTTATTGATTTTCTGTTTCAGCTTGTACAGTCTCATGTCAAAACGTTAACAAGGGACAAGACGATGAGATGGAAAAATAGTGGTGAGGAATATGGGCATTTCAGCTTATTGCTTCACTGGCTGGTGGCGCTGGTGCTGTACGGCATGTTTGCGCTGGGACTCTGGATGGTTTCACTGGGCTACTACGACACCTGGTACCACAAGGCGCCTGAGCTGCATAAAAGCGTCGGCATGGTGCTGTTTGCGGTAATGATTTTACGGGTGATCTGGCGCTTTATCTCGCCGCCCCCTGCCCCGCTCGCCAGCTACACGCCGCTGGTGCGCTATTCCGCCGTGGCGGTTCATCTGCTGCTTTATTTACTGCTGTTCGCCATTTTTATCAGCGGCTATTTGATCTCAACCGCTGAAGGCAAACCGATTGATCTTTTCGGCGTGCTGCCGATCCCGGCCCTGCTGAGCGCCGACGCCACACAGACCGATCTGGCAGGCGATATCCATTTATGGCTGGCGTGGACGGTGGTCATTCTGTCGCTGTTGCACGGTCTGGCGGCACTAAAACATCACTTTATCGATCGCGATATTACCCTGAGACGTATGCTGGGTTACCGCATCACTTCATCTATTAAAACGGAGAAATAATATGTTGAAAAAAACACTTTGCGCTTTAACGGCGGCAACGCTGCTGCTGGGCGCGCAGGCGGCGACCGCGGCAGAATACAAGATTGATAAACAGGGACAGCATGCGTTTATCCAGTTCCGCATTAAACATCTGGGCTACAGCTGGCTGTACGGCACCTTTAATGATTTTGACGGCGGCTTTACCTTTGATGAAAAGAACCCCAGCGCTGACAAGGTAAACGTCACCATTAACACCAATAGCGTTGATACCAACCATGCCGAACGCGATAAACATCTGCGCAGCGCCGACTTCCTTAATGTCAGCAAATTCCCACAGGCCACCTTTGTTTCAACCGGCGTGAAAAAAGATGGCGACGAACTGGATATCACCGGCAACCTGACGCTGAATGGCGTCACCAAACCGATCACACTGGAAGCGAAAATGCTGGGCCAGGGCGACGACCCCTGGGGCGGCTACCGTGCTGGCTTTGAAGCAGAAACCACGCTGGCGCTGAAAGATTTCAACATCACCAAAGATCTCGGCCCGGCTTCGCAAGAAGTGGAACTGATGATTTCCGTGGAAGGCGTGCGCCAGAAATAAACCAACGCGACACATAAAGCTAACGCGTAAAAGCCAGGCGCTTAAAAAGCTCCAAGGCTAGAGTTAGGGCTAAGTGCTAAGGCTGAGAAGTGTTACGTGCTACGTGCTACGTGCTACGTGCTAAGTCTGAAAAGATTTTAGACTAAAAGGCTAACGCGAAACTTAAGGCGGGGGGAGTCCCGGCAGAAGAGTAAAGCGTCCCGCGCCATGAATGGCGCGGGCCGAGCTGTCAGGGATGACGTTTTTTGCGTCTTTACGATCGGCCGGGACTCCCTGCGCAGGCACGGTTAATTCCGCTGAAACCTGCGCACCCACAAGCAGGCACGGTTAACCCCGCTGAAACCTGCGCACCCACAACCAGGCACAATTGTGCGCCCTGGAACCCTCGCACCCAAAAGCAGGCACGGTTAATCCCCGCTGAAACCCCCGCACCCACAAGCAGGCACGGTTAATCCCCGCTGAAACCCCCGCACTCACCCAAAAGCACAGTGAAGAAGCCCCCTGAAACCGCTGCTACCTACTTATCTTCAGACGGTGCCGGAATCGTCAGCGTGGCATTTAACAGCCCGCGCGACTTATTGAAAACCTTATTACTGGTCTCACGTCCGGCGCGACGCGCGCGCTGCTCCTCTGGCGGCAACGCAGCCTCCTCCATACACATCGGGCTACAGCAATGCTGAAACTTCTCGGCGCAGGAAGGACACTGAATAAACAGCAAATGACAGCCATCGTTCACGCAATTAACATGCGTATCACACGGCGCGCCGCACTGATGACAATGCGCAATCACATCATCGGAAATACGCTCGCCCATACGCTCGTCAAAAACAAAATTCTTGCCTTTAAAACGCAGCGGCAAACCCTGCTCACGCGCACGACGCGCATACTCAATAATGCCGCCCTCAACGTGATAAACCTGCTCAAAACCGTTGTGTAGCATCCAGGCGCTGGCCTTCTCACAGCGAATACCGCCGGTGCAATACATAACGATCTTCTTATCTTTCTTATCCTGCAGCATCTCCACCGCCATCGGCAGCTGATCGCGGAACGTATCGGCAGGAATCTCCAGCGCCTGGTCAAAATGGCCCACTTCATATTCATAGTGGTTGCGCATATCAACAAACACCGCATCGGGATCGTCCAGCATGGCGTTCACTTCATCTGCCTTCAGATAGGCGCCCACCTGACTGGCATCAAAACTCTCATCCTCAATGCCATCGGCCACAATGCGATCGCGCACCTTCAGCCGCAGCACCCAAAACGATTTTCCGTCATCGTCCAGCGCAATATTCATACGCAGATTATTCAGCGCCGGATCAAAGCCGTACAGCGTCTCCTGCATGCGTGCGTAAAGACTCGCCGGCACGCTGATCTGGGCATTAATCCCTTCATGGGCGACATAAATACGGCCAAACACCTTCAGTTCGGTCAGCGCCAGATAAAGCGCATCACGAAACGCCTTCGGATCGGCAATGGTGAAATATTTATAGAAAGAGACGGTCGTGCGCGGCTCGGTTTCGGCCAGCATGCGCGCTTTCAGCTCTTTATTTGAAACAAGGTTATGTAACACTGGCATGGTGTTCTTTCCCAATAGTGAGCGTTTTTTTGCGGGCGACATCATACCTGATTTAACAGTGAAGCAAAGCGTTGCAGCATTTTTTCTACATTTGACGATCCCTTCTTACCGCACATACTGACAATTAACCGCACTGCCAATCGCGCTACACCGTGTTATACCATTAGCGAACTTACTATCACGCAAGTGATAACAGATGGAGAAAAAAATGAGTCAGCTTTTTACGCCGCTAGAACTGGGCAACTTATCGCTCAGCAACCGCATCATTATCGCGCCAATGTGTCAGTATTCAGCGGAACAGGGCAAAGCCACACCCTGGCACCGTATTCACCTGGGACACCTCGCCTTATCTGGCGCTGGGCTGCTGATTATCGAAGCCACCGCCGTTGAGCCTGCCGGACGCATTACGCCGCAGGATCTGGGCCTGTGGGATGATGAAACCGAGCAGGCGCTGGCGGAAACCATCAATGACGTAAAACGCTACGCCACCATGCCGCTGGGGATCCAGCTGGGTCACGCCGGACGTAAAGCCTCCTGCGACGTGCCATGGCGCGGCGGCGGCTTCCTCACTCCGCAACAGGGCGGCTGGCAAACCTCCGCGCCTTCCGCCCTGCCCTACAGCGAAAACGACGGCACCCCGCAGGCGCTGACCAAAGAACGCATTGCTGAAATCAAACAGGCCTTTATCGATAGCGCCATCCGCGCCGATCGGCTCGGCTTTGATCTGGTGGAAGTCCATGCCGCGCACGGCTACCTGCTGCATCAGTTCCTCTCGCCGTTATCCAATCAGCGTGACGATGAATATGGCGGCTCGCTGGAAAACCGCATGCGTCTGGTGCTGGAAATTTATGATGAGGTGCGCCGCGTCTTCCCGCGTGATAAAGCGGTGGGCGTGCGTATTTCCGCCTCCGACTGGGTCGAGGGCGGCTGGGACGAAGAGCAATCTGTTGCGCTGAGCAAAGCGCTGGAAGCGGCTGGCTGCGACTACATTCACGTCTCCAGCGGCGGCCTGTCGCAGCAGCAGCAGATCAGCGTCGGACCCAATTATCAGGTGCCTTTCGCCGCTGGCATTAAAGCAGCCATGACCACCATGCCGGTGATCGCCGTAGGCTTGATCACCGAGCCAAAACAGGCGGAAGCGGTGCTGGTCAGCGGCGAAGCTGATGCCGTGGCGCTGGCACGCGCCATGCTTTACGATCCACGCTGGCCGTGGCACGCCGCCGCCGAACTGGGTGAAAAAGTGCAGGCGCCACCACAATATTGGCGTTGTGAGCCGCACGAAGTGAAAGGTTTGTTTAATCTTTAATGCTTTCCGGCAGCGCAATAACGCGCTGCCGTATCATCTGGCTGATATCCCGCTTTCAGCAATAAGTAAAAAAATGGCACAATAGCGCCTTTAAACTGGACACTGCAGCATTTTTGACCTGCTGCAACGCATAACTGGAAGAACATGACTCAGTTGCCTACATTTTCTCGCGAATTATTACATCCGCGTTATTGGTTACTCTGGCTTGGAATTGGCCTACTCTATTTCGTGGTTTTGCTGCCCTATCCGGTGCTTTATCACCTTGGTTGTGGTTTGGGACGTGTTTCAATGCGCTTTATGAAGCGGCGCGCAGCGATCGCCCAACGTAATATTGAACTCTGCTTTCCGCAGATGCCGCCCGCTGAGCGCGATGCGCTGCTGAAACGCAACTTTGAATCCGTGGGTATGGGTTTCCTGGAAACCGGTATCGCCTGGTTCTGGCCTGACTGGCGCGTGCGCAAATGGTTCACCGGCATCGGTGATGAACATATCCAGCAGGCCAAACGCGAACAAAAAGGCATCCTGCTGATCGGCATGCATTTTCTCTCTCTGGAGCTGGGCGCGCGCATGTTCGGCTTGCTCAATCCAGGCATCGGCGTTTACCGTCCTAATGACAACCCGCTGATCGACTGGCTGCAAACCTGGGGCCGTATGCGCTCCAATAAGAGCATGATCGATCGCAAGGATCTGAAAGGCATGATCCGCGCCCTGAAGGCAGGCGATATCATCTGGTATGCGCCCGATCACGATTACGGCCCGAAAAGCAGCGTCTTTGTGCCCTTCTTCGCCGTGCCGGACGCCGCCTCCACCAAAGGCAGCTATATGCTGGTGCGCACCGCGAAACCGGCGGTGATCCCTTTTCTGCCGCGTCGTCTGCCGCACGGCAAAGGCTATGAGCTGATTGTTTTGCCGGATGTGAAAGATGTGCCAACGGATAACGAAGAAGCCACCGCACGGCGCATGAACCAGATAGTCGAGGAAGCGGTGCTGATGGCGCCGGAACAGTATATGTGGCTGCACCGCCGCTTTAAAACCCGCCCGCCCGGTAAAGAGAAGCTTTACTAACCTCTTCTTTTCCCTTTCGTTCCGCTTTAGGGCGAAAGGGTCTGTTTCCCCTGCCCCGAACAGTTTTTTTAGCGCTGGCGCTATGCGGCGGCAAAACTTCGTCTATTCTTTCCTGAAACCATCCTTGAGGAGATTAGGAGAGACTGATGAGCATGTTTAGCACACTGGAAGAAGCTATCGATAGCGCCCGTGAAGAGTTCCTGGCGAATAACCCCGAACTGGATGAAGACGAGATTTCAGTCGGTCAATTCAATCTGCAAAAATATGTGATGCAGGATGGCGAAATCATGTGGCAGGCGGAGTTTCTCGCGGATGAAAGCGATGATGGCGAGCTGTTAGCAAACCGCACCGGTGAAGCTGCACAGGCTGTTTTCGAAGGCGACTTCGATGAAGTTGAACTGCGCCAGGAATGGATGGCGGAAAACACGCTGCATGAATGGGACGAAGGGGAATTTCAGCTGGAGCCGCCGCTGGATACCGAAGAAGGCGAAGCGGTGGCGCAAGAGTGGGAAGACAGCGGCAGCAATAACGAATCTGACCGCTGGTAACGTGCTACTCATAAGGCCCGTGTTGGGCATCGACCGGTAACAGCAGCGTATCCAGCAGGGCCGACAGCGGCACGTCGAGAATGGTAAGAAAACGCCACGGCGTGTCGCGCACATCCCACTGTACACCGGGATAGTATTGATTGCCGTGCCCCTGTCCGGGCACGGTACGGCTGATAATACTGCCGCAGCCGGTTAACAGCAGTACCAGCGTCAGCAGGGCTGCGCTGCGTAATCCTCTTTTCACTCTTCACCCTCTCTGTTTCAGTCGGCATCATACCGGCCGCCGGTGTTCTGCGCACACTTATTAAAAATAGCCCAAAGCCGCAGCGGACAATAAAAAAGCGGCCCGCAGGCCGCTATTGAATCGTGCTTATCGATTACCGGTTATTTCGCTGGCGCTAACGCCAGTGGGTTAAGCTGCAGCGTACGATAGTAATCCTGCCACTCATGGTACTTCTCTGCATTCTGCCACAGGCGATAGTGCAGGCGTGCCAGCGTCACCGGATCGCTAATCAGCGCCAGACGCTCGTCGCGGCTCAGCTTCGCTGGCGCATCGCTTAAGGCGTGTTCGACCCGACGGTCACGCGCATAATCCAGCAGATCGCTTTTCAGGTGACGCGATGTCGCCAGCGCCGTCGCCAGCGCGTTAAATGACGGATGGAACAGCGCATGCATAAAGCCATGCTTCAGCGCACGCTGGCGGTTGAGCTGCAGATAGGCATCGGTATCCACCAGTTCTTGCGGCGGCGCATACTCTTCCGGGATCAGGAACAGCTTCGCGCGTTTCGTTGCCAGCCCGTTGCTTGCCCGGCTGGAAACCACCGACACAAACGGCGACAGAATCAGCGAGAAAACAATCGGCGACAGCCACCACAGGAAGTTCAGATCCAGCCAGCCCATGCCGACCGCCCAGACGATCCCGAGCAGCATCTGCGAACCGTGGCGACGGAACGCTTCGCTCCACGGCGTGGCGTCATCGTCACGCTGCGGCGAGTTCCATACCACTTCCCAGCCCAGGAAGGCGCTGACCACAAACACCGTATGGAACAGCATACGCACCGGCGCCAGCAGCACGGAAAACAGCATTTCCAGCAGCATTGACGCCAGCAGACGCAGCGCGCCGCCATAGCCTTTCGCGCCCTTGAACCAGATCAGCACCACGCTCAGCAGCTTCGGCAGGAACAGCAGCACCAGCGTGGTGGAGAACAGCGCGATCGCCAGCTCCGGTCGCCACTGCGGCCACACCGGAAACAGCTGGCGCGGCTGCAGGAAGTACTGCGGCTCCATCAACGTATGCACCACCTGCAGGGCGGTAGAGAGCGCCAGGAACAGGAACCACAGCGGCGCAGAAAGATAGGACATCACGCCGGTCAGGAACACCGCGCGGTGAACCGGGTGCATCCCTTTCACCAGGAACAGACGGAAGTTCATCAGGTTGCCGTGACACCAGCGACGGTCGCGCTTCAGCTCATCCAGCAGGTTCGGCGGCAGCTCTTCATACGAGCCGGGCAAATCGTAAGCAATCCACACGCCCCAACCGGCGCGGCGCATTAGCGCAGCTTCCACGAAGTCATGGGAAAGGATCGATCCGGCAAACGAGCCTTCGCCCGGCAGCGGCGCCAGCGCACAGTGCTCGATAAACGGCTTCACGCGAATAATCGCGTTGTGGCCCCAATAGTGCGATTCGCCCAGCTGCCAGAAGTGAAGCCCGGCGGTGAACAGCGGCCCGTACACGCGGGTGGCGAACTGCTGACAGCGCGCATAGAGCGTATCCATACCGGATGCCTTCGGTGAAGACTGAATGATACCGGCGTTGGGATTCGCCTCCATCATGCGCACCAGGCCGGTAAGACACTCGCCGCTCATCACGCTATCCGCATCCAGCACCACCATGTAGCTGTACTGGCTGCCCCAGCGGCGGCAGAAATCATCGATGTTGCCGCTTTTACGTTTTACGCGACGGCGACGGCGACGATAAAAGATCTTCCCTGCCCCGCCGACATCACGCACCAGCTCCATCCAGGCTTTCTGCTCGGCCATGGCAATATCGGCATCGTAGCTGTCGCTAAGGATATAAACATCGAAATGTTCGCTCTCTCCGCTGCGTACCACCGATTCCCAGGTCGCGCGCAAACCGGCAAAGACGCGTTCCACATCTTCGTTACAGATCGGCATAATCAGCGCGGTGCGATGATTAGGATCGATCGGCTCATTGCCGGTAAGCGTATAAGAGATACTGTACTTATCGCGCCCAATCAGCAGCTGTAAAAAGCCCATCAGCGCCGTCCAGAAACCGGCCGACACCCAGCAGAACAGAATCGCAAACAGGAACAGGATCCCGGTTTGCAACACATAAGGCAGCAGCTGCAACAGCGACTGTTGCCAGTTCTGGTTGATCATATCCATCGGGTCGATCAGCGCCCAGCCCTGGTAAGGCAGAATGGTTTTCATATACCAGGTGGCGACCACGGTCTGGAAAATGGTCAGAATCAGCAGGATATAACGGCGAATCGACCCCACATGACGCCATTTATCTTCCTGACGCTGCTCTTCCGCCGAGGCGTAGCGCGGCGCTGATTTCCGCCCGCGCAGCGAATCCCACGCGCGCACCAGCGGGTTGGTACGCCAGACTTCCGGGAACATTAGCGAACGCTTTACCGGCGGCATCGCCTTCAGCGTGGTACGTCCGAGGTAATCTTCGCTAAACTGTTTGCCGTCATCCAGCGAGTCCGGCCAGCTCATTTCAATACGCGACTTTACCGAGGTCAGCGGCGCGTCGTCGGGACGCGCTTCGGCCGGGCCGTCGTGGCCCAGCTGCTGATGCAGGTTGCTGTAAACTTTACCGCCCGCCTCCGGGGCGGGCAGCGTTGACGATAGCGCCGCTTTGCCTTCTGGCGGCAGCGGCAGCGCGTCGATATAGTCAGCGGGAGTTAGGATTGATTTATTCATTGGCAGGCAACTGATAGCTCCATGTTTCCGTCAGCGCTTTATCACCGTTAACCAGTGCGGCACGCATTTCGGTCGGCTGCTTATTGTCTTTTACGCGCATACGCAGTAGTAAACGCCAGCCTTTGGTCACCGGGTTATAGCGTACGTTTTGTTCAACAATCTCACCGTTATTGCCGATGCTGACCTGCGGCGTAACCGGCGTATTATCCGGCAGCGCGCTCATCTCCTGGCCGACAAAATCCACCACGAAAGCGAGCGTGCCGTCAGGCTGGCGCACCAGATTCGACTGTTTCACATCGCCGGTTGAACGCAGCGTGTTTTTCACCCACGCGGTCTCTGGCGAATGCAGCTGGTCTTCATCACGGGTAAAGTGCAGACGATATTTAAAGTTCATTTCCTTGCCCGGCTCCGGCAGGTTCTCCGGCGTCCAGAAGGCGACGATATTGTCGTTGGTTTCATCTGCCGTCGGGATCTCAACCAGCTCGACGCGGCCTTTACCCCAGTCGCCCTGCGGTTCGATCCAGCCGCTGGGGCGCAGATCGTAGCGATCGTCGAGATCCTGATACTGGTTGAATTCGCGTCCTCGCTGTAACAGGCCAAACCCTTTCGGACTTTCCACGGTAAAGGTGCTGACCGCCAGGTGTTTCGGGTTATTCAGCGGACGCCAGATCCATTCGCCGTTACCGGCATGAATCGACAGACCATTGGAATCATGCAGAGAAGGACGATAGTTGACTATCGGAGAAGGCTGATTCGGGCCATACAGGAACATACTGGTCAGCGGCGCAACGCCCAGTTTGCCGACTTTGTCGCGCAGGTAGACTTTGGCCTGCACATCGACATTGGTGTCTTTGCCCGGACGCAGTATAAAGCGGTAGGCGCCGGTGGCGCGCGGAGAGTCGAGCAGCGCATAGATAACCAGCTGTTTATCCTGCGGTTTCGGACGCCCAATCCAGAACTCCCGGAAGCGTGGGAACTCTTCGCCGGAAGGCAGCGCGGTATCGATCGCCAGCCCGCGAGAAGAGAGGCCGTAAACCTGACCGCCGCCAATCACGCGGAAATAGCTGGCACCGAGGAAGCTGGTGATTTCGTCATCTTTATCTTTGGCATTTAACGGATAGAGCACTTTAAAACCGGCGAAACCCAGGTTCTTAATGGTTTCCGGATCGTGCTGCACATTGCCAAAATTAAAATATTCCGGATTGTATTTGATTTCCCGCACTGAGTTAGCGGTGATTTCGTGAAGTTTCACCGGGGTATCGAAATACATGCCCTGGTGATAAAACTCCAGCTTGAATGGCGTTTTCAGTTTATGCCAATAGGCTTTATCGTGATTAAACTGAATCTGCTGGTAGTCAGCATATTTCATGTCACGGAACTGAGAGGGCAAATTGCTCTTTGGCGCTTCAAAACTTTTTCCGGCTAACGATTTTGCCTCTTTTGCTACATCATCAATGCTAAAAGCCCAACTGTTGTTGGTCGACAAGGCAAACAGAACCGCCGCGCTTACCCAGCGCAGTTTTTTCAGTTCCGATTTATTTTTGTTAGTAATCAGCACATCCCCCCCTTTCGTGTGCTTAAATCAATCCCATCCATATTAATGGATTATTCGGTTTTCCGACAGTATACCCGCCGTTTTGTTCCTGTATTCTCTGCCTTTCGGGCCTAACTCTTCGTTGATCGTCTGTTACAGAATCGGCTGATATTATATGGATTCCCGTTCCGGTAAAGTAAAGCGCTTACTTTTGTCAGGTTCAGGGCGAACCGGTATATAAAACGTACTAAAACTGGATGACTATGCGTACTAAACCCCAGCAGCGTGAATATTTCTTTGATTCTATTCGCGCCTATCTGATGCTTCTTGGCGTTCCTTTTCATGTTTCTCTTATTTATTCCAGCCACCAGTGGTCCGTAAATAGTGCGGAGTCATCGCTGTGGTTAACCGTGTTTAATGATTTTATCCATGCTTTTCGCATGCAGGTGTTTTTTGTCATATCCGGTTACTTTTCTTATATGCTCTATTTGCGCTATGCGCCGCGCGAATGGTGGAAAGTGCGCGTTGAGCGCGTCGGCATTCCCATGCTCAGCGCCATTCCGCTTATTACGCTGCCTCAGTTCTTTCTGTTGAAGGAATGGGCCGGCAAAATCCACGGCTGGGCGCAATTTTCGCTGTATGAGAAAGTGAATACCTTAGTCTGGGAGCTGACTTCCCACCTCTGGTTTTTACTGGTGCTGGTGATCTTTACCACGCTTGGTTTACTGCTGTTTCGGCACCTGCGCCGCGCCGCGCCGGAGGATGCCGTCGCGCCTGGCTGGATCGTCATGACGCTGGCGATCCTGTTTTACAGCCTTTGCTGGTGCGTTATGCGCCGCCTGATCTTTACCTTTCAGCCCGCGCTGCTTACCGACGGGCTGTTTAATTTTGTGGTGATGCAAACCCTGTTCTATCTGCCCTTCTTCTGCCTTGGCGCGCTCGCCTGGCGCAATCCGGCGCTGAAGGCGCGCTTTGTACGCTTTAATCCCTGGACGCTGCTCGGTTCGCTGCTGGCGTTTTTCGCCTATATGGCTAACCAGCGCTACAGCAGCGGCGAAGGCTGGCTGTATGAAATCGATGCGGTGGTATCGATGCTGATGGGCCTGTGGATGGTCAACGTGGTGTTCGCGTTCGGCCACCGTTTCTTAAATGCCCATTCGCCGCGCATTACCTGGCTGGTGAATGCCTCGCTGTTTATTTATCTGGTGCATCATCCGCTGACGCTGCTGTACGGCATCTTTATTACGCCGCACATTGCCAATAACGCGCTGGGCTTTATCGCCGGTCTGGTGTTTGTCTTCGGCATCGCCTTTATTCTGTATGAAATTCATCTGCGCATTCCGCTGCTGCGCTTTCTGTTCTCCGGGAAAAAGGCGCGCCCCTGAGCAACGAACGGGCAAGGATGCCCGCTACAACAGCCACTCTACCGGCAAACGCCACACCAGGCGCACCAGCAGACGCTGATAAAAGCGCGTTTTCGGCTCATGCTTATGTACGATTTCACCCGGCTCGCCTTCATATTCCACCCAGTTAACCCGGCCCCATTTATCCAGCCGTAACGTCCAGGCACGCTCGCGCATCTCTTCAACAAAGCGCTGATGGATATTGCTTGCCAGTACCTCGCTTTCGATCAGCAGCCCCATTTCGGTGTTCAGCACCGCCGAGCGCGGATCGAAGTTAAACGAGCCGATAAACACTTTTTCGTTATCGACGCTAAAGGTTTTGGCATGCAGGCTGGAGCCGGAGTTGCCGGTTAACCCGCGATCGTGCGGCTTCTCTTCGCTGTGGGCCTGCGGCTTAAGCTCATACAGCTTTACGCCGTGGCGCAGCAGCTTTTTCCGCCATTTGGCATAGCCTGCATGTACCACCGAGACATCATTGGCCGCCAGCGAATTAGTCAGAATAGCGATTTTAACCCCGCTGCGCACCAGCCCCAGCAGCTGCGCCACGCCCGCGCGCGTCGGCACAAAATAGGCGGAAATAATATCGAACTGCTGCTGCGGGCGACCAATAACCTCCAGCATCCGCTGCGGTAACAGCGTGCTGCGGCGCGCTTTACCCAATCCTTTGCGCGGATCGTCGCTCAGCAGCCGCGTCGGCGCCCAGATCATCTTTAATTCGCCGCTGTCCAGCTGCGACATATAGCCGCACGATTGCAGGCGTTGCATATAGCGCAGCACCTGTTCGCTCTCGCGCCAGGCTTCCGGCAGCGTCACCGCCGCGTGCGAATCGTCCGGCGCGTCATCCACTACCGCAGAAAACGCGGTGACCGCCTTGCTCTGCCAGTAGCGCTCAAAATCGGCCGCCACCTCTTCCACCACCGGGCCAATCGCCATCACATCCAGATCGGAAAACAGCGGCTGCTTACCTGCGGCAAAGTATTCATCGCCGATATTACGCCCGCCAACGATGGTGACCATATTATCCACGGTCAGGCTTTTATTGTGCATGCGCCGGTTCAGACGCGCGAAATCGCTGAGATAACCCAGCGCCCGCAGCGTGCGGAAAGAGAACGGATTGAATAAACGGATCTCGATATTGGCATGGCGGTTCAGCTCGCTCAGCGTTTCATCCAGCCCCATGGTGTTGTTGTCATCAAGCAGCAAACGCACGCAAACGCCGCGCTCCGCCGCCTCCAGCAGCGCGCTGAACAGCAGTCGCCCGGACATATCGTTTTGCCAGATGTAATACTGAATATCGATGCGCTCTTCCGCCATCGATAGCAGCTGATAGCGGGCCGCGAAGGCATCCAGCCCATCGCTTAAGGCGTGGATACCGCTGTGCTGAGGATGCTGAACGGTACGCGGTTTGACGGCCCTGGCGAGGCGAGTACGGCTGTCGGCAGGCGAAATGGTATCCTGCGGGTAAAGCGCTTCAGCCATTATTTTTCCTTTTTTTATCAACCTGATGGTTATTATTCACCGGCTGCTCCGCTGGCGTTATCCGACTGTTCTGAATACTGTTGATAGAGACGATAGCTTTCATCGTCAAAGCAGACCAGCCACACCTGCTGCGGATAGTCGTGTTGCTGCAAAAACTCGCGAACGGTGCGCAAAGCGATCGCCGCCGCCGCCGCTTTAGGGAAGCCATAAATGCCGGTGCTGATAGCGGGAAAGGCGACGGTGGCAAAGCGGCGATCCGCCGCCAGCTGCAGGCTATTATTATAGGCGCTGGTCAGCAGTTGCGCTTCGCCATGACCGCCACCCTGCCACACCGGGCCAACGGTATGGATCACCGCGCGCGCCGGTAAATTGCCTGGCCCGGTGATAACCGCCTCTCCGGTCGGGCAGCCGCCCTGGCTCGCCGCCAGCTCGCGGCACTCGGCTAACAGCGCGGGGCCTGCCGCGCGATGGATCGCGCCGTCCACGCCGCCGCCGCCAAGCAGACTGCTGTTGGCTGCATTCACAATCGCGTCTACCGGCTGACGCGTAATGTCGCCCTGGATAATACGTAGTCGGCTCTGCATGTTTCGCTCCTTGTCATATTCACGGTGAAAATCGGGGCACGGGTGCCATTTAGTCTAGACTTAGCGAAACCTTCCGTGCCTGCCTTTTTACAGGAGAAGACCCGCATGCGAGTTACCTCACCCACTGTGCCATCGCAGCGTCACCAGCCGTCCCTGTTTAACAGTTTCTTTCAGGGCAGTTTTCCCTGTTCTACCGCCTGCCGCCGCGAAGGCAAGCGCCTGGATATGATCATTAGCAGCGGGCACGATATGCTGATTCATAAGGATTATGCCGCGCTGGTGGAGCATCGCCTGTTAACCGCACGCGACGGCGCGCGCTGGTATCTGATTGAGAAAACGCCCGGCGAATATGACTGGTCCTCTTTTCTGCCGATGGTGCATGCCGCCAGCCAGCACGGCATCCAGGTTATCTGGGAGGTGGCGCATTTTGGCTATCCGCAGCATATCGATATCTGGTCGGAAAATTTTGTCGCGTCCTTTGCCCGCTTCGCCCGCGCCATGGCGGAAGTGATGCGCAATGAGGGCATTGAGCAGCCTTTTTTCACGCCGATTAACCAAATCTCTTTCTGGTCATGGGCGGGCGCGGAAGTGGCCTGGCTTAACCCTTACGCCAGCGGGCGCGGAGCGGCGTTAAAAAAACAGCTGGTGCGCGCCAGCCTGGCGGCGATTAGCGCGATCCGCGAGGTTTATCCGCAGGCGCGCTTTGTGTTAACCGACCCGTTAGTGCATGTCGCCCCCGTCGCCGACAACGACAGCGCACGCGAAGAGGCGCAGCGTCAGCACCTTGCGCAGTTTGATGCCTGGGATATGCTGTGCGGCAAACAGTGCCCGGAGCTGGGCGGCAGCCCGGAGGCGCTGGATGTTATCGGCCTAAATTATTACCCCGATAATCAATGGCTGAGCGACGGCACCACCTTAAACGCCACGCATCCCGCCTGGCGTCCGCTGCATCTCTTGCTGGAGGAGGTCTGGCAACGCTATCAGCGCCCGATGCTATTAGCGGAAACCGGCGCGGAAGGCGAAGCGCGGGTCAACTGGCTAAACGTGGTGGCGGACGAAGTGGAGCTGGCGCTGGATCAGGGCGTGGCCATTGAAGGCGTTTCGCTCTATCCGGTAGTGGAATATCCGGCCTGGGCTGACGATCGGCGCTCGCCTGGCCCGCTGTTCGGCCTGCCCGATCCCAACGGCAGCCGTACACTGTATGAGCCGCTGGCGCTGGCGTTGCGCAGTCAGCAAATCAAATTACAGAATCGGGCGAAAGGTTAAGGCGACGCCGTATGGTCAGCTTATGACATCCATAAGGTGACAAGCAGCACAAAGAAGATCAGCGTAAGAGAAGTGAGTAACAGCACCACGATGGCGAATTGCGCATCGTCAAGCGGCAGCAGCTCTTCTCTTTCTGGAGGTTCAGGCGGTAAAGATTCATTCATTTTTCATTATCATCGCAAGCAGGCATAACCGATAAACCGGATACCGCTCTGCTTCTGCAATGCGGCCGCTCAGTGTAACACAGCGCGCTGACATCGTAACCGCATACTGAAGCTGCGCTAACGTTTATTGCCTGAGCGGCGGCAAAGGAGGTTAAGGTTGCCAGCCGCCGCCCAATGCCCGGTAGAGATCGATTTGCGCCAGCAGCAAATTACTCTTCAGCTGCACCACATTCAGCTGCGCGCTGAACAGCGTACGCTGCGCATCCAGTTCATCCAGATAGGAAGCATAGCCATTTTGATAGCGATTACGCGCGATACGCAGCGTGTCGGCGGCGATCTCCTGCTGTTTTTCCACTTCCTGTAGCTGCGCCTGGGTTTGCTGGATGGCATCCAGCGCATCGTTCACTTCGCTAAAGGCGTTACGCACCACTTTTTCATAGCCGTAAAGCGCCTGATTACGCGAAGCCATCGACACATCCACCTGTGCCGTCAGCGCTTCACGGTTCAGCAAAGGCGCCAGCACGCTGCCGCCAATGCTCCACAGGCGGAAAGGATTATCCACCAGCTGATGCAGCACCGACGATTGCAGGGTGCCGGAGGCGGTCAGGTTAAGCGAAGGCAGCAGCTGCGCCTGCGACGAGATCAGCGTTTGGTCCGCCGCCAGCAGCAGCCGCTGCGCCTGCACAATATCGGGGCGACGCTGCAGCAGCGCCGACGGCAGCAGCGCAGGCAGACGCTGCGGCATCACTTGGGTAAAGGTTGACTGGCGGGCAATACGGCGCGGATTCATGCCGACCAGAATGCTCAGCGCGTTTTCCTGCTGATGAATTTGATGCGTAAGCTGCGGAATTTGCGCCTTCGCCGCCTGATATTCCGAGGCGGCCTGCATCCACTCCAGGCGTGAGGTATAGCCCGCGGCAAACTGACGCTGGGCCAGATTAAGCGAGTTTTCACGCGTCGCCAGCGTCGCCTGGGTCACGCGCAGCTGCTCATCCAGCGCCAGCAGCGAAATGTAGCCGGAAGCCACCGAGGAGGCGATGGTCAGTTCGGCAGCGGCGGCGGCGGCCTGTTGTGCCGCCAGCGATGCGCGTGCGGCGTCGATACTGCTGCTGCGCGCCCCCCACAGATCCACATCATAATTAGCCTGCAATAATCCCTGATAAACGTTGCCTTCGCGCGGTTGTCCGGTCGCGGCTGACAGTGAGCGCGCGCGCGTTGCGCCCACGCCGACATCCAACGTAGGGAAATTATCGCCAGCGGCGGCGCGCAGCTGCGCCCGATATTGATCGACGCGTGAACGGGCGGTAAGAATATCGGGGTTATTACGCAGCGCCTGTTCCACCAGCCGGTTAAGGTCAGGATCGGCAAAGGTACGCCACCAGTTCGCCTCCGGCGCGGCGGACGGCCCGACCTGCTCGCGCCACTGCGGTGGAATCGGCAACGAGGACGGCGCCTTATCAACCTCGCTGGCGCAGCCAGCCAGTAACGGGATCAGCAACGCCAGCGCCTGCGGTTTCCAGCGCATCATGACTGCGGCTCCTCTGCCCCGGCGGTATCAATGCTCACCTCTACCGACATCCCCGGACGCAGCCGCGCCTGGGCATCATCCGTAATTTTGATGCGTACCGGGATGCGCTGTGCGATTTTCACAAAGTTGCCGGTGGCGTTATCGGGTGAAATGGCGCTGAATTCCGAACCGGCCGCCGGAGAGATAAACTCCACTACGCCATGAAACTGCGCGTTGTTCAGAGCATCCACGGTAAAGGTGACCGGCAAACCAGGACGCACATGCGCCATCTGCGTCTCTTTCATATTGGCGATAACCCATTTTGCCTCCGGCACCAGCGACGTCAGGCGGGTGCCCGCCGAAACATACGCGCCGCGGCGCACGGAGATCTGCCCCAGCTGCCCCTCTTCCGGCGCGATAATGCGCGTGTTGTCTAAATCGATTTGCGCCAGCCGCAGCGCCGCCTGCGCATTGGCGACATCCGCCTCCAGCGAGGCGCGATTAACGATGGTGGTTTGCCGATCCTGTCGCGAAACCTCCAGCGTCGCCTTCGCCTGTTGCACGGCCGCGACCGCCGCGCTGTTAGCGGCACGCGCCGCGTCACGCTCGCGGATCGAGAGCGAACCGTCGGCCACGAGATTTTCCACCCGTTTTAAATCGAAACCGCTTTTGGCCGCCTGCGCCCGGGCGTTTTCCACCTCCGCCTGGTTACGCACAATCACCGCTTCCGCGCTGCGACGCTGCTGCTGGTTATTGGCTAACGCCGCCTGTTTCATCGCCAGCTGCGCCTGCGCCTGCTCGACCCGCTGCCGATAGATACGATCGTCAATGGTCATCAGCACCTCGCCTTTATGTACCGGCTGCAGATCCTGGACGTTTACCGCGGTGATATACCCGCTTACCTGCGGGCTGATAAAGGTTATCTGGCCGCGCACATAGGCATTTTCCGTGGTTTGCACCGCACTGGTAAATGGCCACAGCTGCCAGGCATACAGGATCACCAGTACGCCGACCAAAGCAATGCCGCTACCCACGGCGATAGAAAGAATGCGAAATTTATTGGTGCGCTCGCGCTCGGCGGTGTTGACGTCTTCCTGCTGGCTCATTGTTTCTCTCTGCTGACGGTTGGTGCCGGGATCGCGGCAGCGGCGGCATCGCGTTGCTGCTGGCGGCGGGTAATAATGCGCTGACGCGTCAGGCGATAAAGCACCCAAACCAGGGTACAAAAGGCCATGCCGGCGGTCAGTAAATAGGTGTCATTCCACGCCAGCACGTTAGCCTGTAACGTGGCGAGGTTTTGTAACTGCGCCACCGCCTGCGCGCTGAGCAATACGTTATCGCCCTGTTGGCTGTTAAACAGCGCGCTGTACTGGCTCAGGCGCTCGGTGACGTTGGGATCGAGCAACGAAAGCCGATCGCCCAACAGGCTGGAGTGATATTTTTCCCGCCAGACCTGAAACGTGCCGAGCATGGCGGAGCCGATCAGGCCGCCTAAATTCTGGCTCATGCCGAACAGCACCACGAAACTCACCAGATTTTTCGGCTGGGTAACCACGCGACCAATGCCCAACAGCATCGCCGGAGCCATAAAGAACGCGCTGCTGAAGCCCAGCAAAAACTGGCTGAGGTACATATTGTGCGGCCGCGTCAGCGGGTTGGCATGGCTATCCATAAACGAGGCGATCATCATAATCAGCAACGAGGTGACAATCGGCCAGCTAAAATGCGCAGGCTTTAGGGTCAGCGCGCTGGCGGCAATCCCCAACGCCACGCCGCCAATGATCGCCAGCGCCAGGCCGCGTAGCTGATCGTTCAACAAACCGATCTGCTGCAAAAAGCCAATCGCCCCGCTGTTCTGTTCCGCCAGCACCACGCGCATCATGATCATGACAATGCCCAGCCGGATGATGGCACCGTTGCTTAGCCAACGCGTATTGATCAGCGGATTTTTGCGGTTATGCTCAACCACTATCGCGCTGACAATCAGCACCAGCGACAGCGCCAGGCAGATCCCAAGCCACGGCGTATTGAACCACCATTCGATGCGTCCCAGCGACAGCACGCCGCACAGCAGCGCCATGCCCGGCGCCATCAGCATAAACGTGAGGAAATCCATTTTTTCAAACACTTTGCTGCGGTCGCTTGGCGGCAGCTTCAGCATCAGTACACATCCCAGCGCCACCATCGCCAGCCCCAGTTCAAACAGGTAGAGCCCGCGCCACTCCTCCAGCTGTAACAGCTCGGAAGAGAACAGCCGCGCCAGCGGAATCGCCAGCTGCGAGGCGCTGATGCCAATCGCCAGCGCCTTCAGGCGATGTTTGGCAGGCCAGGCCTGCACCTGGTAATAGATTCCCAGCGAGCTCAGTGCGGCCGCCACCATGCCGTGCGCGGTACGTACAATCAGCGCCGAACTAAGATCGTTAACAAACAGATGGAAAAACGCCACCAGTACATACAGCAGCAGAAATGCCTCAGTAAAGATGCGCAGGCCGAACTGCTGGCGGAACTTCACCAGCAGCAGGTTAATCGAGATATTACCCATCACATACACCGCCGGGAGCCAGGCGATTTCGTTAGAGTAAGCGCCAAAGGTGCCCTGGAGATTAACCAGATTGGCCGTAACCAGCGCATTACTCAGCGCGCCGGTTAAGGTAATGAGCAGGCCAACCAGGCCAAAAGCGATACGTTTGTTGGTGGGATGAATCGGCGTTGAAGGCGAACCCGGCAGCACCGGCTTTTCATGCGGCTGCCACTGGCGCGGAACATAGGGATTTGATTTAGCCACGTCAGAGAGATCCTGTTTTATCCAGCAGCTGTTGCAGGACGCGTTGGGCGACCGCCAGCTCATCGCTGTTAATATCCGCCAGCAATTCAGCGCGTAGCTGGTCCGCTTCCACTTTGACGTTTTCAAACACCGCCCAGCCTTCGGCGGTGACAATCAGCAGACGCTTACGACGATCCTCTTCCGGCTGTAGGCGTTCGATTAGCCGTTGCGTTACCAGCCGATCAATCAGCGGCACCATGCTGGCCTCCTCCAGGCCCAGCACCTGCGCCAGCGCCTTTTGCGTCATGGGTTCGCTTTCGCTGGCCAGCGTGGCGATAGCCAGCCAGCTGTTCATGCTGAGGCCGCTCTCTTTTAACCGGCGACCGATAGCCAGCCGCCAGGCATGCGCCGTCCGCTGCAGCAAACGAGGAAAACGCTGAGAAGCATCCAAAATATAAGGCACCTAATGGTTAGACTTCTATGTAAATAAACATCAGTAAGTATAGGCGTTGCGTAGAGGGGTTGTGAATAATCTGATGGGGTTATTATGAGGTAAAACCTGTTTCTTGAGAAAAATCTTAGTCCACAGCGTTTTTGCCCGTTTTTTTAAAATTTTTTTAGCAAATGTTACAAGCGAAACGTTTTTATGTGCGAACTGTATAGCTTTTTACTACTTAGTTAGCAATGCAACTATTTGATTACTAATAGATAGCATTTTTTGTATAAGTATCCTTTGTACAGCTTTGCCTTTTTTGTATAACTTTATCTGCGCTGAGCTACACAAAGCTCTGTAACGAATGATGCATTTGCGTCGCCTCTGAAGGTGTTTAACTCGGATTTCCACCTTCAGAGGTTTTTTTTCGCCTGAAGGATGTCTTACATCCTGCTTACACCATCATTTGTTGTTGACCGTAAAAATGAAACGTTGGCCATGTTGGCCAATCCCTTAAGCCTTTACGCGCTGCCAGCCGCGTTAAAGAGGATGAACATGCAGACGACTACCTCGCAAACCGACAAGGACATTACCGATTATTTTAACCTGCAGGAGCAGGGAGCCACGAACGAAGGCGAAGTGCTGGGTGCCGTGGTGGCGGAGATCTTGCAGGCAGGCCAGCCCGTAACCAATAAAGCGATTATCACCCGCCTTATCCAGCGACTTGAGCTGGAGAGCGATGTGGTGATGTTAGATATTTATCGTCATGTTCTGGAGCTGGTGGTGAACAAAACGGAAGACGATATTATTGGTTAAGCGCCCCGTTTGCCCGGCTGTCGCGGGTAATCGAGCGGTGTGATGATTTAAGCCGGTTTCAGACGGGCGCTTTCCTGATGGAGAGGCCCGGCCTGAAACTGGTATCAGCAAAGAATTACAGGTAACATGCGCCTCTTGTCCGCGATGGGCAACTCAGACCTTTCAGATCCATGATGCACCCTGCTGCATCTGACATGACGACAATAAGAGCCTGCATTATTATGACTACCTCTTCTGAGGCGAACGCTGAAAAGCACGCCGACAGCGAGCTGACCGTTGCCCGCGTATTGCGTTCGCCTAAGTTATTCACGCGCGAATGCCTGGCTGGCGTGATTACCGCGCTGGCATTGATTCCTGAAGTTATCTCATTTTCCGTGATTGCTGGCGTTGATCCCAAAGTTAGCCTGATTGCGTCGGTGGTGCTGGCGCTTACGCTCTCGCTGCTGGGCGGTCGTCCGGCGATGGTGACCGCCGCTGCCGGTTCGGTTGCGCTGGTGATCGGCCCAATGGTGCGCGCGCACGGCGTGGAATACATTATGCCCGCCGTATTGATGGGCGGCGTGATACAGATCCTGTTCGGGCTTGCCGGACTGGCGCGTATGATGCGCTATATCCCCCGCTCGGTGATGCTGGGCTTTGTCAACGCGCTCGGCGTGCTGATCTTTTTCGCGCAGGTGCCGCACGTTTGGGGCCAGGCGCTGCCGGTATGGCTGCTGTTTGCGCTGACGTTGGTTATTGTGCTGCTGTTGCCGCGTATTTTAAAGAGCGTCCCTTCCCCGCTGGTGGCGATTGTGGTTGTTACCGCCATTGCCGTTTTTTGTGGCCTACATGTGCCGAACGTTGGCGATGAAGGCCCGATGCAAGCTGGCCTGCCAGGACTGAACCAGCTGGCCGTGCCGCTGAACCTGGCAACGCTGCAAATTATCTGGCCGACGGCGGTGAGTGTCGCGCTGGTAGGCATTATGGAATCCCTGTTAACCGCCAAGCTGGTAGACGATATTACCGATACGCCGTCCAGCAAGCGTCGTGAAAGCTGGGGGCTGGGCATCGGCAACATTCTGGCGGGCTTTTACGGCGGTATCGCCGGTTGCGCCATGATTGGGCAGACCATCGTTAACGTTGAACTCGGCAAGGCGCGTACGCGTATCTCTACCGTTGCCGCCGCGCTGGTGCTGCTGCTGCTGGTCACCGGACTTAGCGCGCTAATGGCGCAAATTCCGATGGTGGTGCTGGCGGGGATTATGATGATTGTTGCGCTGAAAACCGTTAACTGGCATAGCCTACAGCCCGCTACGTTAAAGCGGATTCCGCTGTCGGAAACCGTGATCATGGTGCTGACGGTCGCGATGACCGTCTGGACCGGTAATCTGGCGATTGGCGTGGTCGGCGGCGTGGTTCTCGCGATTCTGCTGTTTGCCCGCCGCGTGGCGCATGTTATTCATGCCGAGCGGCAGCTGAGCGCCGACGGCGAAGCGGTACGCTATGTGGTGCGCGGCCCGCTGTTTTTCGGCAGCAGCAACGACCTGTTTGAGCATTTCGACTATGCGCACGATCCGCAGGATGTCACCATCGATCTGACGCATGCGCAGATTTGGGATGCCTCCAGCGTTGCGGCGCTTGATGCTATCGAAAACCGTTATCAGCGCTATGACGCTAAAGTGAAAATTATTGGTTTAGATACGCGCAGCAGCGATTTTCATCGTCGCCTGAGCGGCACGCTGTAAGCCAACCCGCTGATTAACCTTTATTCGCCCGCCTTCGTCCGGCGGGCTTTGCCCAGCGCGTTCAGCGCCAGCAGTGCTAAAAAACCGCCAATCAGCAGCAGAAAACCAGCACCGGTCATTTTATACAACCAAATCCCGCCAACGCCCCCTAATAAAAACGCCGTGATGGTGGAGCCATGCAGCATCAACCGCTGTAGATAGATGGGGGAATATTCTGTTGATTCTTTGCGACGCACAATATCCACCAACATCGCCAGTTCTATGCCGATATCGGTTGCCGTACCGGAAACGTGGGTGGTGCGCACGCGCGCGTTAGAAATGCGCGTAACCACCGCATTTTGCAGACCCATTAAAAAGCTCAGGCTGAGGATCATCAGGATCCCGCCCGCGACCTGCGGGAAAAACACCTCTGCCGCGCCTAACAGCAGCAGCAGCAACGCCTCCAGTAAAATGTTTATCGCATAGACGGAGCGGATGCCATGGCGGCGCCCATGATTAATCAGCAGGGTAGAAAAAGTCGAACCGAGAATAAACAGGCAGACTATCTCGAAAAAGAACAGCGCCAGCGGCAGCTCAGCGCGCGCCAGCCGCTCGGAGAGAGAGGAGACATTGCCGGTCATATTGGCAGAGAAAAACCCCACCGCCTCAAACGCGGCGGTATTTAGCGCGCCCGCGACCAGCGCAAGCGTTGCGGCCAGCCGACTATCGGTAATAAAGGTTCTGGCCTCATCCTGACGAATTAACATAGTGAGTAATGACGTGGCAAGGTAAGCAAGGCGCTATTATGCGCTTTTTCAGCCGCTTTCGTTTGTCGATTGTCAAAAAGCGCCCTGCTGTTGCTGGTTTCTTTTCATCATGGCCGCCTTATGGATTAACTAACAGCAGGCCTGCTGGCTCTGAGAAAACTTTCGCTGCCAGACTGATAATTTGCACAGGACTCGACAGGCAGCATACGAAACCATTTAGTATGTTGTAACTAAGTAGGGGTATAGTGGTGCCGGGTAGCAAACCAGCGATGCTGGACGGCAAATCAGCGATGCCGGGTGGCAAATCAGCCGCGATCTGTCTCCTGCTGAGCTGTAGAAACCGGAACATGAAAATTAAAAAAGCCCGTCGAAGCGAGCCTCTTTTTTAAACACAGTGATAAAATCATTCCGATTTCTTTTCAGTATTGAACAGAAGATTGCCGATTTTCTTTATAGTTAATATCAAACCCAGCGTGCAAAAAACCATCACAAAAAATTTCGAAAAATTGCATGGGAATGAATACCAGCTATTTTTAAATCCAACGCTTGCTCCGTTGAGTAATGGCCCCGAAAGTAACATACCGGCACCTATTGAAATTAAGTCAATAGTTTTCTTTTTCATCACCAGCTGCAACCATTATCACCACAGTCAGAAGATGAGCTTTCGCTGCCGCTATGCCTCCAGTAGCCCTCCCAGCCACCATTGCGGCTGGCACCCGTGACCTGGTTGCTTTCATTTGCAGTTAATAATTTCATATAACCTCCCGATGCGGATTAAGCATAACCATATTCCCCGGAGTAACATGAAAATCAAATAATCTTCAGTTAATAATTAATTGCCATCAGGTAATTTAGTTCAAATAAGGCCTGTTAGAAAATTTATTATGTTTTTGAAACAACGATGATATCACGGGGAAAAGCATCTGGCAGATGCGCTGTGTCGGTATAGATAACCATACCGGCCAGAGCGGATGCAGGCAGGAAAACAGCGAAAAACCAGAATCTCATGATTAAAAATCAATTCATTCCCTTTGTGAAAGTTGATATCGTCGCCATACCCACTCTCATTAAGTGGGTATGGGATTAGCAGCGTTGATTAAATGGAGAATTAAAATTATGGCTATACCGGCATATCTTTGGCTAAGGGATGATGGTGGTGCGGATATTAAAGGTTCAGTTGATGTACAGGACAGGGAAGGTAGTATAGAAGTACTCAGCTTTATGCATGGACTGAGCATACCGACAGACAGTCATACCGGGAAACTAACAGGAACAAGGGTTCACAGTGCTTTAGAATTTGAAAAAGAGTTTGATTCATCAAGCCCGTATCTCTATAAGGCAGTGTCATCTGGTCAGACATTGAAAAGTGCAGAAATAAAATGGTATCGCATTAACCACGCAGGTCAGGAGGAAGAGTATTTTAATATGTTCCTTGAGGGTGTGAAGGTTGTCTCTGTAAACCCGTTAATGCATAACATTAAATCCATAGAAAATATGAATCATCTTGAGTCGGTTACTTTACGCTATGAAAGGATAACGTGGCAATATTGCGACGGGAATATACAGCACTCTGACTCATGGAAGGAACGCGCTTAATTAAATGCGATTATGGCGCATGAGTGCGCCATATGAGGGAGGAATTATGACTTGGGTTTATGATGTAAGAAAAAAAACATTTATGCAAAATGGGAAATATCTATTTGATGCGCTATACGCTGGAGCTGAAGGATATAAAGATGACCCAAGCCTGGAATGCGAAATCAACAAAGGTCCTTTACCAAGAGGAAAATACAAAATTGGAAGTCCTATAGCAAAACACCCAACAGCAGGCCGATTCGTACTTCGCTTAACACCTTATGCAGGTAATAATATGTGCGGTCGGGCTGGATTTCTGATTCATGGCGACAATGGCTATGGCACAGCGTCTAATGGATGTATTGTTGCTTCACTGGATGTCAGGAAGAAAATTGCCGATAGTGCTGACAGGGAGTTAATCGTAAAATGAAATGGTTACCTTTGATTCCATTATTTTTTTCTTTTCCATGTTTTTCTGATACTTCATCTTTAAAAGAACAGCAAATCTATAGTAAGGTAACAACCGCAATAAGTATGGGAAACAGCAAAATCATTTCAGAGAATGAGTATGAAGATATTTCTGGATATATCTCCGAAGGCCAGCAACGCTGGATAAAATTATACCCAAATTTAAATAAAAAACCCTTTCTGAGAGTAACTTATTTTCAGGAAGGGTTAAATATATCAATGGCATATGCATTATCTGAAAATCCGTCAGAGGTATTAAATTTCGTTAACGAAAGGAATATCAACTTTATATGTGGAATTCCTTTCATTGAACCTACTCAGGATGAAATCAAGAAATACTACTCTAAAACCAGAGCTGCAATTATGTCTGTAAATTCCGATACAATCTGGAAAGACAAATGTTTAACTACAATGGATAAAGTCATCGCAAGCGACATTTCATCAGCGGAGGAATGACGATCTCCGTAAAATCACTCCTGTCTGTGGCTAATCCCCATCCAGGCAAACCAGTACATCATTGTCAAAAGGCTCAGAATCCTGACCCTCCTTATAAAATTAATCGATTAACTATAGCGTATACTGATTTTCCATTGATAAAAAACGCCATCCGTGGATGGCGTCAGGTGTCCGTATTGTCAGGCTATATTGTCAGGTCAGTGAGTCACATCGCCCCGGCCTTCCAGTAGCCCTGCAATAGAGATATCTTCATCCAGTGCTTCCCAATGAATACCACGTGGACTGAGTTCAAAGTCATTCAGCTGCTCCGAAGACGCATGAAGCAAACGCGGAAACCACGCCAGCGGCACACCGATTGTCCGGGCATCGTTCAGTTCGACCCACATAGTGGCGTCATCGAATCTGACGTTTTTAGCTGAAATAGTCATTCCATGCCTCCAGAAACAAGATTTGGTTAGCTTCAACGGTTGCCGATAGCTCTTTAGTTCCAATCTTTTCAGAGCAGCGCTACAATAAGACCAGTTAAAAGCATTACTTAAAGCACCCTAAAGAGGTTTCAAATGCCCAACTATCTGCACGCTAATACTACAGCCAGCATTTCCGAGCTGAAGAAAAATCCTATGGCTACCATTCAGGCTGGTCATGGTGAACCTGTTGTTATCCTGAACCGCAACGAACCAGCCTTCTACTGTGTACCACCGGCGATGTATGAAGCCATGATGGAAATCATGGAAGATATCGAGCTGGCGAAGATCGTGCGTGCGCGCGAAGGTGAAGCTACTATTCCGGTAGACCTGGACGACTATGCATGACATATCGGATTGAGTTCAAAGAAACGGCATTGAAAGAATGGAAGAAGCTGGACCCGACCATCCGCAGCATGTTTGTCAAGAAGCTGCAGGAAAGCCCCAGGGTAGAAAAGAACACGCTCCGCGAAATGAGCGACTGCTACAAAATCAAGCTGAGGGCCGCTGGCTACCGGCTGGTTTATAAAGTCCCCGACGGTGTGCTAGTGATAGAAGTGATAGCCGTAGGCATCCGGGAACGGAACAGTGTTTACGGCGACGCAAAGAACAGATTGAAATAAAAGAGCAGCTGATTAGCAGCAATAAAAACAAAAAAACCGCCCTTGGGCGGTTACGACATTACTTCATATTGCTTTGATTTTATTCGGTATTGTTCGTGGTGCCCGGGGCGGGACTTGAACCCGCACAGCCATACAGCCGAGGGATTTTAAATCCCTTGTGTCTACCGATTTCACCACCCGGGCAGGGTGTAAAGTGGAGGCGCGTCCCGGAGTCGAACCGAGGTGGACGGATTTGCAATCCGCTGCATGGCCACTCTGCCAACGCGCCTTAATTCCATTTGATCGTCCGAATTCGAACCATCTAATTCTTCATGGGAGCAGAATCTTTTTTCAGATGCTAACTCGTTGATTCGAGAAGTTTTTTCGCGTTCCCTCATCAGATGGACGGCATTATGGCCTAACTTACCGCGCTTGGCAACCCCCTAAACTTAAATTTTTTAAGAAGCTTTTCCATGCCAGACAAGGCTGTACGAATCATCAACGCTTTCTGTTCTGTTTTTACCCTGCTCGCTCAAAGCATCGCCAGCGTCCCCGATCTGATAGCGAACCGCTATAAGTTATAGACCGGTTTTTGCCGTAGCGACAGCCCCACGGTACATTGGCTGATGCATATAACCCTCCCCTTACCAGGGCGTAGCGCGCTTATCGATCACGCTCCAGCGCAGATACATATCGCAAGCGGTCATAAAATCGGTGTGCCACTGCCAGTAAAGGTGCAGGAAGTAGCAGGCGTTTGCTGGCAGGTAACAAATCAAGAAATAAAGGCTAAACGGCAGTTCCACGGACAGTAACGCCAGCAGCGCATTGATCGCCACAATCCACAGCATCTGCAGCGTAACGAAACCCACCAGCCGGAGAGCCAAAGGTTGCGTCTGCAGCGAGGCACAGGGAACCGCAGCGGAAAAAGAGAAATCTATTTCCTGTAAAAACATTCTGCCGAAAAACAGATACTTTTTGGACCAGCGGGCAAACAGCAAGCTGATGCTGAACACCACCCCACAAAGAATAAACATCGCCACCGTCAGCTGCGGCGACAGCCAGCCGTGCGCAAGCGAGAAATCAGGGTTATTTTTCAGCGGGCTGACCGTCAGGAGATTCAACGCGCTATTAATCAGCACAAAGCAGGCTGTATAGCGGTAAAGCGTAAGACGCGGCACTTGCTCCCGCACCCTGCTCAGCTGCCGGATATATACCACGCGCAACGCCCTGAATATTAGGTAAAGCAGTAAAGGCAACAGGCAATACAGGCCTAAAATAGCGTACCGGCTTGCCAGCAGCGCAAACCCGTAGCTGACCAGCAGCCAGCAGCCGAGCGCGGTAACCGCGCAGACCATCAGCGGACAACAGCAAAAGTCTGTGATACGAGAGAGCGGCTTAGCGCTAAAGCCGGTGAGATCAACGCCTCTGACTGCGCCTTTATACATCCAGTAGGCTTTCAGATCGTGAATAAGGTAGAACAGTACGATAGCTACAATACCGCTGAGTGCGCCCGCATCTTCCTGGTTGAGGGCATAGCCATTATTTTTCCACAACAAGCCCCACAGCACCAATAAGATAAGGTAAATCAACGGCAGTAGCCTTTTGTCCTGATAGCGGGTAAAAGCCAGATAATCGGGGATCATCATCGCCTCACTGGTCAGCCAGAATTTTTCTGCAATGCACTAACCGCTGCGGCGCAAAAGCGGGGAAATCGTTCAGCAGCGCAAGCAGCCAGGCTTTATGACTGACGTCAATCAGCAGCGGCGCGGCTTCTGCGGCTAAAAGCTGCGCAAGACTATCGCGCCATTTTACGGTGTGGGTTAAATGCAGCGCCAGGTTTTCCCGAATCGCCTCCGGCTGATCTTCCGGCTGACCGCTGACATTCATCCATACCCGATGCCGCGGCGGCGTGACCGTCATCGTCGCCAGCAAATCCCGCATCGGCTGCACCCCTTGCTGCATCAGGCGCGTATGCCACGCGCCGCTGACGCCCAGCCTGATGGTCTCGCAGCTGGCGCGACGGGCAAATACGCTTAGCGCGGCAGCGGTTCCTCCGATCACCTGCTGGCGACAGCTGTTATCACAGCTGATATCCAGCTCAGCGCCATATTCCCTAATCAGATCGCGGGTTGTCAGATAATCCAGCCCTTTTATCGCCAGCATACTGCCCGGCTGCTGTTTGCTTAGCGCATGCATCGTTGTCGCGCGAAAGTGAATCAGGGCGAACAGGTCTTCCAGCGTTATCGCCTCCGCGGCATATAGCGCACTGTACTCCCCCACGCTATGACCGCAGGAAGCGATGATATTTACGCCTTTTTCCCGCAGCAGCGTATAAAACGACAGATTGATGGCGGTCACCACCAGTTGCTGCACCGGCGTTTGCACCAGCTTGTTTAGCGGGCCTTTTAAACAGGCGCGCCGGATATCGCTACCCGCTACATCGCTGGCGCAGTCCCAAATGCTGCGGGTTTGCTGATTGCGGTTCCAGAGATCGGCACCCATGCCGATCATCGGGTTTCCCTGGCCGGCGAAAATTAACGCCACCGGCTGTTGTTGATGTTCCATATCCTGTTTCTCAGAAATAATATTTAAACCCGGAATAAAGCCCCGCCGTTTTGCCAAACAGGCCAAATTCAGTGGCGTTGCCGCCCTGCGTGCAATAGACGCCGCTGTAGATATCCGTATTGCGCTGCCGTAACGGCTGATTAACATGCAGCCCCAGCAGTGCGCTGCGATCCTGCAGATTAACCCTGGCGTACGCCTGCAGGCTGGCGCCATCGCCAATCATCAACGTGGCGTAAGGATGCATATAGTGTTTGCCCTGCAGGCGGCCCTGATTGGTAACATTGTCGATTTCCGCCGCCATTAAATATTGGTAGGCATCCCAGGCGCGATCGACGGGCGCAAAACCGCTGCGCTGATGTAAATAACGGATAAAATCCACCTGCCTGCGCCACTGATGGCGAGAATAGCCTTCGCTCTGGAAATAATATTCCACGCCAAACTGGCTGAACTTTTGCGTGCTGTACTGCCCCGACAGCGCCAGCTCGATGCCTGGCTGGTGCTGTCGCTGAAAAAGCGTCGAGGGAAAGGCGTAACGCTTTATCTGTTCAGCGCGCTGCTCAGCGAAATGACGCCACTGCTGCTTTGCGTGCCAGGCCAGTTCGACGTTAAGCGTCCACTGCGGTGCGGGATGAAAACGATCGGCAACGGCCAGCGTTGGACTATCGCCAAGTCGCAGGCTCAGCGTTGGCGTATGGTTGGGCAGACGATAATCACTATAAGAAAACAGATAGCGTTCGTGGGCGTTGGCGCGTTGCAGCGCGCGCCAGTTCCCCGAAGATTCGTAGCGCCTGTCGATACGCGCCAGCTGCGGCGCAACGGTCAGCGACCAGGCATAGCTGAGCGCCTCCTCTGATAAGCGCACGCCCCATGCGGATTCGTTATAGATCGCCTGTAGCGTGGGATGATAAATCCGCCCCGCTTTAAAGCCTGCATAGGCGTTATGCAGCAAATCCGCCGGTGACGTAAGATAAAACAATCCCGGTTGCGCGCTAAATTTACCGGCGGTAATCAGCCGCTGGTCTGATAGCGGGTAAGAAACCGTTAGCCGATGAATTATCGCTCGCGTCCGGCGCTTTTCCTTTTCAAAAGCGCCGGGCGTCCGCCAGGGATAAGAAGCCAGCCCCGCCAGCGAAACATCCACGCTCAAGCCGCTCGCGGTCAGCTCGCAGCGGTTTTCGTAGCGCATAGCCAGGTCGCTTAGCGTGTTATCTTTCCGGTAGGGATGTTGCTGCATGATTTGCCAGCGCGAGGCCTCTCTATGCGTCCCGGCCTGCTGGAGGTAAAGCTGAATATCCGCCTGCGGCAGGCAGGCCGCCGAAAGGCGAAGCGGCAACAGCAACAGCGCCAGCGCCAGCGGTCGCCAGCCGACGTTTGCCATCAGCGCCCTCCCCGCTGCAGATACGCTTTGGTGAAGTGGGAAACGGGAAGCGACTCCAGGCGAATATCGCTGTAGTCCATAACCGAATAGCCCTTCGCATGGCGAAAATCCTCTACCACAATGCGCGTTGGTCTGGCTTTGCCCAGCACCGGCTGATAACGCTGATAGCGCACGCGTTTTAGCAACTTATCATCCAGTGAATAGTAATCTGCCGCCCAGGGCCGATAGTCCCCGCCTTGTTCTACCCAATAAAGGATGCGCGGCCAGCTGGCGGCGGGCGATTTACGCTTCAGTTCCAGCTGATAACAGCGCTTTTCACCGCAGGGTGCTGCTCCGGTAAGTTGCGCATCATAGGCATATTCGAAGTTGGTCACGATGAGATCACCATTGGCGATCTGCCCCAGCAGCCTTTGCTGCGGCGATACCGGCATCGGCCGCCGCAGCTCTGGCGTATAAAACCAGAGCTGATACCAGTCCGACAGCAGCATTTTGCCTCTGTCGTGCGGCGGCCAGACAAAGCGCACCAGCGCCCGCGCATCCGCTGGCTGGCCATTTTCCGGCTTGATAAAGCGCATCGAGACATCAAGGATCTGTTGGTTAACCGGCTCAGACGCGGAGGTAAATTCCCGTATCGTGACCGTATAGCGAAAAGGCTTATTGGGTGAACGCACCTCATCCGCACGACGAATAATCTCCAGCGCCGGTGGCGAGGCCACCCCTTCTGCGCTGGCAAAAAGTAATAGCAGGGCAATCCTTGCCGATTTCATGGCTTTTCCTTTAGCTGAATTTAAACGCGTCCGCGATATTCAAACGGGAGGCGCGTATCGCCGGTAAAATGGCGGCCAGGGCGGAGGTCACTACCGGTAACAGAAAGGTCACGGCAAACAGTTCAGCGCTGTCGGTTTTGATAAAGGCGGTATAGCCGTGGGTTTGTCCGGGCGAAGGCGGCATCGCAATCCCCTGTAAATTAACCAGCCCGGCCAGCACCGATCCCACCAGCAGGCTACCCAGCCCGCCCAGCCCGCCGATAAATATCCCTTCCAGTAACAGCAGCCGGTTAATAGCAAGCGGCCGCAGGCCAATGGCGCGTAGCGTGGTGATCTCGCGGGTACGTTCAACGATATTCATGGTCATGGCATTGCCGATCATAAAAATAACCATCAGCGCCACCATCGCCCGGATAAAGAAAGAGATGCCGGAGAGCAGGCTTTCCACCTGTTGATAGAATGGCGACACCTCTTTCCAGCTGCGGATGGTCAACGGCAGGTTTTTCTCATCGATAACGCGCTGCAGCTTCGCACGAAACGCCAACACATCGGCATCGTTTTTCAACAGGATAAGCACTTTAGTGACGCCCTGCGTGCCCATGATGCGCTGGGCGGTCACCAGCGGTACTTTCATTGCCACGTCGTCATAATCTTTAATGCCGGAGGAAAATATGCCGCGCAGTTTTAACGAGAGCGCTCCCTGTCCGCCGCTGCTGTTCACCACCATTACATCCAGCCAGTCGGCATAGTGCGCGTTAAGCGTTGCGGCTAACCCGCTGCCCAGCGTCGCCTCCAGGGGTTTAATGCGCGAGAGTTCGCTCCCGGATATCTGCTTCTCAAAAGCGCCAAGTTTCAGCGCCGGTAACGGTTCAATGCCCAGCGCGGAAAAATAGCTTGCGGTTTCATTTTCATAATGTGAAATAACGCCGGTGAACTCCAGCTGACCGGACAGCGTGGCAATCGCCGACGACAGATCGGGATGGTTTTCTATTTCCGCTTTCAATGTTGGATAATCGTGAATCAGGCTCAGGTTTCTGTTTGCGGTCTGGAAATAGACGGGATTGTAGAGCTGAAGATGACCCACATTCATCCTGATGGTTTGCTGTTTCAGGATCCAGAACGCGTAATCGCTAAACCCGCCCCAGCAAAAAACCGCCACGCCGCCGATAATCATCGCCATCAGCGTCGAAATGGAACGCCGCTTGTGGCGGAAAAGATTCAACAGCGCGAAGGTGGTTAGCTGCCTGCTGCAGAGCGCGCAATAAAGCACAAAACCGCTAATAAGCGCGGCGGCGATCGCGCTGATGATAACCGCCATTTACTTTCCCTCCGCTAAAGGCAGCACGATTTGCGTGGCTTCGCTGATATCCCAGTCGGGCGTGGCATCCGGCGCTAACGCCAGCGCGGTCAAACGCGGACTTTCCTGCTTTAGCTGGTTCAGCAGCGCGTGCGCGTGCGCCTCTTGCCCACAGCTGACAAGGGCGCGATAACGCATATATTTCACCTTGCTGCGCAGCGCCTGCGGGAAGGTTTGCGCACTGTTCAAAATAAACTGCGTGTCGCTGAGCGCGATAACACAGCGTCCGGCAGACGCGGGAAGAAAGGCGTCGATACGCGCCCTTAAATAGCGCACGCGCGCATCGGTTTCATTACGCTCTGCGGCCTCATCCAGCCAAAAGAAGCCTGCACGGGCATACTCCGCAGCCCCGATCATGTCGTTTTCCTCCGCCCGCTGCGCCGCCAGCTTTAATGTGCCGTAGGCGTAGAACATCAATGAGGTGACGTTTTTCTGCTGCTGATATTCCGTAAACAATGTTTCTGTCACCCTCTGCAATTCGGCACGGTTCACGGGAAACTGATGCTGGATAATGTTTTCCACCGCTGGCGGCACGCGGTTTTTCTCCGCCTGCGCGCTGAAAAGCACCAGCAAACTCAGCGCACAGCTCAGCCTGTGGTTAAGCCTCATCGATGCGTCCATCCCTGATTGCAACCACGCGTCCGGCGCGCGCTTTTAACTGCGCCGAATGGGTTGAGATAACGAACGTGGTGCCGGTTTCCTGATTGATCTTGATAAGCAGATCGACAATCGCCTCGCCGGTTGCGGAATCAAGGTTGCCCGTCGGCTCATCCGCCACCACCAGCTTCGGCTGATGCGCCAGCGCTCTGGCGATGGCGACTCGCTGCTGCTGCCCGCCGGAAAGCTGCCCTGGTTTACGCTGCGCCAGATGCGCCAGCCCGACGCGCTGCAGATAATCCCATGCACGCGCGTTGGCCTCGTTTTTCTGATAGCGCCCGTTAAGCAGCAGCGGATAACAGACGTTGTCGAACGCGCTTAGCACCGGTATCAGGTTAAAAAACTGAAAAATAAAACCGAGGTACTGGCTGCGGATGGCGGAAAGCTGTTTCTCATGAAGCGCGTTGAGCATCTTGCCGAAAAACAGCACCGTTCCGCTGGAAGGTTGGTCGATGCCGGATAAGATATTCAGCAGCGTGCTTTTGCCGCTGCCTGACGGCCCGCACAGCGCCACAAATTCGCCGTGCGCGATCTCCAGGTTTATTGCCGTAAGCGCATCGACCTTACCCTCATTATGGCCGTAGCTTTTACTCACCGCGCTTAGCGCCAGCGCTGGCAGCTCCCTGATATGACTGGTCATTCCTGCGTCCTTACGGCTGATATCGCGTGTCGAAATAGTGATAACTGCCTGACGCGTCCGGCATTACCGTGCGCATTTCCCCGCCAGAGGCGGCGTGACGCGCCAGGTAAACCCAGCTCAGCGCTGGAGAAACACAGCCGCTGTCGCCATACTTTTCGCTCAGGCTGATGATTTCTGCGGTCGGTTGCAGCACAGGCAGCTGGGGGTGTAAACCGGCAACGGCGATCTGAGCGGTATCGCCGTATAACCTTTCCAGCGTCGGGGCGTTAGCGGGCAGAGGCATGTAGCTGCCGCATGCCACCTGAAACGGGCTCGCGCGCTGGCTAAAAATAAAGCAGCCGACGCGCTCTACGGAGATATTCATATGGATCTCCCGGCTGGCGTTGTTAACGCTCTGCGCCGTGGAAAAAGCCAGCAGCGGAATGGCGCGATACGCGGCGCAGATCACCACAAAATCAAACAGATCCCAGTTCAGATAATCCTGCGTCATGCTTATTGCCTGCATCAAAGCGTGCTGTTCTCCGCGTACTTTGCAGGTAAATCCCTTTACCGCGAACTTTTTCAACAGGCTTTTGGGCAGGCTATCCAACATGGTGACATGCAGGGCGCTGGTGATGTTTTCAAATAATCCCGACTCGCCCCAGGCATCGACATAAATCAAAGCGGTACGCGATTTCAGCAGTCGCATGCGCTCTTTCGTCGCCAGCTGCATCAGCGCCTGGTCGGCGGCCTGCTCTACCGCCTCAAGATAGGGCAGATAGTCTGGCTTGCGGATCATCTCCCGCGCATAAAGCTGGCTGTCGCAGCCGAAACGTTTAAAAAGCCAGCCCTGAGCCTGCGTGGCTTTTATCGCCAGGTTATAGAGGTGCGATTCCCAGACGTTTAACCAGCTGGGATGGTAGAGGTAAAACGTCTCCCGCGGCTCCATCAGCGCGAAAGCAGATAAATAGCAGTTATTCATCTTCGCCCTCCCGCCGCACCGCGTCAGACAGCAACACAGCGATAATCGCCCCGTCCACGCTGACGCCGGTTTTCAGCAGATGCGGTTTATCATGCGTGACCGTTTCCTCGCCGGTCAGCAGGTAGGGCGCCAACGCGTTTATAATGGCGTCATTGGCCCGTGCCGGAATCAGCTCGCGCTGGGTTAAGGCGTGGTGAGCGATAATAAGATCCACCAGGCCAGAACTGGTGGCGGTATAGCCAATCTGCCCTTTATAAGCCAGCAGCGGCAGCGGAACGTCCGCTAATAACTGAACGAGCGCCTGCGCCTCAGCCTTATCACTGCTTTGCGCGCCGTTGCCGTGGGGTATAATTGCGCAGAGATCGGCCAGCCCCACGCCGGTTTGCAGCAGCGCTTTTTTCATCAGCCTGAACAGGCTGGCGGTTAACCAGGCGCTGTCATGGCGTCGGTTTGCGCCGATCTGCTCGTATAGCGACCGCAGCCGGATGCCGCCCCTGAGCTGGCGGGCAGCACGATGTCGGCGGCTTTCCAGCAGCATGACGCATAGCCCTTCGGCAGCCAGCACGCTGTTGCTGCGTTCGCCAAAAGGCTGCACCTCTTCGCTCGCCAGCATCGACTGGCTTTCCAGAAACCAGAGATCCTGCGTTTTGATCTCGGCGCAGCCGATCACCATGATCAGATCGACACCCCCCTTTTCAATCGCCTGGCTGCCAATATGCAGCGCCGCCAGCGCCGAATTGCTGGCGCAGTTGAGATTGGGCGGCAGATGCCGCAAGCCATAGCGTTGCGCCAGCTGATGCGCCAGGCGATCCTGCGACATATTTGCCGCATGCAGCTGCTTTACCGCGGGCGTCAGCTTGATATCTTCGATATCGTTGCGGTCGTAGAACGATTTATACGCTTTGGCATCCACCCTTGGTCCCTGCCCCGTCAGATAAACCCGCACCTTTTCTCCGCTCAGGCAGCGCTGATCCAGCCGCGCCTGTTCGAGCGCGTGGTCAATCAGCGCCAGCAAGCGCGCAAACAGGCTCTGTTGGTCAGAAGGCAGCGGCGCATAGCGCCAGTTCCGTTTAAATCCGCCTTTGATGGCATCGCTGTCAGAGTTAAACCATGCGCGGGTCGCTACCTGCTTGCCCTGTCGCAGATTGGCAATCAGCTCATGATGGCTGCTGGCGAACGGCAAGCAGAGGCTGTAACCCGCAATCATCGCTGCGTTATCCACGCCGTTGCCCCTTGATCACCAACGCGTAATAGTTTCCGGCTTCGTTTGCGCCCAGCAACAGCAGGTGCGTGAGCGACAGCGCCTGCGGTTGCCGAACAAAATTCAGCCGCCGATCGCAAAACTGCTGCGTATAGGGAATGGCCGGCACCCGCTGCTGCCTGAAACAGTCGATCAGTACCGCCAGGTTCAGCAGCCCGGCGCAGGAGGCGACAAAGCCAAAGAAGGCGTTATAGTTCACCACCGGCACCTGCGGCTTTTCCTGCCGGAAGGTTTGCCAGATGGCCTCAACTTCTGTCGCTGCACTTTGCTGGCTGCCATTGCTGCTGCCGCAGACCAGATCGATATCTTTGGCGGTCAGCCCGGCATCCGCCAGCGCCCTGCCGATCGCCAGCGTCATCGCCTGCGTTTTCTCGTTTACTTGCCCTGGAGTAAAGTAACTGTTGCTGCACGCCTTGCCGTAACCCACGATCTCCGCCAGCACCGTCGCGCCTCTGGCAACGGCGGTTTCAGGCGCTTCCAGCAGCAGCATGCAGGCCCCTTCGCCGGGTATAAAACCCTGCGGCGTCTTCGCGTAGATCTGATAATCCTGCGCATCCGCCGTGAGCTGTAGTTTCTGCGTGAGAGCATCCATATACAGCGCCATTGAGGGGAAATGCTCATCCGCGCCGCCAACAATCACCTGTGATTGCAGCTGCTGACGAATGATTTCATAGCCATAGGTCAGCGCGCCCAGCGCCGCGTTTTCGCCGGTTGCCAGCGTGGTGGTGTAGCCTTTAATACCTTCAGAGATGCCGCAAAAAGTGGCAATCGCATTCATTAACGAGCCAGGAAACTCGGAGGTGCGCACCTTGCGTGGATTGGGCTGTAGACTTTGCAGATATTTCCCAGTGGTTTCCTGCGGGCCGCGCGCCATGCCCATGATCAAACCGATCTCATCGCCATCTTTGCTGATTTTACGTTTGCCGCTGGTTAACGCCGCACAGAGCGCAATCAAGGCAAATGTGCCGCCGCGCGTCGCCTTGCGCCGATCGTAACGGCGCAGATGCCGACGCGGGTCCAGCCCGCCGATCTGGAAGGTGTTAAAGTTCGGGTTATGCTCCGGCAAATGCGCAGCATCGTCTGGCAGGCTGGCACCCAGCACGGTTTCAAACTGACGAGTGGCGCGCAGCACAGCCAGCAGCTCGCCCACTTCCGCCAGCGTATCCTGATGAAACGCCACCGGTTGCAGCGTAACCGGCCGCTCAGATGACCAGATCGCCTCCAGCATGTCATTGATGGTGTGCCCAAGCGCCGTGACCGCGCCGACGCCGGATATCGCCACGCGCTGTTCCTGATAGGCGCTAACCGGCACCGATGCGGGTTGGGTACTCAGCACCAGGCTGCAATTATTGCCGCCAAAGGCATAATTGTTTTTCACGAAAACGTTGACCGCTTTTTGGCGGAAGTCATTGGCGACATAATCGAGATCGCAGTTAGCGCGAGGCGTGGCGAAATTCAGCGTTGGCAGAATGCGCTGTTCCGGTAAGGTCACCAGACAGGCGATAAGCTCCACCACCCCCGCCGCGCCAATGGTATGGCCGAAAAAGGACTTGGTGGAACTCACCGGCAGGCTGGCGCGCTGCGGGAACACCCTTTTCATCGCCAGCGTCTCAGTGCGATCGTTAGCTTCAGTGCCGGTACCGTGCAGATTGACATAATCTACCTGCTCCGGCGCCACACCGGCATTGTGCAGCGCTTTTATCATGACCTGCACCGCACCGTTCGCCCGCGGATCCGGCCCGGTTTCATGCCAGGCATCGCATGAGGTGGCGTACGACAGAATTTCTCCGTAGAGCGTTGCGCCACGATCAACGGCATGCTGATACTCCTCCAGTACCAGCGCGCCCGCGCCTTCGCCGATAGACATGCCTGGCGTGCCGGAGAAAGGCGTGCAGGACTCGGCATGCATCACATTCAGCGCGTAAAAACCGGCGAAGGTAGGCAAATAGATCGGTTCGGTCCCGGCGGCCAGCATAATCGGGCTTTTGCCGTTCTGGATATAATCAAAGGCCATGCCGATGGCATTGGGGCTGGCGGTGCAGGCGGTGGCGACCAGTTCGACGCCGCCTTTCAGCCCCAACAGGCTGGAAACGCTGGAACAGCAGGAGGAGAAGCCGCCGGAGAAGATCGCTTTCGCCAGCGAAAAGTCATGCATGCGCCGCTCAAAAAGCGGTAGAAAGGCTTCGGTTCCGGCGGAAGAGACGCCGATAATCAGCCCGGCCTGGTCAAGCAGCGCCTGCTGCTGCTCCAGTCCCGCCTGCTTTAGCGCATCGCGGCCAACCTTCCAGGCCCAGAGGGCGGCATTATCGAGCGAGGCAATCACCTCATCAGCAAGCCCATCGACCTCGCAACAGCGGATTTCCGCTGCACGCGCCTGGTCAAACCAACGGGAAAAGCGCTGGCTGTCAGCAACCGCGCAGCGTTTACTGAACAGCGCCTGGCGAAAGTCGGCGATATTATCCGCCAGCGGCGACAGAATCCCCATTCCGGTAATAACGACTCTTTTTCTGTTTTTCATCATGCTCCCTGCCGACGACCTCGCGATAAGCGTTAGTGAACAGGTATCAGAGCCGCGCCGGGCTGGTTGACTACCTGGATTCAATTTTTTGCCCTTATCCTTTTATTCCGCGCAGCGCGGTTTCGTGCCATCAATAAAGCTGTGTTCCGTTGGGCTGACCCGCATGCTGAGGTTATAGAGGAAAGGCAGATTGTGCGTCATGGCAGCCACCTCGCCCGCGGCGGTTTGCAACGTGAAGCCCTTGATATCCGCCCAGGCCCATTCGGCGTCGATCATTGCCAGTGCAATAGATGATCCGCGTGCGGGCGAATACGCGCTATTGATCACCTGGCCCACCGCCTGCTTATCTACCAGCAGCCGATCGTCCACACGAATCTCTGCGCTTGCGTCCAGCGGAAGAACGCCGATAAGCTTACGCGCCGCGCCGTTATGCGCGATCGCCTCTATCGCCGCTTTGCCAACAAAGTGCTCCTTGCCGTATTCAACGGCCCATTGCAGCTGCAGTTCGACGGGATGGAGCAGATCGCCCTGGTAGCGCAGCGCATCCCAGCAAGGGTTTTCAACCCTTACGGTTTGCTGATAAGCCAGGCCGCCCGCTTTCAGCTGGAATTTTTCCCCCACCGCCAGCAGCCTTAACCACAGTTGCGTCAGCGCCGCTTGCTCGCCCACTATTAAATAGGCATATTCGCCATGTTTACCGCAGCGGAGAACCATCAGCGCTTCGGCGGCCTGCATAAATTCGTGATAGGGCAAGCCGATAACATCAAAGCCGTAAATTTCCGCCAGTATTTCCCACGCGTAAGGCCCTTCCAGCAGTATCGCTCCCCAGCCCGCGTCATCCAGCACGCTAATTTCTGGCGTCTCCTGAATATCCAGCTCATCGGCCTTGTTTAAGGCCGACTGCAAACAGGCGACCATTTCCGTGGCGGTGATATTTTCTGATAACAGGTAATAGCCTGCTTCTGCGCAAAGGATATAAACATCACCGCGCACGGCGCCCTTTTCATTCAGCACCAGAGAGTAAAGCGCCTGCTCATCACGCAAGGTAGCGACATCGGCCGAAACGCAATAATTCACCAGCGCCCAGGCATCTTCACCCGTTACGCGGACCAGCGACATATGGGAATAATCCACTAACAGCGCGTTTTCTCTTACCGCGCGGTATTCAATAGCCGGTTCGTAATAAGCGGCAGGCAGCGTTTTATTATTATAACGGCCCATTTTTGCCCGGTGAGCCATATGCACATCGTGAAGCACGTTCATTGTCTGTTTTCCGCTAATGGTTGGGATTGGTCGGCACGTTTTTTCGCAATAATAAAAGAGGCCATATTATTAATGGTGCGCATCCAGGCGGGATCGTCACCTTCGCTCACCTTAATATTAAAAACGTTATCCAGCAGCACCAGAATTTCGGTGGCATCTACCGAATCAAGCTTCAGACCATTACCAAACAGCGGGCTATCATCATCAATCTGGCCGGGCTGGCGTTGAATATTCAAACGCTGAATCAGCTCTGTTTTCAGCGTCAACAGAATGGCTTTGCGCTCTGCTATATCCTCTTGCATCGTACCCATGATAAAACTCCCTGTTCTATTTTACTTCCCGGTAATTAATAATCGTTCCGTTACCGATCGTTTTTTTGCCAACGCGCGCACAAACGGAATAATGTTTAAACCCTTTACGATCTGAAAAAATAAGCTGGCTGGTTACCTCGATAGTATCTCCAGGCCAGGCGATACCTTTAAACTTAAGGTTCTGCGCAGCCAAAAAACCCTGAACCTGAGCGCGGCGCGTGCGAATAATATCGCGCAGGTTTTCATCATCTATTTTACTGCAAATATCACGCAGCGATTGCAAGTCAATATCGTAACGTGCGCGATAGATATCGCATACGTCAGTTAAAAAAGAGAAATACTCGCTTGCCTGACCGAAAATTTCAGCAATCATTGCGCCCGGCATAATCGGGTTATCGGGGAAATGCCCCAGCATATAAGATTCATTGTAAGTAACATGTTTAATAACGTCGATTCTGCCTTTTTCACCATATTGATAGTGATTAATCCGATCAACCATCAATAGGGGCTGCCGCCAGCCGCCCATTTCCAGGAAAACCTGCGGCGGAATAAAATGTTTACGCATACATCACCGCATTACCAGGCCGCCATCAATAACCAGGGTTTGCCCCACAATGTAACTTGATGCGGAGGAGCTTAAATAAACAATCGTATTGGCCACTTCTTCACAGCGCCCCAGACGTTTTAGCGGAATCGTTTGGGTTACCTCCCTGACGACGGTGCGCGAGACTTTTTTAACCATTCTTGATTCAATCATCCCCGGCGCTACCGCATTGACCCGCACGCCCCCTGATGCCAGTTCCGCAGCCAGCGTGCGGGTAAAACCCAGCATGCCGCTTTTGGCAGCGCTGTAGTTGATCTGCCCGACGCTGGGAACAATCGCCGCAAGGGAAGCCACATTCACGATCGCGGGCGCTTCGGCGGCCCTGAGCAGCATCAGTGTCTCTTTGGTCAGCCTGAACGCCGTTAACAAATTGGTTTCTATCACGCTACTGAACGCGGCGACACTCATCGCGGCGAACAAACTATCCTTTACGATACCGGCGTTATTCACCAGCACATCAAGCTTACCTGCCGTTGTGGTCAAATAAGCTGAGAGCTGCTTGACCGCTTCGGCATTGGCTAAATCGCACTGGATAATATCAAGCCGTTCACCCTGCGGATGACGCTGTTTTAATTCTGCCAGCGCGTCGCCGTGTAAATGATAAAGGGCATAAACCCGGCATTGTTGCTGCAAAAACTGCCTGCAAACCGCCAGCCCAATATCTCCGCTGGCTCCGCTAACCAACACGCTTTTATTGTTGAGATCGTTATACAGATACATAGTCACGCTCTGTGAGATTAATTATGGGTAACCACAGCAACCACGGCAATAGCATATGTTCGACAATGGGAAATGGTTAATGAAATTTTCGCACTGCCTTTTTTAGTTAAAACCTTTTTCGCTTCGCCATGCAATAGAATATGCGGGCAGCCATATTCATCATGGATGATTTCAATATCATGGAAACGGATTCCGTGACGAAAGCCGCTCCCCAGTGCTTTTACCATTGACTCTTTAGCGGCCCAAAAACCCGCTGCCCGTTCATGATCGGGATTATCGGCATTGATTTTAATGATTTCCCCCGGCGTAAATACGCGCTGCAGAAAGTCCATTTTCCACTCTGATAGCGCTCGTTCGATTCTTGCGACTTCAACGATATCAGTGCCAACAAAAAGCGTTATTCCTGTTTGCGTCATATTGTCATAGTTGATAGTAGAGATTAAAACTCATGGTGGCTTTATTGGCTGTTATTTTATCGGGATAAAGCAGCGGAACAGAGAGCGACAGATCATAGCCCAGCGATTTAAATTTTCCTTTAAAGCCGGTTGCCGCCCCAATTAATCTTTTTGTCTTCTCGCGCCGCTGCGCAGAGCGTGACATAGCTACTTCGCCGTAGTCGATACCGCAATAATATTCCGCATCAGCTAAGCCAGTGTTGACAGAAAAAGTATTTTGCAGATAAAACCCTTTATCGCCATAAAACCCGGCGCTGTTTTCAAAACCGCGTACGCTCCAGCGATGACCAATAAATAATTGATCCTGTAATACTAAGGCCGCTGGCGCATATTGCATACCCAGATTAAGATCATAAAGCGCCTGCATGGAACGATAGTTTAGCCGCTTAAGGTAGTTAATATTGAGGTTAAACAGTTCGCTGCCTGAGCTGACGTCGCCCTGCGCCATATCAGGCGATAAGTGCCCGCCAAACCAGCGGGTAAAACGTTGATAGCCAAGGGTGCTGTTTAACATCGCGGCAGGGTAATTTTGCTTATAGTTAATGCCCAGGTGGATATTGCTCATATCGCGTTTTTGTAATGCCAGCCTGATATCCCCCAGCCGATAATCAGATTTTCTTCGTAATGCCTCAATAAACATGGTCACTTTTTTGTCTCTGTCACGATAAAGCGTTCTGGACGTTTTAATGCTGGCGTAGTGATTGTGCCCATTATAATTAAGATTAGGTACATCAACCGTTATTGACTGCCGGGACAGACTATAGCTGTAAAAAAACTCATGTTCCCAGTAGCCCAGCGGAAAAGAGTACCAGGCGCTGATGCTGTGATAACCGCCTGATGCACTGCGACTGCCGGAGAGATAAAAAATATCGTTGATATGCGCCATGTTATAAGCATAGCCTGACAGCCCGGTCAGCATTTGCCCGGTGCTTTTATCACCCCAGTTATTAACCGAGGCGCGAATATTCCAGCGCTGTTGCCGAACGGTATAAATTACGATACGGCTATACCCCTCTCGCTTTCCCGGCTCGATGTTGATTTTAACGTCCACGCCCGGCACGCGTTGTAAATTCTCCAGCCCCTGCTCAATATGCCTGACGTTAAGAATATCACCTTGACTAAACGGTAAAATAACGTTGGCAACGCTATTCTGTTCAATAACGATCTCATCGATTTTTCCAGGGACAACATTCAATATCAATAAATTAGAGGATAAGTCCTGCTGCGGGATTTCAATACGCGTGGTGATGTATCCCGCACGTATAAACCTGTCCTGCAGGCTTTGCGCCAGCCTGGAGATCCCCTGTCTGCCCAGGCAGCGCCCCGCTATATTTTTTCTGATTTTCTTTATCGCGCTATCCTTAAGGAAATTATGGTTTAACATTACGCGCTTGATTCTGAAGCAAGGTGATTCGTCAGGAATGTTAATTTCACTGCTCTTTGTGGTCGCAAGGGAGGAATAGATATCTTTTTTCTTTATCTGGTTTTGCTGCCGAATGACATTATCATTGTGCTGTTGTTCCTTTATCAGCTGATTAACCTTGCTTTCTGCTACAGCGGGAAGGTGGTAAAACGTGCACAGCCCCAGGACGATAATTATTTTTTTCATTAATTAACTCAACGGATAAAAGCGACAGGAAACCTGACGCTTTTATAAAATGACTTATTTACAGTCCAATAACCGCACCGCTATTCTTTACCTCATCCGCTTTTAAATCCAGGCCAGTCGCGCCACCCAGGTAAGCGTTGCCTCCACTGTTAAATATTTTTTTCGCACTTACTTTAGCCGTTGCTGAAGTCAACATGTAATGATAATTATAGATGTTTCTGACGGCACTAATCGTTAGCTGACCATTACTTACCATGTTGCCTTCATTCAATAAATCACCTTTAACATCAACGGTGGCTGATGATGTTCCTCGCATATTACTGCCCCAACTATTTTTCAAATCGGCACCAGAATTAATTATCAGTTGGTTATCTGAGGCGATATCTTTATAATTAAATATGCTGTTTTTGGCGATAATTTTTAAAGCACTTGCGGCGCTAACGGCGTTGCGATTAGAAAAAACACCCTCAATTGCAATGGTGTTATTGCCATTGCTATTTATCCAGCCATAGTTAGTGAAGGTGCTGCCTACGTTAAGCGTTAAATCTTTATCGGCGGAGATAATGCCAGTGGCGTTATTATGAATTAAATCGCCTGAGCTACGGTTTGACAGCGCAGCACTATTAATCGTTGCGCTTCCTTTGCTGTTTATTACCGCATAATTGTTATTGATATCATGAGCATCAAGCGATAAAAGCCCTGAGCCAGCGGCAATTCTGCCGTAAGAATTATTGATATAGTTTTTTGCCTTAATGGTTAACTTACCAAACTCAGAAACAAGACGGCTGTTATTATTATTCACCTGACCCGCGTTAAGGGTAAGGCTTTCCCGACCAACCATCCCGCCCTTTTGATTTGGCATCGCGAAGTAACCGCCATAGGTATCAGCAAACTCCTGCGCATTGCTGTTATTGACCAGGTTGGCGGCGGTGATGCTTAAATTTTTATTGGCTACCAGCAACGCAGCGCTGTTATCGACCGCCGATTTAGCATGGATCGTCACATCCTGGCCGTTAATTAACCCGCCTTTATTATTAACGCGCCACGCCTGGAGTTCGATGTTACCTTCGTCAGAATTAAGGATACCAATGCTATTGGTAAACTCATCGGTGACATCGATACGGATATCGCCAGTAGTGCTTATACCTGCCTGGCCATTTAACATCGATTTCGCTTTAACATACAGATTTTTCTCGCCGGTCAGTTTACCCTGAAAGTTATCGACCCCAGACGTAGTGGTTATCGAAATATCGCCTTTCGCGGCAATTTGACCAGTGCGATTATTCAGCGAGGCGGTTTTGATCTGAATCCCTCCTGCACCGGCAATGATGCCCTGCGAGTCCTGACTGAAGGTATCCGCCGTGCGCGTGCTGCCATTGTTCACGCTGCCCCTGACGGCATCAAGGTGCACATGTCCAACAGTAGAGCGTATCAGTCCCTGGCGGTTTTCTATATTTCCGTTACTGCTGATATCCATATCGCCTGTGGCTTCGATAGTGCCATTGGTATTATTCACGCGGTTGGTCGCTACGCCGACATAACCGCCTTTTATCAAGCCGCTGAGGTTATCCAGCATTCCCGCCTGCAGCATGACGACGCCCGCATGCATCCCCACCGCGTCGCCTTTGCCTTTATTTGTCAGGAGCTTATTGTGAGTATTGACGCCCAGAGTGCCCCCAGCCGATATTTTACCGTTAATGTTGTTAAAAGTGCCGCTATCAATATAGACATCCTTTCTCGCTGCGATATTTCCCAAATCGTTATTATTGATCTCTTTTTTATTGGTATTGATATGAATAGCGTTTTCGCTGTTTATTTTACCGGTGAGGTTATCCAGATTTCCCTGCGTTTTAATGCTGATTAATCCGGCCGATTTTATTTGCCCACGGTTATTAACAAGTTTACCGTTACTGTCGATTTGTATATCGGCTGTGCCAGCGATGATCCCACTATTGCGTACGCCTACGCCTTTTTCACTGCTTATCAGGCTAATCTTGTTAGCATACATTCCGCCGATGGCCGCGACGTCGATACCATAATTACTGCGATTTCCGGCAGCTTTTACCGTGCCGCCAGGCTTGCCGTTAATATCAACATAGTTATTGCCTGCCACCATCGATAGCTCTTCCGCATAGACTTTGCCTTTAACCGTGATGGATCGCGCCAGAACTTCGGTTGGCGAGCTGTTTTGCAACTGTGTAAGCGTAACGCTACCGCCGTTAACGTGATATCCTTTCAGTATTCCGTTCTGCATATCGGGTTTACCGGCAGTAACGGTGACTTTTTCTGCATTAATAAAGCCACAGCCCTGGCAGCTGATACCATTTGGATTGGCAATAATTAGATGCGCTTTGCTTCCGGCGACCTCCATCAAGCCCTGTAACGCGCTCTGATTTTTTGAGGTAACTTCGTTAAGGATCACTTTCGCCGCGCCTGAAGTCAGATTACTGTTCCCTTTTATTTGACCTGCCAACTGGGTATTAATCGCATTCTGACTATTGTTAAATATCATTCCTTTTTTATCTACGTTAAATTTATCGTAGATATTATGCGAAATACCGTGATCGTTCGCTTTTTTAATATCGATAATCGTTACCTCATTGATTACTGAAACGCGGGTGTTTTTTTCAGCAATGGCAGAGGATACATTGGCGAAAGACAACAGAATAAATGCCGCAATCGGATGATATTTAGTGCAAGTGCGCTTGCTTATGGCGTTGTTCATATTTTACCTGTTATAACGATCATTGTTGTTTATGTCGAAAAGCGTTAAAGCAAGCACTAAACAGCGGATGTCCGCTGTTTTATTATGCTTTTGCCTTTTTCGACGGCAAATTTGCTAACAATAAATTTGCGCTGCAATATTTCCATTTGCTAACGGTAAGTCTTACGGGCGCGCTGAACCGATGCCCGCTGTAGCGCCAATGTTTTTCTAACGTTATATTTAACGAGGCGCCAGTCATTAATTAACCCGGTACGCGGCAATATATGTGGTTACGGCGTAGCCTTAATGATGTTTGCAAGATACGCTTTTAAGCTGGCTGGGGTAAATCGTAAATCATAGTAAAAAACACGGATACATAACTTAAGCAAAGAGCTGCGTGCAGTTGCCCCATGACCGGGAAATAAAAGCGGGAGGGATTTCGGAAACGCAAAAAGGGCCTTACGGCCCTTTTCGGAGAGTTACAGCCAGGATAACCTTCTGCAACGTAGAATTTGGAGCGGGAAACGAGACTCGAACTCGCGACCCCGACCTTGGCAAGGTCGTGCTCTACCAACTGAGCTATTCCCGCAAACATCAGCCAACAACCCGCTGATTTTTTTCATCTTCCGGTCTATACCCGTCCGATGCATTGCATTCTACTTTGCTGTACCGATGAGTCAACCAGATTATCCGCACGCGCTATTCGTTTGCTGCTTTTTACACCATCTCGATCAGTGTTCAAGCAGATCGCCGCGCGCCGCGCTTAAATACTGAAACATCGACCAGAAAGTCAGCACCGCAGCGATATAGAGCGCCACAACGCCAACGGCGGAAACCAGCTGATTGGGATGCCATAACAGCGCCACCAGCGCCAGCATCTGCGCCGTGGTTTTAACCTTACCAATCCAGGAAACCGCAACGCTGCTGCGCTTGCCAATTTCCGCCATCCACTCGCGCAGCGCAGAGATAATAATTTCACGCGCAATCATCGTCGCGGCAGGCAAGGTGATCCACCAGGCATGAAACTGTTCCGCCACCAGCACCAGCGCCATGGCCACCATCACCTTATCGGCAACCGGATCAAGGAAGGCGCCAAAGCGCGTTGATTGTTTCCAGCGACGTGCGAGGAAACCATCAAACCAGTCAGTAATCGCCGCGATCACAAAGATAATGGCGCAAAGCATCGGCCCCCAGTGAAATGGCAGATAGAATGCCAGCACAAAAAAAGGGATTAGCACAACACGAAACAGGGTGAGCAACGTCGGTATATTCAATTGCATAAGGTACGCTAACTGTCTGGCATGAGTAGGGTTTACCCGTATGTTGCTACATTGCCACCAGGGATTCAATGCTAGTGTTTTAACGAGTAAAAGATTTTCTCCGCCAGGGCGTGAGAAATGCCTGGCACTTTGGCAATTTCCTCTACCGAGGCGTTCATCAATGGCTGCAAACCGCCCATATATTTTAACAGCTGCTGACGCCGTTTAGGGCCTACGCCTTCGATACTTTCCAGCGCGCTGGTATTTTTGACCTTTGCCCGCTTATTACGATGCCCGGTAATGGCGTGATTATGCGAATCATCACGAATATGCTGAATAACATGCAGCGCCGGTGAATCAGGCGGTAACGAGAAGCCCTCGCCTTCCGGCTCTAAAAACAACGTTTCCAGCCCGGCTTTACGATCGCTGCCCTTCGCCACGCCCAATAAAAGCGGATGCTGTTTATCCCAGCCCACGTCCAGTTCGGCAAACACCTGCTTCGCCTGCCCAAGCTGCCCTTTACCGCCGTCAATTAAAATGACGTCTGGCACCTTTTCCGCTTCCAGCTCTTTACCGTAACGCCGCCGCAGCACCTGGTTCATCGCTGCATAGTCATCGCCCGGCGTGATGCCGTTGATGTTATAACGGCGATATTCCGCCCGCACCGGGCCATTACTGTCAAATACCACACAGGAAGCGATGGTTTGCTCGCCCATGGTATGACTGATATCGAAACATTCCATGCGGTTGATGCGCGGCAGCTTAAGCACCTCCGCCAGCGCCGACAGCCGCTGATGAATGGTTGATTGCTGCGTGAGTTTGGTTACCAGCGCCGTGGCGGCATTGGTACGCGCCAGTTTCAGGTAACGAGCGCGATCGCCGCGCGGCTTGCTCTGAATATGAATGCGACGGCCCGCCAAATCGCTCAGGGAGTCCGCTAACAGCTCGCGCTCCGGCAGATTAAAATCAAGCAGGATTTCACCCGGCAAGGTGCGCGCTTCGCTGCCCTGCAAATAGAATTGTCCGACAAAAGTTTGCACTACTTCCGCCAGCTCGGTGCCGCCTGGAATTTTCGGGAAATAGCTGCGGCTGCCTAATACCTTGCCCTGACGAATAAACAGCACGTGCAAACAGGCCATACCGGCATCATACGAGACGCCAATTACATCAAGGTCATCGCCCTGATTAGAGACAAACTGCTTTTCGGTAACCCGGCGCACCGCCTGGATTTGGTCACGCAGGCGCGCCGCCTCTTCAAAGCGCAGCCCCTGACTGGCCTGCTCCATGCGGCTCACCAACATATTCAGCACCTGATCATCCTTACCGGCGAGAAACAGCCGCACATAATCCGTTTGCTGAGCATATTCCTCTTCGCTGACCAGCCCGGCGACGCACGGCCCCAGACAGCGACCAATCTGATATTGCAGACAGGGACGCGAGCGGTTGCGATAAACACTGTTTTCACACTGCCGTATCGGGAATATTTTTTGCAGCAGCGCCAGGGTTTCACGCACCGCATAGCCATTCGGGAACGGGCCGAAATATTCGCCTTTGGCGTGTTTAGCGCCACGATGGATCGCCAGCCGTGGATGGGGATCGCCGCTTAGAAAGATATAAGGATAAGATTTATCGTCGCGCAGCAGCACGTTGTAGCGCGGCTGATAGAGCTTGATGTAGTTATGTTCAAGCAGCAGCGCTTCCGTTTCGGTATGGGTAACGGTGACATCAATATGCGCGATATTGGTCACGAGCGCTTCGGTTTTACGGCTGGCAAGGTTGCTGCGGAAATAGCTGCTGAGGCGCTTTTTCAGATCTTTCGCTTTACCAACGTAGATAACCGTACCGCCACTGTCATACATCCGGTAAACGCCCGGCTGGCTGGTGACGGTTTTCAGAAAGGATGGGGCATCAAAAACTTCACTCACTACTGATCAACGACTCCGCATTAAACAGGCCATGCCGGATGGCCAGATGCGTTAACTCTACGTCACCATTTATATTCAGTTTACTAAACATACGATAGCGGTAGCTGTTAACGGTTTTCGGGCTCAGATTAAGCTGTTCAGAAATATCTGTGACTTTCTGCCCTTTGGTAATCATCAGCATAATCTGCAATTCCCGTTCCGACAAACAGCTAAAGGGAGATTCTCCCTTTTCCGGCTCGATTTGGCTCAGCGCCATCTGCTGAGCGATATCAGAGGCGATGTAACGCTGGCCCGCATGAACCGAGCGAATCGCGCTGATCACTTCCTGCGGCGCGGCGCCTTTACTCAGGTAACCCGATGCGCCAGCCTGCATCACTTTCGCCGGTAGCGGATTTTCCGTATGGATAGTCAGCATAATGATTTTAGCATCGGGATTAAAACGCACGATTTTACGCGTCGCCTCCAGGCCGCCAATACCTGGCATGTTCATATCCATCAGGATCACATCGACCTGATTGGTTCGACACCACTTCACCGCATCCTCGCCGCAGCATGCTTCGCCGGTTACCTGTATACCTTTGATATCTTCCAGTATGCGGCGGATCCCTGCGCGTACCAGTTCGTGGTCATCCACAAGAAGAATGCTGATCAAAAGAGGATTTCTCCGGAATGGTGATGTTTATAGGCGACACGTTAATTAACCGGCCTAATGTTACTCTCTTTCGGGGCGGGTTTGAACATAATTCAGCGTTTTTTTAGGCGTGGCGCATTGTTGGCTGCGGCAGCTGTTATTTAGCCAGCAACCGGACTAATTCCCGCCCGGCGATAATAACCCGTTAAATCCGTTAAAAAATAAACAAAAATTAGATAAAAATCTAAAAGTGTTTATATACAACGGGTTAAATTAAATAGCTCTCTGTTTAGCGACTGCTGAAATAACGTGCATAAGCGGTTTTTACGCCATTTTTAATAGACCCGTTTGTTTATTTTTACGCTGCCGTTCCCGGCGGCAGTTTATTCCTGGCTATCCGGCGTTAACTGAGAAAACAGTCTCATAATTTATGTTATACTTTCCTGCTATTGCTGATTTAACCCGCTGTTCAAATGTTTGTATCGTTTTATCAAGGAGAAGCTATGGGCTATAACGATTTTAACACTTCGCAGGAAACCGAAAAGCTGGCAAATGAAGTGGCCTGTTTAAAAGCGATGGTCACCATGATGCTGAAGGGAATGGGCCAGGCGGATGCCGGTAAAGTGATTATCAATATGGAACGACTGATTGCCCAGTTAGACGATCCTCAGCAGGCTGAAACCTTCTCTGACACCATTGGTCAAATTAAAGCCGCCTACCGCCGCTAACGCTGTCAAACCCATTGATTTTACGCCGTTACTCACGCATGTTAGCGGTTTGAACACGGAGTGAACAATGGGTCTGTTGCTGAAAGCGCTAATTGGCGCGCTGGTTGTGGTGGCGATTGGGATTCTGGCAAAGAGTAAGAATTACTATATCGCAGGCCTGTTGCCGCTGTTCCCAACCTTTGCGCTGATAGCGCATTATCTGGTCGCAACTGAAAAAGGCGTGGAGGCGTTACGCACCACGCTTATTTTTGGCATGTGGGCCATTCTGCCCTATTTCTTCTATTTACTTTCGTTATGGTTTTTCATCGGCGTCATGCGGCTGCCTTTTGCGCTGGCCAGCGCCGTGCTGTGCTGGGTTCTGGCCGCGTGGTTACTGATTATCTTATGGACGCGCTGGCATTAACGTCCCGATTGCCAGTTAATGGAAACGCCCAACGAAGGCAGCACCTCTTCCGGGCTAAAGCGCCGCGCGCCGCGATATTTTTCCGCCAGCTCAGGCTGTTTAACCGGAATCTTAACGGCGAAAAGGTTATCTTCGGACTGAATCAGGCCCGGTGTTAAGGGTTCAAAGGTTACCTTGTGCTGCTCGAACATCTGCTCCAGCATTGGCGTTGCGGCGCTGACTAAATAGTCGATGCCAGAGAGCTCAGCCAACTGAACCGCATGCCAAAGAATGGTTAACGGTAGCTCCGCGTCCACATCCAGCCGCGCTGAAAAGCGAGACATTTCCCATACTGCTTCTTTACGATCGAACGGCACGCTGATGCCTTCAACGTTGCCCGGCTCCTGCCACTGCATCAAACGCGCGCAGCCACAAATCCCCCTGCGCGCATCCCAGGCAAGAAGCCAGGTGACATCAGAACGGTCAAAGCGATCATACTCCTGGCCCGGCGTACTGAGCCGGGAAGGTATTGACCACCCTTCGCCGCGTGCAAATACGCTATAGCGATAACTACCCAGTTCCGCCAATAACGAGGATGGCATATCCTTTAGCTGGGTTTGGATAATCTTCATCATATTCCCCTGTCGCACTCCCTCGTTTAAGCCGTAATCGTACGGCGTTAGCCCAGCTGATACCCAGGCCGCAGGGTAGACAACTGGTTAACCATATGAAACTACTAAATTTAGTAGTTGCGTTAACGCTCACAATAAACCCATCGCCGCTGCGTAGCTGGCCACCTGCGTTTTATTTGTGGCGTTAAACCGCTTTTGCAAATTCTTTTGATGAAAATTTACCGTATAGGGCGAGATAGCCAGGATCAGTGAGATTTCTACCGCCGTTTTTCCTTCTGCCGTCCATTTTAATATTTCCAGTTCACGCTGGCTTAAGGTTATATCCAAAATGCGCATTGCGACATCGTCTAAACGCTGTAAAGTTTGCAATGACAGATCCAATAGATACTGTAGTCTTAATTGTTGTTCCGGCAGTAATGTCAGCATATTCGCCGCCTTTTTAGAAGACGCCGACAATATTCCAATCGCCCGATTAAGCGCCATTAATGAACAAGATACACCTGAAACCAACCCATGCTGTTTTGCCTCCTGCCAGAATATTTCATTCCGGTCGGAAACGGCATCTTGCCACAGTATAAATTTTCCCGGCAGTTGGCAAATCTGAAGAATAGGATCGACAGCATAATAATTTTCGTTCTCATATCGCTTTAGCCAACTCTTTGGATAAGTAGAGAAAAGAAACGTTTTAGGGCGCGTAAAAGGCAACGGATGGCGGATAAGTAAAGCAAACTGCTCTAGCCCCAGCGCTTCTATCTGCTGCTGTAATGTATTCGTTAACTCTTTAGTGTTATTTAGTAAATGAAAGCGTGCCTCGACCTCCTTGCGCCAGGCGAAGTAATCATCGAACGTCATTAAAGCCTCACCGGTACGCGAAGCCTGCTCGCGCCATGGTTTAAGTCAAACTGCCACCGATGTAACAAAAAATTAAATGCTCTCGAAAAAATTCTTTTAATTATATTGCCTGCATACCCTCTGGTAGGCCCGGCGCCACATTTACGCTCCGTTAAGAAATCGTAATCTAATTGCCGAAGCCGTCGTCGCGTTAACCCTTATAATTTAGTAAAGTTATATTAATCAATTTTTTAAAGGCCAAAGATAGCATCGCCGCCGATTAAGAATAAGATTTTTCTTAAAATTATTCAATCCCCTTGCAATTCCAGCCGCATCGTTCCGCAAGGGTCGTAAACGATCAATAAATTTTCTCCGAAAAAAAAAGGCCGCGATGCTATTCCATCACTGAAATATTATAGCAAAACCGATAACAGAAGCTGATTGTTAGCACGGTTATCGTGGTGAAAAACAATTGCTTGCTAACGGCTTTGTTAGTTCATAGCGAATAATACTTCAGAAAACCCGCATTAATTTTCATTAAATTTTGCTTACCTGTTTTACGCTATTTCGCGCTGTCCTGCGGGGCGGTAAATTTGTTGGGTAACAGGCGCGACGTGAATTAGCGGCAAAGCGTGTAACCCCGCATTCCTAAATGAAAATGGCTGGCGTGAGCGGCGTTATAATCAGGCCCCAGTGAATTGCCAAACCATGCGCAGCTGCTGTTAAACCACTGATGCAGTAATGTCGATTCCTCACTTGTTTTGTGCCAGTCACGACCGACACCGATCCGCGTCCCTTTTGCTAATCGAAAGGCCGTGACATCCCATGCATCGGCGGTGGCATGTTCACTTAATCTGCCCTGCGCGCGATGATAGATGTTGCGACAGGCGTAGCTGCCAACATGCTCAATACGCCTCAGCGGTGATTTAAGCGGGCTGTTTTCAGCCAGCTGATTCGCCTGAATCACAAACATGGTGCTGCTTACCGCCAGCGGACAACTGGCCAGAAAGCTACTGCTTAACGTCACGTCGCCAAATCGCTGAATACGAATAGGTTTCTCCAGCGGGCAGGCGCCGGTGACGGCGGCCGGTTGCGTAAAGCTGACGAACCCCGCTGCACGCGCGCGCTGTAGCACTGCCAGGCAGGCCGCAGGATCATGCCGAAGACGCTGAAGCTTATAACGGGTAATGGGACCTGGCGCATCGGTAACCTGCAACGGCGTAAAAGGATTCCAGTGCGATGGCAAATGGCGCTGTAGCCAGGGCACGCTTGCCAGCCCGATCAATATAATGATCAGCATTACCGCCATGGTTTTCACCCGTATCGCCCCTCCCGTCACCCGCTACGCTTGCCAATAATTGTAGTCCGTAGGGCGATCTTTACAGGGAAAATTGCCTGTACTGCGGCTTTTTGCGGCGATGCTGGATAAAAGTTGCGCCTTCTCGCGGTTTGTAAATAAATGATGCCAACTTAAGCCGTTTAATCCTGTAGGATTGGCAAAAATCATTAGCTGATATTCTGTTAATTACACTATCTTATGCCAACTTACCTGCCGGTAAGCCTGATAAATATCGGCCAGCAGAGCCGTACGACATCACAGACAGGAACCACTCCATGACAGATGAAACCAAAGATACGCTGCAAAATGCAGAAAATCCGGATAAGCTCCGGCGCAGTCTACATAACCGTCATATTCAGCTGATAGCGATCGGGGGTGCCATCGGCACCGGCCTGTTTATGGGCTCCGGTAAGACCATCAGTCTGGCAGGCCCGTCGATCATTTTTGTTTATATGATCATCGGTTTTATGTTGTTCTTTGTTATGCGTGCCATGGGCGAGCTGCTGCTCTCCAATCTGGAATATAAATCTTTCAGCGATTTCGCCGCCGATCTGCTTGGTCCGTGGGCGGGTTATTTTACCGGTTGGACTTACTGGTTTTGCTGGGTGGTGACGGGCATAGCCGACGTTGTCGCCATCAGTTCCTATTTTCAGCTCTGGTTCCCGGACTTTTCCATCTGGATGAGCGCCCTGCTCTGCGTGGTGGTTTTCCTTGCGCTGAATATCGTGACGGTCAAGCTGTTTGGCGAGCTGGAGTTCTGGTTTGCCATTATCAAAATCGTGGCGATCGTGGCGTTAATTGTTACCGGCATTGTTCTGGTCGCGATGCACTATCCTTCCCCCGGCGGCGGCACGGCTTCGCTGTCCAACATCTGGAATGAAGGCGGCATGTTCCCGAAAGGGCTAAGCGGCTTCTTTGCCGGTTTTCAGATCGCCGTGTTCGCTTTCGTGGGGATTGAACTGGTGGGCACCGCCGCCGCCGAAACGCACGACCCGCATAAGGTGCTGCCGCGGGCGATTAATGCCATTCCGCTACGCGTGATCATGTTTTATGTGCTGGCGCTGATGGTGATTATGGCGGTTACGCCGTGGAACCATGTGGTGGCGGATCGCAGTCCGTTTGTTGAGATGTTTATGCTGATTGGCCTGCCCGCAGCGGCCAGCATCGTTAACTTTGTGGTATTAACCTCGGCCGCTTCTTCGGCTAACAGCGGTATCTTCTCTACCAGCCGCATGCTGTATGGCCTGGCGGAACAGGGCGTAGCGCATCGCGCTTTTGGTCGTCTTTCCGCGCGCGCGGTTCCGACGGCCGGGCTGCTCTTCTCTTGCCTCTGCCTGCTGGTGGGCGTGGCGCTGATTTATCTGATCCCGAACGTTATGACCGTGTTTACCATGGTTACCACCGTTTCAGCCATCCTGTTTATGTTTGTCTGGAGCATTATCCTCTGCTCTTATCTCGCCTACCGTAAAAAGTATCCGCAGCGCCATCAGCAGTCGCAGTTCAAAATGCCGCTGGGCAAGCTGATGTGCTGGGTTTGTATGGCTTTCTTCGTGTTTGTTATTGTGCTGCTGACACTGCAGGAAGATACGCGTCAGGCGCTGATGGTAACGCCGCTGTGGTTTGCTATGCTGGGCCTCGGCTGGTGGTTGCGTAGCCGTAAGGCGGCGGCGCGCTAAACGTTAGTCACGGGCCACGCTGGCTCTGGCGAGGTGATTATCTCAGGGGCGAACGCGCGTTCGCCCCTTTGTTATTACAGGCGCTGGCGAAACTGTTGCCACATCTGCGACAAGGAAGGCCGTGGTGAATCCAGCCGTGAAGGGTGAGGCTCCCGCGCCTGCGGGCTGCCCAGATCAAATGTAAAGGTAAAGTCTGGCGCTTCGCCCATACGTAAATCGCTGATAAGCAGCCTCCCGTCGCGCTGCTGCAGGGCAAAAAAGCCGTGGCTAAACCAGGCAACGCGCTCGACGTAGTGATCCCCTTTCAGCTGCTGATACAGCGGTGCGCCGCGATCGTGTGCGCTAAGCTGTAGCGGACGGTTCGGCGACAGCAGCGACCAGTACCCTTCGTAGTAACGCTCAGGCGTGACGGCAACCACGCGCCAGACCAGCGTATTGAGCGCGGTAGGGGTCACCAGTAGATGAGGCTTCGCGCCCAGCTGGTGCGTCACCTGCGGCGCGACCTGATACAGCGCAATACCCTGTATCGCCATGCTCCACAGTAGATAAGCGGAACTGATCGCCAGACCGATCCTGTTCCAGCGCGGCTCGCGTCGCCACAGCGCCACAATCAGACAAATCACCAGCGGCAGCGTATAAAGCGGATCGATAATAAAGATGCTGCCGATCGCCCAGGGGTAATCGGTAAAAGGCAGACCTAATTGCGTGCCATATACCGTCATCAGATCAAGCAGCGGATGAGTAATTAACGCCAGCCAGACCGCAGGCCACCAGCTGGCCCACTGAAAGCGCTGTTTGATCGCGCCGGCAATCAGCCAGGCCAACAGCGGTGAAACCAGCGTTAACCAGACCAGCGCATGGCTTTCGGTGCGATGCAGCGTCATATTGCCGATCGCATCGCCGTGATCGACAAACACATCGAGATCGGGCAAGGTGCCGCAAAATGCGCCAACCAGCGCCGACTTCCACAGCGGCGCTTTGCGCCCCATTACCGCCATGCTTACCGAGGCGCCCAAAACCAGTTGGGAAACGGAATCCATGCTTGCTCCTGCATTGCCACGTGAGGCTATAAGTCTGGCGCAATTCCGCTTCGCTGAGGGTAAAGTTTTTTAATCACGCCTTAACGCACGCGAATGGCTTCAATCACCATCTGTTGCACGTTAGCCAGCGCCTGATTAAAAAAAACCGCATCATTCAGCGTCTGGCCGGTAATTGCCTCAACCTGTACGGCAAAATCCGCGTAGTGTTGCGTGGTGGCCCACAGCATAAACACCAGATGTTGCGGCTCTACCGACGCCAGCCGTTTTTGCCTTACCCAATTTTCAATTACCCGCGATTTATCATCAATCAGCGCTTTCAGGTCGCCTTCCAGCTCCGCTTTTAACAGCGGCGCGCCTTGCAGCATTTCCAGGCAGAACAGCCGTGATGCCTGCGGATGGTCGCGCGACACTTCCATTTTCAGCTGGATATAGTGCCGGATTGCCGCCAGCGGATCCTGATCTTCGCGCAGCGCCCGTAACGGCGCCAGCCATACATCAAGGATATCTTTCAGCACCGCAACATAGAGCGCTTCTTTGGAGGGAAAATAGTAGAGCAGGTTGGTTTTCGACACGCCAGCGCGCTCGGCCACTTTATCGAGGCGGGTGCCATGCATGCCAAACTGCGAGAAATATTCCAGCGCCGCGCCCAGAATGGCTGAACGTTTGGCGGCGGCTGCCTGCGAGCGACGTGTTGGTGCCTTATTTACCACGGGTGTCCGATCCTTTTCCCTGAGCCGCCCGCACCGCCTCTCGCAGCTGACCGGCCAGGTTACGCATTGAATTGATAAGAAAGTCCTGCTTTGCGCCAGCCTTTACTTTTCTACCGCCGGTTGTTTTCTGGTTGCTCTTTTCAGCTTAAATTCGCTTACCAGCACCCCGAGCACAATCAACGCGCCGCCTAACAGCGCCGCGCCAGGCAAGCGCTCTCCGGCGATACGCCCGAATACCCCCGCCCAAACCGGCTCACCGGCGTAAATGACCGTCGCACGCGTAGGGGAAACGCTGCGCTGCGCCCAGTTCATGGTGACCTGAATCAAGGCGCTCGCCAGACCCAGCCCGAACGCGCTGCCCAAAAGATAAGGCGACAGCGTGGGTACGCTTTCCCCGTTGGGCGGCATCAGCAGAAAAGAGCACAGCGAGGCCACCGCCAGCTGAATAATTGTCACGCGGCGAATGTCCACTTTCCCTGCGCAGGCGCTGATCAGAATGATTTCCGCTGCAATCGCCAGCGTACTGAGCAGCGTGGCGATTTCGCCAGGGCTAAAGGCCAAACCACCGCTTTCCGGCCCTGCCACCAGCAGCAGCCCACCAAACGCCAGCACCACGCCGCACCAGGACATGATGCCTGGCATTTTGCCCAAAAAGGCCCACTGCAACAGCGGCACCAGCGGCACGTAGAGCGCGGTAATAAAGGCCGACTGGCTGCCGGAAATGGTTTGCATCCCCCAGGTTTGCAAGCCATAGCCGCAGGCAATGGCAATGCCAATCCATAAGCCCGACAGCAGTTCACGGCGCGTGAAACCGCCCAGCGAACGCCATGACACCAGCGTTAACAGCAGCGCGGCGGTAGCAAAACGCACGCCGACAAAAAAGAACGGGCCGCTCATGGTCATGGCATGGTGTACCACCATGAAGGTGCCGCCCCAAACCATGGTAATAAAAATCAGGATCCCTTCCTGCAACGTAAGCGTCCATTTGTAGCGCGCTAACCGGCCCGACATATTTCTCTGTTCCTTAACGTAAAGGCTGCCAGTGTGCTGATCTCACCGCTGCGGGTCAATGGCAACGATGGGTTCCAGGCAAGCTCGCTGACATCTTCTATACTCTGTTACTGATGTTATCTTTCATTGCTACAGGAGAAGGTTATGACCCAGAAACAATCCCAGCAGAGCAAAGACGATCCAAAACAGGCGCCGGAGTCAGGCGATAAAACGCCTGCCACGCCGAAGAAGTAATCGCGTCCGGCTAACGCCGTAAAGATCGACAATATTCAACAGGGAGCTGAACAATGGCAAAAATTTTGGTGCTGTACTATTCCATGTATGGGCACGTTGAAACCATGGCGCAGGCCGTTGCCGAAGGCGCACGCCGCGTTGGCGGCGCAGAAGTAACCGTTAAGCGCGTTCCGGAAACCATGGATGCTGAGCGCTTTGCTCAGGTTGGTGGTAAAACGCAACAGGACGCGCCGGAAGCCACGCCGGATGAACTGCCCCAGTACGACGCCATTTTGTTCGGCACCCCTACCCGCTTCGGCAATATGTCTGGTCAGATGCGCACCTTCCTCGATCGCACCGGCGGCCTGTGGGCTTCTGGCGCGCTCTACGGCAAGCTGGCCAGCGTATTTACTTCGACCGGCACCGGCGGCGGCCAGGAGCAGACCATTACCTCAACCTGGACCACGCTGGCGCATCACGGCATGGTGCTGGTGCCTATCGGCTACGGTACCAAAGAGATGTTTGATATCAGCCAGGTACGCGGCGGCACCCCTTACGGTGCATCGACCTATGCTGGCGGCGATGGCTCCCGCCAGCCAACCCCAGACGAGCTTACGATTGCCCGCTTCCAGGGCGAACATGTCGCCCAGCTGGCGGTAAAACTCAACGGATAGTCTCAATCAACACAGGAGAACATTATGGCAACGCAACAATCTAAAGAACACCATGTTGGCGAATGGGCAAGCCTGCGCCATACCTCACCTGAGATTGCTGAGGCAATTTTTGAAGTAGCAAATTACGATGAAAAACTGGCGGAAGAGATCTGGCGCCAGCAAGGTAACGATGACGTGCTGTTCCGCGCCTTCGATAAAACCGATGCAGATGTCCTGACCTGGGATGACGTAGTGGTTGAACGTAAAAACGTCTAGTCTGCCCCTATTTTTGTGGGCGGGAGCTTCCCGCCCTTTTTTATTCCGCGCAAGGAGCCTCCTATGTCAACTTACCAGTCCGTTAACCCCGCAACCAATGAAGTGATTAAAACCTGGCCTGCGCACAGCGACGACGATGTTGAAAAAGCGCTGGAAACCGCCGCGCAGCTTTATCAGTCAAGCTGGTCAAAAGGTGATATTCAGCCACGCATCCAGGTGCTGCATAAGCTGGCGGATCTGATTGACAGCCGCGCCGATGAGTTAGCGAAAATCGCCAGCCTTGAAATGGGTAAGCTGCTGAAGCAGAGCCGTGGCGAAGTGCAAATTTGCGCACAGATTGCGCGCTATTATGCCGAACATGCTGAAAAATTTTTACAACCGGTGCCCTATCCTACCGACCTGGGCGAAGCCTGGGTTGAGCATCATCCCGTTGGCGTGCTGATGGCCGTCGAACCGTGGAACTTCCCTTACTATCAGCTGATGCGCGTGCTGGCGCCAAACCTGGCGGCCGGCAACCCGGTACTGGCTAAACATGCGGCGATTGTCCCGCATTGCGCCAGCATCTTCGAACAGCTGGTGCTGGAAGCGGGCGCACCGAAAGGCGCCTGGACCAATCTGTTTATCTCCAGCGATAAAGTCGCTGAGCTGATTGCCGACGACCGCGTTCAGGGTGCCGCTCTCACCGGTTCAGAGCGCGCCGGTAGCGCCGTCGCGCAGCAGGCGGGAAAATATTTGAAGAAGACCACGCTGGAACTGGGCGGCAATGATGTCTTCGTGGTGCTGGATGATTGCGACCTGGAAGAGGCCGTCAAGCAAGGCGTGCAGGCGCGTTTGAGCAATGCCGGTCAGGTTTGTACCGCCGCGAAACGTTTTATCGTGCAGCGCAGCGTTGCCGACCGCTTCCTGGAGAAGTTTACCGAGGCGTTTAAAGCGGCGAAAATCGGCGATCCGCTGGATGAAAGCACCACGCTGGGCCCGCTCTCCTCCGCCAGTGCGCGCGATACGCTGGTTGAACAGGTTAAAGAGGCGCTCGCTAAAGGTGCGACGCTGCATTATGGCGGCGAGGCGGTATCCGGCCCCGGCTGTTTCTATCAGCCCACGATTCTGACCAATATTACGCGCGATAATCCGGCTTATTTCACCGAGTTTTTCGGCCCGGTGGCGCAGGTTTACGTGGTAGAGAATGATGACGAGGCGGTAAAACTGGCCAATGATTCCCATTATGGCCTGGGCGGCGCGGTGTTTACCGGTGATATCGCCCGCGGTAAACGCATGGCTTCGCGTATCGAAACCGGCATGGTGTTTATCAACTCTGCCAGCGATACCGCCGCAGAACTGCCTTTCGGCGGCGTTAAGCGTTCGGGTTATGGACGTGAGCTGTCTGATTTAGGTATCAAAGAGTTTGTGAACCAGAAACTGGTGGTGGTGTCCGGGCAGTAAGCGGACAACCGCATAAATAAAAAGGGAGCCTGAGGCTCCCTTTTTTATGGGCTGCGGGCAATCAGTTAGCCGCTTCCGCGGGTTTTGCTGACGGCTGCTGTGGCTGGTCATCAGCCGCTTTTGCTTCAGCTTGTGTCTGGGCCTGGGTATCAGCTGCTTTTGGCTCAGCTTTTGGCTGCGCCTGATCGTCAGCTGCTTTCGGCTCGGCCTTTGGCTGTGCATCCGCTGCGGCCTTTTCACTTGCCGCTTTCTCTTTTGCCGCCTGCTCGGCATCCGCTTTCGCTTTGGCTGCCGCAGCTTGCGCTTTGTCAGCATCGGCCTGCGCTTTTGCTGCCGCCGCGTTTGCCTGCTGGGCTTTATTGTCGGCGTCTGCTTTGCTCACCGGCTTATCCGCTGCGGCTTTGTCCGTTGCGGGCTTATCGGCGGCAGGTTTCGTCGCGGTCGCGGGCTTATCAGCCGCCGCTTTTGCCGCAGCGGCTGGCGCGTTGGCAGCTGCCGGTTGAGCTACGGCGGCCGGTTGCAGCGCAGTGCCCTGCAAAGCAGCATTCAACGCATTGCTAAACTGCTCCCATGAACAGAAGCCGTTAGCATCCGTCTGGCAGCCGTTTAGTTGCAGCGTCACGCGCTTAGGCGGATTTTTCAGGCTGAGGGTTTCGGCGTCGCGCAGCTGATCGGCCGTCTGGTAAACATACTCAATTTTTACCAGATCTTTATCTGCTTTCGCATCGTGCCAGCGCTCGAAAACCACCTGGCCGCCAATTGGCGTTTTCTCATACTGGCCGGGCAGCGTATAGGCTTTGGTATCCAGCGCCGTCAGCAGCGAGGCGATATTGGAATCATGCCCTACCATCAGCGTCACCTTCGGCGCGGAAGCTTTATCCTGATCCACCAGCTGGCTGCGAATATAATCAATCAGCGGGGCAGCTACTTCACGAGCGATCTCCGGCGAGGTAAACAGCGCATCCTGATAACCGTTCTTGATCGCTGCCAGCTCCTGCCACTGCTCAGGGGTTTTAATCTGTCCCCAGGCGACCTGATCCAGCGGGAAACCCTGGTAATATTGCAGCGTAAAGGCATCTACCAGCGAATTACCCACTTTCAGCGGACCGGCTACATTCGGCTCTTTGCCATTTTCCGCACTGAATTTGTTTTGGTTATCGCTGCTGAGCGTGCACTGCTTTTTGCCGTTGCAGGCTGGGGAGTTTTTATAATCGACAATTTTTTCCAGCCGCTGGAAAGCAGGCTTAAGGCTCAACTTTTCACCCTGCGCATTCAACGCGGCCAGCGCTCGCTTGTTAAACTCGTCGCTGTCGTTCGTGATAACGGGATTGAAGATGGGATCCATGCTGCCCATTTCATCCTGATGCGTTACGGTAACGTCGCAGCCAGGAAAGGCACCGGTGACAAAATATTGCGCCGTCGCGACGGTACGCTGCAGGCTGTTGGCGTAGGCAAACACCTCATTGGGCGCAGGACAGGCATCGTTTTTAATCAGCCCCTGCTGCGCCAGCCATTCCCGCGTATAGCGCCCCATATATACTTCCAGCACGCCGCCTTTTATCGTCAGCTCGCCGCCCGGCACGTCCCATTGCGGCCAGGCTTTTTTCGTCGCCTGCCCCAGCACACTGCCGTTATCAGCCAGCGGTGCCCGCAGGTTATGACGACTAAGCATTAAAACCTGCTGAAGTTGCAGATCGCCATCAGCAGCATGGGCGGAAAATCCTAAGGGTAACGCCGCAATAACCGACAATGCGCAAAGACTGAGTTTTTTGATCATTGTTACTGTTCCATTCGATCCAATGGTGACTGGCTGACTGCTGACCGCAGGGCATCAGCGCCAATAATGGGTATCCCATGCCGCCCGAAGCCTTGAATTACGGCTGCGGAAGCAGGCTTTATATCGTATCAGGACTATAGCAGACGTGCGACACTGCGCTTTAATCTGAATAGCTAATTGAAAAGTAACGAGATGTTTACTAACGCGCCGCTGTTTGTCGTGGCGGACGTTGACGGGCTAACCAGAAAAGAGGCAACGCTGAGGCGTTTGCCCTATGGCGTGGAGAAGAAGCAAGGCGCGCGGACGGCGACACCATAAACGCCCCTGGCCCAAAGCGCGCGCGAAAACCATGACCAGGGTTTAACAGACATAAAAAAAGCCAGCACGCTGTGCTGGCTCTTAAAATTTGGCGGAGGAGGAGAGATTCGAACTCTCGGATGGTTTCCCATCGGCGGTTTTCAAGACCGCTGCCTTAAGCCACTCGGCCACCCCTCCGCAAGACAATCCACAACGACGTTGCGACGTGTCATATTGTGCGACGAAGTCTAACGGCTTGATTCTGCTTGCGCAAGCCCCTTTTATGCAAAAAAGATCTGACTGATTATTTTCGCAGCGTCGCGATGAAAACATCAGCAAATGCGCTTGCGGCGCAAACGAAAACGGGCCAGCATTGCTGCTGACCCGTTCTGAATTTAGTGGCGGAGGAGGAGAGATTCGAACTCTCGGATGGTTTCCCATCGGCGGTTTTCAAGACCGCTGCCTTAAGCCGCTCGGCCACCCCTCCGCAATGAGGCGAACTATAAACAGCCCTTAGCACGATGTAAAGAGCCTGGCCTGCTGTTCGCCTGAAAAACAGCCAACTCGCCGCTTTTTGCTGGCATAATCGCCATTTGGCTCACAAAAACAGCGGCTTCACGCGTAAAGAAGGGTAAAACGCCTTTTCCCTTTCCCTTGTGCTTCGTATGCTCTGTGCCAGGATTGTGACCCCTGTATGAGGTGCATTATGGATCGTATCGTTTCCCGCTCGGGTGCTGGCGCATCATTGCTGAGCACGCATAAAGTTTTACGTAATACCTATTTCCTGCTGGGCCTGACGTTGGCCTTTTCTGCCGCTACCGCCACGGCCAGCACCTTGCTGAACCTGCCTGCGCCGGGCCTGATTCTGATGCTGGTAGGCTTTTATGGTTTGATGTTCCTGACCTATCGCCTGGCAAACAGCCCGGCCGGTATTGTGGCGGCCTTCGCCTTTACCGGTTTCCTGGGTTATAGCCTGGGGCCGATTCTCAACTCGTTCCTGGCGGCAGGCATGGGCGATGCTATCGCGTTGGCGCTGGGCGGCACCGCGCTGGTGTTCTTCTGCTGCTCGGCCTATGTGCTGACAACGCGTAAGGATATGTCTTTCCTTGGCGGCATGATGATGGCGGGTTTTGTGGTGCTGCTGGTTGCGGTGGTGGCTAACCTGTTCCTGCAGCTGCCTGCGCTGCAGCTGGCGATCAGCGCCCTGTTTATTCTGTTTTCTACCGGGGCGATCCTGTGGGAAACCAGCAATATTATTCACGGCGGTGAAACCAACTATATTCGCGCCACCATTAGCCTCTATGTCTCGCTGTACAACATTTTTATCAGCCTGCTGAGCATTCTTGGTTTTTCACGTAATAACTAAGCATCCTGCCCTCTTTTGCTGTTGATGCTTTGCAAAGGCCTCGCCCACCGGCGGGGCCTTATTTTTTGCCGCGGTTAAGTTTGCTAATATAGCCGACGGTTAATTAAGTGAGGCCATATCGTGCTGTTTGAAGGTAAAGAAATTACGCGTGACGCGCAGGGCTATCTGCTGAATTCTGCGGACTGGAGCGAGGCGTTGGCGCAGCATATCGCTGCGGAAGAGTCGATTACAATGAGCGAAGCGCACTGGGAAGTGGTGCATTTTGTGCGCGAGTTTTATCTGACCTACAACACGTCACCGGCAGTAAGAATGCTGGTCAAAGCCATGGCGCAGAAATTCGGCGAGGAAAAAGGCAACAGCCGCTATCTGTTTCGTCTGTTCCCGGATGGCCCGGCAAAACAGGCCACTAAAATAGCGGGCCTGCCCAAGCCGGTTAAATGTTTGTGAGGCTAAGCCTAAGCCGGTTAAATATTTATAAGCGCTAAGCCTAAATCGGTTAAATGTTTATAAGCGCCAGGCGCAGCCGGTGCTGAATCAGCCGCTGGTAAAGCGCTGCGGTAGCTCGCCGGGCTGATGCGGCTCGGTTAACACGCGATCGACGCGCGCGCTACGCGGCCCGCCCGCCTTTAGCCAGGCCACCAGCTGTTCCACGCCCTCGCTCTCGCCGCAGGCCAGCACTTCCACGCTGCCATCATCAAGATTGCGCGCGTAGCCGGTTAGTCCAAGCTGCTGCGCCTGCATCTGCGTGCTGTAGCGGAATCCTACGCCCTGCACCTGTCCATGTACCCAGGCTTTAATACATTGTTGGGTCATTGCGCCCTCCCCTGATGTGCGCTGATTGCATTTTGCCGGTAACCACCGGACAATGTCGCCTCATTTTCCGTTGGTAAGCATAGCAAAATATGACCGTTCGATTGATTCTCGCTAAGGGACGTGAAAAGTCCCTGCTCCGTCGTCATCCCTGGATCTTCTCCGGCGCCGTTGCGCGTATGGAAGGGAAAGCCCAGCGTGGTGAAACCATTGACGTCTGTGACAGCCAGGGTAAATGGCTGGCCCGCGCCGCCTTTTCGCCCGATTCGCAAATTCGCGCGCGCGTCTGGAGCTGGCAGCAGGAGGAATCTGTCGATATCGCCTTTTTTGTCCGTCGCCTGCAGGCGGCCCAGCAGCTGCGTGACTGGCTGGCGCTGCGCGACGGTCTGGATAGCTACCGTTTAATCGCCGGTGAATCTGATGGCATGCCAGGGGTGACGATCGATCGCTTTGGCACGTTTCTGGTGTTGCAGCTGCTTTCCGCGGGTGCGGAATATCAGCGCCCGGCGATTATTTCCGCCCTGCAGCAGTGCTATCCCGACTGCAGCATCTACGATCGCTCTGATGTGGCGGTGCGTAAGAAAGAGGGTCTGGAGCTGGCTCAGGGTCCGGTTAGCGGTGAGCTGCCGCCCGACCTGCTGCCAATTAGCGAACATGGCATGAAGCTGCTGGTGGATATTCGTACCGGCCACAAAACCGGTTACTATCTTGACCAGCGTGATAGCCGCTTCGCCACGCGCCGCTACGCGCAGGATAAACGCGTGCTGAACTGTTTCTCCTATACCGGCGGCTTCGCGGTTTCCGCTCTTCTTGGCGGCTGCCGTGAAGTTATCAGCGTAGATACCTCGCAGGCGGCACTGGATGTGGCGCGCCAGAACGTTGAACTGAACGGGCTGGATGTGGGCAAGGCGCAGTTCCTGCGGGATGATGTGTTCAAGCTACTGCGCAGCTACCGCGACCAGGGCGAGAAATTCGATCTTATCGTGATGGATCCGCCGAAGTTTGTTGAGAATAAAAACCAGCTGGCGGGCGCCTGCCGCGGCTATAAAGATATCAATATGCTGGCGATGCAGCTGCTGAATCCGGGCGGCATATTACTGACCTTCTCTTGCTCCGGCCTGATGGCGAACGATCTCTTTCAGAAAATCATCGCTGACGCCGCCGTTGATGCGCATCGTGATGTACAATTTATAGAACAGTTCCGTCAGGCTGCCGATCACCCGGTGATAACCAGTTATCCTGAAGGTCTTTATTTGAAAGGATTTGCCTGCCGCGTGCTGTAACTTGAAAACGATGCCTTTGCCCCCATATTGGTCAAAGGCGATGTTTGTCAGGAGGTATTGATGATTGCCAGTAAATTTGGAATTGGTCAACAGGTGCGTCATAAAATGCTCGGTTTTCTGGGCGTGGTGGTTGATGTCGATCCCGAATATTCGTTAGACGACCCTGATATTGATGATGTTGGCGCAAATGAGACGTTACGCACTGCGCCCTGGTATCATGTTGTCACTGAAGACGATGACGGTGAGCCGCTTCATACCTATCTGGCCGAAGCGCAGCTTGCCGGGGAAGCGCAAAGCGTCCATCCCGAACAGCCGTCAATGGATGAACTGGCGGAGTCGGTTCGTCAACAGCTGTTGTCTCCCCGTTTACGTCACTAATTCAATGCCTGGCACGCCAGGCATCTTATCTTTTTTCCGCTCCGCCTCAGTGCGCCTGGTTTTTCAATAATCCCAACCGGGGAATCTCGATTTTCGGACAGCGATCCATCACCACGTTAAGCCCTGCTTCGCCAGCCAGCACCGCCGCCTGTTCATTGATGACGCCCTGCTGTAGCCAGAGCGTTTTCGCGCCAATGGCAATCGCTTCCTGCGCCACGCCCCATGCCGCTTCGGAATTACGGAACACATCCACCATATCTACCGTTTCAGGAATATCCGCCAGCGAGGCGTAGACTTTTTGCCCCAGCAGCGTTTGGCCCGCCAGTTTTGGGCTAACCGGAATCACGTGGTAACCCTGTTGCAACAGCCAGGCCATAACGCCATAGCTGGCGCGCGTCGGCTTATCGCTGGCACCCACTAACGCAATGGTACGGGTAGTGCGCAAGACATCGGCAATCATTTGATCGTTCATAAGTTACTCCTGATGCAATGAATTGACCCATTTTAAGCGATTTCTGGTTCAGGAATGAACAGCTGCCTGTCATCCTTGCATTTAGCGATTCAGAGCACAGAATAATATGTTAAAATGTTAACACACTGCCATAATGTAAGAATTTGATACATTCACAGCCGGGATTCCCGTGCGCCTTCTGGAGAAATAATGACGCTGCGTTTGATCTGTTCAGGTATGTTTGCGCTGCTGTTCGCGACATCCTGTTACGCGACTACGCTCAGGCTCGATCCCAATATCGATCTGCTGGTACTGGACGGACGCAAAATTTCAGGCTCGCTGCTGAAGGGCGCTGATGGACTGGAGCTGGATAATGGGGAGCATCAGCTGTTGTTCCGCGTTGAAAAAGCCCTCGATACTTCTCATGGCAACACCCGGCGTAGCTATACCTCCGCCCCGCTGATCGTCACCTTTGTTACCAGCGCCAAATCGATTTCTATTCAGCTGCCCGTGCTGGACAGCCCGCGCGATCGTCGCCAGTTCGATAAAAACAACGCGTTTACTTTGGTGGATGAGAAAGGCCAGAAGGTTGCAAGCCGTCGCGATCGTCTTCCGCTGCCGAATGGACAACAAACCGATCTGGAAAAGGCGTTAATCACTTATAACCGTAACGGCCAGGCGGCCTCGGTTCCCCGCTTTGCTCAGCAACCGCCGTTAACCCTGCAAAAAGATAAATTTCCGGTGGATGTGGTTGGCGCGAATACGCCCGGCGAGCGGCTGTTACAGCTGTGGTTTCATCAGGTAGACAGCGCCACGCGTCAGCGGCTGGTCAGCTGGATGAAAGCGCTACGGCCGAGTTGATGTTTACTGCCCTGCGGCAGTAGACTTGAGGTTTGTTTCCTTATTTTCACCTTATTCTCAACAGGATGCATCAATGGAGCAGACCAGCCGTATTCTTCCCGAAGCCAAAACCATTGCCCTGGTGGCACACGATCACTGCAAAACCGCGCTGCTGGAGTGGGTCAGCCAGCACAAGGCGCTGCTGGATGCTCACACGCTTTATGCCACCGGCACCACCGGCAATTTGATTCAGCGCGCGACCGGTCTTGAAGTGAATGCCATGCTGAGCGGCCCAATGGGCGGCGATCAGCAGGTAGGCGCACTGATCGCCGAAGGGAAAATCGATCTGTTGATCTTCTTTTGGGATCCGCTGAACGCCGTGCCGCACGACCCGGACGTAAAAGCGCTGCTGCGCCTTGCTACCGTCTGGAATATTCCTACGGCGACCAACCGCTCCACCGCTGACTTTCTGATCAAGTCACCGTTGTTTAATCAGGCGGTGAACATTACTATCCCCGACTATCAAAACTACTTGCAGACGCGCCTTAAATAAGCGCCTCGCTAAGGCTTGCGCAGCAGCGGGACGCCAAGACGTTTAAAGTTCTCCACGAAGAGCGATGGCTGCTGGCGATTATAAAGCAGCCAGACCTGCTGTTTCGCGCGCGTTAACGCCACATAAGCCAGCCGACGCTCTTCGGCGTCGGGAAAATCTTCGGGCTCAGGCAGCAGCCCCTCTTCTATCACGCTTTCGCGCGCCGGTGCCGGAAACCCCTCCGCGCCCTCCTGTAATCCCAGCAGAATGACATAATCTGCCTGCTGCCCTTTGCTGGCATGAATGGTCATAAAATCAAGCCTGAGCTTAGGCCACCGGGTTTTCGCTTTTGCCAGTAAGGCGGGCTGAAGATAGTGATAACGCGCCAGCAGCAGCACCCGCTCCTCTGGCAGGACATAACCGCTCATTTTATTCAGCAAATCTTCCAGCCGATCGTCAGGCAGCAGGGAAATCGCTTTTTTAGTGCCTTTGATCGGGCTATTAAGCGGCCTGGCAAGCTGATGAGGGTTCTCCTGTACGAAGCGGTTGGCAATATCACCGATACGATCGTTGAACCGCCAGGTGGTATCCAGCACGCAGCTATCGCCACGGCCAAAATAGTGGTGAAAAGATGCCGTCAACGCCATTTCCGCGCCGCTAAAACGGTAAATGGCCTGCCAGTCATCGCCCACCGCGAACATACTGGTTTGACGATTCTGTTTACGTAATGCTGCCAACAGCTGCGCCCGCTGCGGCGAAATATCCTGGAACTCATCCACCAGGATGTGCTTCCACGGGCTGATAAATCGCCCTTTTTCTACCAGACTCACCGCCTGATGTATCAGCCCGGCGAAATCCACTGCGCCCTCGTCTTTCAACGCGCTTTTCCACGCTTTGAGCAGCGGCGCCATCAGCTTAATACGTTTAGTGAACGTGTCGCGGATCGCTTCTGGCACATCGGCAATCATCGCCGCCTGCGCCCCGCCATGCATCCGCATCAGACCCAGCCAGCGCTCCAAACGACTCGCCAGCCGCTGCGTCAGCGCCCGATCCTGCCAGAAATCGTTTTCCGGCAGCGCCCATGCCAGCTCCTCCGTCAGCCACTGTCGCCAGCCGTTGGCAAAGGATTTCTTTTGCGCGCACTGTTGCTGCCAGGTCTCGATCAGCAGCGCCTGGCGTGCTTCACTATCGGTTTCAAGACGTGAGATAAGCGGCGTTTTATTGCTGCCCTCGCGGATGATATGCAGCGCCAGCGCGTGGAACGTCCGGGCTTCTGGCTTCTGGTCATGCAGACGCGATGCTATGCGCTGGTTCATCTCTTCCGCCGCCTGACGACCAAACGCCAGCAACAGAATTTGCGCCGCCTGCGCCTGGCGCTGGCGCAGCAGCCAGCCTGCGCGCGCCACCAGCACCGATGTTTTGCCGCTGCCCGCGCCCGCCAGCACCAACAGCGTCTCTTCGCCATTAACCACCGCACGTGCCTGCGCCAGGCTGAGCGGCGCTGACTCTACCGTCGCGAAAAAATCGGCATGTTCCTCCAGCATACGCTGAGTCCAGCTATCGTTACGCGTTGCCCGCGCGGTTTCGCCGTGAGATAACCACTCCTGGCACTGCTGATAAAACGCCCGGCAGTTATCAAAACTCTCCAGTCGCGCAACAGGCAGCGGTAGCGCGGAAAAGGTCTCGCTAATTTGCTGCTGCAGTTCCGCCAGCTCGCGCTGCGTCAGCCAGCGATCCTGCGTTTTTTTATGCTGTAAGGTTGCCGCCAGCGTCTCCAGCGCCTGCGCGCTGATGTCACTCATCTCCTCGCTCCAGCGCTGCCAGGCCTGCGTAAGATAGTGGTAAAAGCGCTGCGTCTCCTGCCATTCGGTGCCATGCAGCCGCACCACCTTTTCATCCGGCAGGGTAAACTCCAGCTCTCCCCAGATCAGGCCGCGTTTGCATTTAATCTCCAGCAGCTGATTAAACGGAATCAGATATTCATGTTTTTCACCGCTGACTTCTACACCTGCGCTTAACAAGCGCACCCGATTATAAGGATGCTGCGCCAGATGTTTGCCGAACGAGGTTGCTTTTAGTTCCATGCGTGATAACCAGAGGTGGATGAATTCGCTTTGCCGTAGTCTACCGAGCCGTAGTTTACCGCTCCAGGGTTAAAACAGGTTACAATCAAACGCAGCTATGCTGAATTAATGCTGTTTGTTGAGGGAAGCCTGTTTTATGCGTACCGTTTTGAATATCCTTAATTTTGTCCTGGGTGGCTTCTTTACCACGCTCTGCTGGTTGTTTGCCACTCTGATGAGTATTGTCCTGATTTTTACTCTGCCGCTGACGCGCTCCTGCTGGGAGATCGCTAAACTCTCTCTGCTGCCTTATGGTAATGAAGCGGTGCATGTCGACGAACTGCGTCCCGATCGCAGCAACGCGTTGCTGAATACCGGCGGTACGCTGCTGAACGTCTTTTGGTTTATTTTCTTTGGCTGGTGGCTGTGCATTTCTCATATCATGCTCGGCATTACGCAGTGCATCAGTATTATCGGCATTCCGGTGGGCATTGCTAACTTTAAGCTGGCTGCCATTGCGCTTTGGCCGGTTGGCCGTCGGGTGGTTTCCACGGAAGAAGCGCGTGCGGCGCGGGAAGCCAATGCGCGTCGTCGTTACCAGTAAGGTCATTATGCCATGATCGCGTTAACTGCGGGTTTGCGTCGTTATATCGCTAACAGCACCGGGCTTTATCTGACCCGCATTTTTCTGGCGCTGGCGGGCGCAGCCGCCTTTCCCTGGTGGATCCAGCAGATTGTCTGGACATTGCCGTTAACGCTGGGCGTGGTTGCCGCCGCGCTGGCCGATCTGGACGACCGTTTTACCGGCCGCCTGCGTAACCTGCTGATCACCCTGCTCTGTTTTTGTATTGCCTCGGTGTCGGTGGAGTTGCTTTTCCCCTGGCCCTGGCTGTTTATCCTTGGTCTGGCCGTTTCGACCTGGGGTTTTATTCTGCTGGGCGCGCTGGGTCAGCGCTATGCCACTATCGCGTTTGGCGCGCTGCTGATTGCGATTTATACCATGCTTGGCGCCGGGCTCTTTTCGCAATGGTATCTGCAACCGATCCTGCTGCTGCTGGGCGCCGTCTGGTATAACCTGCTGACGCTCATCGGGCACCTGCTGTTTCCTATTCGCCCGCTGCAGGAGAATATGGCGCGCAGCTACGGCATGCTGGCGAATTACCTGGAAGCCAAGGCTGGCCTGTTCGATCCGGATCTGGAAGAGAACGATGACGGCGGGCTGGTGGATGTCGCGATGGCGAACAGCAAGCTGGTTGCCGTGCTTAATGAAACCAAAACCTCTATTCAAAGTCGGCTACGTGGCGATCGCGGTCAGCGCGGCACGCGGCGCACGCTGCATTACTACTTTGTGGCGCAGGATATCCATGAACGCGCCAGCTCCTCGCATGTGCAGTATCACGCCCTGCGTCAGGAGTGGCGCTACAGCGAAATCCTGTTTCGCTTTCAGCGCCTGCTAACCATGCAGGCGCGCGCCTGTCGGCAGCTTTCCGAGGCGATCTTGCTCCAGCGCAGCTATCAACATGATGCACGCTTTGAGCGCGCCTTTAGCCATCTGCAGGCGACATTGGATCGTCTGCCCGATACGCCGCAGGACAAAGCGCGTCAAAAAGCGCTGCGCTATTTACTGCGCAATTTAAAAGCGATTGATGCGCAGCTGGCAACCATTGAGTCGGAACAGGCGCTGGAGCAGGCGCATCGCGACGGCAGCGATACCCATCTCTCCAGCGAAGGGTTAACCGGCTGGAGCGATATACGGCTGCGCATAAGCCGTCACCTGACGCCGGAGTCACCGCTTTTTCGTCATGCCGTACGCATGTCGTTAGTGTTGTGCGTCGGGTACGCCTTTATTCAGCTTACCGGCCTGGAGCGTGGCTACTGGATTTTATTAACCAGCCTGTTTGTTTGCCAGCCTGGCTATAACGCCACGCGTCGCCGTCTGGCGCTGCGTATTATCGGCACCTTAACCGGCATCGCGATTGGTTTACCGGTGTTATGGCTGGTGCCCTCCGTGGATGGACAGCTGTTGCTGATTGTGCTGGCGGGCGTGCTGTTCTTTGCTTTCCGCCAGGTGCAGTATGCGCATGCCACCATGTTTATTACGCTGCTGGTGCTGCTGTGCTTTAATTTGCTGGGCGAAGGCTTTGATGTCGCCGTGCCGCGCATTGTTGATACACTGTTGGGCTGCGGCATCGCCTGGCTGGCGGTGAGTTTTATCTGGCCCGACTGGCGTTTCCGGCGTCTGCCTGCGGTCGCGGAAAAAACCTTAACAGCTAACTGCCGCTATCTGGATGCGATCCTGGAACAATATCATCAGGGGAAAGATAACCGGCTGGCCTATCGTATTGCGCGCCGTGATGCGCATAACGGTGATGCTGAACTGGCGTCTGTGGTTTCCAATCTGTCAACCGAGCTGCGCCCCGATCCACGGCTGCGCGAAGCGGCATTTCGTCTGCTTTGCCTGAATCACTCTTTTTTGAGCTATATCTCAGCGTTAGGCGCGCATCGAGAGCAAATCACACAGCCGGCGTTACTGACGTTATTAGATGATGCCGTCTGCTATGTTGATGATGTTTTACAGGTAAGTGTGGTTGACGAACAGCAAGCGCAGCAGATGATGAGTGAGCTTGCTGCCCGCATTGGACATTTTGACAGCGAGGCGGATTCACAGGCGCAGTTAGTGTTACAGCAAATCGGTTTATTGATTGCGCTGCTGCCTGAACTTGCCCGCCTGAAAAAGCAGCTGGCCTCGCTTTCCGTCGCTTAGTTTTGCCGTCCTTTTTCCGGGTGAACGTTGCAGTTAAACCAGTCACGCAGCTCTTGTTTGATCTCTGCAGGCAACGCCGCCTGATGATGCCCTGAAATGGCGCCCTGCAGCGCCATTAAGCAATTCAGCCCAAGGTGCTGGTTACGCATTCGCAAGCGCAGCCAGCAGTTTTTGGCCCCTGCCTCGCGCAATGCGCAGACGCTATTGATGCCGATCTCACGCAGCAACATTTCCATGCGAATCCCCAAATTAGGCAGATCTTTAAGCCGCACATTATTTTGACGAGCATTTTTTTGCCGCTGCGCCAGGGCCAGCGCGGATTTAGAGAGCGAGAGCAAGAGCGGCGGATTATTCCATAAAGCGTCATCGATGCGGTAATAACGTAATTCCACGGCGATGCCGCGTTTATCTATCACCAGCGGCGGCAGTGACTGGGTACGTAAATAACGTTTCAGGGTTGCGCTGGCGCGTAGATAAAGTTCGCCGTCGGTAATTAACGCAAACACCACTTTCTCAACTGCCAGACTGTAGCCGCCAAACTGCGAGCGCACCGTGATATTCCCTAATGCAGCCAGCTGCTGTTTTGATTGAATTATTCTTTGGTGAGAATCCATATGCTGCTCCTTTTCCTTAAGAAACGTAAACTAACTCACTGTTTTTCATCAGCTAAAACATAGGCAATTCTTATTAATGGTTCAATTAATAAATCTGCTTGCATGCATTTGCATATAAAAAGTGCGAGACGTTTTCAAAAAATGAGGTTGATCTTAAGCGGCCAGCGCATTACTGTATATCCATACAGTAACCACATGAGCTGATAATCATGCGCACCCATTTACTGAAGTCTTCTTTTGCTCGTTCTGCTTTGCCAGGCCCTTCTCGCGCTGCCGTATCGCCGGTTTTAACCACCGGCTGGGTGAGTGAGCTAAGCTATAGCGAAGCGCAGCCAGGATTAACGCAGCTGTTACTCCTGCCGCTGTTACAGCAGTTGGGTACGCAATCACGCTGGCAGCTCTGGCTGACGCCACCGCAAAGAATCAGTCGCCACTGGCTTAAGGCTTCCGGCCTGCCGCTGCATAAAATGATGCAGGTTCCTTATCATCAGACGTTCAGTACGGTCGAAGCGATGGTCAAAGCGTTGCAGACGGGAAATTACAGCGTGGTATTAGGCTGGTTTGCTGACGATATTAGTGAAAAAGATCGGCGTCGGCTCGAAGAAGCCGCCTCTGCAGGTCAGGCGCTTGGGCTGATAATGCGACCACAATCTGGCGCATCCTGCCCCAGCGGACAAAAAAACCGGCTGAAAATTCACTCAACTTTGTATCATTAAGTAAATATAAGATAAATCTCAGCTAAAAATCCCTGTTTTCCTCTGATAACCCGCTGATTCTACTCTCGCGCGGCTAAACCTCGCTTTTGCCGCGTCAAATGCGCCTGTTTCTGCCGTTAAAATGGGCGAAATTTGTTAAAAATTGTGTACGAAAAGCTGTTTTTTTATGAACCTCTTCCACATCTGACTTGTAAGTTTCTCGCCACGTTGTAGACTTTATCTCGCCAGGGTGCTCAATAACCTCCGTTTTCCGGTAGAGTAATAATCGAGCAAAAGGACCCGGCGAAGGATTACAACCAAGAGCTTATTTTAAGCTCCTTGCCTATTTGGATGATAACGAGGCGCAAAAAATGAAAAAGACAGCTATCGCAATTGCAGTGGCACTGGCTGGCTTCGCTACCGTAGCGCAGGCCGCACCGAAAGATGACACCTGGTACACCGGTGCCAAACTGGGCTGGTCTCAGTATCACGATACTGGTTACTACGGTAACAACTACGTGAACAACGATGGCCCGACCCACGAAAGCCAGCTGGGCGCTGGTGCATTCGTAGGTTATCAGGCTAACCCATACCTGGGCTTCGAGCTGGGTTATGACTGGCTTGGTCGTATGCCTAACAAAGGCGACGCAGTTAATGGCGCATTTAAAGCACAGGGCATCCAGCTGGCAGCGAAACTGAGCTACCCGATCATGGATGACCTGGACGTGTATACCCGTCTGGGTGGTATGGTATGGCGCGCTGACTCTTCTCAGCACGTAGTGGGTACCAACGTCAGCCGTAGCGACCACGACACCGGCGTTTCTCCGCTGGCTGCTGTGGGTGTTGAATACGCACTGGACAAAAACTGGGCAACTCGCCTGGACTACCAGTGGGTTAACAACATCGGTGACGCAGGTACCGTTGGTACACGTCCTGACAACGGCATGCTGAGCGTAGGCGTTTCTTACCGTTTCGGTCAGGATGATGCAGCCGCTCCGGTTGTAGCACCGGCTCCGGCTCCGGCCCCGGTTGTTGAAACCAAGCACTTCACGCTGAAATCAGACGTGCTGTTCACCTTCAACAAAGCGACCCTGAAAGGCGAAGGCCAGCAGGCGCTGGATCAGCTGTACTCTCAGCTGAGCTCAATGGATCCGAAAGATGGTTCCGTTGTTGTTCTGGGCTACACTGACCGTATCGGTTCAGAGCAGTACAACCAGAAGCTGTCTGAAAAACGCGCTCAGTCCGTGGTTGAATACCTGGTATCTAAAGGTATCCCGGCTGACAAGATCTCTGCACGTGGCATGGGTGAATCTAACCCGGTTACCGGCAACACCTGTGACAGCGTGAAAGGCCGTAACGCCCTGATCGACTGCCTGGGTCCGGACCGTCGCGTAGAAATCGAAGTTAAAGGTCTGAAAGACGTTGTTACTCAGCCGCAGGCTTAAGTAATACGTTAAAAAAAACCCCGCTCCGGCGGGGTTTTTTATTGGCTGATTGACAGGGACAATCACCTGATTTACTGATGTATGAGGATAACAACCTGACTTACTGATGCCCAGGGACAACAACCTGCTTTATGGCGACAGCGGCCCTGATTACGGGCTTATCTGTCAGCTGGCATCATCCTTGCCTAAAATAGCCTGCAAATCCTGACGCAGCGTCGACATCTGACTGGCATATTTCTCTTTGCGCTCGGCATCCTCAATTAACTGTACGATGGTATCCGATAACGTACTGTTGCGACGCGTAGCCAGCCCCGCCAGCCTTTGCCATACCAGATATTCTAAATCGATCGATTTCTTACGCGTATGTTGATGCTCGGCATTGAAGTGACGTTTACGGCGCGCGCGAATCGTCTGCTTCATACGATTCTCCAGTGCCGGATTAATATGCTGCTCAATCCATTTCAGCACGTCGATCGGATGGTTCTCCATCGCCAGCAAAGCCTTTACGGCTTCCTGAGCGGCGCTGATTTCAATGTAGCGGGTGATCGGTTCGCCCTCCCGGTATTTTTTTACCAGGTATTTCCATTTCCATCCGCTTTCAAGATTTTCCAGCTGCTGATATTTCATCGGAATCTCATCATGAGCAGGTAACAAACTAAGAATAACAGCTTTTTTACGACTTGCGGCAGAGAAAGGCGCAGCGGCGCCCTGATTGCCCCGGGCAGAATCAGTCAGATCTCTGCCGTGCGTAACAGCCTGAAAAGCTGTATAATCGCGCTTTTCATTTATTCGGACAAATGCGATTACTTTGACCAGCAACCGACTTGCATGGCAGGCGCTACAGCCTGATGCCGAAAGCTTCCAGCCTCTTTTTTCCCGCGTCTTTAGCGATAATATCGGCGATATACTGCCTGATGTTCAGCCTCGCCTGTTTGACGCAGCGAACCTGCTGCTGCACAGCAGCGCGCCTTTTTCGCTGATGCTGATTCGCTGCACGGAAAACAGTGAGAATCTGTCATTGCTGGCGCAGACATTACAGCATAACAGTAGCCAGACGGAAGCGCTTTACGGCGGTAACTATCTGATTAATGACGATCAGATCGTCTGGCAGCCGACAAAATCAGCAGAATCCCCATTTACCAGCCGTGGCGGCATCCATTTTGCCGACTGGATCGAATCTGAGCAGCTGTTTGGCTGCGTACGCATTTTCGCTCAGCGCGTCAGTTTGCAGCCCGGCCTGATTCATCGGGCTAATGGCGGCACGTTAATGCTTTCGTTGCGTACGCTGCTGGCACAACCGCTGCTGTGGATGCGCCTGAAGCAGATCATTACTCAACAGCGTTTCAACTGGCTGTCGCCCGATGAATCCCGTCCGCTGCCGGTGACCATTCCATCGATGCCGATGCAGTTAAAGCTGGTGCTGTGCGGCGATCGCGACGCTATGGCTGATTTCCAGGAAATGGAACCTGAGCTGGCGGCGCTGGCTGTTTACAGCGAGTATGAAGAAAGCCTGCAGCTGGATGACGAAGAAGATATGGCGCTCTGGTGCCGCTGGGTCAGCGCGCTGGCGCAGCAGGCGAACTTGCCTGCGATTGCCGCTGATTTCTGGCCTGTGCTGCTGCAGGAAGCCATCCGTTACAGCGGCGACCGTGAAACGCTTCCCCTTTGCCCCGCCTGGCTGGGTCGCCAGCTGCGCGAGGCCGCGCTCTATGGTGACACGCTGGACGCGGCCGCGTTACAGGCAGCGCTGGATGCACGCCTCTGGCGCGAAAGCTTCCTGCCCGATCGGATGCGCGATGAAATTCTGCAGGATCAGATTCTGATTGAGACGGAAGGCGCGGTGGTCGGACAGATTAACGGCCTGTCGGTGGTTGAGTTTCCCGGTCACCCGCGCGCCTTCGGCGAGCCTTCACGCATCAGCTGCGTGGTACACGTTGGCGATGGCGAATTCCACGACGTCGAGCGCAAAGCCGAGCTGGGCGGAAATATTCATGCTAAAGGCATGATGATCATGCAGGCGTTTTTGATCGGGGAACTGGAGCTTGACCAACAGCTGCCCTTCTCGGCCTCGCTGGTGTTTGAGCAATCCTACTCGGAAGTCGATGGCGACAGCGCCTCGCTTGCCGAACTCTGCGCCCTGGTGAGCGCGCTGGCCGAACAGCCGATCAATCAGCAGATTGCGGTGACCGGCTCGGTGGATCAGTTCGGGCATGTGCAGCCGGTGGGTGGCCTGAATGAAAAAATCGAAGGCTTTTTCGAGGTCTGCCAGCAGCGCGGTTTAACCGGTCAGCAAGGGGTAATCATCCCCGCGGCCAATGTGCGTCACCTCTGTTTGCAGCAGCAAATTGTTGATGCGGTACAGGCCGGTGAATTTCATATCTGGGCCGTCAGCGAGGTAGATGAAGCATTGCCTCTCTTGACCGGTGTCGCCTGGTACAAAGAGGATGCGCCCTGCCTGTTGCAAACTATTCAGGCACGTATCACAGAATTTAATCAGCAGGAAGCGCGCCAGCGCCCCTGGCCTCTGCGTTGGCTAAACTGGTTTAACCACAGCTGATCGGAGTTGTTCAGCTTACAGCTGTTAGCTAATGTTCTCGATTCACTAAAAAAAGGCTTAATGAAACATGGTAGAAAAACGCGAATCCTATACAAAAGAAGATCTGATTGCCTCTGGTCGCGGTGAACTGTTTGGTGCTGAAGGCCCGCCGCTGCCGTCTGGCAATATGCTGATGATGGACCGCGTGGTCAAAATGAGCGAAGAAGGCGGCAACTACGATAAAGGTTATGTTGAAGCTGAGCTGGATATCAATCCCGATCTCTGGTTCTTCGCCTGCCACTTTATTGGTGACCCGGTGATGCCAGGCTGTCTGGGTCTGGATGCGATGTGGCAGCTGGTTGGTTTCTACCTTGGCTGGCTGGGCGCAGAAGGCAAAGGCCGCGCGCTGGGCGTGGGCGAAGTGAAATTCACTGGTCAGGTGCTGCCGACGGCGAAAAAAGTGACCTACCGTATTCACTTTAAACGCGTGATCAACCGTAAACTGGTGATGGGCGTGGCCGATGGCGAAGTGCTGGTTGACGGCAACGTTATCTATACCGCCAGCGATCTGAAAGTGGGCCTGTTCAAAGACACCACCGCGTTCTAATCGTTTGAATTAAAAACCTCCGCAAATGCGGAGGTTATCCTTTTTCTGACAGGCCGTCAGGCCATCACGGCACTTACGCTAACCGCCCTGTCCTCCATGGCTTTTCGCCAACCCCCCAACCAGTGAGACCGAGCCTCAATCATTTGATAAGGACACATTTCTTTTGAACGCCCGGTGATACCGGCCTGATAGCCTCGTGAATGTGCTCGTTCCAGGCGATCTCGTTTCTGTCTCTTCATGCCTCATTTCCCTCATTCAGGTATGGTGGAACTGGTGGAAAGAAAACAATGGTCACAAAGTGCGCAACCACGTTTCTTTTCTACCCTCATCTCTGAAAAAGATCAATGCGCAAATTTCACGCCATTGTCATATGAACCGGCTATTTTTAAAGGTTTTCCCGCAGCGTGATGCCGCAGGTTAGATAACGGGATGATTCTGCAATAAAAAAAATTCCGGCCAGCGAGAGGTGGTCTCACCAAACCGGAATCCACTGTTAAGAAAAATTACTTAATTTTATATTGTGCTAAAGGCTGTTGCCATTCGCTGCGCCTGCTGCTGCCAGCCCTGCGCCAGGGTTCTGACCATCGCATCGTAGCCATCTTCCTGCTGCGGCAGCGTAACATCAAAGTTCTGGCGCAGAACCTGCCCGTTATGCTCCAGCGTCCAGCTACCGCTAATGATTACCTGGCCGTCGAAGCGGCCATGAAAACCGGTTACGTTAACATTCAGGGTATCGTGTTGCTCACCGAGCGGCGCAGCGGAAACCAGCCTGCCCGGCAACGCCTGGCCCAGGTTGGTTACCAGCGTTTGCTGTAGCTGCTGATCCAGCGGGCTGGCCCACAGATTGCTGGTGGCGATGACATATTTTACGTCACTGGTCTGATAAACCACGCCGTTGCCCGCCAGGTAATCAGGCACTGAAACGCGCTCAACCCAGATCGGTAACGGGTTATTTACCCCAGGCGCGTTCTGGCTCACCACCCTGTTAGCAGCCGACGTTCCCGTCGGCAGTTGATACAGGGTGGTTTGCGTGCTGCTGCTACAGGCGCTTAACGCCACAACTAACAGTGGCATCCATTTCATCATTATTTCGCCCTCTTCGGCTGTGGGTCTTCGCCCGGTTTCGCTTCAAATACCAGCGCGTTGCTCTTTTGATTGAGCGTTTTCAGCACTGGCTGCAGCTCACGCAGCACCTGATCCAAACGTTGCATATCGCCAATCAGCTGGTTGTAAGCCGGGGAACCAGGCTGCAAACCTTTCATACTGCGGTTCAGTTCGCGCAGCGTTTGCTGCATATCCTGCGGCAACTGCTGCATTGCCGGATTGGCGGTGATTTTATTCACGTTATCCAGCGTTTTTTGCAGTTCGCGCAGGGTGCGCTGGCTCTCTTTCAGCGTGCCGGTCGCCTGATTAAGCATAGGATTCAACGGCAGATTATTAATCTTATCCAGCGCATCCATCAGCTTCTGCTGAATCTGACTCAGGCCGCCACTCATGGTCGGGATGATCTCCAGCCCATCCACTTTTTCCGGGCCTTTATACGCCGGTGCGTTGTCATAAAAATCGAGATCGATATACAACGAGCCGGAGAGCAAATTGCCGGTTTTCAGCGATGCGCGCAGGCCGCGTTTTTTACCGTCGCGCAGATGCTGCTGAATATCAAACTCGCCGCCCAGACGTTTAACAAAGCGGTCGGGTTCAATACGCACCAGCACCGGAATGCGATAGTCGGTATTCAGCGACTGGTTCCAGCCCGGCACGCTGTAAGGCACCTGAGCGACCGTACCCAGCCGGATGCCGCGGAATTCTACCGGCGCGCCCGGCTGCAGCCCACGAATCGAATCATTAAAGAACATCAGGAAATCGAGATGCGTGGTATAGAGCGAGTCCTGAATGCTGCGCTGATCGTCATACAGATGATATTCCGCCTTGTTTTCTGCCGGAACGCCCAGCTCCCAGCCGTCAGGCACGTCAAAGCTGACGCCGCCGCTAAACAGCGTGGTCAGCGATCCCATCTCAACGCGCATGCCGGAAGCGGACATCTCTACGCCGATGCCGCTATCTTTCCAGAAACGCACGTTCGACGTGACCAGGCGATCGTAAGGCGCGGCGACAAACAGCTGATACTGCATGGCGCGCTTATCGGCGTCAAAGTTGCTGGTTTCCACCGAGCCGACGCGATAGCCGCGGAACAGCACCGGATCGCCCGGCGTAAGCTGACCGGCTTTAGTGCTGTCGAGTACAATGCGGATCCCTTTTGCATCCGGCGGTGCCAGCGGCGGCGACTCCAGCAGCTCATAGCGTTCAGGCTTCTCGCCTTTGCTGCCGGGCTGCAACTCAATATAGGCGCCGGATAAAAGGGTGCCGAGACCGGTGATGCCTTCACGGCCAACCTGCGGCTTCACCACCCAGAAAGCGCTGTCGCCGTGCAACAGCTTTTCCATGCCCGCGTTAAGGCGAGCTTTGATTTCAACATGGTGCAGGTCATCGGTTAACACCGCGCTCTCTACCACTCCCACGTCCACGCTGCGGCTTTTAATCGCCGTTTTACCGCCCTCAATGCCTTCGGCATTGGTGGTAATCAGCGTTACTTCCGGCCCCTGATGACTAAAATGGTAAAACAGGATCCAGGCGCCGATAAGCACCGTCACAATGGGAATGATCCATACGGGCGACCAGCGTTTGATCTGATCGACCTTCGCCACCCCGTGATTATTTTCCGCCAAGGCTCGGCTCCTTCAGATTATTTTCTGGTTCGCGATCCCACGTAAGACGCGGATCAAAAGTCATAGCGGCAAACATCGTCAGAATGACCACCGCGGCAAACAACAGTGCGCCAGGCGCGGGATAGATATTCATTAACTGCCCAATACGCACCAGCGCGGAGAGTACCGCAATAACAAACACATCAATCATTGACCAACGACCAACAAACTCCACCACCTCATAAATCAGATGCATTTTTTCACTGTCGCGCCTGCCGTGGCCCTGGGCATCCCAGCAGAGCCAACCGATGGCCAGCATTTTCAGCGAAGGCACCATAATACTGGCAATAAAAATCACCAGCGCCACCGGATAAGAGCCATCGCTCCACAGCAGGATCACCCCGCCCATAATATTGGAGTTCATTTTGTCGCCGAGCGCCTCGGTGACCATAATCGGCAGAATATTGGCGGGAATATAGATAACGATCGAGGTGAACAGCAGCGCCAGTGTCCATTGTAGACTGTTGCGGCGCCGCGCATGACCCGCCGTTCCGCAGCGCGGGCAATGGTACTGGTCGGCAGGCAACACCGCCGTGCAGCACGAACAAGAGCGCATCCCCTGTTTCAGCCCGCTGAGGCCAGCACGCGGTGCGGCTGGCAGCGGCGGCTCCGGCGCAATCTGACGCCATAGCCAGCGCCGGTCCACGCACTGAAAAGCGCGCAGCTGCAGCAGGCAGAACAGGCACCAGGGCAAAAAGCTGCTGCCGATGCCGATATCGCCATAGGCCATCAGCTTCACGAAACTGACCAGTACGCCCGCCAGAAAGATTTCCGCCATGCCCCAGCTTCTCAGCTGAAACAGAATACGGGCGATCCCCATTTGCAAAGGCTGCGGCAGCGCCAGCCGGTTGACCAGTAGCAGAATGGCCACCATACAAAAGGCCGGCACCGCCTGAACAAACAGCATAAACAGCGTGGCGAGACTGGCGTAATCCTCCGAGACCATCACCTGTGGAATCTCCATCAGGGTGATCTCGCTGCTCAGTCCCGAAACGTGCATATTGACGAAAGGAAACAGGTTAGCCAGCAGCAACATAAACAGCGCGGCCAGCGCATAGCCAGAGGGCCGCTTGCGCGGCTCGCTCCAGTTAGCGGTTAACGTTGTATGACAGCGTGGGCAGCTGGCTTTCTGCCCAATCGCGACCGATGGCAACTGCGTCATCAGGTCACACTGCGGACAAAGCATCCAGTGTTGCGGGTGTTCAGCTGAACACATACCCTACTCCCGGTTTCAGCCGCCGTTTTTCAGCGATTCAAGATATTCCCAACGTTCAAACGCGGTTTCCAGCTGCTGTTCCGCTGCTGCCAGCGCAGCGACCACCGGCTGCGTTTTCTCATGCGGCTGGGTGAAGAATTGCGCATCGGCCATCTGCAACTGCAGCTGCTCGATCTGCTTCTCCAGCGTTTCCAGCTGCTGCGGCAGCTGATCCAGCTCGCGTTGCAGCTTATAGCTTAGCTTAGTGCTGGCCGGTTTTGCTTCGCTTTTCACCGTCTCGTGCCTGGCCGGTTTCTCGTCTGTTGCCGCCTTCACTGGCGCAACGCGGCTCGGACGCGAGGCGGCGCGCTGGTGCTGCGCGTCGTGATAGCCGCCGACAAAGGCGCCGATGTCGCCGTTGCCTTCAAAAATCCAGCATTCGGTCACGGTGTTGTCCACGAACTGACGATCGTGGCTTACCAGCAGCACGGTGCCCTGATAGCCATCGATCAGCTCTTCCAGCAGCTCCAGCGTTTCCACGTCCAGATCGTTGGTGGGTTCATCAAGGATCAGCAGGTTGCTGGGCTTCAGGAACAGACGCGCCAGCAGCAGGCGGTTACGCTCCCCGCCGGACAGCGCCCTGACCGGCGTCATCGCGCGTTTCGGATGGAACAGGAACTCCTGCAGGTAGCCCAGAACGTGACGCGGCTTACCGTTAACCATCACTTCCTGTTTGCCTTCGGCCAGGTTATCCATCACCGTACGATCCGGGTCGAGAATGGCCCGGTGCTGGTCAAAATAAGCGACTTCCAGTTTACTGCCGCTGTGGACGCGGCCGCTGTCCGCCTGCAGCTGACTCAGCATCAGCTTCAGCAAGGTGGTTTTACCGCAGCCGTTAGGGCCAATCAGCGCAATCTTATCGCCACGCTGCACCTGAGCGCTAAAGTCTCTGACCAACGTGCGGTCGCCGATGCTGTAATTGACATTTTCCAGCTCAAAGACGATTTTGCCGGAGCGCGACGCCTCTTCGACCTGCATCTGCGCTTTGCCCATTACTTCACGGCGTTCTGAACGTTCCCGACGCAGCGCTTTCAGGGCGCGTACGCGCCCTTCGTTACGGGTACGACGCGCTTTAATTCCCTGGCGGATCCACACCTCTTCCTGCGCCAGCTTGCGGTCGAATTCCGCGTTTTGCATCTCTTCAACGCGCAGCGCTTCCTCTTTCCCTTCCAGATATTTGTCGTAGTCGCCCGGCCAGGAAACCAGCTTGCCGCGATCGAGATCGACAATGCGCGTGGCCATATTGCGGATAAAGGAACGGTCATGGGAAATAAAGATGATGCTGCCCTGGAAGGTTTTCAGGAAACTTTCCAGCCAGTCGATGGTTTCAATATCCAGGTGGTTGGTTGGCTCATCCAGCATTAACACGCGCGGATTACTCACCAGCGCGCGTCCCAGCGCCGCTTTACGCAGCCAGCCGCCGGAGAGCGAAGACAGTTCCACTTCCGGCTCCAGGCCAATCTGCTGCAGCACATCAGTAATGCGCGACTCCAGCTGCCACAGATTATGGTGATCCAGCAGCGATTGCAGACGCGCCATCTCATTAAGATTTTTTTCGCTTGGGTCGTTCATCACCACATGCGAAATCGCGTGGTAGGCTTTCAGATGCTCAGCCTGTTCCGCGACGCCTTCGGCGACGAAATCATAGACGGTACCGGCGATATTGCGCGGCGGATCCTGTTGCAGACGCGCCACCACCAGATCCTGCTCATAAATAATACGGCCATCATCCAGCGGCTGCTCGCCGTTGATGATTTTCATCAGCGTGGATTTACCGGCGCCGTTGCGCCCAACCAGACAAACGCGCTCGTTCTCTTCAATATGCAGTTCAGCATAATTCAGCAGCGGCGCATCGCTGAACGACAGGTAGGCATTGTGAATACTAATCAGTGACATACAGCTTATTCCTTACCGGCGTGGGTAATCAGCCAGCAGTTGTGAATATGACGGTTGCGGGCAAAATCCTGCGACTGCGTTTTTGCGGTGATCTCCTGAGCTTGCAGGCCGAGCGCAGCCAGCCCCGGATGATCCATTTTGAAACCGCGCTTGTTATTGGAAAACATAATGGTGCCGCCCGCGCGCAGCAGGCGCTTGAGATCGCGCATCAGCTGCAAGTGGTCGCGCTGCACATCAAAGCTCTCTTCCATGCGTTTTGAGTTAGAGAACGTCGGCGGATCGATAAAAATCAGATCGAACTGTTCGTTGCTTTCACGCAGCCAGCTCAGGCAATCCGCCTGCATCAGCCGGTGCTGACGACCGCTCAGGCCGTTCAGGCGCATATTGCGCTCCGCCCACTCCAGATAGGTGCGCGACATATCCACGGTAGTGGTGGAACGTGCGCCGCCCAGCCCGGCGTGAACGCTGGCGCTGCCGGTATAGGCAAACAGATTCAGGAAATCTTTGCCTTTGCTCATCTGCCCCAGCATACGGCGCGCAAGGCGGTGATCGATAAACAGGCCGGTATCAAGATAGTCGGTAAGGTTCACCCAGAAGCGGGCGTTAAATTCGCGCACCTCAAAGTATTCGCCTTTTTCATCCATCTTTTGATACTGGCTTTTGCCTTTCTGCTTCTCACGCGTTTTCAGCACCAGACGGTTCGCCGGTAGCGCCAGCACCGTCAGCGTGGCGCTGATAACGTCGAACAGACGCTGACGCGCCTTCATAGCATCAATGGTTTTCGGCGGCGCATACTCCTGGATAACCACCCAGTCGGCGTAGCGATCCACGGCCACGTTATATTCCGGCAGATCGGCGTCATACAGGCGATAGCATTCGATGCCTTCCTGACGCGCCCATTTATCCAGCTTCTTCATGTTTTTGCGCAGGCGGTTGGCGTAATCTTCTGCCATCTGGGCGGGAACGCCTTCACCGCTCAGCACCGCCAGCTGATAGTTTTTCTGTACGCAGTCCAGCGGGCCATTTTTCGCTTTGAACTGGCGATCGGCACGCAGCTGTAAACAGCTCAGCAAATCGGGCGAGGCGCTGAACAGGGAGAGATTCCAGCCGCCGAACTGGCTTTTCATTACGCGTCCCAGCAGGCTGTGCAGCGCAATCAGCGCCGGTTCGCTTTCCAGACGTTCACCGTACGGCGGGTTGCTGATCACGGTGCCGGTCGGCCCCTGCGGCAGCGGATTGCTCAGCTGCGCCACATCCTGCACGGCAAAGGTGAAGAGATCGGCAACGCCTGCGCGCCGGGCGTTGCCGCGCGCGCGTTCCAGCACGCGCTCATCATTATCATAGCCAAAGAAGCGCGCGGTGGTTTGCGCTATTCCCTGACGGGCGCGGGTTTGCGCTTCGTCAATCAGCTCACGCCACAGCTCAGGCTGATGCGCTTTCCAGCCGTGAAAGCCCCAGTGACGGCGATTCAGCCCCGGCGCGCGATCGCTGGCGATCAGCGCCGCTTCGATCAAAAGCGTACCGGAACCGCACATCGGATCGAGCAGCGGCGTGCCTGGCTGCCAGCCGGAGCGCAGCACCGTTGCCGCCGCCAGGTTCTCTTTCATCGGCGCGAGGCCGGTTTGCTGGCGGTAGCCGCGCTGGTGCATCCCTTCTCCGCTGAGATCGAGCGCAATGCTGGCGGTATCTTTATTCAGCCAGACATTAATACGTACGTCCGGCTGCTCGCGATCGATATCGGGACGCGGAAGATTTTTACGCGTGAAGCTATCGACAATCGCATCTTTTACTTTCAGTGCGCCAAACTGGCTGTTACGGATCGCCTCATTGGTGCCGCTGAAATGCACGGCAAAGGTGCCATCAATCAGGTTAGTCCAGTCAATCGCCTGCGCGCCGAGGTAGAGATCCAGATCGCTGTATACCGAACATTCGCTGAGCGGCAGCAGAATACGCGACGCCAGCCGACTCCACAGCAGGCTACGGTACATTAAACGATCGTCTCCCTGAAAATGTACGCCGCCCTGGACAACCTGTAGCGCCTGCGCGCCCAGCGTTTCCAGTTCACTCTTTAATAGCTCTTCGAGCCCACGCGCCGTACTGGCAAACAGAGAATTCATATCGTCACTTACAGTATTGGGAAAATTGTTGCGCATTATAGCTAATCACCGCCGCATGTCATAAAGTTAGCTTCCTTTCAGCCCCAGATTCCTGTTGTCATGGTCGTCAGGCCCCCTGATAACGCAGTATGGAGAGCCTTATGATCGTCCTGTCACGTCTGTTTATTCATCCGGTTAAATCAATGCGTGGGCTACAGCTTTCGCATGCCCAGGTTCAGGAGAGCGGGCTGGCGTTTGACCGCCTGTTTATGTTAACGACGCCTGACGGCACGTTTATTACTGCCCGCCAGTATCCGCAGCTGGTGCAGTTTATTCCGGCGCTGATGCCGGACGGGATTTGGTTACAGGCGCCGGATAACAGCCGCGCCGCCGTGCGCTTTAGCGATTTCCAGCCGCAGGAGGCCGAAACGGAAGTCTGGGGCAATCACTTTACCGCGCGCATTGCGCCACAGCCGATCAATGCGTGGCTGAGCGAATTTTTCCCGATTCCGGTGCAGCTACGCTGGACCGGCCCGGAGATGACGCGGCGGGTGAAGCGTCGGCCGCAGGTGCCGCTTGGCTTTGCCGACGGCTATCCTTTTTTGCTGATGAATGAAGCCTCGCTGTACGATTTACAGCAGCGTTGCCCGGCCAGCATCCGCCTGGAACAGTTTCGCCCTAATCTGGTGGTTACCGGCGCGCGCGCCTGGGAAGAGGATAGCTGGCAGCGGTTACGGATCGGCGAAGTGGAATTCGAGGTCGCTAAGCCCTGCAGCCGCTGCATCTTTACCACCATCAGCCCCGAGCGCGGCCAAAAACACCCGGACGGCGAACCGCTTAAGACGCTGCAACAGTTCCGCAGCGCGCAGGACGGCAGCGGCGATGTCGATTTTGGCCTGAATTTGCTGGCCTGCAACAGCGGCGTGATACGCGTTGGCGATACGCTGGACGTCGTGGCAACGCAGGCGGCACGTCAGTATGGCGCAGGTCAGATAGCTGAAACGCTGGCGGTAAAACAGGAAGCGGAAAAGCGCGTGATGATTAATTACCGCGGCAGCACCTTTAGCGGCAATAATCAGCAGCTGTTGCTGGAGCAGTTAGAGATGCAGGGACACCGCATCGCCTATTCCTGCCGCGCCGGACTGTGCGGCAGTTGTAAAATGCAGCTGGTGTCCGGCAAGGTCAAAGCATTAAAACAGGATGCGGTGCGTAACGATGGCACCGTTTTAAGCTGTAGCTGTATCCCGGATGGCGATATCGAACTGGCGTAAGGCGTCGGGTCGGTTAACCGGCCCAGGCGTAACGCTGCGCCTGTTCCGCCTGCCACGGCTGCAGGCGGTCATGCATAATTTTAATCGCATCGCCCAGCAGCATGGTTTTACCGGCAACCTGCAATTCAGGCTGAGCCAGCACGCAAAGCGCGGCGTTTTCGCTGGCTTCAATCACCAGCATTCTCGCCGCTTCGCCGTTCTCTTCCAGCGTCACCGTGACCAGATCGCTAACGCCGGGCCGCCAGCACTGATGCTGACAAACGCGAAAATGCCAGCTTTTCGGCATCAGCGGCTTCATAAAACGCCATGCCACCAGCGCATTCAGCAGCAGCTCATCGCACTGCTCTTCGCTGAGCGGCGTTTCACGGCAGCTCTCCTGCCAGGACAACATCTGCGCCGCATCATCAACATTAAAGATCGCCTCGTTGAAGGCGTCCGGCGTCAACATTTTGCGGGAAAAACGGGAGCGAAACAGCATACCATCCGCTAAGTTGAGCATCATACGATCCTGCTCTGCATCGAAAAACCAACGCCATTTGTCGTCAGGTTTTATCTTCATGGTTTGCCTTACTACAGTTAATGGTTGCAAAAGCAGGCTAATTATTGCCCGACGTCCATTCAGCCGACCCCGGACGGTGCATAAAAAGAATTAACCTGCCGCGAATAATATTTCCTGAAACGAACAAGGAATAGACAAAATATAAACCAGCCGGAAACAGATTAAAAGCCCCCGGCCAGATTCTTCAAAAAGGTCAGAGATGAGTCACAATCTCTTTTACCAAATCGGGGCCTTTATAAATAAAGCCGGAATAAATTTGCACCAGCGTTGCACCAGCGGCTATTTTCTCACGCGCCGCCGTCAGCGAGTCGATGCCGCCGACGCCAATAATCGGCAGCCTGTCTTGCAGCTCCTGCGCCAAGCGACGAATTACTTCGGTGCTGCGCAACTGTACCGGACGTCCACTTAACCCACCCGCTTCTTCACTATATTTTAATCCGCTGACCAGCGAACGATCGAGCGTGGTATTGGTGGCAATAACGCCATCAATTTGATGACGAACCAGGCTATCGGCAATCTGCACCAATTCTTCCTCAGAAAGATCTGGCGCAATTTTCACCGCCACCGGCACATATTTCAGATGACGTTTTTCCAGAATCTTCTGCTGTGCTTTTATTGCCACCAGCAAATCATCCAGCGCTTCACCATATTGCAGGGTGCGTAAACCCGGCGTATTTGGCGACGAAATATTAACGGCAATATAACCGGCGTGTGGGTAGACCTTTTCCATACAGGTCAAATAATCTTCTTTCCCCTGCTCTACCGGCGTGTCTTTATTTTTGCCGATATTGATGCCGAGAACGCCATTAAAGCTGGCGCGTTTTACGTTTTCAACCAGTCTGTCCACGCCCAGATTATTAAATCCCATGCGGTTAATAATCCCTTCGGCTTCAATCAGGCGGAACAGCCGCGGCTTATCATTGCCCGCCTGCGCACGGGGCGTGACCGTGCCCACTTCCACAAAGCCGAAGCCCATCGCGCCAAACGCATCAATGCACTCGCCGTTTTTATCCAACCCGGCCGCCAGGCCAAGCGCATTTTTAAAGGTGAGACCCATACATTTAACAGGACGCGCAGGTAAACGCTGGCGAATCAAGCCTTCCAGCGGCGTGCCGCCAATGCGACGGAGCTGCTGCAGCGTCAGTTCATGAGCGTGTTCTGCGTCGAGACGGAACAAGGCTTTACGTGCGAGGGGGTAAAACATGGACTCTCCTGAATTCCCGGTGGCAAACGGGGCGGTATTATCCGGCATAACCGCCATAAAAAGCCAGAATTGTTAAACTGGCGCCTTAGTTAACGCGTTTTCCCTCCTCCCTGCTCTGCCTTAGCGCAAAAACAGCTTTTGATTGCCGGATAAATTATTTAAAGCCCGCCGCAGGCTCTGTCACGATGCGCCTATAAGTTCTCAATAACGTTTAATCGATAACTAATTGTTATAAGGAGTTGCTATGCGCGTTATTACTCTGGCGGGAAGCCCGCGTTTTCCTTCACGGTCCACGGCGTTACTGACCCTATGCCAGCAGGCGCTTGAACAGCGCGGCGTTGAGGTGACGCCCTGGAATTTACACAATTTCCGCCCGGAAGATCTGTTGTATGCGCGCTTTGATTCCCCGGCGCTGCTGGCGATGAAAGAAGATCTGGCCGCAGCGGATGGCGTGATTGTCGCCACGCCGGTCTATAAAGCCTCTTTTTCCGGCGCGCTGAAAACCCTGTTGGATCTGCTGCCGGAACGCGCGCTGGAACATAAGGTGGTACTGCCGCTGGCGACCGGCGGCACGCTGGCGCATATGCTGGCGGTAGATTATGCCTTAAAGCCGGTGCTTAATGCGCTGAAGGCGCAGGAGGTGCTGCACGGCATTTTTGCCGATGACAGCCAGATCACCCATTACGATCGCCAACCGGAACTGAGCGAGCTGCTGGCCAGCCGCCTGAACGAGGCGCTGACCACTTTCTGGTTTGCGCTGCAACGGCGCGAAGCGCGCCTGGCTGACGTGGTGTAAGGGGGCGCGCATGAGCTATTTTTCCCGCACGTTCGTTGGCGCGCTGTTGGTGACGCTGCTTAGCCTCAGTTCAGCGCTTCAGGCCGCCGCGCCAGCGCCGGAAGCTATCCGCATCGGCTATCAAAAAGGATCGGTCAGCATGGTGCTGGCTAAATCCCACCAGCTGCTGGAAACGCGTTATCCCGATACCCAAATTCGCTGGATTGAATTTCCTGCCGGTCCGCAAATGCTGGAAGCGCTGAACATCGGCAGCATCGATCTCGGCAGTACCGGCGACATTCCGCCGCTGTTTGCCCAGGCAGCAGGCGCTGACCTGCTCTATGTCGGCAGCGAGCCGCCGAAACCGCTGGCTGAAGTGATTCTGGTGGCGGATAACAGCCCGATAAAAACGGTGGCCGATCTGAAAGGGCATAAAATCGCCCTGCAAAAAGGCTCCAGTTCACACAACCTGCTGCTGCGCGCGCTGCAGCAGGCGGGACTGAGCTTTAAGGATATTCAGCCGGTATGGCTGACGCCTGCCGACGCCCGCGCCGCTTTTCAGCAGGGCAACGTTGATGCCTGGGCTATCTGGGATCCCTACTATTCCGCCGCGCTGCAGCAGGGCAATGTGCGGGTGCTTATCGACGGCAGCGCGCTCAATCTCACCGGATCGTTTTATCTGGCGACGCGCAGCTATGCCGAGGCGCACGGCGATTTTATTCAGTCGGTGCTGGATATTTTTAGCCAGGCGGATGCCCTGACTCAAACGCAGCGCGCCGAAAGCATTACGTTGCTGGCGCAGAGCATGGGCCTGCCGGAAAGCGTTATCAGCCGCTATCTCGATCATCGCCCGCCAACCCATATTTTACCGGTGAGTGAATCCACCGTTCAGGCGCAACAGCATACCGCCGATCTGTTTTATCAAAATCATCTGCTTCCCGTAAAACTCGACGTCACCAGCCATATCTGGCGCGGCGCAACCGTTCAGTGAATAAGGAGAATTATCATGGCGTTATCTGTGTTCTGGTTTTTACCCACTCATGGCGATGGCCACTATCTTGGCACCGCGGAAGGGGCGCGTCCGGTTGATCATGGTTATCTGCAACAGATTGCGCAGGCGGCGGATCGCCTGGGCTTTGGCGGCGTGCTGATTCCAACCGGGCGTTCCTGTGAGGATGCCTGGTTGGTGGCAGCGTCGTTGATTCCGGTGACGCAACGGCTGCGCTTTCTGGTGGCGCTGCGTCCCGGCGTGATTTCGCCGACCCAGGCGGCGCGCCAGGCGGCAACGCTGGATCGACTTTCCAACGGACGCACGCTGTTCAACCTGGTGACCGGCGGTGACCCGGAAGAGCTGGCAGGCGACGGCGTTTTCCTTGATCACACCGAACGCTACGCCGAATCCGCCGAGTTCACCCGCATCTGGCGACGCGTGCTGGAAGGGGAAACGGTGGATTATCAGGGCGATTATCTCCAGGTACGCGGTGCCCGGCTGATGTTTAAACCGGTTCAGCAGCCGCGCCCACCGCTGTGGTTCGGCGGCTCTTCACCGGTGGCGCAGGATTTAGCAGCGGAACAGGTGGATGTCTATCTTACCTGGGGCGAACCGCCCGCGCTGGTAAAAGAGAAAATCGAGCAGGTACGGGCGAAAGCGGCGGCGCAGGGCCGTAAGGTGCGCTTCGGGATTCGCCTGCATGTGATTGTGCGTGAAACCAATAGCGAAGCCTGGCAGGCTGCTGAACGGCTGATCTCGCATCTGGATGACGCCACGATTGCCAAAGCTCAGGCGGCGCTGGCGCGCACCGATTCGGTAGGCCAACAGCGCATGGCCGCGCTGCATCAGGGACGTCGCGATAAGCTTGAGATCAGCCCTAATCTGTGGGCAGGCGTCGGTCTGGTGCGCGGCGGAGCCGGTACGGCGCTGGTGGGTGACGGGCCAACGGTCGCGGCGCGTATGCAGGAGTATGCCGATCTCGGCATTGAAACCTTTATTCTCTCCGGCTATCCCCACCTGGAAGAAGCGTATCGGGTAGGCGAATTGCTGTTCCCGCATCTCGATTTGGCGGTGCCGGAGATTCCGGCGGCACGCAAAGCGCAGGCGCACGGCGAGGCGGTAGCGAATGATTTCGCTCCGCAGAAAGTGTCGCAAAGTTAAAGGAGGCGCGCATGAGCATGAAACTGAATTCACGCCATCCGCTGGTGCCCTGGCTGCTGCCGGTGGCGCTGCTGGCGATTTGGCAAATCGCTTCGCAAACCGGGTGGCTCTCTACCCGGATTCTGCCCGCGCCGCAAAGCGTGGTGCTCACGTTCTGGCGGCTTAGCGCCAGCGGTGAGCTGTGGCAGCATCTGGCGATCAGCAGCTGGCGGGCGCTGACCGGTTTCGTTATTGGCGGCAGCCTGGGTCTGGCGCTGGGCCTGATCGCGGGCGCTTCCCACTGGGGCGAGCGCCTGCTGGATACCTCGGTGCAGATGTTGCGCAATATTCCCCATCTGGCGCTTATTCCGCTGGTGATTTTGTGGTTCGGTATTGATGAAGCCGCCAAAATTTTTCTGGTAGCGCTTGGTACGCTGTTTCCGGTTTATCTCAATACGTTTCACGGTATCCGTAATATCGATCGCGGGCTGGTAGAGATGGCGCGCAGCTACGGCCTTTCCGGCTGGCGTCTGTTTGGCGAAGTGATGCTACCCGGCGCCCTGCCCTCAATTATGGTCGGCATCCGTTTTGCGCTGGGATTGATGTGGCTGACGCTGATTGTCGCGGAGACCATTTCCGCTAATTCCGGCATCGGCTATCTGGCGATGAACGCCCGCGAGTTTTTACAAACGGATGTGGTGGTGGTCGCCATTATTCTTTATGCGCTGTTGGGCAAGCTGGCCGACATTAGCGCCCTTCTGCTGGAGCGCGCGTGGTTACGCTGGCATCCAGCCTGGCAGTCAAAGGAGGCCACAGTATGAATATTATTGCCACGCCGTCACGGCTGAATATCGGTACGCCCATCGAATTACAGGGTATCAGCAAGCGCTTCGGCGATCGCGCCATTCTGCAGGGAATTGATTTGCATATTCCTGCCGGTCAGTTTGTTGCGGTGGTGGGACGCAGCGGCTGCGGTAAAAGTACCTTGTTGCGCCTGCTTGCCGGACTGGAAACGCCAAGCGCAGGCGCGTTGCTGGCCGGGCAGGCGCCGCTTTCTGCTGCGCATCGCGAGACACGCCTGATGTTTCAGGATGCGCGTCTGCTTCCCTGGAAACGGGTTATTGATAATGTGGGGCTGGGATTGCGCGGCGACTGGCGTCCGGCGGCATTGCAGGCGCTGGAAGCGGTGAACCTTGCCGATCGCGCCCGCGATTGGCCCGCCGCCCTGTCGGGTGGTCAGCGGCAGCGAGTAGCGCTGGCGCGCGCGCTGATTCATCGCCCCGGTCTGCTGTTGCTGGATGAGCCGCTGGGAGCGCTTGATGCCCTGACGCGTATCGAGATGCAGGAGCTGATTGAAAGTCTCTGGCGTCAACAAAATTTTACCGTGCTGCTGGTGACGCATGATGTCAGTGAGGCGGTGGCGTTAGCCGATCGGGTGTTGCTGATTGAGGAGGGAAGAATCGGGCTGGATTTAGCCATTGATTTACCGCGTCCGCGCCGTCTCGGCTCTGCGCGGCTGGCGGAGCTGGAGGCCGAAGTGCTGGAACGAGTGATGCAGCGCGATCGGCCAACGGACGATCTGCCGCGCTATGCCCGGCGTTAAAGTTAAATGTTAAAAAGGGCAGCAAACGCTGCCCTTAAGGATTGCACATTTTAAAACGCAGGATGCGTAGGTAGAAAGTCAAAAACGCCTGCACGGAGGCAAAGCGCCTGCACGGAGGGCAAAGGTGCCTGCGCAGGGAGGCCAGGCAGATCGTAAAGACGCAAAAAACGTCATCCCTGACAGCTCGACCCGCGCCATCCATGGCGCGGGACGCTTTACTCTTCTGCCTGGCCTCCCCGCGCCTTGCGTTCTGTGCCCGAACTTCTCCGCGCTTTACGTTGCGTGCCCGGATTTCTCCGCGCTTTGCATTCCGTGCCCGAATTTCTCCGCACCTTGCGTTTCGTGCGAGCTAAGAGATTACGCGCTTAACGCTTTGCTGATTTTCTCGTAGAGATCGCCAGACAGGTTGTCCAGATCGCGCAGCTGCTCCAGCGCTTCACGCATCATGCGCTGGCGCTCGTCGTCGTAACGTTTCAGACGAATCAACGGCTCAATCATGCGCGCCGCGACCTGCGGGTTACGGCTGTTGAGATCGGTCAGCATCTCCACCAGGAAGCGATAACCGCTGCCATCTTTCGCATGGAACGCCGCCGGATTCGCTGAGGCGAACGCGCCAATCAGGGAACGGACGCGGTTCGGGTTGCCCATGCTGAAAGAGCGATGATTCAGCAGCGAACGCACGCGCGTCAGCACATCCAGCGACGGGCTGGTGGCCTGTAGCGTAAACCACTTATCCATCACCAGACCATCTTTATGCCAGCGCTCATCCCATGCGCTCAGCATCTCATCACGACAGTCAAGCTGCGCCATCACCGCCGCCGTCAGCGCCGCCAACGCATCGGTCATATTATTCGCCTGCTGATACTGCGCTTCGACCAGACGGTTTGCCAGCGTTGTGTCACCCAACGCCAGATAGCTCAGGCAGACATTTTTCAGCGCGCGCTTACCGATATCATCATGTTCAACACGATATTCCGGCGTCTGATAAGCGTTATAGATCGCCAGCCACTCATCGGCCAGCTCAACCGCCAGGGTACGCATCAGCGCATCGCGGACGGCGGCGTTGGCTTCCGGATCAATGGTATCAAACAGCGCGGCAATCTCATTTTCACTGGGTAACGTGAGAATCAGCGCCATTAATGCCGGATCGCTGTGCTCATCCAGCAGCACCGCGCGGAAAGCATCGGCCACGTGCAGCGGCAGAGATAACGGCTGCCCCTGTTGGAAGCGCGCCACATTGAGTTTGATATGCGTTGCCAGCAGGCTCTGCGCGGCGTCCCAGCGTGAAAAATCGTTGCGCGCATGACGCATCAGGAAGGTTAACTGCGCATCGCTCCAGCTGTAATCCAGCTTCACCGGCGCAGAAAACTCACGCAGCAGCGAAGGCACCGGCTGGTGCGGCACGTTATCGAAAATAAAGGTCTGGAACTCTTCCGTCACGTTGAGTACGTGATGAACCGGTGCGCCGTTGTGCTGAAGCGGAATCGGCTCGCCTTTGTCATCGTAAAGCTCAATATCCAGCGGAATATGCAGCGGCAGCTTTTCCTGCTGTTCAGCAGTGGGCGGCGTCATCTGCGTAACGTGCAGCGTGTACTGCTCCAGCTCAGGGTTATAATCGTCGCGGATAGTCAGCACCGGCGTGCCGGACTGGCTATACCAGCGGCGGAACTGGGTCAGATCGATATGAGAAGCCTCTTCCATCGCCTGCACAAAATCGTCACAGGTGGCGGCGCTGCCGTCATGACGCTCGAAATAGAGCTGCATGCCTTTCTGGAAATTCTCTTCGCCCAGCAGCGTATGCATCATGCGAATCACTTCCGAGCCCTTCTCATACACGGTCAGCGTATAGAAGTTGTTCATCTCGATCACCTGATCGGGACGAATCGGGTGCGCCATCGGACTGGCGTCTTCGGCAAACTGCGCGCCGCGCATAATGCGTACGTTATCGATACGGTTTACCGCGCGTGAGCCGAGGTCGGAACTGAACTCCTGATCGCGGAACACCGTCAGCCCCTCTTTCAGGCTGAGCTGGAACCAGTCGCGGCAGGTGACGCGATTGCCCGTCCAGTTATGAAAATATTCATGGCCGATCACCGCTTCAATCCCGAGGTAATCTTTGTCGGTTGCGGTTTCCGCCTTCGCCAGCACATATTTGGAGTTAAAGATATTAAGCCCTTTGTTCTCCATCGCGCCCATATTAAAGAAATCCACCGCGACGATCATAAAGATGTCGAGGTCATATTCGAGACCAAAGCGCTCCTCGTCCCATTTCATGCTGTTTTTCAGCGAGGTCATCGCCCAGTCAGCACGATCGAGATTGCCGCGATCGACATAGATCTCCAGCGCGACATCACGGCCGGAGCGCGTGGTAAAGCTGTCGCGCAACAGGTCAAAATCGCCGGCCACCAGCGCAAACAGATAGCTGGGTTTCGGGAACGGATCCTGCCACTTAATCCAGTGGCGGCCATCATCCATCTGTCCGGCATCGATACGGTTACCGTTGGAAAGCAGGAACGGATAACGCGCCCGATCGGCAATCAGCGTGGTGGTGAAACGGGCCAGCACGTCAGGACGGTCCAGGTACCAGGTAATATGGCGGAAACCTTCCGCTTCGCACTGGGTGCACAGCCCTTCGCCGGATTGATAAAGCCCTTCCAGCGCGCTGTTTTTATCGGGGTGAATATCATTAACAATTTGCAGCGTAAAATTGTCCGGCAGGCCGGTCAGCACCAGCGCGCCCTCTTCCAGACGATAAGCGTCCCACGGCTGGTCATCGACCGCGAGCGAAACCAGCGTCAGATCGCCACCGTCCAGACGCAGCTCAGCCTGATTATCGCCCAGGCGTTTAACCCTGCTGATCGCGGTGACGCGCGTCATGCTGGCGTCCAGATTAAAGGTTAAATCGATATCGGTGATGGTGTAATCTGGCGCCCGGTAGTCATGGCGGTACTTTATTTGCGGCTTTTGCGTCATAAACTCTTCTCGTATCAACAATGGTTTAACCCGCTAAGTCTATTCCGGTTGCGCCTTGCTTGCCATGTTGAAACCGCGCTTTTCGCAGTTAATGCTACATCCTGTTTACAATCGCACGTTTCCTCTCGACCTGCTGACCGGTTTTATGCTGTGATTGGCTTCTATTAATTTGCTGGCAGGTTATACTTTTTATCTTTGCGGCCTGTTTACACCTACGGAAACGCCCCGCGCGAGAGGATGCTGAAACGCACCATGACACGATACGCTTCCCCGATTTTAACCACGATGCTTGATACCGATGCCTACAAGTTGCATATGCAACAGGCTGTGTTTCATCGTTATCACGACGTCACCGTTACCGCAGAGTTTCGTTGCCGGGGCGACGATCTGTTAGGTATCTATGCCGATGAGATCGGCGCCCAGATCGCGCTCATGAGCCAGCTGGCGCTGAGCGATCAGGAACATGCCTGGCTTGCCGGCCTGCCCTTTTTTAAGCCTGATTACCTGGCGTGGCTGAAAGCCTTCCGCTATAACCCCGATCAGGTCAGCGTGCGCAATCATGCAGGCAAGCTGGATATTCGTATCAGCGGGCCGTGGCGCGAAGTGATTATGTGGGAAGTTCCCCTGCTGGCCTTGATCAGCGAAGTGGTTCATCGCCACCGTTCGCCGCAGGCGACGCCGGAGATGGCCGTGGAACGCCTGCTGGAAAAAATCAGCGACTTTAAACAGCTGACGCAGGATCTGGATATGTCGCGCTTCCGCCTGATGGATTTCGGCACCCGCCGCCGCTTTTCGCGCGATGTGCAGCTGGCTATCGTCAGTACGCTCCAGCGCGATTTCCCCTGGCTGATCGGCTCCAGTAATTATGATGTGGCCCGCCAGTTGGGTATTACGCCGGTCGGCACCCAGGCGCACGAGTGGTTTCAGGCGCATCAGCAAATCAGCCCGGTGCTGGCCAATAGCCAGCGGGCGGCGCTGCAGGCCTGGCTGGATGAGTATGACGGCCAGCTTGGCATTGCCCTGACCGACTGCATTACCATGGATGCTTTCCTGCGTGATTTCGGCCCCGGTTTCGCCAACCGCTACGAGGGGCTGCGTCATGATTCGGGCGATCCGGTGGAATGGGGTGAAAAAGCGCTGGCGCATTATCAAAAGCTGGATATCGATCCGCACAGCAAAACGCTGGTGTTTTCCGATAATCTCGATTTCAGCAAAGCGGTGGATCTCTATCGCCACTTTGGTCAGCGCACCAATGTCGTGTTCGGTATCGGTACCCGTCTGACCTGCGATATTCCCGGCATCAAGCCGCTTAATATTGTGATTAAGCTGGTGGAGTGCAACGGCAAACCGGTGGCGAAGCTTTCTGACAGCCCAGGCAAAACCATCTGTCACGATAAAGCCTTTGTGCGGGCGTTGCGTAAGGCCTTCGATCTCCCTTTAGTTAAAAAAGCCAGCTAACGGCTTCCGCCAGCGCGATTTTGCCGCGCGCTGGCGATCTTTCTCTCTCTTCTATTAATTAATTCGCGAAATAAAAAGAAAACTGTTCCCCGACGGTGAATTCTGCTTGTGTCCTGCCGGACGGCAAGTAACATAGATTGGCCCCAAACTCGGGGTTAACCTGTTTATTTTCGAACTAATAAAGAGAGAACTTTATGAGCGTAGTGCCTGTAGCGGACGTACTGCTCGGCCAGGTTGCGGTTGGCGAAGAAGTCACCGTGCGCGGTTGGGTACGTACCCGAAGAGATTCAAAAGCCGGTATTTCCTTTGTTGCCGTGTATGACGGCTCCTGCTTTAATCCCGTTCAGGCTGTCGTCAATAATTCTCTGCCTAATTACCAGAGCGAAGTGCTGCGTTTAACGACCGGTTGTTCCGTTATCGTCACGGGCAACGTTGTTGAATCTCCGGGCCAGGGACAGAGTTTTGAGATTCAGGCGACGGCTATTGAAGTAGTGGGCTGGGTAGAAGATCCCGATACCTATCCGATGGCGGCAAAACGCCACAGTATTGAGTATCTGCGCGAAGTGGCTCACCTGCGTCCGCGCACTAACCTTATCGGCGCCGTTGCACGCGTGCGTCATACGCTGGCTCAGGCGCTGCACCGCTTTTTCCATGAAAATGGCTATTTCTGGGTTTCCACCCCGCTGATTACCGCATCCGATACCGAAGGCGCTGGCGAGATGTTCCGCGTTTCTACGCTGGATCTGGAAAATCTGCCGCGTGATGCGCAGGGCAAAGTGGATTTCAATGAAGATTTCTTTGGTAAAGAAGCCTTCCTGACCGTTTCCGGCCAGCTGAACGGCGAAACCTACGCCTGTGCCCTGTCAAAAATTTATACCTTTGGCCCGACTTTCCGTGCCGAAAACTCTAACACCAGCCGCCATTTGGCGGAGTTCTGGATGCTGGAGCCGGAAATTGCGTTTGCGTCGCTGGATGATGCGGCCGATCTGGCGGAAGCGATGCTGAAATATGTTTTCCAGGCCGTACTTAACGAGCGTGCCGACGATATGGCTTTCTTCGCCGAGCGCGTCGATAAAGAAGCCGTTAGCCGTCTGGAAAAATTCGTCACGGCGGATTTCGCCCGCGTCGATTATACCGATGCTATCGATATTCTGCAGGCCTGCGGCCAGACGTTTGAAAACCCGGTTGAATGGGGTATCGATCTCTCTTCAGAGCATGAGCGTTACCTGGCGGAGAAACATTTCCAGGCGCCGGTGGTGGTGAAAAACTATCCCAAAGAGATCAAAGCCTTTTATATGCGCCTTAATGAAGATGGCAAAACCGTGGCGGCGATGGATGTGTTGGCACCGGGCATTGGCGAGATCATCGGCGGTTCGCAGCGTGAAGAGCGTCTGGACGTGCTGGATCAGCGTCTCAATGAAATGGGCCTGAATAAAGAAGATTATTGGTGGTATCGCGATCTGCGTCGTTACGGCACCGTGCCCCACTCTGGCTTTGGTTTAGGTTTTGAACGTTTAATTGCTTATGTCACCGGCGTACAAAATGTAAGGGACGTTATTCCTTTCCCACGCACACCGCGCAACGCCACTTTCTAAATTTGGCATTAAATATAAGAAATTCATATATATACGAAGGCTGACACTGTCAGCCTTTTTTTATTTTTGTAAATTTTGAGATATCTCACAAAGTTCCCTTATTTTTACATTTTGTAATACATATTTTCTTTCTGAAACTACTATTAGGCTTTCGTAGCATTTTCGGGGTAGAATTACCTGGCGGCGAATGGAAAGATGCCTGCAGACACAGGAAGACACCAAACTCTGATCAAGCCTTTGTAAACAATTCTTGACGGCAGTGGCAGGTGTCCAAATAACTCCAATGAGGGTAATAAAAAATGATGAAGCGCAACATTCTGGCAGTGGTCATCCCTGCTCTGTTAGCTGCCGGCGCAGCTAACGCAGCGGAAATCTATAATAAAAATGGCAACAAGCTGGATCTGTACGGTAAAGCGGTTGGTCTGCATTATTTCTCTGATAATGACGGTTACCAGAGCGACGGCGACAAAACTTACGTTCGTTTCGGCTTTAAAGGCGAAACCCAAATTAATGACCAGCTGACCGGTTTCGGTCAATGGGAATATAACGTTCAGGCGAACAACTCTGAAGGCGGCTCAGACGCTCAGAAAGGCAACAAAACCCGTCTGGGCTTTGCCGGTCTGAAATTCGGTGACTACGGCTCACTCGACTATGGCCGTAACTATGGCGTGGTGTATGACGCGCTGGGCTGGACCGATATGCTGCCGGAATTCGGCGGTGATTCAGCTAACTCCGATAACTTCATGAACGGTCGTAGCACCGGCCTGCTGACCTATCGTAACACCAACTTCTTTGGTCTGGTTGACGGCTGGAATTTTGCTGTTCAGTACCAGGGTAAAAACGAGCGTACTGACGATCTCAGTCGTGCGAATGGCGACGGCTGGGGCGTTTCCAGCAGCTACGAAACACCCATCGGCGTAGGCTTCGCGGCTGGCTATAGCAGCAGCGACCGTACCAATATTCAGGCGGCTGGCGCACGCACCACTTATTCTGATGGCGTTGCCGGTGCCACTGACCGCACCGACACGACGGGCGAAGGCGCAGGTAAACGTGCTGAGTCCTGGGCGACCGCGATTAAATATGATGCCAACAACATTTACCTGGCAGCTATGTATGGCGAAACCCGTAATGCCACAGCGGTTACTTATTCTCGCGCAGGCACCTTCGTTGCCGCTAACGGCGCAACCTATGAGAACGCATCTACTGAAGGCTTCGTAAACAAAGCGCAGAACATTGAACTGGTCGCACAGTATCAGTTCGATTTCGGTCTGCGTCCGTCTATCGCCTACGTTCAGTCTAAAGCGAAAGATGTTGAAGGCATTGGCGACGTTGACCTGGTTAAATACTTTGAAGTGGGCGCCACCTACTACTTCAACAAAAACATGTCTACCTACGTTGACTACATCATCAACCAGATTGATGACGACAACGCACTGGGCGTGAACTCTGGCGACACCGTTGCTGTAGGTCTGGTTTACCAGTTCTAAGTCAGCCTGCCGCAGAGCAATCTGTTCTGCTGAGGTTAAAAAAACGGGGCTTTTGGCCCCGTTTTTATTTGCCTGCATTCAGCCTTCTTATTCACTATTCTTTTTCTCGCAAACGGTTGGCATTTCAACTTTCTGGCGTTAACCTGAGGCTTCATTTCGCTTTTCTTGAAGCTTACGGACCTCTCACATGTTTGAAAATATCACTGCTGCACCCGCCGACCCTATTCTTGGCTTAGCCGATCTTTTCCGTGCCGATGACCGCCCGAATAAAATCAACCTTGGCATCGGCGTCTATAAAGATGAAACCGGGCAAACGCCGGTATTAACCAGCGTAAAAAAAGCCGAGCAATATCTGCTGGAAAACGAAACCACAAAAAACTATCTCAGCATTGATGGTCTGGCTGACTTTGCCCGCTGCACCCAAACGCTGCTGTTTGGTCAGGATAGCGCGATTGTTAGCGCAAAACGCGCCCGCACCGCACAGACGCCAGGCGGGACCGGCGCGCTGCGCGTGGCGGCTGATTTCCTCGCGACGCAAACCAGCGCAAAACGCGTCTGGATCAGCAATCCAAGCTGGCCGAACCATAAAAACGTCTTCAACTCCGCTGGCCTTGAAGTTTGCGAATATGATTATTATGACGCGGAAAGCCATCAGCTCGATTTTGATGCGATGCTGGCCAGCCTGCGCGGCGCCAAAGCGGGCGATGTAGTGCTGTTCCATGGTTGCTGCCATAACCCAACCGGTATCGACCCTACTGCAGAACAGTGGTCACAGCTGGCGGAGCTGTCAAAGGCGAGCGGCTGGCTGCCGCTGTTTGATTTTGCCTACCAGGGCTTTGCCCGTGGTCTGGAAGAGGATGCGGAAGGGCTGCGGATTTTTGCTGCCAGCCATGAAGAGCTGATTGTCGCCAGTTCATACTCTAAAAACTTCGGCCTGTATAATGAGCGCGTAGGTGCCTTTACGTTGGTTGCCGCCGAGGCCAACGTTGCCGATACCGCCTTTAGCCAGGTTAAATATACTATCCGTGCCAACTACTCTAATCCGCCTGCACATGGCGCGGCGGTGGTTGCCACTATTCTTGGTAATGATGCGCTGCGGGCGATTTGGCAGCAGGAATTAACGGATATGCGTCAGCGTATTCACCGTATGCGTCAGCTGTTTGTTAATACGCTGCAGGAAAAAGGCGCCAACCGTGATTTCAGCTTTATTATTCGCCAGAACGGGATGTTCTCGTTTAGCGGCCTGAATAAAGATCAGGTGATTCGCCTGCGTGAAGAGTTTGGCGTTTATGCGGTGAACTCAGGACGTGTTAACGTTGCGGGCATGACGCCAGATAATATGGCTGCGCTGTGCGAAGCGATCGTGGCTGTTTTATAACGCGTTGCCACGTTGCCAAAAAAATGGGCCTGCAGGCCCATTTTTTATTACGCGGCTAGATTAAAAACGGATTACTGATACGTTCCCGGCCCAGGGTGGAGATCGGCCCATGACCTGGAATAAAAGTAATATCATCGCCAAGCGGCAGCAGCTTATTTTTAATCGCATCGATCAGCGCCTGATGGCTGCCCTGTGGGAAATCGGTGCGCCCGACGCCGCCATTAAAAATAACGTCGCCAGAAATTAATAACCGCCCTTCACGATGGAAGAAAACAATATGACCCGGCGTATGGCCCGGACAGTGCAAAACTTCCAGCGTCGCCTTGCCTACCGTTACCGTTTCCCCCTCTTCCAGCCAGCGATCGGGCGTTAACGGCGCGCATTCCGCCAGACCAAACATCTGGCTTTGGGTAGGAAGCGCTTCCAGCCAGAAGGCGTCCTGCTTTTGCGGCCCGATAATCGATACGCCATAATAAGCGGCCAGCTCAGCGGCAGCACCGACATGATCAAGGTGACCATGGGTAAGCAGTATCGCGCTCACCGTAACCTTCTGCGCGTCTACCTGCTGCTTAATCAGCTCTGCATCGCCGCCAGGATCCACCAGCGCCGCCTGATGCGTTTCACTACACCAAATCAACGAGCAGTTCTGCGCGAAGGCCGTTACGGGAATAAGGTGATAATTCATAAAGCTCCGTGACCCGCGCCGCTGGCGGGTATTCTCTGCATTACCAGTGGCGCACTGGCCCGGTATCAATATGCACAAAGTTACTACGTGGGTAATATCCTACACCACCTGCGCGCATTTTTAGCGCCGCTTTGCGTATATTGCTCAGAGAAATCCCATCAATATGGAAATCCATTGCCTGGCCAAGCGTATGATAGCTATGTTTCGCCACGCCGCTGCTTTTACTTTTGCCGCGCAGCATATTGTTGGTGGCTAACGAGCGATAGCCCGAAATAAGCTGAATCGGTTTATTATTTTCGAGCATCGTTTGTAATCGATAAAGCTGATCAAACAGCGTGGGGTCGATATTCTTAATTTTATTAGCCCGATAATCGCGGAAAAAATGATTTAGCCGCACCAGCTCATCTTGATCGTAATTTTTCCCGTTAAAAAACTCGGTCTTAAGCGTTTCACCGGTATGCAGATTATTAAGCGTAAGGACGCGGGGACGAGAGGTCGAGACTGAGGCAAGAGCTGAGCCGGGAAGCAGCGCAAGCCCTGCTGCCGCACCACCAAAAACCAGCAGCTTACGACGTTGTAAATCAAAATTAGCCATAAATTGCGTTTACCTGAAAAAAAGAAAGCGAACCGTGCAAAAAGTACACAAGCCCGCACCTTAACCGTCACTCTGGGTAACGTCAAGGTGGTAAACGGCAGGAATGTGAAGATAAACGTTAATAGAGCGATTAACCCGGCTCGCTGCCATAAAGGAGAGCCGGGAAAAGCGTTCATGAATCAACTATTAAAGCAGCAGCTGGCCCGCCTGAGCCAGAATACGCGTGCCTGACTGCGCGGTAGTATCGTAATTGTAAATATCTGTGCGGAACTGTGTCATGCCGTCATCGGCTACCCAGGCGGTAAGATAAAACAAATTAACCGGAACCCGATGGCGAACAGGCACATAGCGCGTATCGCCCTGCTCCAGGCTGCTGGAAATACGTGCGTTATTCCACCCCGCGTCCTGCAACAATAAATTAGCCAGCTCCGAGGCTTTATTTACCCGGACGCAACCTGAACTCAACGCACGAATATCCTTCTGGAAAAGATTATGGTTTGGCGTGTCATGTAAATAGATCGCATCAGAGCTGGGCATATTAAATTTAAAACGCCCCAGCGAATTATGCGCGCCCGGTGCCTGACGTATGCGATAGGGGAAGGTCGCCGCCGAAACCATACTCCAGTCAATCATGGTGGGATCGATAACTTCCGCATCATTGCTCCAGCCGGAAAGCAAGGTATAGCCATGTTGATACAGATAAGCGGGATCGCGTTTAACTTTGGGAATAATATCCTGCCGCACCAGCGTGGTAGGAACATTCCACGGCGGATTAAGCACCACATTATTTAACGCGCTGCGCATCAGCGGCGTTTTACGATCCGGGCGGCCCACAATCACGCGTGAGGATAAAATTTTATTGCCGTCCGCGTAATAGACCAGCGAATAGTTAGCGATATTGACCATGATGCCATTGCGCATATCATCCGGTAGCAGCCGTAAACGCTGGATGTTAAGCGCCAGCAGCGAAGCACGCAGCTGCGGCGATACGTTTAGCCATTGGCGCGTACGTGGGCCAATCGCCCCATCCGCCTCCAGACCTTGCCAACGCTGAAAACGTTTTACCGCTTCAACCAGCGCAGGATCGTAAACATTGTCATTGGTCGCTACGGGCGATGAAGCCGCCACGTTGCCCGGATTCTCCGGGACAGCGGCAGACATATCCGTCACATTGGTCGCGGAAGGGCTGACGGCAGCCGTCTGACGATTATCCGCCGCAGGCGCATCGTCATCAGGCGCGGGAGCATCATTGGCGGCCGACAACATCCCGGTACGCTGCAAAATCTCTTTTAGCGCCGGAACATCATCGCTGATCTGTCCAGGACGCAGCGTCTGTTTATCCTGCAGCTGCGGCCATGGCTGATTATCCGCCAGCAGCTGCTTCAACGCCTTATGCATGCGGGCATACTGGGGATGCTGCGGCACTAACGAATGAACAAAATTGCCCAGCTGTCCGGCGTCCACCGCCGTCAGCCATTGGTTGGTCACCGCCAGCGGCGGCAGCGCCATTTTGTAAGGCACCCGACTATAGAGCCAGCTTTCACCCTGCTTTGGTACACTGGCGACAAACTGCAGGTAGCCCAGCATCGCGTCAGATAACACGATATCGCGCGCCATACCGGTAATGCCGGGATCCGTTAGCTGTTCTACCCATTGGGTAAACTGCGGCTGAACGCCGGAAATCGCCACTTCCGCCAGCTGCTGCTGGAATTGCCGCACCGCGTCTTTATCCTGCCAGACAGGCTGCATGTGACGGGCGGCGTAGAGGGATGCCAGCGTGCCGGTGTAGAAAGGCTTCACGCCCTGTGGCAATGCGGCCAACATTTGCTGTTGTCCTGCGGCCGCACTCATGGTTTCGCCGGCCCTTTCTACCGGCACGGCGGTAATGATCGCCGCCCCGGCGGTGGCTGCCCCCAGGCTGATTGCAACAACGCAAGCCAGCGTAGTGTGTTTTAGTGCTTTATATGGTGCCAGCAACATCCTTGCCCCCTGCCTGCTGTGGCTCACGGAGAATAAACCATCAGGTTTGTTAATTTATTATAATACGTATATAAACGAACAACGGCATTTGTCTCATAGAGCAAATGCCGTTGATTAGATTAAACGCGGGGCAACATTTTTACTACATTTATACCTGCGTTTTTTCATCCTCCGACTGGCCCTGCTCCGCGTGCGCTGGAGCCGCGCCCGGAAGTGGATCGGCAGAGAAGCCTCTCAGCCCCACCACATGCACATGCTCGGTATTGTTAAACACTTTACGCACCAGTTTATAGGTGGTGCCTTTTTCCGGGCTGATATTTTCCGGCGCGGCGATAATCAGCTGCATCTCCAGACGTTCGCAAAGCTCAAACAGCGTAGCGATCGATTTGGCATCAAGACGCGCGGCCTCATCGAGGAACAGCAGGCGACACGGGCTGATATCCTTGCCGCGCAGGCGACGCGCTTCTTCTTCCCAGCTTTGTACCACCATCACCAGAATCGACATCCCGGTACCGATCGCCTCGCCGGTTGACAGCGCCCCGCTTTCCGCACGCAGCCAGCCATCCGAACCACGGTTGACCTCTACCTCCATTTCCAGGTAGTTACGGTAATCCAGCAGCTCTTCGCCGATGGTTTGCGCCGTGCGCTGTCCCATATCGATCTGCGGGTTCAGGCGCTGCCACAGCTTCGCCAGCGCCTCTGAGAAGGTCAGGCGGTTGCTGTTAAACAGATCCTGATGCTGCTCATGCTGCTCCGAGAGTACATCCAGCAGCGTGGCATGGCTTTCGCGCACATTTACGTTCAGACGTACGCTACGCACTTGACCAAAGCTCACGCTCTGCAGACCCTGGTTCAGCTGACGAATGCGGTTTTGCTCGCGCTGAATGGTCTTGCGAATAATATTCGCCACGCTGCGCGAACTGATAGCCAGCATCTGTTCGCGAGCGGTCAGCTCTTCCGTTAGACGGCTAAGCTCGATTTCCATCTGCTCAATCGCTTCCACCGGATCGTCGGTACGAATAATATCCTGCCGGATACGTTCGCGCAGATGCTGATAAACGGCGATAAAGAACTGAATTTTACGCTCAGGACGTTTGGGATCTTCGGAAAGACGCAGCACATCACGCAGATGTTCATTATCGGCCACCGCCAGACGCAAGGCGCCCAGCGCCTTATCCGACATGGAGCGCAGCTCATCGCCGCCCAGATAGGCCAGCTCGCGGCGGTGTAAGCGGCGCTCGACGCCGTTATCTTTCACCATGCGCATTACCGCGCACCAGCCCGCTTTGGCGCTGACCACCTGCTCACGGCTGATATGATAATCGCGCTCCAGACGACGCAGTTTTTTCTGCAATCCATCCATTTCCGCTTCACAAAATGTCAGCTGTTTTTCCAGCTGATTGCGACGCAAGCGGTTGTGGCTGAGCGCATTATGCAGTTCATCCCGACGGATTCTGGCGCGCTCTTCGGCGCTGGAATCGGCCTGAACGCCGATATCCTGCATCTCTTGCTGCAGCTCTTTCAGCATATCGCGCTTGGCATCGTACGCGCTTTTTAACGAGGCCAGAACCTGCGAATATTGCGTCAGCTTCGCCTGATGCTCGCGCAGGCGTTCACGTGCACGTGCGCGTTCCGCTTCCGCCTGCTCCAGACGCTGGCGCAGTTTTTCATTCAGATCGCTGGTGCCGGTGAGCATACCGGCGGAATCTGCATAGCTGAAATGGGCGCGACGCTGCACCACTTCAGTCAGCGCAAACGCCTGCTGGCGGGCGTCACGCTGCACCTGCTGCGCCTGCTGATAATCGGCTTTTAACTGCTCGTGCTGCTGCGGATCGCTCTGCAACACCGACAGCAGCGGCTCAAGACGCGTCAGATGGTTGTTATGCTGTTGAACAAAGCGTGCCGCCTCCTGCGCTTCACTCATTAATTCACGCAGTTCTTCGCAGCGATCCGCCAGCGTTTCATCCAGCAACAGGCTGACGCGCGGCATCAGGCGGTTCAGCTGGGCGACGCCCTCTTTGGCCTGGTCAAACTGCTGACGCTGCTGCTGGTTTTCGCTTTCGTGCGCGTTCAGGGCACGTTCGATTTCACCACGGCGCGCGTTCAGCTGGCGAATTTGCGCTTCCGGATCCTCTTCAAACGCCACCGCCAGATGGCTGCCGATAAAGCGGCTAAAGGATTGATGCAGGCGCTGGGTTTTCTGCACATCAAAAGAGAGCGTGGCGTAGGTTTCCGCCAGCTGCTCACGTTCGGCATGCAGCAGCTCCAGCTGCTTCTCACGCGCGGCGCGGCCAAACAGCGGCACCTTAGGAAAGCGCGAGTAACGCCACTGACGCTCGGCAACCTTGACCACCACCGCTTTTTCCAGCTCTTCGGTGCTGAAAACGCTGTCGTCAAAAGATTGCGGATCCCCTTCGATCAGGTAGAGATCTTCCGGGCACTCCTCCAGCCCATCCAGCTGCTCACGAACCAGCGAGAGATCGGGCACCACGATGGCATGGCGCGACGGCCCATACAGCGCCGAGAAGTAAGGCGCATCTTCCAGGGTGACGTCGTCGTAAATTTCTGACAGCAGCACGCCGCCGAAACGTTCGGCCAGCGCATTCAGCCGCGGATCTTCAGAGCCGCCAGGCTGGCTTAAACGCTCGATTTGCTGTTCCGCTTCCCGCTTACGCGCCGCCACTTCATCGCGCTCGACGGTGGTTTCGCGTTCGCGTTCCAGCAGTTGCTGCATAAACTCGGTAACCTGCTGGCTGTTTTCCAGCGGTTGGCCCGTCTGTTCGCTAAGCTGGGTCAGGATCTCCTGGGCCGCCAGCCAGTGCGGGGCGCGAGCGGTAAGCTGGCTGATGCGTCCACGCAGCTGCTCCAGCTCCTGACGCATCATCATGCGCTGCTCGCCAGCGTCGGCGACGCTCTGCGACAGCTGCTCGATGCGCGCTTCCAGCTCATGCTGCAGCGCTTCCAGCTCATGCGCTTCATACTGCTGGCCCTGACGCTTGCAAAACTCGTTCAGCAAGCGCTCCGCTTCGTACTGCTCGCGCAGGCGCTGTTCCATTTCCGACAGGCGCATGCGCAGCGAGGCCAGCTGCTCGGCCTGATGACGCTGGTTAGCGGCATCACGCAGCAGCTCGCGTCCGGTTTGCCACGCTTCACTGCGGCTGACCGGTCCGGCAATTTTGTTAACCAGTTCAAACGCCTGTTCAAACTGGCTGTGTGCCGCTTCGGCCACGCTCATTTTCTGCTCAAGCATCAGCAGGGTTTCTGTGGCTTCTTGCTCACGCGCCTGGAAGGTTTCCTGCCACGCTTCCGCGTTATCGATCGTCAGCTCAGGCAGACGGCAAAGATCCTGGGCGCGCTGCAACGCCTGCAACGCCTGCTGATACTGAATCGCACGCGTTTGCTGTACATCCAGCGCCTGCTGATAATCTGCCAGCTGGCTTTTCAGCTCATCGACTTCCAGCTCGGCCGCTTCGCGACGCGCTTCGTTTTCGTCCTGCACTTCGCGCGCTTCGGCCACCACCTCATTCTGCTCTTCCAGACGGTAGGTCAGCTCATCGATATCCGCTTCGTAGCGTTCGATTTTTTCCTGCTGACGCACCGCTGTCTGCACCAGGTTCAGGTGGTCGCTGGCGGCCTGATAATCGGTTTCCAGATCGCTTTCCGCCGCGCTGTGCTCCGCCAGCTCACGCGCCATTTCCACGTGGCGGTATTGCTCAGCGGCCAGCTGTTTACGGCTGGCGAAAAGGTCATTACGCAACGCCAGCGCGCCGTCGAGATGGATACGGCGTTCATTGGCGTGACGCATATAATCCGCCGCCACGTAGCTGGTGGCTTCTGAGATCAGATGCTTAAACAGATCGCGGTCGGACTGGGTAACGCGAATCGCTTCCAGCGTCATGCGGTTCTCACGCAGCGCCGCTTCCATATCCTGAAACGCTTTACGCACGCCGCTGTTTTCCGGCAGCAGGTAATCACGCAGCGAGCGGGTAATGGCGCTGGAGATACCGCCATACAGCGAGGCTTCAATCAGACGATAGAACTTGCTGCGATCGCTGGCCGAGCGCAGGCGACGCGCGACCACGCCCAGCTCAAACATCAGGCTGTGGTAATCGATAATCGAGTTGTACTGCTTAAACTGCACCCCTTCCATCGCCTCAACGCGATCTTTCAGCTCGTTAAGCGGTAAGACGCGCGCCTGGCGCGTGCCGACGGTTTCCGTCAGCATTTCAGTGGGATGCACCGCCGTGGGCAGGCCATGAATACTGAATGGACGAATATCGACTTTTTTATCACGCCCGGCGACCTGTTGCAGGCGCACCCCAACCACCACGCGCTGATGGCGCGAGTTGACCACGTCCAGCACCGAATAGCAGACGCCCGGACGCAGCTTACCGTGCAGCCCTTTATCACGCGATCCGCTGGTGGAGCCCGCCTCGGTGGTGTTACGGAAATGCAGCAGCGTCAGATCGGGGATCATCGCCGTGATAAAGGCCGCCATGGTGGTGGATTTACCGGCGCCGTTGCCGCCTGACAGCGTCGTCACCAGGTTATCCAGCTCAAACGTACGCGCAAAAAAACCGTTCCAGTTAATCAGCGTTAGCGAGCGAAATTTTCCGCGTTCAATCATTCCTCTTCATCCTCCGCCATATCTGCCTGGCGCTGCTGGCTATCCGCCTCTTCTTCGCGGTTTTCCGCTGTTTCCAGCATCATGGCTTCGCCGATACGAATCATGCGCAGCTGCGCTTCACGCGGGTCGTCGCCGCTGCGCACGTCGGCGCCAAAGCGAAAAACGGATTCCATAATGCGAAATTTACTGCTGTCGTTGCCCATAAACCACACCATGCCGAGACGGCGCAGACGGCTCAGCGACGCGCGCATTTTCTCTTGCAGCTTTTGGCGATCGAGATCGGAGCCGGTAGAACGCTGGTTCACCACTTTCAGCAGTTTACTTTCATCCGCCAGGCTCACCAGCTCGTCATACAGCTCCTGCTGGGTAAAAATCCCCTCGTTTGCCAGGCGTTCCGGGCTGAGATAGAGATAGCAGAGGATTTTTCCCACCAGCATATCCAGCTCAGAAAGCACCGAGCGCGGGATCAGCGTCGTGGAACGCGGACGTAAATAGAAAAAACCTTCCGGCGCGCGCACCAGCTCAACGTTATAGCGCGCATAAAACTCTTCCAGATATTCCTGGTAATCCATTAAAAAGGCATGGTTGTCCAGCTCTTCAATGCCGATATGTCGTCCCGCACGCAGCTGGCTGTCCAGCGCGGGAAAAAGCGGATTCGCCAGTGCCTGCGCCATTTTAACTGGCATCACTTGTTCAATATTTGTCGATGACATGTGCCTGCACCTTGGCTCCGTAATCATTAATGGGCTGCCATTGCGCCGGCAACCCGGAAAAATCAGCTTCCGCCACGCCTAAACGCACCGCCTGATCGATGACGATGCGCGCCACGTCAAAATGACGCGCCCGTGGATACTGCGCCAGATACTCCCGCACCACCTCGCCGAGGTTAAGCGGTCGGTTTTCCGTTTTGTAAATCTGCAGCGCTTCTTCAATCATCGCTGCAAGCTGTTCACGGATTTCATTAAATTCTTCATATTCCAGCTCTGAAGGCAGCTCGCCGGTTACCTCTTCGTCACGCAGCGTCATCTCTTCGTCACGCATATCGAACAGGCGATCGGCATTGGCCCAGGTCAACGCCCAGGGGTGGTCAAAATAGTTCTGCACCGACTGACGTAAGCGCTGGGCAAAGACGCGGTTTTTATCCATGTCGATGGCGGTACGGATAAATTTATGGACGTGCCGGTCATAGCCGATCCACAGGTCGATCGCCTGCTGGCCCCAGCTGATAATACGATCGAGTTTGTTTTGCAGATCGAACACCAGCTTATCGACGAAACCGAGATCCGGACTGCCGAGCGTGGCATCCTGAATACGCAGCAGGTTGGCTTGCAGTTTGTCGCCCGCCGCTTCCAGCGTATCCTGCAGCTCACGCAGCGTGCCGGAGGTTTCTGAAAGCAGCAGTTCACAGCTGGAAATGGCGGCACGCCAGTCCTGATTAAGCAGCGCAGCGATATCGTTTTTCACCGACTGCTGTTGCTCATCCATCAGGCGCTGGGTTAAATCGATGCTGTCGAAAATCTCCGCTACCGAGTATTTCAGCGGCGCAAAGACATTGCGGTGCCAGTGAAACTCATCGCCATCTTCATCCGCCGCATCTGCCGCCCGTTTCAGCTCCTGAGCAACGATGGAGAGCTGCATGGAAAGACGCAACGTCGAAAATTCGCGCTGGCGGATATAGTAATCGGTGATGCCGATCGCCAGCGGCGTCAGGCGATAGATAGCGTTGCCATCCGCCAGTTCGCTGGTAAAGCGATTAAGCAGGCGCTGACGCACCATATCGTTGATCGCATTGTTGGCGCGCACCACAACGGTTTCATGGGTTTGCTCAAAGGCGTCGCTGACGTGACGAAACGCGTCGATCAGTTCGCCTTCGCTCATTTCCCCGTCCATTCGCTCGCTGTTTAGCGTGGCGATAGCCAGCAGAAACGCCAGACGTTCGGTGGGTAACGAAACGGAAAAATCGTTTTTCCGCGCCCAGGAGACCAGCTCCGGGACGGTCTGGGAAAAATCACTCATAGTAGGTCCTTCGGGCCGGGTTTGCGCGCCGTGACATGAATATAACGCCCCAGGCTGATAAAGGGTTCCTGACGGCAATATTGGGTTTCTAATGCCAACAGCCGATCAAATTCATCTATTCTGCGTTGTTTGTCGTGCATGTAATCGTGAAATACCCGAATGCCGGCGCGGCGTTCAATAATGAAGCCGCAGGATTGCAGCCACTGATAAACCTGTTGGGGATCGCGCGGGTAATCAGGCGAAAGCGTTTTCTTTTTGCCTTTCTTCATGCCAACTTCCAGCCAGCCAAAATTACCGTGCGCCGCCGTACTTAATATCTGCCCGTGCAGGTTGAAAAACATCAACGATAAGATGCCGCCCGGTGCCAGCGCGTCGTACAGCGTCGCCAGGATCGCTTCTGGCTCGGCGACCCACTCCAACACAGCGTGAAACAATACCAGATCCGCTGGCTTATCCAAGTATTGCGCGACCTGCTGCGCGCTAATTTGTTCAAACTGCATGTTGGCCAGCACATTCTGCTGCGCGGCATAGTCACGCGCGTGCTGTAGCATTTCAGTGGAAATATCGCACAGCAACACCTGATGGCCGCGCGCCGCCAGCCCGCAGGCGATTTGCCCCTGACCGCCGCCAACATCCACAATGTGCAGCGGCCGATCCGGCAATGTTGCCAGCAACGCATCCAGCTCCTGCCACAGGATTGCCTGACGAATACGCCCTTTGGTGGTACCGTAAATGTTTTGCGCAAATTTAAGGGCAATATCGTCAAAGTTACGATCCTGCATGCCTCAGCTCCGGTGCTTGCTGTTTCTGGGCGCCTATTTTGTCACACCCCGCAGCAGAATGAACCTTTGATGCAGAGTCTGGCTATCAGATGATGTTTTTTCGGACAAAAGGAATGTGTATTGATGTTTTTTACCCTAAAAAAAATTGTTGGCGGCCTGTTGCTGCCTTTGCCGCTGCTGCTTTTGGTGATGGCGCTTGGGCTTTTGCTGCTTTGGTTCTCCCGCTGGCAGAAAAGCGGAAAAATTATTGTTTCCGCCGCCTGGCTCATGCTGTTTGCTTTGAGCCTGCAGCCGGTGGCGGATGGCCTGCTGCGTCCGCTGGAGCAGCGCTACCCAACCTATCATGCCACCGATCCGGTGGGCTTTATTGTGGTGCTTGGCGGCGGCTATACCTGGAATCCAGCCTGGGCGCCCAGTTCAAATCTGATCGGCAACAGCCTGCCGCGCGTCACCGAGGGGGTAAGGCAATGGCGGCGGCATCCTGGCGCTAAAATGATCTTTACTGGCGCTGCGGCCTCAACCAATCCGGTCAGCAATGCTGCCGTAGCGGCGCGGGTTGCGATCTCTTTAGGCGTGCCGCCTGCGGATATTATCCAGCTCGATCGGCCACGGGATACGGACGATGAGGCGCTGGCGGTGAAGCGGATCGTTGGGCAACGCGCTTTTTTGCTGGTGACCTCGGCGAATCATATGCCGCGCGCCATAACCTTTTTCCATCATCAGGGCTTAATGCCGATTGCTGCTCCGGCTAATCAGATGGCGATCGACTCGCCGCTAAACGGGTGGGAAAAAGCACTGCCCGCGCCGATTTGGCTCAGTCATAGCGAACGCGCGGTTTATGAAGGGTTAGGCACACTGTGGCAGAGCCTGAATGGGAAAACCACGACGGATGAGACGACTTCGCAGCAGGCCGCGCCCTTAAGCGATCAACGCGAGTAGATGGCTGGCAAACCCCTCAGGATTTAATCACGCATTGCGCCCGGGTCGGTTAAGGGAGAAACCCGCAGGTTTCTCCCTTAACCGACAAGCACGATTTAACGTAACGCTTCTCGCACGCGGGCCAGATCTTCAGCCGTATCGACGCCCGCTGCGGGCGTGGTTTCCGCCACATCGACATGGATTTTTTCGCCGTACCACAAGACGCGTAGCTGCTCCAGCAGCTCGATCTGTTCCAGCGCACTGGGTTCCCAGCTGACATAGCGACGAATAAACCCTGCCCGATAGGCATAAATACCAATGTGACGCAGCAGGCTGGTGCCAATGCTGTCGCGCGACTGCGCAAAGCGCTCGCGATCCCAGGGAATAGTGGCGCGCGAGAAATAGAGCGCATAGCCCTGCGCATCGCGTACAACCTTCACCGCGTTAGGATTAAATGCCTCTTCCGCATCGGTAATCGGCACCGCCAGCGTAGCCATACCCGCCTCAGAACCGGCCAGGTTGTGTGCAACCTGACGGATAATGCCCGGCGGAATTAACGGCTCATCGCCCTGCACGTTCACGATGATAGCGTCATCGGCAAACTGGTAGCGCTCGATGACTTCGGCCAGCCGCTCGGTGCCGGACTGATGATCGGGGCGCGTCAGGCAGACTTCGCCACCGGCCGCCGTTACGGCTGCCGCCACGTCAGGATGATCGGTCGCCACTATCACACGATCGGCGCCGGATTGCAGCGCGCGCTCCATCACATGCACCACCATCGGTTTACCGTGAATATCAACCAGCGGTTTACCAGGTAAACGCGTTGAGGCAAAACGAGCCGGAATGATGGCGATAAAACTCATGGATGTATCTCGTCTGCGGATAGCGTGCGGGCTTCGTTTTCCAGCAGCACCGGAATGCCGTCGCGCACCGGGTATGCCAGGCCATCTGGCTTGCAGATAAGTTCCTGCTGCTCTTTGTTGTAGTAGAGCTTGCCGTTACAGACCGGACAAGCAACGATTTCAAGTAAACGGTGATCCATGTTTCCTCCGTAATGGACCGAAGCCTCAGGATGGCAAGCATAACACAGCCGCGGAATGGGCGATAACCTCAGGCGTCATTCCGCAGCGACCAGCGGCTGCCGGTGAGCGATAACAGCTTAGCAGGCCCTTTTTCGATGCTGACCTGCTCCGCGCCCTGCCAGCGGGCAAAGCGTTCGATGGCTTTACGCAGATCGCTCGCCAGCCCGGCGCCTACTCGGGTCGTCTCTTCCAGCCACAGATTTTTAATCTGCAGGCAGCCTTCGCGGCGCAGCATTTTTGCATCCAGCCGCGCTTTTAATGCGCCACGATGCAGCAGCGGCAAGGTGAAATAACCATAACGCCGCTTTGGCGCTGGCGTATAACACTCCAGCCGATAGTTAAAATCGAATAATGCCTGCGCACGGCGACGATCCCAAACCACCGGATCAAAAGGAGAAAGAATAGCGGTGTGTGTGGCATTAAGTGGCTTTTCCAGTAACGCCAGCCCGGCATGATGCAGCCACATCTCGCCCAAATGTTCTACGCTGACCGGGACGATAAAGCCCTCTTCCTGCCAGCGCGCCAGCACCGCTTTCAGCGCCACGCGTTTTAAGCGGTAATAGTCCGGCAGCCACTCGGCGCGAAACAGCCCCAGACTGCGGGCGCTGTTGCGCAGCATCTGTTCCTGCGCCGCCTCTTCGCTGAGCATGTGCAACGCATCATCCCACGCCGGCAGCACCCGCTGACGTAGATCGTAAATGCGCTGAAAATTTTGACGGCCAATAACCATCAGCTCGCCAGCGGTAAAGAGATTTTCCAGATGGCGCTTATGCGGCTTCCATGACCACCAGCCCGGTTGATGCCCGGGTGCCGTGGCGAAATCCGCTGAGCGTACCGGGCCGTGCGCGGCGATATGCTGCAACAGGTGCGCCACCTCGTCGGCATGCTCCGCCATCCATGCGGCGCTGTATTTCCAGCCCATTTTTTCCGGCTGCAGCATGCGGTGACGCAATAACGGGTAATCTTCAGCAGGAATAAAACAGGCTTCATGCGCCCAATACTCAAACAGGCTACCCGATGCCAGCGCCTGTTCCAGCCAGCCAGTGGGATAGTCGCCCAGACGACTAAACAGCACCAGATAAGGGCTACGTGCGACAACATGAATAGTATCGATTTGCAGCAGCGACATGCGTCTGATGGTCGCCAGCAGATCGCTGTAGGTGGCATGGCGTTTAGGCGGGTTTAGCAAGCCCTGCGCCGCAAGATGCAAATTGCGGGCGGTTTGTATGGAAAGAGAAACGGGTGCCATCAGCTTTTCCTTCTATTCAGATAGCACCAGTGTAGTGGCTGCGCTCAGCGCCGTTAAACCGCTAGCGGCACAGCGCAATAATTTTTTTCAGTAAAGGCTCGGCAGCGGCGGATAAGCGTGCTTCAACCGGTAAATACCACCAGTTGTCATGCGCAAAAGCCCGGCATTTTACCGCGTCTTTTTCCGTCATGATTAAGGGTTCATTGGCCGGCGTCAGCGCCGTTAAGCTTGCTTCGCTGTAAGCCTGGTGGTCGGCAAAAGGTACGGTCTGAGCCACCTCAACGCCATGCTGGCGCAGCGTGGCGAAGAAGCGCGGCGGATGACCGATGCCCGCCATCGCCACCACTGGCGATAAGGCGGACGCTGGAGAACTGACGCCCGTTTTCAGGTTTATCGCCTCGCCTGGCTGTAGCGCCATGGCAATTTCGCCTTCTGCCGCCGCGCCGCCGTTAACAATCACGGCATCAACCTGCTTCAGACGGCTGGCACGCTCACGCATCGGGCCAGCAGGCAGCCACCAGCCGTTGCCGAAGCGCCGCTCGCCATCCACCACGACAATTTCTGTATCGCGTGCCAGCGCGTAATGCTGTAGACCGTCATCGGTTACGATCAGATCCAGCGGCCCGGCGGCCAGCAGGGCTTTCACGGCATCGCTACGCACCGGCGCGACGGCAACCGGTGCGCCGGTGCGCTGAGCAATCAGCACCGGCTCATCGCCCGCTTCCTGCGTCGAGGTCGCCGCGTTCAACAGCAGCGGATAATGGCTGGACTTACCGCCATAGCCGCGGGAAACCACGCCCACGCGCAGCCCGCGCTGCTGAAGCTGCTCCACCAGCCAAATCACCACCGGCGTTTTGCCGTTACCGCCAGCAGTAAGGTTGCCTACCACCACTACCGGCACCGGCGCCCGCCAGGCGCGACGCAGACCCAGCCGATAGCTAAGCCGGATCAGGTTGGCGATAAGCCCATACAGCAGGCTGAACGGCAGCAGCAGCAGATACAGCGCCGAGCGGCCGCTCCAGATGCGCTCAATCATTGACCAAACTGCATCTTATGCAGCTGCGCATAGGCGCCGCGCTGGCTGAGCAGCTCATCATGCGTACCGCGTTCAATGATCTGTCCGTCTTCAACCACCACGATCTCATCCGCTTTTTCGATAGTAGAAAGGCGATGGGCGATAACCAGCGAGGTACGATTTTTCTGCAACTCATCCAGCGCCGACTGAATAGCGCGCTCAGATTCGGTATCCAGCGCCGACGTTGCTTCATCCAGGATCAATACCGGGCTGTCACGCAACAGCGCGCGAGCAATCGCGATACGCTGGCGCTGACCGCCTGAAAGCAGCACGCCGTTTTCACCAATAATGGTATCCAGGCCGTTGTCCATTTTGCGGATAAAGTCCATGGCATGCGCCATTTCAGCGGCTTTTTCGATCTCTTCGCGGCTGTAAACATCGTTACGCGCATAGGCGATATTGTTGGCGATGGTATCGTTAAACAGATGCACATTTTGCGAAACCAGCGCCACCTGATTACGCAGGGAACGCAGCGTGTATTCACGCAGATCGTGACCATCCATCAGAATTTCACCCTGCTGGATATCATAAAAGCGCGTCAGCAAGCTGGCGATGGTGGATTTACCTGAGCCAGAGCGCCCAACCAGCGCCACGGTTCTGCCTGCCGGAATATTAAGATTAATATTACGCAGCGCCGGAACATCACGGCCAGGATAGCTGAAGGTAACGCTACGGAATTCAATATCCCCTTTCGCCCGTTCAACTTCACGCGTACCGGTATCAACCTCCTGCTGGCTGTCGAGAATAGCGAACAGCGTCTGGCAGGCCGCCATGCCGCGTTGAAACTGCGCATTGACGTTGGTTAATGATTTCAGCGGGCGCATCAGCGCAATCATGGAAGAAAACACCACGGTAATGGTGCCTGCCGTCAATGTTTCCATTACGCTGGGAAAGCTGGCGGCGTACAGGACAAAAGCCAGCGCCAAAGAGGCGATCAGCTGAATAATAGGATCGGAAATGGAGGAGGCAGAAACCAGCTTCATTCCCTGGTGGCGCATGCGGTTGCTGACTTTATCAAAACGCTTTGCTTCGACATCCTGCCCGCCAAAAATCAGCACTTCTTTGTGGCCTTTCAGCATCTGCTCAGCGCTGGTGGTGACCTGCCCCATGGTGTTCTGCATATTCTTGCTGATGCTGCGGAAACGCTTGGAGACGGTACGAATCGCCATTGAGACAACCGGCGCCAGTACGATCAGAATCAGCGACAGCTGCCAGCTGTAATAGAACATCATAATGAACAGGCCGATAATCGACGCGCCTTCGCGTACCACGGTAACCAGCGCGCTGGAAGACGAAGAGGCAACCTGTTCAGAGTCATAGGTGATGCGTGACAGCAGCGTCCCGGTGGACTGCTGGTCAAAAAAGGAGACCGGCATTCCCATCATGTGTGAGAATAAACGGCGACGCATATTCATCACTACATTACCTGAAACCCATGAAATACAATAGCTTGAGGCGTAACTGGTGACGCCGCGAACCAGCATCAGACCAATAACCGCCAGCGGCATCCATATTAAGACCGACTTATCGGCTTTACCAAAGCCTTCATCCAGTAAAGGTTTCAGCAATGACAGCATGAGGGTATCGCCTGCCGCGTTGATGATCAGCGCTACGGCTGCCACAATCAGTCCCGCTTTATGTGGTGCGATCATCGGCCAAAGGCGACGAAAGGTCTGCCATGTTGAGAGATCTTTATCTTGATGCATTATTTAACCAGCATTGTTTGAAATAGCCGCTTATTTTACCTGGATTCACCCTCTACGCCAAACCACTGATGATACCAGCGGGGCATTATTTGTTCTCTTAACCCCTTGACTTGCCATCCATCACGATAAAAAGCCACGCTAAGCTGCCCGGAATGTGCGGTATCACGCCACTGATAGCCATTTTTACGGTAGCGCTCCATAACCTGGGCAGAGGGCAAACGCCAGGCGTTATAACGCGCTACCGAAGCCAGCGCCAGGCTGCCTTTAACGTTGCGTAACAGCACGGCAGTGGATGACGTTTTACTGCCGTGATGCGGCACCTGGATAATATCGGCCTGTAACGCTGCACGATCGCGGCGCAGTAAGGCTTGCTCAGCTTGCGCCTCTAAATCTCCCGTTAACAATAGTCGGTAGCGACCATCATCAATACGCAGCACACAAGAATCGTTGTTATGACCTTGCGGGCTGGTTTCCAGCGGCCAAAGTACCTTAAAATTCAGCGCCTGCCATTGCCATTGCGTACCTGCAACGCAGGGTTGATGAGCCAGATCGGCGAGCGCACTGCGTAACCTTGCTTCAGGCCAGGCGTGCTGCATATCGGTTAATCCTCCGATATGATCGAGATGCTGATGGCTGATAATGATTTCATCTACCAGCAGGCCGTGCCAGTTTAACCAGGGCAGCAGACTTTGTTGGGCGGCGCTCCCGCCCGGCCAGCGGTTGCCGGTGTCATAAACCATGGCGTGGCCGTTACGCGAGATAACCATTGCCAGCCCATGACCGATATCTATCATATCCAGCCGCCATTCAGGCTCCTCGCGCGTGAGATGCCACAATACAGGCAGGCAACAGGCGGCGATTAATGCTGTCGGCGTACGTCGCCACCCGTCCAGACGAAAGGCGATCAAAAGCAGCCATACGATAAGGCTGGCGACCAACGATGCCTTTCCCAGTCCTAACCACCCTTGCGGCAGCAATGCTAACAGCGAGAAGATCAGTGCCAGCGAGCGATCCGCTATCCACCAGAACGGTAAAGCAAGTCCGTTAACCGGCATCACCGTCGCTAACAGCAGCGCCGGAACCGTAATAAAAGAGACCACCGGTATGGCAAGGATATTCGCCGGAAGCGATGTCAGGCTTATGCCATGAAAAATAAAAACCTGGATGGGAATCAGTAACAGCATCATCCCTAATTGCAGATGGGCTAGCTGTAAAAGCATCCAGCGCTTTCGATAGCGCCAGCGGGCAGGCAAGGGAAACCAGCGAAACCAAAATAGCAAAATGGCTACGGCGCTGACTGAAAGCCAAAAACTGTCCGACAATACTGCTATAGGATCAATAAACAGAATGCCGCCAAGACAAATCAGCCAAATCTGCCAGCTGCTGCAGTTGATGCTCTGCAAGCGCACCAGCGCCCATAATGTTAACGCGGTCATCGCCCTGATGGATGGCGGACTGCTTCCCGACAGCCAACAATAGGCTGCGGCTACGCCAAGGCTAAACAATAACGGCAACGGATAACGTATACGCCATGCTGGCAACAAAAATTGAAATGCTCTTGCCGCCATCCATCCCAACGAGGCGGCCAGCCCGATATGCATACCGGAAATCGCCATTAAATGCGCAATGCCGGTATCCCTTAGCAGCGCGCGTGTTTCAACAGTCACTCCTTGTCGATCGCCAAACAGTAAGGCGGTCATGACGCTGTGCCAGGAAAAATGCTGATATTGCTGCTGAGCATAATTAATCAGCCGCTGACGCCATGAACAACTTTGACTGAGCGGGCTGGCGGCAAGCAGCCTGCCCTGCAACGGCGTGTTGTTCGCAAGGGCGAAACGCTGGGCGTCAAAACCGCCCTCATTTAACCGTGCATGTATCGGGCGCAGACGGAGCGTCATTTTCCACTGCTGCCCCGCGCACCATTTTTCCGCAAATTTTTCCGCCGTTAAGCTGGCATGAACTGGAGGAAACAGCCGCTGATTATCATGCTCAACTATTTTAACCACCAGCCGCCCCTTGTCGTGCAGCACCTGGGTAATTTCGGTACGCACGTCTATGGCCCTTGCGGATAAGGCAGCGATCGGTTCGATGGCCTGGCGCGCGGTCAACAATGCCCAGACCAGCAGCACGCCGCCGATACCTGTATAGCGCAAAGCCCGCTGCGGCAGCAGCGTCAATGCCAGAGCCGCAACAAGCACCATGACAAGGCTGCGGTGTTCTGGCAGCTGCGATAAAAAAAGCAAAGGAAGCGTCGCAAACGTAGTTAACAAAGCCAGTACGGGAAGAGGATATGGCATGAGTTCATCCTTAGAAACGAAGGACAAGTATGCCGAATGGATACGTTTAGCGCAGAGGTGGCGGAGGGTATCGGAAGCGATGGCGCAAAGAGATTTTATTGTTTACATGCGTTGGTATTTTGTTGTGAACAGGCGCGCATTCGCTGAATTTAAGGCAAAAAAAACGACACAGCGTGTCGTTTTTTATCTATCGTCATTTTGCCTTAGCCGTAAATATTCGCACGGTCGCGCAACTCTTTCCCAGGTTTAAAGTGGGGAACGTATTTACCTTCCAGTTCCACTTTATCGCCTGTTTTTGGGTTGCGACCTACGCGTGGCGCACGGTAATGCAAAGAGAAACTGCCAAACCCCCGGATTTCGATGCGTTCACCCTGAGCCAACGTAGTGGCCATATGCTCAAGCATCTCTTTTACCGCATCCTCTACGGCTTTCGCCGGGATATGAGTTTGCTGGCCCGCAAGTCTTTCAATAAGTTCTGACTTGGTCATTAGTCCTCCGGTTAATCCCTGTGGGAATGGTCTGACAGCTTGCTACGGGCGCCGGGCGCCAAAAGGCAGCCCGGAGCCCAAAGACGATTATTCGCCTTTAGCGGCTTTAAATGCTTCAGCCATAGCGTTAGAGAAGTTGCTTTCTTCCTGTTTGTTGTTAACAGTAGCAATAGCATCTTTCTCGTCAGCTTCGTCTTTAGCACGAACAGACAGGCTTACAACGCGGTTCTTACGATCAACGCCGGTGAATTTGGCTTCAACATCGTCACCAACATTCAGCACCTGAGTCGCGTCTTCGATACGGTCGCGTGAAGCTTCAGAAGCACGCAGGTAGCCTTCAACGCCGTCTGCTAATTCAACTGTAGCACCTTTAGCGTCAACTGCAGTTACTTTACCAGTAACAATTGCACCTTTCTTGTTCAGAGAGATGTAGTTGTTGAACGGGTCTTCTGCCAGTTGCTTAACGCCCAGGGAGATACGCTCGCGCTCTGCGTCAACCTGCAGAACCACAGCGGCGATTTCGTCACCTTTCTTGTACTCACGAACCGCTTCTTCGCCAGTCGCGTTCCAGGAGATGTCAGACAGGTGAACCAGACCGTCGATGCCGCCTTCCAGGCCGATGAAGATACCAAAGTCAGTGATTGACTTGATTTTACCTTCAACACGGTCGCCCTTGTTATGGGTTTCCGCAAACTGCTGCCACGGGTTGGATTTGCACTGTTTCAGGCCCAGAGAGATACGACGACGTTCTTCGTCGATATCCAGAACCATCACTTCTACCACGTCGCCAACGTTAACAACTTTAGACGGATGGATGTTTTTGTTGGTCCAGTCCATCTCAGACACGTGTACCAGGCCTTCAACGCCTTCTTCGATTTCAACGAAGCAGCCGTAGTCAGTCAGGTTGGTCACGCGACCGGTCAGTTTAGTACCTTCCGGATAACGTTTAGCGATAGCTACCCACGGATCTTCGCCCAGCTGTTTCAGGCCCAGAGATACACGGGTACGCTCGCGATCGAACTTCAGCACCTTAACGGTGATTTCGTCGCCAACATTAACGATTTCGCTCGGATGCTTAACGCGTTTCCATGCCATGTCGGTAATGTGCAGCAGGCCGTCAACGCCGCCCAGGTCAACGAAGGCGCCGTAGTCAGTAAGGTTCTTAACGATACCTTTGACTTCCATGCCTTCCTGCAGGTTTTCCAGCAGCTGGTCGCGTTCTGCGCTGTTTTCAGATTCGATAACGGCACGACGAGAAACAACAACGTTGTTGCGCTTCTGATCCAGCTTGATTACTTTGAACTCAAGCTCTTTGCCTTCCAGGTGCAGCGTATCGCGCACTGGACGCACGTCAACCAGGGAACCTGGCAGGAACGCACGAATACCGTTCAGCTCAACAGTGAAGCCGCCCTTGACTTTGCCGTTGATCACGCCAGTTACAGTTGCAGCTTCTTCGTAAGCTTTTTCCAGCATCAGCCATGCTTCGTGACGCTTCGCTTTCTCACGAGACAGCAGGGTTTCACCGAAGCCGTCTTCTACTGCATCCAGAGCAACGTCAACTTCGTCACCAACCTGGATTTCAAGCTCGCCCTGTGCGTTTTTGAACTGCTCCGCCGGAATGGCAGACTCAGATTTCAGACCGGCGTCAACCAGTACGATATCTTTGTCGATAGCAACAACAACACCGCGAACGATGGAACCCGGGCGGGTTTCGATTTCTTTCAGGGATTCTTCAAACAGTTGAGCAAAAGATTCAGTCATATTTAATCTTTAGATAGGTAAATTTAACGTCCACCTGACTTCCTGTTGGATGGGGTTGTTTAACATGCCTGATGACGTTCCTTATCACCAGGTTATTACATCTGTTCTGCCGCTGGCCTACGATAATGCCAGTTTTTCGCGGGCATAATTGAGCGCGGTATCAATTACCTGCTCAATACTCATGCTGGTTGAATCCAGCACTAGCGCATCTTGCGCGGGCACCAGCGGCGCAATAGCCCGATTACGGTCACGCTCGTCGCGTTCCTTTATCTCGGCTAAAAGGCGTTCAAAGTTAACACTAAAGCCCTTCTCCTGCAACTGTAGCATACGTCGGTGCGCACGCTCTTCGGAGCTGGCGTCGAGAAAAATCTTTACTGGCGCATCGGGGAAAACCACCGTGCCCATATCGCGACCGTCGGCAATCAGGCCTGGCGCATCGCGAAACGCGCGTTGACGACGCAGTAAAGCTTCGCGCACGCGTGGAAATGCCGCCACTTTTGACGCTGTGTTGCTTACTTCCTGCGTACGGATTTCGCCCGTTACGTCTTCGCCTTCAAGAATGACCGCCATTTCACCGTCGGTTGAAATAAAACGTACATCCAGATGCGCGGCAATAGGCACCAGCGCTTCTTCTGACTCGATATCTACCTGATGGTGAAGGGCCGCCAGTGCTAATACGCGATAAATAGCACCAGAATCAAGCAGATGCCATTGCAGCGCCTCAGCCATTGCCTTACAGAGCGTGCCTTTGCCCGCACCGCTTGGACCATCAATGGTAATTACCGGGGCTGTTGCCGTCATTTTATTCTCCTGTCGCTGCTGGTCGTTCTTATGGCTGCCTGCACTCATTTACAAGTCGCGGCATATTATACGCTGCAATTATTCAGAACGTTATCTTTAAGCGCAGGCCGCTGCCAAATATTCTTCTTTTTAAGAACTTCCGCTAAAAAATAAAATGCCGTAATGGATCAGCCGCTACGCTGTAAACCAGCAGTAGCGGCGTTTTTTCAGGCTAATGTGCTGATGGCCGCCAGACGTTCAAAGTAGTCCGGGAACGTTTTAGCGGTACATTTCGGATCCAGAATGGTGATGGCCGTATCCGAGAGCGCCACCAGCGAGAAACACATCGCCATCCGGTGATCGTTGTAGGTACCGATATTTGCTGAGGTCAGGTGTTGCGGAGGGGCGATACGGATAAAGTCATGCCCCTCTTCCACTTCAGCCCCAACCTTACGCAGCTCGGTAGCCATCGCTGAAAGCCGATCGGTTTCTTTAACGCGCCAGTTATAAATATTACGTAATACCGTAGTGCCTTCAGCAAAAAGTGCCGCTGTGGCAATGGTCATTGCCGCATCGGGAATATGGTTCATATCGAGATCGACCGCGTGCAATTCATCGCGCGTACACGCGATATAATCATCGCCCCACTCAATTTTAGCACCCATTTTTTCCAGCACGTCAGCAAAACGGATATCGCCCTGAACGCTATTACGTCCCACGCCGGTGACGCGCACCGTGCCGCCTTTGATTGCAGCGGCAGCAAGAAAGTAAGAGGCGGAAGAGGCATCGCCCTCCACCAGGTAGCTGCCAGGTGAAATATAACGCTGCTGCCCACGGATCGAAAAGCGCTGGTAACGATCGTTTTCTACCGTTACGCCAAAAGCCTTCATCAAATGCAACGTAATATCGATATAGGGCTTCGACACCAGCTCGCCTTTAATCACGATCTGCGTGTCCTGCGGCGCCAATGGCGCAGCCATCAGCAGAGCCGTCAGGAACTGGCTGGAAACGCTGCCGTCGACGCTGACTTCTCCACCGGTGAAGCCGCCGTGAATGCGTAATGGGGGATAGTTGTCCTGTTCCAGATACTCAATCTGCGCGCCGCCCTGACGCAGCGCATCAACCAGATGACCGATGGGACGCTCTTTCATACGCGGCTCGCCGGTCAGGATTATGTCATTATCGGCCAGGCAGAGCGCAGCAGCCAACGGACGCATCGCGGTTCCGGCATTGCCAAGAAACAGTTCCAGCGCCTTCTCTGCTTTTAGCGGCCCACCGCGGCCATTCACTTCACAGACGGTACGATCCGCTGACAGCTGATAGCCGACGCCTAATGCCTCAAGCGCATTAAGCATATGTTTAACGTCATCGCTGTCTAAAAGGTTAGTCAGACGTGTCGTTCCCTGCGCCAGCGCTGCCAGCAGTAAAGCGCGATTAGAAACGCTTTTTGAGCCAGGTAAATTTACCGTGCCGTCAACGTGTGCAATGGGTTGTAGTGTCAGGGATTCCTGCATGTAAAAACGTCTCTCCGTAAAGCCAGTACAATAAAACCTCGCGCCAGGGCGAGGTTTCTAAAAAATAGTAAACAGGGAATCAGCCGTGCCGACGCTCAAAATCAATCATAAATTCGGTCAGAGCTTTAACGCCCTCCAGCGGCATAGCATTGTAAATGGAGGCGCGCATACCACCAACCACGCGATGCCCTTTCAGAGCATGCAGCCCGGCGGCAAAGGACTCTTCCAGGAAAACCTTATCTAACGCGGCGTCGGCCAGCTGGAAAGGCACATTCATGCGTGAACGGTTGCTGGCGGCCACGTCATTACGATAGAAATCGCTGGCGTCGATAACGCTATACAGCAAATCGGCCTTTGCCTGATTGGTTTTATCCATTTCGCCGATTCCGCCGCGCTCTTTCAGCCACTTAAACACTAGCCCTGAAAGGTACCAGGCAAAGGTCGGCGGGGTGTTGTACATGGAGTCATTTTCCGCCAGTGCTTTATAATTCAGCACCGTTGGCAGCGCCTGCTGCGCTTTACCCAACAGGTCGTCACGTACAATCACCAGCGTCAGGCCAGCCGGGCCGATATTCTTTTGCGCTCCGGCATAGATAACGCCGTAGCGGCTGATATCAAGCGGACCAGAGAGAATAGTGGAAGAGAGATCGGCCACCACGACTTTATCGCCAAAGTCAGGTTGCTCATTGATGGCCAGGCCATCGATGGTTTCATTCGGGCAAAAGTGGAGATAAGCCGCATCGTCGTTTAATGCCCAGTCGCGCATAGGCAGTAACGCGCGTTTGCCGTCGATCTGGATTTTCGCGTCAAACACATTAGGCGTGCAATACTTATGCGCTTCCTGAATCGCGCTATGCGCCCAGTAGCCGCCATCGATATAGTCTGCGGTTTTCGCCGCGCCCAACAGATTCATCGGCACCGCCGCAAACTGCGCGCGCGCGCCGCCCTGGCAGAATAAAACTTTATAGTTATCGGGAATTTTCAGCAGATCGCGTAAATCTTTTTCCGCTTCTTCTGCAACCTGAATAAACTCTTTGCTGCGATGGCTGATTTCCATTACTGACGTACCCAGCCCATTCCAGTTGCAAAGCTCTTGTTCTGCACGACGAAGCACTTCTGCCGGCAGCATTGCCGGACCGGAGCTAAAATTATAAATCTGCGTCATTTCCCGTCACCACTGTCAGATCTGTTGATTATGAATAGGCTATCGGTTTTATCACTGCCCTTCGTATGCTGCAAACATTTATCCGGCCGCGCTCCCATTTTCTCGCGACCTGCCGCAACAGCTTGTATGGCGAAAGCAAAGCGGTACGATATTTTGTGAGGTTTCTCGCTTTACGAAATAATAGAACCAGAAAGAAAGCGACCGTTTTGCCACAATGCCCAATATCAATTCACTGCCCGCAGATAGCGCCAACGTTAGAAAATACGTATCATTGCGCGCTTTACGCTCAACCAACAAATAGTAGGCTACATGACTCAAACCTTTATCCCCGGCAAAGACGCCGCGCTGGAAGATTCCATCACCCGCTTCCAACAGAAGCTGCAGGATTTTGGCTTCAATATTGAAGAGGCCTCGTGGCTGAATCCCGTGCCCCACGTCTGGTCGGTGCATATTCGTGACCGCGACTGCCCGCTTTGCTTTACGAATGGTAAGGGCGCAAGCAAAAAAGCTGCGCTGGCTTCCGCGTTGGGTGAATATTTCGAGCGTTTGTCGACCAACTATTTCTTTGCGGACTTCTGGTTAGGCGAAACCATCGCCAATGGCGAATTTGTTCACTACCCCAATGAAAAATGGTTCCCGCTGCCGGAAGATGACAGCCTGCCGGAAGGCATTTTGGATCCCCGCCTGCGTCAGTTTTACGATGCAGAAAATGAGCTGAGCGCCAGCGATCTGATCGATCTGCAGTCAGGAAATGGCGAACGCGGCATTTGCGCATTGCCTTTTACCCGCCAGTCTGACGACCAGACCGTCTATATTCCAATGAATATCATCGGCAACCTGTATGTGTCCAACGGCATGTCAGCGGGTAATACGCGTAATGAAGCACGCGTACAGGGCCTGTCAGAAGTCTTTGAGCGTTATGTAAAAAACCGCATTATTGCCGAAGCGATTAGTTTACCGGCTATCCCACAGGATGTGCTGGATCGCTATCCAGGCGTGGTGGAAGCGATCAATAGCCTTGAAGCTGAAGGTTTCCCGATTTTTGCCTATGACGCCTCGTTAGGCGGCAAGTACCCGGTTATTTGCGTGGTGTTATTTAACCCGAGCAATGGCACCTGCTTCGCCTCCTTCGGCGCTCATCCTGATTTCGGCGTGGCGCTGGAGCGTACCGTGACCGAACTGCTGCAGGGCCGTAGCCTTAAAGATCTGGATGTCTTTACGCCGCCGACGTTCGATGATGAAGAAGTTGCGGAACATGCCAACCTGGAAACGCACTTTATCGATTCCAGCGGCTCTATCTCATGGGATCTGTTTAAAGAAGAAGCTGACTACCCGTTTGTAGACTGGCGCTTTGATGGCAGCACGGAAGAAGAGTTCGTCACGCTGATGGCCATTTTCAAAGATGAAGACAAAGAAGTTTACATCGCAGATTATGAGCATCTGGACGTTTACGCCTGCCGTATCATTGTGCCGGGCATGTCTGATATTTATCCGGCGGAAGATCTGCTGCTGGCCAATAACAGCATGGGCGCCGGTCTGCGTGAGACCTTGCTGGCGCTGCCTGACAGCGAGTGGGATCAGGCCGATTATCTGGCGCTGATTGAGCAGCTGGATGAAGAAGGCCACGATGATTTTACCCGCGTTCGCGAGCTGCTTGGTCTGGCTACCGGTAAAGATAATGGCTGGTACACCTTGCGTATCGGCGAGCTGAAAGCGATGCTGGCGCTGGCGGGCGGCGATCTCGATCAGGCCTTGATCTGGACTGAGTGGACGATGGAGTTTAACGGTTCAGTATTCACCGCTGAACGCGCAAACTACTATCGCTGCCTGCAAACGCTCCTGCTGCTTACACAGGAAGAAGAACGCGACCCAACCCAGTATTACCTCGCTTTCGTGCGCATGTATGGCGCTGACGCCGTTGAAGCCGCATCCGCTGCCATCAATGGCGAAGCGCCTTTCTATGGTCTGCAGCCGGTTGATCGTGAACTGAAGGCGTTTCCTGCCCACCAGGCCCTGCTTGCCGCCTATGAAAAGCTGCAACAGGCCAAGCGTCATTACTGGCAATAAATAATCTTACTCCGGTAAATTATAAGCCAGTTATTTAACCAGCTGGCTTTTTAGTTGCCCTAATGTTACCGACTAGTTATTTTATATTTCTTTTCGGTAACATTTAAATAAAAATATAACCTTTTATAATAATATTTCGTTGTGCATAAAATGCCACCTTCAATTTTAGATGTATAAATTAAAATAAATTTTATATAATAATATCAACAAGTTATTAGATAAAAACCACTTCCCACTCCCCTGCCGCCTTGTCAGGCACTTAGCAAATATGATCTAAATCAATTTTCGCTAAATACTCCTTTGTTAGTATCTCTACACGATATTTTATGGGAGCACGTTAGTATGAATACTGACAACCCTTTCAATTTATTACTACCGCATGCAACGGCGAAAGTTGCTGAAGAAGCCGGCGTTTATAAAGCGAATAAACATCCTCTCATAACCTTTTTTTTAGCCATTAACGCTGGCGTATTTATTTCTATTGCCTTCGTTTTTTATATCACGGTGACAACAGGCGCGGCGGATATTCCTTATGGCCTGGCGAAACTGATCGGCGGGATCTGTTTCTCTCTTGGCCTGATGCTGGTTGTCGTGGGCGGCGCAGATCTGTTTACCTCCACCGTTTTGATTGTTGTGGCGAAAGCCAGCGGGCGCATTAGCTGGGGCCAACTGGCACGCAACTGGATCAATGTTTATATCGGCAACCTGTTCGGCGCGCTGTTTTTTGTCGGCCTTATCTGGTTCTCCGGCGAGCATGAAGTGGCTAATGGCGCATGGGGATTAAATGCCTTACAAACCGCCGACCATAAAATGCATCACTCTTTTATTGAAGCCGTCTGTCTTGGCACGTTGGCTAACTTAATGGTTTGCCTGGCCATCTGGATGAGCTACTCAGGCCGCAGCCTGACCGACAAAATGCTGGCTATGGCTCTGCCGGTTGCCATGTTCGTGGCCTGTGGTTTTGAGCACAGCATCGCCAATATGTTCATGATTCCGATGGCAATTGTTATCCGTGATTTCGCTTCGCCGGAATTCTGGCAAGCCACAGGCGCTACCGCCGCTCAGTTCCCTAACCTGACGCTGAGTCATTTCATCATGGATAACCTGATCCCCGTCACCATCGGCAACATCATCGGTGGTGGCCTGCTGGTAGGGCTAACCTACTGGGTCATCTATCTGCGTGGTGACTATACGCACTAGCAACCATTGCACAAGAATTCGAACCCGCAGGCGTTTCCCTGTGGGCTCTAAAAAAGAACTTTTATCAGAAGGTAGGTATATTATGACCGAGCTCAATGAGAAACTGGCTGCCGCCTGGGAAGGTTTCACCGCAGGTGAATGGCAGAAATCAGTTAACGTTCGCGATTTTATTCAGAAAAACTATACGCCGTATGAAGGGGATGAATCCTTCCTGGCCGGTGCTACTGATGCCACCACCCAGCTGTGGAACAAAGTGCTGGAAGGCATCAAAATTGAAAACCGCACCCATGCGCCGGTTGATTTCGATACCAGCGTTGCGGCAACCATCACTTCACATGATGCAGGCTATATCGATCAGAGCCTGGAAAAAATTGTCGGTTTACAAACTGACGCTCCGCTGAAGCGTGCTCTGATCCCGTTTGGCGGTATCAAAATGGTGGAAGGTTCCTGCAAAGCGTATAACCGCGAGCTGGATCCGCAGCTGAAAAAAATCTTTACCGAATACCGTAAAACCCATAACCAGGGCGTGTTTGATGTTTATACGCCGGAAATCTTACGCTGCCGTAAATCAGGCGTGCTGACCGGCCTGCCCGATGCGTACGGCCGTGGCCGTATTATTGGTGATTACCGTCGTGTCGCACTGTACGGTATCGATTATCTGATGCAGGATAAATTTGCTCAGTTCACCTCGCTGCAGGAAGATCTGGTCAATGGCGTGAACCTTGAAGCAACGATTCGTCTGCGCGAAGAGATTGCCGACCAGCACCGTGCGCTGGCTCAGCTGAAAGAGATGGCGGCAACCTACGGCTGCGATATCTCTCGTCCGGCAAGCAATGCGCGTGAAGCGGTACAGTGGACCTACTTCGGTTATCTGGCTGCGGTGAAATCACAGAACGGCGCAGCGATGTCCTTTGGTCGCGTCTCTACCTTCCTTGATGTCTTTATCGAACGCGATATGCAGGCAGGTAAACTGAGTGAGCTGGAAGCACAAGAGCTGATCGACCACTTAGTAATGAAGCTGCGTATGGTGCGCTTCCTGCGTACCCCGGAATATGATGAGCTCTTCTCCGGCGACCCGATTTGGGCAACGGAATCACTGGCAGGTATGGGCGTCGATGGCCGTACGCTGGTAACCAAAACCACTTTCCGTTTCCTGAACACCCTCTACACCATGGGGCCGTCTCCGGAACCGAACATGACCATTCTGTGGTCAGAGCAGCTGCCGATTAACTTCAAAAAATATGCGGCTAAAGTCTCCATTGATACCTCATCTGTGCAGTACGAAAACGACGATTTAATGCGTCCGGACTTCGATAACGACGACTACGCTATCGCCTGCTGCGTTAGCCCGATGATTGTCGGCAAACAGATGCAGTTCTTTGGTGCGCGCGCCAACCTCGCCAAAACGCTGCTGTACGCAATCAATGGCGGCGTTGATGAAAAAATGAAAATGCAGGTCGGTCCGAAAGAAGCGCCGATCATGGATGAGGTGCTGGAATTCGATACCGTGATGGCTCGTCTGGATCACTTTATGGACTGGCTGGCTAAACAGTACGTTACCGCGCTGAATATCATTCACTATATGCATGATAAATACAGCTATGAAGCTGCGTTGATGGCGCTGCATGATCGTGATGTTTACCGCACCATGGCCTGTGGTATTGCCGGTCTGTCCGTGGCGGCAGATTCACTTTCCGCTATCAAATATGCCAAAGTAAAAGCGATTCGCGACGAAGATGGTCTGGCAACCGACTTTGAAATCGAGGGCGAATACCCGCAGTTTGGTAATAACGATCCGCGCGTGGACGATCTGGCCTGTGACCTGGTTGAACGTTTCATGAAGAAAATTCAGAAACTGACCACCTACCGCAACGCCGTACCGACGCAATCCGTGCTGACGATTACCTCCAACGTGGTTTACGGTAAGAAAACAGGTAATACCCCGGATGGCCGTCGTGCCGGTGCGCCTTTCGGACCAGGCGCTAACCCGATGCATGGTCGCGATCAGAAAGGTGCCGTTGCCTCACTGACCTCGGTGGCTAAACTGCCGTTTGCTTACGCTAAAGATGGTATCTCTTACACCTTCTCTATCGTTCCGAACGCGCTGGGTAAAGATGACGATGTACGTAAAACTAACCTGGCAGGCCTGATGGATGGTTACTTCCATCACGAAGCGGCGACGGCGATTGAAGGCGGCCAGCATCTGAACGTTAACGTGATGAACCGTGAAATGCTGATGGATGCCATGGAGCACCCGGAAAAATATCCGCAGCTCACCATTCGCGTTTCCGGTTATGCGGTACGTTTTAACTCGCTGACTAAAGAGCAGCAACAGGACGTGATTACGCGTACTTTCACCCAGTCGCTGTAATGCTTCTTGCGCTAATGAAAGGCTCCTGCGGGGGCCTTTTTACCAACAGCCTGATTTGCCAGAGATCTGGACTGAGGTCTCTGGCAAAGCAGACTTAACTTAACGCAGCAGCCTTTAAAGACTGCGTCACCTGCCAGGCAGGCTCAACTGGAGAACTCATCGCAATGTCATCATCCGTCGGTCGTATTCATTCTTTCGAATCCTGTGGCACCGTTGATGGCCCAGGCATCCGTTTCATCACTTTCTTTCAGGGCTGCCTGATGCGCTGTCTGTATTGCCATAACCGCGATACCTGGGATACGCATGGGGGAAAAGAAGTCACGGTAGAAGAACTGATGAAAGACGTTCTTTCCTATCGTCATTTTATGAACGCGTCCGGCGGCGGCGTTACCGCATCCGGCGGTGAAGCAATACTGCAGGCCGCGTTTGTGCGCGACTGGTTCCGCGCCTGTAAAGCGGAAGGCATTCATACCTGCCTGGATACCAACGGCTTCGTACGTCGTTACGATCCGGTGATTGATGAATTGCTGGAGGTCACCGATCTGGTGATGCTCGATTTAAAACAGATCAATGATGACGTGCATCAAATCCTGGTGGGCGTCTCGAATCATCGCACGCTGGATTTCGCCCGCTATCTGGCGAAAAAAGGCATCCGCACCTGGATACGTTTTGTCATTGTGCCTGGCTATACCGATGATGATGACTCGGCGCATCGCCTGGGTGAATTTACGCGCGATATGCAAAACGTCGAAAAGATTGAGCTGCTGCCCTATCATGAATTAGGCAAGCATAAATGGATCGCTATGGGTGAGGAATATAAGCTGGATGGCGTCAAACCGCCCAAGGCTGAGACCATGGAACGCATCAAGCATATTCTGGAAGGTTACGGTCATAAGGTGATGTACTAATCTACAAGCAATAAAAAGGGCGACGGTATGTCGCCCTTTTTATTCTGATTACGCCTGCGCCACAGGCGTAATATGATGGTCGGCTTTGCGCAGCAGCATCACTAAATAGATCAGCGACACGGCAGCGATCATGACAAACAGTACCCGATCGGAATAGTTCTGCATAAGCATTGCCGTCATACTCGGTCCCGCCAGGCTGCCAATGGTATAACTCAACAGCAGCGCCTGATTCATCGCAACCAGCTCATGGTGTTTCACCGTCTCGCAGGCCCATGACATGGCAACCGGATAGAGCGTAAAGCCAGCAGCACCAAGAATAAACAGCGCCGGCATCATCGCCATATTGCTGAGCATGGCAATTGAACCCAGAATGACGATAAAGACCTGCACGCGTAGCACCAGCAAACGTCCGTAACGATCGGCCATGCGCCCTACCGGCCACTGTCCCACAATGCCCGCGCTGACCAGCAGCGCCATCCAGTAGCCTACGTTCGCGTCGCTGATACCCTGATGAGAGAGGTAAAGCGGCATCAGGCCATACAGCGAGCCCAGCACAATACCGGAAATAATGCAGCCGTTAATGCCCAGGCGTGAGCTACGACGACGAAGCATCGGCCACATGCGACCCGGCGCGCCCTCTTCCTCATGCGCAGCAGCGGTGATTTTCATAAAGATAATCGGCAGCACGCCAGCCACGATCACGGCGGTAACCCATGGCAAAACATTCAGCAGCTCGGTAGAGACTTTGCTCACCAGCAGCTGACCGGCAACCGTACCGAGGTAGTAAACAATCATATACGCTGCCAGCAGCTGGCCACGATTGCGCAGCGTGCCGCTACAGAGCAATGCGCTCTCTACCACGACCCAAATCCAGGCGCAGCCAATGCCTGCCACCAGACGCCAAAGCGTCCAGCTCCAGAAACCTTCATTCAGACCCAGCGCTACCGTGGCGACAGCAAAAACCAGCGAAGCAAAATAGAAGCTGCGATTAAAGCCGTAGTGCTTGATCAGCCAGCCCGCCAGTAATGTCCCGATAAGGTTACCGGTGTAATAGGATGAGCTTACTATGCCTACCTGCCAGGTGGGCAAGTTATCGTGGGTCAGCCACAAAGGAACCAGAGTATTAAGCACAGCAATAGAAACCGTCAGCAGCAGCAGGCCGCAGAGCAACAGCACAACGGGACGAGACCAGGTAAACATTGGCTAAATCACAGGAAAGAAAGGAGAAAGTGCGCGAATATTGCCACTCTTGTTTTTAAAGTCAATCGGCCCAATTTACGCGCCGCACAATTTGCCCCGCTCCGATTTAATATTTTTATCCTGGAAAGATGTTTACCGGTTAAATAGCAACCAGACAATATTTTTCTTATTTATAAATCATCACCTTAGATGCAGAGGCATGCTGAATAACGATATATTTATTTTAATAAAAAAAAAGCCCGCCGGGAATAACGGCGGGCTGACAGTGCATGAGGGTCATTAACCGATTAGGGTTAAGCCGCCCATATAAGGACGCAGCACTTCCGGCACTTCAATACGGCCATCAGCCTGCTGATAGTTTTCCAGCACGGCAACCAGCGTACGGCCAACCGCCAGGCCGGAGCCGTTCAGCGTATGCACCAGACGCGGTTTCTTATCGTTTTTACTACGGCAGCGTGCCTGCATACGACGCGCCTGGAAATCCCACATGTTAGAGCAGGAAGAGATCTCGCGGTAAGTATTCTGCGCGGGCAGCCAGACTTCCAGATCGTAGGTTTTCGCCGCACCGGCACCCATATCGCCGGTACAGAGCAGCACTTTACGGTAAGGCAGATTCAGCAGCTGCAACACTTTCTCAGCATGGCCGACCAGCTCTTCCAGCGCCTGCATGGAATCTTCCGGGCGAACGATCTGCACCATTTCGACCTTATCGAATTGGTGCATACGGATCAGACCACGCGTATCACGGCCATAGGAACCCGCTTCAGCACGGAAGCAAGGGGTATGTGCCGTGAGTTTAATCGGCAGCGATTCTTCCTCAACGATCTCGTCACGCACCAGATTGGTCAGCGGCACTTCCGCCGTTGGGATCAGCGCATAGTTACTGCTGTCTGACTCTTCTTCCAATGGACGGGTGTGGAACAGGTCCTCGCCAAATTTCGGCAGCTGACCGGTGCCCAACAGCGTGGCGTGGTTAACCAGGTAAGGCACATAGGTTTCGGTATAACCGTGCTGCTGCGTATGCAGATCGAGCATAAACTGGCCCAGGGCGCGATGCAGACGGGCGATCTGCCCCTGCATGACCACAAAACGAGAGCCGGTCAGCTTAACGGCAGCGGCGAAATCCAGCCCTTTTGCCATCTCACCGAGGTCAACGTGATCGCGCACCGGGAAATCATACTCACGGGGCTCGCCCCAGCGCAGGATTTCCTGGTTTTCGGTCTCATCTTTGCCCAGCGGCACTTCATCTGCAGGCAGGTTTGGCAACACCAGAGAAAAATCACGGATTTGCTGCTGCAAGACATCCAGTTCGGCTTTTGCCGCATCCAGGCGTTCGCCCAGCGCGTTAACTTCCTGACGCAGCGGCTCAATATCTTCCCCGCGTGCTTTAGCCTGCCCGATGGATTTGGATCGTGCATTACGCTCAGCCTGCAGGTTTTCGGTTTCTACCTGCAGCACTTTACGACGCTCTTCAAGCGAGAGCAGCGTTTCCACATCCAGTTTAAATCCTCGGCGTGCCAGTTTTTCTGCGACTGCGTCTGGCTCGTTACGCAGCAGATTGGGATCGAGCATGCTTATCCTGTGCTTACTGTGATTAAAAAAAGGTTTTGAACCAAAGCGTTCCTTCAGGGCCCACCTGGCTTTGCGCTAACCTTACCGCAACGCCTGGGCTAGCGGTAGCGTTTTGTCGGGCTATTTTGATCCTGTTCCATAAGCCAGGCGAGCTTTTCGCCAATTTTCCCCTCCAGCCCGCGGCTGGTTGGCTGGTAATAACGCGTTTGCGCCATCTCAGCGGGAAAATAGTCTTCACCGGCGGCGTAGGCGTTCGGTTCGTCGTGCGCATAGCGGTACGCTTTGCCGAGCCCCATCTCCTTCATTAACTTCGTCGGCGCGTTGCGCAGATGCTCAGGTACGTCAAAGTCAGGTTTTTCACGCGCATCGCGCATTGCGGCTTTAAAGGCGTTATACACCGCGTTGCTTTTCGGCGCGCAGGCAAGGTAAACAATCGCCTGCGCGATGGCGCGTTCGCCTTCCGCCGGGCCGACACGCGTAAAGCAATCCCAGGCGGCAATCGCCACCTGCATGGCACGCGGATCGGCATTGCCAACATCTTCCGAAGCGATGGCCAGCAGTCGACGCGCGACATACAGCGGATCGCCGCCTGCGGTAATAATCCGGGCATACCAGTAAAGCGCCGCGTCAGGCGCAGAACCGCGCACCGATTTATGCAGCGCGGAGATCAGATCGTAATAGCGATCGCCTTTATTATCAAAGCGCGCGGCGCGCTCGCCGGACACCTCATTCAACAGCTGAGGCGTGAGTTCCCGCTTGCCCTGCGCATCGCTTTCGGCCATATCCGCCATCATTTCCAGCGTATTCAGCGCCCGGCGCGCATCGCCGTTTACCAGCTCGGCGATCATCCGGCGCGTGGCCTCAGGCAGCACGATATTTTCTTTGCCCAGCCCGCGCTCTTTATCCGTTAACGCCTGCTGTAATACCGTTTCGATATCTTCCACGGTCAGGGATTTCAGCAGATAAACGCGCGCACGTGATAACAGCGCCGAATTCAGTTCAAAAGAGGGGTTTTCCGTGGTCGCGCCAATAAAGGTAATGGTGCCATCTTCGATATGAGGTAAAAACGCGTCCTGCTGGCTTTTGTTGAATCGATGCACTTCATCGACAAACAGAATGGTGCGCCGTCCGGCCTGACGATTCTGCCGCGCGCGCTCAATCGCCTCGCGGATCTCTTTAATCCCTGAGGTTACCGCCGAGATGCGTTCAACATCGGCATTGCCGTAACGGCCGATAAGTTCGGCCAGTGTGGTTTTACCGGTGCCGGGCGGGCCCCAAAGGATCATGGAGTGCAGATGGCCCGCTTCAATCGCGCGCGTTAGCGGCTTCTCCGGGGCCAGCAGGTGTTGCTGTCCGATATACTGCTCAAGCGTGGTTGGCCGCATACGCGCGGCCAACGGCTGAAACTGTTCGGACGAAAAATCAAGGGAGAGATTACTCAACTCAACCTCACTGACGTTGATCGTCTACCGTCACCCCTTTCGGAGGCGTAAAGGTGAATTTATCCGCGCTGACCGGCCCGTTGTTCTGGCTTTTCAACACGTAGCTGCTGCGCTGACCATCTTGCTCGATGGCGCTGAATTGATTAATGGTGCCGTTACCCGAAACATTAATCACAAACTGCTTCAGGTTACCGGCGTCCGTTTTTGGCGTCAGCTCAAAATTGTCGCCCTGCTGTTTCACATTGTACTGTTTCCAGTCGCTGCCCTGATTACGGGCAATCAGCATAAACGGCGTATTGCTGGTGGCGCTGTTCAGCCAGGTGGCACTGACCTGCTCAACAAAAGGATTGTAAAACCAAAGGGTTTTACCATCTGAAATAATAACGCTTTCATCCGGCGCGGTCATATGCCAGTTAAACAGGTTGGGACGTTTTACCCACAGTTCCCCTTCCCCTTCCTGCACATTCGATCCGCTGGTGTCGGTAACCTTTTGGTTAAAGCTGGCATGGAAGCTGCTGACTTTATCCAGACGCTGCTGTAATTCACTGGAAGCATCGGCCAGCGCGCCAGCGGAGGTCAACGCTGAAAGTAAACCGCAAGCAAGGACTAATTTTTTCATGACTACCGATTCCTTTTTAAGTCGTTATATTCCGCATCAGGCGGCCTTATTACACATTAGACTGACAGCGCGCTTCCTGACAGGAGAAAATACTGAAAGCGCCGCGGTTAGCCGCTACTGATGCTTAAATAAACAACGGGCCGGTAAATTCCGGCCCGTATAACATCTGACAGCGCAAACAGCGTTTTATAACCGTCATACTTCAAGTTGCATGCACGTTGGCTTTCCTCGCTCACCCCAGTCACTTACTGCAGTAAGCTCCTGCGGACTCCCTGCGTCGCCGCCTTCCTGCAACTCAAATTATTTAGGGTATATTACATTTCGTGCGGCGGCGGCGCCAAAACCTCACGGTTGCCATTATGCCCAGGCGGAGAGACGATAGCCTGCACCTCCATCTGCTCAATAATGCGGGCTGCGCGGTTATAGCCGATACGGAACTGTCGCTGTACGCCAGAAATCGACGCACGCCGTTTTTCCACCACAAACGCTACGGCCTGATCGAACAGCGGATCCAGCTCTTCATCGCCGCCGTCTAAGCCCAGGCCGCCACCTTCACCTTCGTCACCCGCAGTAATGCTTTCAATATACTGTGGTCGACCGCGCGCTTTCCAGTCCTGTACTACCGCATGCACTTCCTGATCGCGCACGAAAGCCCCGTGTACGCGCACCGGAATCGAGGAATTCGGCGGCATATAGAGCATATCGCCCATGCCCAACAGCGATTCCGCGCCACCCTGATCGAGGATGGTACGCGAGTCGATTTTGCTGGATACGGTAAAGGCAATACGTGTCGGAATGTTGGCCTTAATTAAGCCGGTAATGACATCAACCGACGGTCGCTGCGTCGCCAGCACCAGGTGGATCCCTGCCGCACGCGCCTTCTGGGCCAAACGCGCAATCAGCTCTTCCACTTTTTTACCTACCGCCATCATCAGATCGGCAAATTCATCGACCATGACCACGATATAAGGCAGTTTCTCCAGCGTCGGCGGCAGCGTATCCATACTGTCGCCAGGCTTCCAGAACGGATCCGGGATCGGTCGACCCATCGCTTCCGCCAGTTCGATTTTCTCGTTATAGCCCGCCAGATTTCGTACGCCAAGCGCAGACATCAGCTTATAACGACGCTCCATCTCGCCAACGCTCCAGCGCAAGGCATTCGCCGCATCCTTCATGTCGGTAACCACTTCCGTCAGCAGATGCGGAATGCCTTCATACACGGAAAGTTCCAGCATTTTCGGGTCGATCATAATAAAGCGCACCTCTTCCGGCGTCGCTTTATACAGCATGCTAATGATCATCGCGTTCACGCCCACCGATTTACCGGAACCGGTAGTACCGGCAACCAGCAGGTGAGGCATTTTTGCTAAGTCGGCCACCACCGGCTGACCGGCAATATCTTTACCCAGCACCACGGAGAGCGGCGAAGGATTGTCACGGAAGCTGGCGCAGTCAAGCACTTCACGCAGATACACGGTCTGACGATGTTTGTTTGGCAGTTCAAGGCCAACGTACGGCTTGCCAGGAATCACCTCAACCACACGTACCGCCACCGCTGAAAGCGAACGGGCTAAATCGCGTGACAGGTTAGAGATGCGCGCAGCCTTCACGCCAGGCGCTAAATCAAGCTCAAAACGGGTAATCACCGGACCGGGCGAAATGCCAACTACTTCCGCTTTTACCCGATAATCAGCAAGACGCGCTTCAACCAAACGGGCCGTCTGCTCCAGCGCAAACATATCTACCGGCTCTTCCTCTTCCGGCGGCGAGGTTAACAGATCGAGCGTTGGCAGCGGCGTCGTCGGCTTATAGGTTGGCTGCTCATGTCGCATCAGGAACGGATGAATCAGGCTCTCCGTCAGTGATTCATGGCTTTCAGGCTGTGGCGCAACAACGGCCGCCGCAGGCGCAGGCGCCGTGCTGTTTTGCCATTGAGACGCGGGCGGCTCGACGGCGCGTTGAACCGGCTCAATCGGTTGTGAAACCTGCGGTGCCGGAACCTCCGTCGGCTGAGCGGCATAGCGCGGCTCAGGCGTTGGCTGCTGCCACTGCGGTTCCGTAGCAGGCATTTCCGGCTCAGGCGTAGCGGCAATGGTAAACAATGGCTCGCTTGGGCCATCATCAACCAGATCGTCCATCGGCGAGAAATCGAACGCGGCAGCGGGATCGAGGGTAAACGCAGGCACGTCACGCGGCGGCGTGCTGTGAACGCGCACGTCAGCCTGCGGTTCATGGCGCGTTTGCGGCGCACTCTGCTGCGGCTGATGCTGATACGTTACATCGGGCTGCGTTGGCTGAACATAACGCTGCTGCACGGGAGTTTCCGCTTCGGCCACAGGCACAGCCTCTTCAGGATGCGCGTAACGCTGCTGAGCGCCGTTAATTTGCTCAGCATCAGCCGTTGGCGCTTCAGGAGTCGTGTAACGTTGCTGAGCGTAGCTGGTTTGCTCAGCATCAGCCGTTGGCGCTTCAGAAGCCGCATAACGTTGCTGCTGCTGTTGCGCAAACTGCTGCGCCAGCGCTGCCTGCTCATCCTGCTGCAAAGCGTGCTCGTCCTGTTGCAAGCGCTGGGCATCCTGCTGCTGTGCATGTTCCTCTTCTTCCGCAGCATAGTCTGCGCCATAGCGCGCCTGCTGCTGCGCCATAAACGCATTGCGTAACTGGCTTTCGTCTTCGGCCATGGATTGCTCATCAGCCGGCTGAGACAGCGTCTGTTGCTGAGCCTCAGCCTCCTGCTTCGCTTTTTCCTCTGCCAGACGCTGAGAAGGCAGTTTAATGCCAAAGGAAGCAAGTTCACGGCGCGTAGGCAACTTAACCGGTTTCGGGCGCGGAAGCTCAGGCCCAATGCCCTGTTTAATCTGCGGATTGGTCTCTTCAGGCGCGCTGGCAGGCATAAAGGAAACGGCATCGGTTTGCGCAGCCGCGGCCGCGGCAACCGTACCCAGCGCTGGCGCTGTGGTTGATGCCGCTTGCCAGTTACCCATTTGCGGGCCATCGTCCTCTTCCGGCGACGTAAAGGCGGCGGCATGCTCAGGCATTTCAAAACGATAAAGCGGCGGCGCGCTGGTTGCGCGCTCGGTTTGAGCGGCTGCGCTGGAAACCATCGTGGCCGCCGTGGTTGCCGTGGTTGCCGCGTTATCCTGCGTTGGCGCAGCTGACGGCGCACGGTTCTGCTGCTCCACCGGCATTGATGCCGCAGCGGCCTGCGCTGCAACGGCAGGCTGTGCCGCAGCAGCAGCAACGACAGAAGGCTGAACAGGCACAGAGCCGGCGGTGGTCGGCGGCGTCACCGCGGCGCTGTCAGCCCCCGGTGCGTTAGCAAACAGCGGATCGATCTCTTCCGCGTCATCCTCCACCGGCTGTAGCTTACGCGGCGGCGACAACAGAATGTCATCGTCCTCATCCAGCTGAACCGCACGTTTAATGGTGGGGGCCGAATGTGCCTCTTCGTCGTCTTCATGCCAGGCTTCATCAGCGCGCGAGCGATTGCTGGCAAAAGTCAGCACGCCCATCACCACCGCGCCGATTTTCTCCGCGATGGTCAGCCAGGACCAACCGGTATAGAGCGTAAGCCCGGCGGCCCACAGGCAAAGCAAGGCCAGGGTTCCGCTCGCGCCGTTCAGCCAGGGGGCCATGGCATTACTCACCAGGCTGCCGATTACCCCGCCGGACGCGAAGTACCAGATATCATCCGCATTCAGCGCGGCGAGGCCACAGGTGGTCACCACCAGCGCCAGCACGCCGATCAGGCGCAGGCCGACGGCGAAATAGTCGATATAATCCTGGCGGTCGCGCTGCTGAAAGGTTATCCAGCAAAGACCCAGGATCACCGGCGGAATGGCATAGGCCATAATGCCAAAAATAAACAGTAACGTATCGGCCAGCCAGGCGCCGACGTTGCCGCCCAGGTTATGGATGGGTTCATGCCAGGCGGTCTGAGACCAACTGGGATCGGAAGGATTAAAACTAACCAGCGCCACCATCAGATAGACAGCGAACAGCGCAACAAGAATCAGCAACGCTTCGAGCAGACGGCGACCACTACTAAGCGGCTTAAGTGACACTTCTTTATCTTCTGTATATTCCTGGCTCAAGAGAACTCTCCAGGTATCTGTAAACTATGAAGGAAACAGCGCCGGGGTAACCGACGCTGTGCCTGTATGAATTCACAGGAGTGTACCGAATACCACCAGGTTTTGCACCTGTCCCGTGTTATCGCGTTTTAATAACCAGGCGGTTACTCTGTTTGACTTCTTCCATCACCACATAAGTCCGCGTATCGTTAACGCCTGGCAGGCGCAGCAGGGTTTCACCCAGCAGTTTACGGTAAGCGGACATATCCGGTACGCGCGTTTTCAGCAGGTAGTCAAAATCACCGGAAACGAGGTGACACTCTTGAGTTTCCTCAAGTTTTTGCACGGCGGCGTTAAATTGTTCAAACACATCAGGCGCGCCGCGATTCAGAGTAATCTCAACGAAAACCAGCAACGATGCGTCAAGATAGTGAGGGTTAAGCAACGCGGTATAGCCTAAAATAAAGCCCTGACGTTCCAGGCGGCGTACGCGTTCAAGACATGGCGTAGGCGATAAGCCAACGCGTTTTGACAGCTCGACATTAGAAATACGGCCATCTTTTTGCAGCTCATTCAGGATATTTCTGTCGATTCTGTCGAGGTCTTTTCCGGGGCGTTTTTTATTGTCTACCATTATTATTGTCTCTCTTCATTCCTTCCCTTTACCTGCCATACCCTGAACCATATCAATGTGCAGGGTCTTTCGTCAGTGAAGACATAGAGCCTGTTGCTATTGCAGCGCCCATCCGCATGACGCATGCTGTCTGTCCACACCATGCGTCATTACGAATGACAGACTGAGTTTATTCGGCGTTGTACGCAAAAGCTGGTACGAAACTCTGTTTACATAGCCCAAATATTCTCTGCTTCCCACAATGTTTTCGCAAAAGCGCAGGCGATTGTCAAAGCAAAACATTGAAAATCAGGAGAACATGCCAGCTGCTTGCTGACGCGACCGGTTTTAACCGCTTTTTTTGCCCGTTTTACCTGCGATTTATTTTCTGCGGCGCGTTTATTGACGTGTCGTTAGCATCTGCCCGCCGTTATCGGTGCCGCCTGTTGCATCAATTGTTAACAAAATCGTAGAACGCTTTTTTTGCTGCGCTAAATTCCCTACAATCTTGCTCCATGTTGCCAGTTAACTAATGAGGATCTCATGGGCACGGCCAAACACAGTAAATTGCTTATTCTGGGCTCAGGTCCGGCGGGCTATACCGCAGCGGTCTACGCTGCACGCGCTAACCTGAATCCGGTAATGATTACCGGCCTGGAAAAAGGCGGCCAGCTAACCACCACCACCGACGTAGAGAACTGGCCTGGCGATCCCAACGATCTGACTGGTCCGCTGTTGATGGAACGGATGCATGAACATGCGGTGAAATTTAATACCGAAATCATTTTCGACCATGTTCATACGGTTGATTTGCAAAATCGTCCGTTCCGTCTGGTGGGCGACAGCGGGGAATACACCGCCGATGCCTTGATTATCGCCACAGGCGCTTCCGCTCGCTATCTGGGCCTGCCTTCTGAAGAAGCGTTCAAAGGTAAAGGCGTTTCCGCCTGCGCCACCTGCGATGGTTTCTTCTACCGTAAGCAGAAAGTGGCCGTGGTCGGCGGCGGCAATACGGCCGTTGAAGAGGCGCTTTATCTCTCTAACATCGCCTCTGAGGTTCATCTGATTCACCGTCGCGACGCTTTCCGCGCCGAGAAAATTTTGATTAACCGCCTGATGGAAAAAGTCAGCAGCGGCAATATCGTGCTGCATACCGACTGCGAGCTGGATGAAGTGCTGGGCGATCAGATGGGCGTCACCGGTGTGCGTCTGCGTAGCACGCAGAACAGCGAAACCACCAAAGAGCTGGATGTTGCAGGCCTGTTTGTTGCTATCGGCCACAGCCCGAACACCGCGATTTTCGCCGGTCAGCTGGCGCTGGAAAATGGCTATATCAAAGTGCAGTCCGGCCTGCAGGGCAACGCCACGCAAACCAGCATTCCGGGCGTGTTTGCCGCCGGTGATGTGATGGACCATACCTATCGTCAGGCGATCACCTCCGCCGGTACCGGCTGTATGGCCGCGCTGGACGCAGAACGCTATTTAGACGGTTTGGTTAAAAACGATAAGTAAGTTGTTAATTAACTGATCTTATTTGTCTGCGGCGGCAGGAGAACTGTCGCCTTTTTTCTGCCTGCCATGCTACATTGCCTGCGCCTTTAACGGCATACTCTCTGGCGATATCGGCCAGCCTGTTTTTTCTGCGAAACGGCCCCGAATGGAAAAGAAACGTCAACAGCAACTCACCCGCTGGCTGCGTCAGCAACGCCTGTACGCGCGCCCCTGGACCACCCTTTCTACGCTGCTGGGCTTACTCAGCGCCTTGATTATCATCGCTCAGGCCTGGCTGCTGGCCACGCTGATGCATCAGCTGATTAGCGCACAACAGCCGCGCGCGCAATGCCTCCCCCTGGTGGGCCTGCTCCTGCTCTGTTTCATGGCGCGCGCGCTGCTCAGCTGGCTCCGTGAACAGGTGGGCTGGCGGGCGGGCGAGCAAATACGGCGTACGCTGCGCAAGCAGGTGCTCGATCGTTTGCAACAGCGCGGCCCCGCCTGGATTCAGGAAAAGCCCGTTGGCAGCTGGGCAAGCCTGCTGCTGGAACAGATAGAAGAGATGCAGGACTATTACGCGCGTTATCTGCCGCAGATGATGTTAGCCGTTCTGATTCCTGGCCTGATTTTGCTGGTGGTTTTCCCGATAAACTGGGCTGCCGGATTGATTCTGCTGGCGACGGCCCCGCTGATCCCGCTGTTTATGGCGCTGGTGGGCATGGGTGCCGCCGATGCCAACCGGCGTAACTTTCTGGCGCTGGCGCGTCTTAGTGGCGATTTCCTCGACCGGCTGCGCGGCCTGGATACGCTGCGTCTGTTTCATCGCGGCGCGGCGGAAACGCGATCGATTGCCGCCGCATCGGAAGATTTCCGCCAGCGCACCATGGAGGTGCTCAGGCTCGCTTTTCTCTCCTCCGCGGTGCTGGAGTTTTTCGCCTCGATCTCGATCGCTATTGTCGCGGTTTATTTTGGCTTCTCCTATCTTGGCGAACTCAATTTTGGTCATTATGGCGCCCAGGTGACGCTGTTCGCCGGTTTTCTGGCGTTGATCCTGGCACCAGAGTTTTTCCAGCCGCTGCGCGACCTGGGAACGTTTTATCACGCCAAAGCCCAGGCGATTGGCGCGGCCGACGCGCTGCATGACTTTCTCGCTTCCCCGCACGACACACCGGTAACAGAAGATCGGCCGCTGCTGCCTCATCAGCCGTTGCACATCGAAGCAAGCGAACTGGTGATTATGGCGCCGAACGGCGCAGTGCTGGCGGGGCCGCTGAATTTCACGCTGCCGCCGGGCAAGCGTGTGGCGCTGGTGGGCCAAAGCGGTGCGGGCAAAAGCTCGCTGGTTAATATGCTGCTGGGCTTTCTGCCCTATCAGGGTTCACTGCGCATTAATGGCTTTGAGCTGCGCGAGCTGCAACGCGACGGCTGGCAACAGCTTCTCGCCTGGGTAGGCCAGAATCCGCATCTGCCGGAGCCCACCGTGGGCGATAATATTCTCAACGGGCAGCAGGTTTCTGCGGCGCGTTTACAGCAGGTGCTGGCGCTGGCGGGCGTTGAGGAGTTTATTTCCCGTCTGCCGCGCGGGCTGGAGAGCGAAATGGGCGACCAGGCGGCGGGCCTCTCAGTGGGTCAGGCGCAGCGCATCGCCGTGGCGCGCGCGTTGTTAAAGCCTTGCCAGTTGCTGTTGCTGGATGAGCCGGGCGCCAGTCTCGATGCGCATAGTGAACAGCAGGTTATGCAGGCGTTGCTGACCGCATCGCATCAGCAAACCACCCTGCTGGTTACGCATCAGCTCAATGAGCTGGCGCAGTGGGATGAAATTTGGGTAATGCGCGCGGGTCAGATTATTCAACAGGGCAGCTGGCAACAGCTCACCAGCCAGCCAGGGCCGTTTGCCGCCTTGCTGACGCACCGTCAGAGGGAGATAACGCAATGAGCAAACTGCGTCCTTTCCTGCGGCTCTATCGTCGCCATAGCTGGCGTCTGCTGTTAGGCGTGTTGCTGGCGATTGTCACGCTGTTAGCCAGCACCGGCCTGCTCACGCTTTCGGGCTGGTTTTTGGCTGCTTCATCCCTGGCCGGTACGGCGGGGCTTTACAGCTTTAACTATATGCTGCCTGCGGCGGGCGTACGTGGCGCGGCGATTATTCGCACCGTTGCGCGCTATTTTGAACGTCTGGTCAGCCATGATGGCACCTTCCGCGTGCTGCAACACCTGCGCGTGTTTACCTTTGGCCGTCTGCTGCCGCTCTCGCCCGCCGGGCTTAATCACCTGCGCCAGGGCGATTTACTCAACCGTTTCGTTGCCGATGTCGATACGCTCGATCACCTTTATCTACGGGTTATCTCGCCGTTTTGCGGCGCGCTGGTGGTGATTGTGGTGGTCACGCTGGGGCTGAGCTGGCTGGATCTCTCGCTGGCGCTGACGCTGGGCACCAGTATGCTGCTGACCTTGCTGCTGCTTCCACCGCTGTTTTATCGCGCCGGGAAACCATCAGGCAAGATCATTACCGTGGAACGGGCGCGCTATCGCCTGCAGCTGACCCAGTGGCTACAGGCGCAGGCGGAGCTTTCTCTGTATGGCGGCATTGACGCGCGACGTTCCCGGCTGGATGCGGTGGAGCAGCGCTGGCAGCAGGCGCAGCGCAGGCAGGCCAGCCTGACCGGGCTGTCGCAGGCGCTGTTGCTGCTGGTAAGCGGCGCAACGGTCACCCTGCTGCTGTGGCTCAGCGCGGGCGGCGTAGGCGACTGGCCGCAGCCGGGGGCATTGATCGCTCTGCTGGTGTTTTGCAGCCTGGCGGCCTTCGAGGCGTTAGCGCCGGTTGGCATGGCCTTTCAGCACCTTGGACAGGTTTTTGCCTCCGCGGAGCGCATCAGCGAGATTATCGATCAGGTGCCTGCCGTACGGTTCCCTTCCGTGCAAGACGTTGAGACGCCAGCCCCCGGCACGCTGGCGTTAGAAGCGGTGACCTTTTCCTATCCGAACGCGCCTTCCCCTGCCCTCCAGCGCCTGACGTTAACGATTAGCGCCGGAGAAACCGTTGCGCTGCTCGGCCCGACCGGCTGCGGCAAAAGCACGCTGTTACAGCTGCTGACGCGGGCATGGGATGCGCAGCAGGGCGAGATTTGGCTCCAGGGCCGTGCGCTCAAACAGTGGAGCGAACCGGCGCTGCGCGCAGCGGTTAGCGTGGTCAGCCAGCGCGTGCATCTGTTTAATCAGACCTTGCGCGACAATCTCGCGTTGGCCGCGCCGGGCAGCCACGACGATACCCTGATCGCCATACTGAAACAGGTTGGCCTGGAAAAACTGCTGGCAGGCGAAGGGTTAAATGCCTGGCTGGGCGAAGGCGGCCGTCAGCTTTCCGGCGGCGAATTACGTCGTCTGGCTATTGCCCGCGCGCTGCTGCACAATGGCCCCATTATGCTGCTTGATGAACCCACCGAAGGGCTGGATGCCGAGACGGAGCGGCAGATCCTCACTCTGCTGCATCAGGTCACCGCAGATAAAACGGTGCTGATGGTTACCCATCGCCTGCAAGGCCTGGATAAGGTCGATCGCATTTGTGTTATGGACCAGGGTGAGATTATCGAGCAGGGAACGCACCGGGAATTAATCGCAAAAGGCGGTCGCTACTGGCATTTTCAGCAGCGGTTTACGCTATAGTCATAGCTTCTGAAACTGCGGGACCTTTGAGAAATGCGACTGATTCAGCTGTCACGTGAATCGCTTAACTTTCCGCCGCCGGAGATGGCGCTGCGCGAACCGAATGGCCTGCTGGCTATGGGCGGCGATCTTAGCCCTGCGCGTTTACTCAACGCCTATCACCGCGGTATTTTCCCCTGGTTTTCGCCGGGCGATCCCATTTTGTGGTGGTCGCCCGATCCGCGCGCGGTGTTACACCCAAATGCGTTTCATTGCAGCCGCAGCATGAAGCGCTTTCACCGTCATTCCCCCTATCGCGTTACGCTGAATCGGGCCTTTGCGGATGTGGTTGAAGGCTGTGCCAGCGATCGTGACGAAGGCACCTGGATTACGCCAGAAGTCAAACGCGCCTGGGGGCGTCTGTACGATCTGGGCCATGCGCATTCAATTGAGGTCTGGCACGATCGGGAACTGGTCGGTGGGATGTATGGCCTGGCGCTGGGGCAGATTTTTTGCGGCGAGTCGATGTTTAGCCGCCGTGAAAACGCATCGAAAACCGCGCTGCTGGTGTTTTGCCAGCACTTTGCCCAACAGGGCGGCCAACTGGTTGACTGTCAGGTATTGAATCCGCATACCGCATCGCTTGGCGCGCAAGAGATGGCGCGTACCGATTATTTGCTGGCGCTTAGCCAACTGGCAAACGCCCCGGTGAGCGACGCCTGCTGGTCAACGGAAACGCTTTTTGCTCCCGAACCGATGTTTTACACGCAACGGTGAGGAATGATGGTATAATAGGAAAGTTTGGTATGTTGTCCGTTTATTGCGTAAGCGCATCGGAATTACCAGGCTGGGAATCACCACGCATCTTCAGAACTGTTTTCTGGCTGTGGCCGGTTAACAAATTCTTAGCCGCTATTCCCCCTCGCTAACGTCATTGTCATCAGACGACGAAAGTTATGCTTGTATGCTGCGCTACAGGTGCATGCCGGCGTTGGTATAATAACCAACAATTCTTTACATAATTCGTGGAATTCGGCATTATCTTGCCGGTTCAAAACTTGGAAGTCCACCCAGAGGATTCGATGGCCAAAGAAGACAATATTGAAATGCAGGGTACCGTACTTGATACGTTACCTAACACCATGTTCCGCGTGGAATTAGAAAACGGACACGTGGTTACCGCTCATATCTCCGGTAAAATGCGCAAAAACTACATCCGCATTCTCACGGGCGACAAAGTCACTGTTGAGCTGACCCCGTACGACCTGAGCAAAGGCCGCATTGTCTTCCGTAGTCGTTAATAACGTTCTGCGTTAATCTGCACATTAACGCCGACTGATAATAAAGGCCAGTTAAGCTGGCCTTTTGCTTTTACGATGCGCTAATGCGTGCGCTGTTTTTTATCACGATACGCTGAAAAAAAAGGCCGGATGCTTATCCGGCCTTTTGCTTTTCTGCGACGCTTACTGCACGGAACCTTCCGTTTTACGCTTCTCAGCGCTAACAAAATGGTAGGCCAGCTGGTTTTTATCTTTATCCAGCGTGACCGACACCGATCCGCCATCCACCAGCGAACCAAACAGCAGTTCGTTAGCCAACGGTTTCTTCAGGTTTTCCTGCACGGCACGCGCCATAGGACGTGCGCCCATCGCCTTGTCATAGCCTTTCTCTGCCAGCCATGCACGCGCTTCGTCGCTGACCTCCAGCGATACGCCTTTCGCGTCCAGCTGGGCCTGCAGTTCCACAATGAATTTATCCACCACCTGATGGATAACCTCGCCAGAGAGGTGATCGAACCAGATAATGTTATCCAGACGGTTGCGGAACTCCGGCGTAAAGATCTTCTTGATCTCTTCCATCGCATCGGTGCTGTTATCCTGATGGATAAGGCCGATAGATTTACGCTCGGTTTCACGCACCCCGGCGTTGGTGGTCATCACCAGCACCACGTTGCGGAAATCGGCTTTGCGTCCGTTGTTATCGGTCAGCATACCGTTATCCATGACCTGCAGCAGCAGGTTAAAGACATCCGGGTGCGCTTTCTCGATCTCATCCAGCAGCACCACCGCGTGCGGGTGCTTGATTACCGCATCGGTCAGCAAACCGCCCTGATCGAAGCCAACGTAGCCCGGAGGCGCACCAATCAAACGGCTAACGGTGTGACGCTCCATATACTCCGACATATCGAAACGCAGCAGCTCAATGCCCAATGCCTTCGCCAGCTGCACCGTCACCTCCGTTTTCCCGACCCCGGTCGGACCGGCAAACAGGAACGAACCTACCGGCTTACGCTCATGTCCCAGACCGGCGCGGCTCATTTTGATCGCTTCAGTTAAGGCTTCAATCGCGTTATCCTGGCCAAACACCAGCATTTTCAGCCGTTCGCCGAGGTTTTTCAGCGTATCGCGATCGGTAGCGGAAACGCTTTTCTCGGGAATACGGGCGATACGCGCCACCACCGATTCAATATCCGCTACGTTAACGGTTTTCTTACGCTTGCTCACCGGCATCAGTCGGCTACGTGCGCCCGCTTCATCAATAACATCAATCGCTTTGTCAGGCAGGTGGCGATCGTTGATATATTTTACCGCCAGCTCAACCGCCGCGCGTACCGCCTTCGCGGTGTAACGTACGTCGTGATGCGCTTCATATTTCGGTTTCAGCCCGTTGAGGATCTGCACCGTTTCATCCACGCTTGGTTCGGTCACATCGATTTTCTGGAAGCGACGCGCCAGCGCACGATCTTTTTCAAAAATATTACTGAATTCCTGATAGGTGGTAGACCCCATCACGCGAATGCGTCCGCTCGACAGCAGCGGTTTAATCAAATTAGCCGCATCAACCTGGCCGCCGGATGCCGCGCCTGCGCCGATGATGGTATGGATCTCATCGATAAACAGAATGCTGTTCTCATCCTGTTCCAGCTGTTTCAGCAGCGCCTTGAAACGTTTTTCAAAGTCGCCGCGATATTTCGTACCGGCCAGCAGCGAACCGATATCCAGCGAATAGATGGTGCAATCTTTAATGATTTCCGGCACGTCGCCCTGCACAATGCGCCAGGCCAGGCCTTCCGCAATTGCGGTTTTACCCACGCCCGACTCGCCCACCAGCAGCGGGTTATTTTTACGGCGACGGCACAGCACCTGAACGGTACGCTCCAGCTCCTTGTCGCGGCCGATCAGCGGATCGATACCGCCAACGCGAGCAAGCTGATTGAGATTGGTGGTGAAGTTTTCCATACGTTCCTCCCCGCCTGCTTGCTCTTCATTCATTTGATTTTCCGGCCCAGGAGACTGGCCCGGTTCATCTTTACGCGTGCCGTGGGAAATAAAGTTCACCACATCAAGACGGCTGACTTCATGCTTGCGCAGCAGATAGGCGGCCTGCGACTCCTGCTCGCTAAAAATCGCCACCAGCACGTTGGCGCCAGACACTTCGCTGCGTCCGGACGACTGAACGTGAAAAACCGCACGCTGCAACACACGCTGGAAGCTGAGCGTTGGTTGCGTCTCGCGCTCTTCTTCCGTAACCGGCAGCACCGGCGTGGTTTGTTCGATGAAGGCTTCGAGCTCCTGGCGAAGAGCCACTATATCCACCGTACAGGCTTCCAGTGCCTCTCTGGCCGACGGGTTGCTGAGCAAAGCCAGCAGCAGATGCTCGACGGTCATAAATTCATGACGGTGCTCACGCGCTCTGGCGAAAGCCATGTTTAAACTGAGTTCCAGTTCTTGATTGAGCATTAGGCACCTCCCCCAATTATCGCCCTACGGTTCATGCCGGAATAGCACAACGCCGATCAGGCTTTTTCCAGCGTACACAGCAACGGATGCTCATGTTCTTTAGCATAGCGATTCACCTGCGCGACTTTGGTTTCCGCCACTTCGGCAGTAAACACGCCGCAGATCGCTTTGCCTTGATAATGCACTCTGAGCATCAGTTGCGTTGCACGCTCAATATCATAAGAAAAGAACTTTTGCAGAACGTCAATAACAAATTCCATTGGTGTGTAATCGTCATTGTTGAGTATAACTTTATACATCGAAGGCGGCTTCAGACCTTCGCGCAGTTTCTCTTCTGCAAGATGTTCAAAGTTAAGCCAGTCGTTAGTGTTTCCCATAATGTTCCGTCGTAATCTGTGTTGCGCACTGGCACTCAAGCCGCATGCCATCTTATCAGTGTAACACGCACCTCATCCGGCTTCGTCGCAGGTAAAAAATATCCATTTCGCTCCAGGCGCGACCGCTATCACAAATTTGGCAATAGCGTTAACTACCTCAAAGTTTAGCGATTTTCTTAATGCCTGAACCGGCCGATGGCTTGACGCTTACCCTTGTTTCTCTACATTCTACAAGCACAAGCTGATGGAGTTTTAAACAACTCACTACAGCTTCCACTACCTCACCTACCAGTAAAAAAACGTCTTGCGAGGGAACCAGAAGTATGGAGAAGGGTACAGTTAAATGGTTCAACAACGCCAAAGGATTCGGCTTTATCTGCCCGATCGACGGCGGCGATGATATCTTTGCCCACTATTCCTCAATCCAGATGGAGGGATACAGGACGCTCAAAGCCGGACAACAGGTGCAGTTTGATGTTCATCAAGGCCCGAAAGGCAACCATGCCAGCCTCATTGTGCCGGTGGAGGCAGCCGAAGCCATTCACGCCTGAACCTGTGTTAACACATTCTGTACAACCCGACTAAAAAATGCCAGCTACGGATGCTGGCATTTTTATTAAACAATTTGGTCACCGGTAAAAGATGGGGCTGACGAGCCTTTTTTCAACCCTGCGCAACGAGAATCGCTTCGCGATTAAGGCACGAAACCAAGAATAATCGTTGTACCATTTCCGGCTAAACCATTTGTGCCGCGCGGCATTAACCCGCTGTTGCCTATGATTTTTTAATTGCCTGGGTAAAAACAGCAAAAAGCCTGCGGGTCAGGCAGGCTTTTTCAGCGCAAGGGCTTAGCAGTTACTTATCGCCACGCAGCGCGCGTGGGTACAACAGATTGTTTTCTAAGTGGATATGCTGCATTAAGTCTTTGATAAACTGGTCGGTACCGCTGTAAAGCGCACGCCATGTGGTGCAGGCGCCTTCAGGCGGCGTCAAATTGTTGGTCAGCGATTTAATCACCTCCAGCTGCTCGCCCGCTTCATTATGTTCAAATTCCATCACGGCGATAGGATTACCGGCATGGGCGCCCATTCCCTGCTCAATCATCGGGAACAGCACACGCTCCTCTTTCATCATATGCTCGCTGAGATGCTGCCACACGGCCTGCAGAGTGCTGGCCATGCCGTGCGGACAGGTTGGTTTCGCGCCATGCACGCGCTCGACCTTTTCAGCCATCATAATCAGGTCAGGCAGCTGCTGGCGATGCACATTATGGTAACGCGTAATGATATGCTCAATCAGCGCAGCAAGCGGTGCGTCACGCCAGCTCTCTTGATTATTTTCCTGCTGCGTCAGCTGCTGTAACGCCTGTTCCAGCTGGTCGATATCCAGGCCGCGCTTCGCCGCCATCTCTTCCAGCGTATGTTTACCGCCGCAGCAAAAATCGAGATCGTATTGATGAAACAGCGCCGTTGCGCCAGGGATAGTGATAACCAGATCACCTAAAGACTGAGTGCGTAGGGACATTGCTTTTACCTTTTGCAGAAATCATAAGATGCATTTTAAATACATCTTTTAATGCAGGCCACTCTATTTTGTGTTTCGCTGTGAGAAAAGCTCTTATGGGAAAATAACGGGTTAACTTTTGCTCTGGCCAAATCCGTCGTTTTCTGCATCGCCAACAACAAATTACGCGTCGGGCTTTACGCTGTTATCTTTTTTGGTTAGCGTGAGGTTCGTTAAATTTATTTATGGATTTTACAAGGATATGTATTCAGGGCTGCTGATCATTCTTTTGCCGTTGGCTTTTGGCTATCTGTTACCGCTTAAATCTCCCGTTTTACACCGCCTGGTTAACCGCCTGCTGAGCTGGATGGTTTACGTGATTCTATTTTTTATGGGCATCAGCCTGGCATTTCTGGATAACCTGGCGGCTAACCTGCTAACAATTTTACATATCGCCAGCGTCAGCGTGATCGCCATTCTGGCCTGTAATCTGCTGGCGCTGCGCCTGCTGGAAAAGCGTCGCCCGTGGCAACATCAGCACCAGCAGGAAGCACTGCCTTCGCGTCTGCATATGGCGCTGGAATCGCTAAAGCTGCTTGGTGTAGTGGTGCTGGGTTTCCTGCTGGGTCTGACCGGCTGGCGCTTTTTACATCATGCCACTGAAGCGAGTGAATATGCGCTGTTTCTGCTGCTGTTTCTGGTGGGTTTGCAGCTGCGCGGCAGCGGCATGACGCTGCGTCAGATTGTATTGAACCGACGCGGCATGATCGTCGCCTTTGTGGTTTGCATCAGCGCCTTTGTTGGCGGCATTTTGGCGGCGCTGCTGCTTGGCCTGCCTTTAACTACCGGACTGGCGCTGGCCAGCGGCTATGGTTGGTACTCACTCTCCGGCATTTTAATGACAGAAAGTTTCGGGCCGGTTATTGGCAGCGCGGCATTCTTTAACGATCTGCTGCGCGAACTGCTGGCGATTATGCTGATCCCGCTGCTGATTCGTCATCATCGTTCGAGCGCGCTGGGCCTGTGCGGCGCCACCTCAATGGATTTTACCCTGCCCGTTTTGCAGCGTAGCGGCGGCGTTGAAATTGTGCCCGCAGCTATCGTTCACGGTTTTGCCCTTAGTCTGGCTGCGCCGGTATTAATCGCGCTTTTCTCTTCATAACCTGATGGCGGCGCAAAATCGGCCGCCTTGCGTTATCTTTTGCTTTAGATCAAGCGTCTCTTAATTAATTCAGGCGGTACTTGCCTGCCTGCCAGGCTTCTCTTTAAAGTTGCATTTAAAATACAACTTATAAAGGGTTACTACTATGTTTTGTGTACAATGTGAGCAAACTATCCGCACCCCGGCGGGCAACGGCTGCGCCTGGGCGCAGGGTATGTGCGGCAAGACCGCGCAAACGTCTGACTTACAAGATCTGCTGATCGCCGTGTTACAAAGCCTTTCCGCATGGGCCTTGCATGCGCGCGCCGGTAGCATTATCGATCATGAAATCGACAGCTTTGCGCCGCGCGCTTTTTTTTCCACGCTAACCAACGTTAACTTCGACTCCGACCGCATCATCGAATACGCCATGCAGGCGCAGCGCTATCGCGACAATTTAAAAGGCCGCTGTGCGGTGCTGGGCCTGGGCGAACCGCAGCATCCGCTGAGCGATTTACAGCTCAACGGCAGCTATGCTGACGTTTTACAGCAGCAGGCCTCCGCCTTTGCGCTCAACGCCGGGGACGATCACGAAGATGTCGTCGGCCTGCGCCTGCTGTGCCTGTATGGCCTGAAAGGCGCCGCCGCCTATATGGAACATGCGCATGTGCATGGCCGCTACGATAATGAAATCTACCAGCAATATCATCAGATTATGGCGTGGCTCGGTACGCGTCCGAATGATATTAATGCGCTGCTGGCGGAAGCGATGCATATCGGCAAAATGAATTTCTCGATTATGGCGATGCTGGATGAAGCGCAAACCACCACCTATGGCGATCCGCAGCCGGTTAAAGTCAACGTGCGTCCTACCGCCGGTAAAGCGATCCTGATTTCTGGTCACGATCTGAAGGATCTGCAACTGCTGCTGGAGCAAACCGTTGGGACGGGCATTAATGTCTATACCCACGGCGAAATGCTGCCCGCGCATGGCTATCCGGAACTGAATAAATATTCCCACCTGGCAGGCAACTACGGCAGCGGCTGGCAGAATCAGCAAAGCGAATTTGCCCGCTTCCCCGGCCCGATTGTGATGACCTCCAACTGCATTATCGATCCCAATCCAGGTGATTATCAGCAACGCATCTGGACGCGCAGCATTGTGGGCTGGCCGGGCGTGAACCATCTGGATGGCGATGATTTCGCGCCGGTGATTGCGCAGGCGCAAACCATGGCTGGCTTCCCGTGGAGTGAAATTCCGCATGAAATTACCGTGGGCTTTGGCCGTCGCGTGCTGCTGGATGCCTGCGATTCAATTATTGAACTCGCTACGCAGAAAAAATTGCGTCATGTCTTTCTGATTGGTGGCTGTGACGGCAGCCGCGACCAGCGCAGCTACTATACCGACCTGGCGACGGCGGTACCGGAAGACTGCCTGATCCTGACGCTCGCCTGCGGTAAATATCGCTTTAATAAACTCGACTTTGGCACGCTGGAAGGGCTACCGCGTCTGCTGGACGTCGGTCAGTGTAATGACAGCTACTCGGCGATTATTTTAGCGGTCAAACTGGCGGAAAAACTCAACTGCGGCGTAAACGATCTGCCGCTGTCGCTGGTGCTTTCCTGGTTTGAGCAAAAAGCGATTGTGGTGCTGCTGACCCTGCTGGCGCTGGGCGTGAAAAATATCCGCACCGGCCCGACCGCGCCGGCATTCCTTACCGATAACCTGATTGCCATCCTGGAAAAAGAGTTTGGCATGATCCCGGTTACCACTGTTGAAAACGATCTTGCTGCTATTCTGCCGCCACAGGAGTAATCAATGAACAGTACAACCCTTTGCCCCTGGCGCATGCAGGTTCACCACATTACCCAGGAAACGCCGGATGTCTGGACGCTGGCGCTGATCGATCACGATTTTTACCGCTGGCAGGCCGGTCAGTTTGCGTTGGTGCGCATCGGTAACAGCGATGAGGTGCGCGCCTACACCCTCTCCTCAACGCCGGGCCAAAGCCGTTTTATTACCCTGACGATTCGCTATATCGAACAGGGCAAAGGCTCCGGCTGGCTTACCCAACAGGTGAAGCCCGGCGACTTTGTCTGGTTGTCCGATCCGCAGGGCAGTTTTAGCTGCGAACAGCATCCCGCGTCGCACTATCTGCTGCTGGCGGCGGGCTGCGGGATTACGCCGGTGATGTCAATGGCGCGCTGGCTGCACAGCCATCGCCCGGAAACCGATGTACACCTGCTTTACAGCGTGCGCTCGCCGCGCGACGTTATTTTTGCCGCCGAATTGCAGGCGCTACGCCCCTGGCTGAAGCTGACCATTATTGCGGAGCAGCAGCCGCAAGCGCAGATGCTGGCAGGACGCCTGAACGCTGAGATTCTGGCGCAGCAGGTGCCGGACCTGGCGCAACGCACGGTAATGATGTGCGGCCCACAACCTTACATGGATCAGGCGGAAAGCGACGTACGGGCGCTGGGCGCGGTAAATATATTACGCGAACAGTTTACCGCCGCCGCGCCTGCCGAGGTAGAGGATAACGGCGTGCGTTATCACCTGAACAGCGCTGCGCATCCGCTGAAAAACGCAGCGTTTCCCGCGGGCTGGTCGCTGCTGGCGGCGATGGAGCAGCACCAGCTGCCGGTTGACGCCGTTTGCCGCGCCGGGGTATGCGGCTGCTGTAAAACGCGCGTGCTCAGCGGCGAATACCAAACCAGCAGTACGGTTGGCCTGACCGAAGAAGAGATCGCGGCAGGCTACGTTCTGGCCTGTAGCTGCCAGCCAGCGGGCGATATTGAACTGGCCTGACACTCTGTCAATCGCGGCAGAAACTCTCTGGCCTATGTCGGGCGGCGCGATCTGCGGTCTGGCATAAAACCCCAGGCTGCGGTAAAACATCCTTAAGTTATTTTCACGGGCGGCACGGCTGCCCGTTTTCTTAAGGAGCGTCTGAATGATAGATCTGCGCAGTGATACCGTCACCCGCCCATCCCCTACCATGCTATCAGCCATGGTTTCTGCCCGTACCGGCGATGACGTTTACGGCGACGACCCCACCGTTAACGCGCTGGAAGCGGAAGCTGCACGGCTTGGCGGCAAACAGGCGGCGCTGTTTTTACCGACCGGCACGCAGGCTAACCTGGTTGCCCTGCTTACCCACTGCCAGCGCGGCGAGGAATATATTGTGGGTCAGCAGGCGCATAACTATAAATATGAAGCGGGCGGCGCGGCGGTGTTGGGCAGCATTCAGCCCCAGCCGATAGAGACGGCGGAAGATGGCTCATTGCCGCTGAAGAAGGTGGCAGCAGCCATTAAACCTGACGATATTCACTTCGCCCGCACCCGCCTGTTAAGCCTGGAAAATACCATCGGCGGTAAAGTTTTGCCGGTGGAATATCTCGCTGAGGCCTGGCATTTTACGCGTCAACATCAGCTGGCGCTGCATATCGACGGCGCGCGTATTTTCAACGCTGCCGTGGCGCTGGAACTGCCGCTGGAATCCCTAACTCGCTATTGCGATACCTTCACTATTTGCCTGTCGAAAGGGTTAGGTACGCCGGTCGGCTCACTGCTGTGCGGCGATGCGGAATATATTGAGCAGGCACGACGCTGGCGTAAAATGACCGGCGGCGGGATGCGTCAGGCAGGCATTCTGGCGGCGGCCGGGCTGTATGCGCTGGAACATAACGTGATGCGTCTGAAAGAGGATCACGACAATGCCCGCTGGCTGGCGGAGCAGCTTGGCGAGCTGGATATTAATGTCAGTCAGCACACCAATATGGTATTCGCCCAGCTGCCGCCGGAACAGGCCGCGCCATTAAAAGCCTGGATGCAGGCGCGCAATATCCTGATATCAACCGGGCCGGTCACGCGACTGGTAACGCATATGGATGTCGATCGCGCCGCCCTGCAGCAGGTGGTTAAGCAGTGGAAAGCGTTTCTCGCCGCCCGCTAAGCCACACCGATCGCCTTAGCGCCCATACTTCTCTACCAGCGCCTGGGCGATCGCCAACGTTTCTGCATCTGCGGTGCCGCGATAATCCGCCGGGCGGAAGTGCATCTGAAAGGCGGCGATTAATCGGCGCTGCTGCTCAGGCGTTACCGCCGCCTTCACCTCATAACCATAGCGCGCCAGCAACGCGAGTACCGCCTCCGGCTGCACCGGCTGAAAACGATCGCGTCCCTGCAAACGCGTTTCTACCCGCAACGCATCGGGCCAGGCACCGATGCCCTGTGCGGCAAGCTGCGCCCAGGGAAAGCGCGGCCCCGGATCCTGCTTACGCTGCGGCGCGATATCGCTGTGTCCGACAATGTTTTGCGGCTGAATATGGTAACGGCTGATGATATCGCGCAGCAGCGGCACCAGCGCGTCAATCTGCGCGGCCGCAAAGGGATAAAACTGGCGCCCCTGCGGCGTGTTGCGGTAGCCGGGATTCACCAGCTCGATACCAACAGAGGTATCGTTAAGCCGCGTCGTGCCGCGCCAATAGCTGATTCCTGCATGCCACGCCAGCTCGCTCTCCGGCACCAGCTGCGCAATCAGCGGCGTACCGCGATGCTGCGGCGGCTGCATGGGAATCAGATAATGAACGCTTACATCTTTATCGGTGAGCGTCGCCAGCGAGGTAGGATAATCTTCCGCGGTATAATGGATCACAATGGTTTTCACGCGCGGCCTGGCGCCCTGCGCCGCCAGGCGGGTATCAACGCTATAGCCCTGCCGCTGCTCCAGACCCGACGTACAGCCTGCTAACAGCAACAGCAGCAGGCTGAGTCCGAAACGCGCCTTCACCGGGTTTTCACCGCCGTACCGCTGACGCTGACCATCAGCATGCTGCTATCTTTGCCTACGGTTTCGTAATCGATATCAATGCCGACTACCGCATCAGCGCCCAGCGCTTTCGCCTGCGCCTCCAGCTCGGCAAAGGCGATTTCACGCGCCTTGCGTAACTCTTTTTCATAGGCGCCGGAACGCCCGCCAACAATGTCACGAATACCGGCGAAGAAATCGCGGAAAATATTCGCGCCGAGGATCGCTTCGCCGGTAACGACGCCGCAATATTCAGTAATGGTTTGACCTTCCAGCGTAGGCGTAGTGGTTAATTTCATTCTCTTCTCCTGTTCCGATTCAGCGATAGTTTAGCCCGTGCAGCTAAAAAGCGCGGCTATACTTTATGCTAAAACAAAGCGTTACCCGTTGACCATAAGGAAAATGAGATGAAAAACCAAGCGTTTGCCGCCCTGCTACCGGCGGTTCTGCTACTGAGCGCCTGTACCACCGTGGAGCCTGCCTATAAAGATATCGGTACGCGCGTAGCCCCTTGTGTGGATGGCGGACCCGATACGGTAGCGCAAAAGTTCTACGATCTTCGCATCGCGCAGCCCAGCCAGGGTCTGCCGGACAGTCAGCAGCTGGCGCGTTATCGTCCCTGGCTGAGCGAGAAACTTTATCAAAGCCTGCTGAAAGCCAATGCGCAACAGGATAAACCGGCCGAATGGCGTCAGGGCGATCTCTTCTCCAGCCTGGCGCAAGGCCCAACCGAGGCGAAAGTGGCCGATGCCTCGCGCATTCCTAATACCGACGCGCGCAATATTCCGCTGCGCGTTGAGCTAACGCGCGAAATGGAAAAAGATAAAAGCGTGAGCTGGCAGGATGAAGTGCTGATGGTGCGTGAAGGCACCTGCTGGACGGTGGATGATGTCCGCTACGTCGCTAACTGGCAGCGTGCGGGCGGCGGTGCGTTGAGTCAGCTGCTGGAAAAATAAGCGGCCAGGCCCGACATTCTTACGCGCTATGCATAGCACCGCACGCCTGCGGTGCTATGGTTATCCGACTGACCTCACATCTTCCTTCTTATTCACTTCTTCTGCGTGGCAGGCCAGGATCATGTGCTACGCTTTAGCCATTCTGCTATTCATTAATAAATTTTAACGCACAATGATTGCATAACTATTCTGTGGGCGTTAAGATTCGCGACATCAATTGCTATTCATTTTTGGCGCATGAGTATTCAACTTAACGGTATAAATTGCTTTTATGGCGCCCAACAGGCGCTGTTCGATATCCAGCTAACCTGCCCGCAGGGCGAGACGCTGGTGCTGTTGGGTCCCAGCGGCGCCGGTAAAAGCTCACTGTTGCGCGTACTCAACCTGCTGGAAACGCCGCGTTCCGGTACGCTCAGCATCGCCGGTCACGCTTTCGACTTCAGTAAAAAGCCCGGCGACGACGCGATCCGCGAGCTACGGCAAAATGTCGGCATGGTGTTTCAGCAATATAATCTCTGGCCGCACCTGACGGTTAAGCAGAACCTGATCGAAGCGCCCTGTCGCGTGCTGGGGCTATCGAAAGCGCAGGCCCACCAGCGTGCCGATAAGCTGCTGGAGCGTCTGCGTTTGACGCCGCACGCCGATCGTTTTCCGCTACAGCTCTCGGGCGGGCAGCAACAGCGCGTCGCCATTGCCCGCGCGCTGATGATGGAACCCGCCGTGCTGCTGTTCGATGAGCCAACCGCCGCGCTCGATCCGGAAATCACCGCTCAGATCGTCACTATTATTCGTGAGCTGGCACAAACCAACATCACTCAGGTCATTGTTACCCATGAGGTCGACGTCGCCCGTAAAACGGCCAGCCGCGTGGTGTATATGGAAAATGGCTATATTGTTGAACAGGGTGATGCCAGCCGATTTACACAGCCGCAAACCGAGGCGTTTGCCCATTATCTCTCGCACTGAGTAAGGCCATAAAGATGAAAAAAATTGTTCTTGCTGCTCTGTTAGCCGGTATCAGCCTGAGTGCTTCCGCTGCTGAAACCATTCGTTTTGCTACGGAGGCCTCTTACCCTCCGTTTGAATTTGTCGATGCCAATAACAAAATCATGGGCTTTGACGTCGACCTGGCTAACGCTCTGTGTAAAGAGATGAACGCCACCTGTACTTTCACCAACCAGGCGTTTGATAGCCTGATCCCCAGCCTGAAATTCCGTCGTTTCGATGCGGTAATGGCTGGCATGGATATCACGCCAGAGCGCGAAAAACAGGTTCTGTTCAGCAAGCCTTACTATGACAACTCGGCGCTGTTTATCGCCCAGAAAGACAAGGCTGCGGATGTCGCGGCACTGAAAGGCAAACGCGTTGGCGTACAGAACGGCACCACCCATCAGAAATACCTGATGGATCAGCACAGCGACATCACCACCGTGCCTTACGACAGCTATCAAAATGCGATTCTCGATCTGAAGAATGGCCGTATTGAGGCGGTCTTTGGCGACACGGCGGTGGTCAACGAATGGCTGAAGCAGAACCCGAACCTGGCGGCGGTTGGCGAGAAAGTGACCGACAAAGCCTACTTCGGTACCGGTCTGGGCATTGCGGTGCGTCAGGGCAACAGCGCGCTGCAGGAGAAATTCAACGCCGCGCTGGATAAAGTCAAAGCGGACGGTACCTATAAAACCATCTACAGCAAATGGTTCCAGCAGTAATTAAATGAACGAATTCTTTCCTCTTGCAAGCGCCGCCGGGATGACCGTCGGCCTTGCCGTCTGTGCGTTGCTGGTAGGCCTGGCGTTGGCGATGCTGTTTGCCGCCTGGGAATCGGTGCGCTGGCGGCCATTCGCCTGGGTTGGCACCGCGCTGGTGACGCTGATTCGCGGCCTGCCGGAAATTCTGGTGGTGCTGTTTATCTATTTCGGTGCGTCCCAGCTGCTGATTACCCTCTCTGACGGCTTTGTAATCGACTTAGGCATCGTGTCGCTGCCGATACAGATGCAGATCGAGAATTTCGACGTCAGTCCTTTCCTGTGCGGTGTGATTGCGCTGTCGTTCCTCTATTCCGCTTACGCTTCGCAAACGTTACGCGGCGCGCTGAAGGCGGTACCGGTCGGCCAGTGGGAATCGGGTCAGGCGCTGGGCATGAAAAAATCAGCGATTTTCTTCCGGCTGATTATGCCGCAGATGTGGCGGCATGCGCTGCCCGGCCTGGGCAATCAGTGGCTGGTGCTGCTGAAAGATACGGCGCTGGTTTCGCTGATCAGCGTGAACGATCTGATGCTGCAAACCCGCAGTATCGCCACACGCACCCAGGAGCCTTTTACCTGGTATCTGGTGGCGGCGGCGATCTATCTGATTATTACCCTGCTGAGCCAGGCGGTGCTGAAACGTATCGAGCTGCGCACCACGCGTTTTGAACGGGGGAATAGCTGATGCTGGCCTATCTTCCTGAACTATTGAAAGGGTTACAGACCAGCCTGACGCTGACCCTCGCTTCGCTGGCGGCGGCGCTGGTGCTCTCGCTGCTGTTTACCATGGTGCTGGCGCTGAAAACGCCGGTGATCAACCTGCTGGTGAAGGGCTATATCACGCTGTTTACCGGCACGCCGCTGCTGGTGCAAATCTTTTTGATCTATTACGGTCCGGGGCAGTTTCCCGCGCTGCAAAAAATCGACTGGCTGTGGCAACTCCTTTCCGAACCATGGCTTTGCGCCCTGCTGGCCCTGTCGTTAAACAGCGCCGCCTATACCACCTTGCTGTTTTACGGCGCGGTACGCGCTATTCCTGCCGGTCAATGGCAATCCTGCGCGGCGCTCGGGATGACGCGCCGTGACACCATGCGCATTCTGCTGCCTTACGCCCTGAAGCGCGCCCTCTCCTCCTGGTCTAACGAGGTGGTGCTGGTGTTTAAAAGCACCTCGCTGGCTTACACCATTACGCTGATGGAGGTGATGGGCCACGGGCAGTTGCTGTATGGTCGCACCTATGACGTGATGGTTTTTGCCGCCGCAGGACTGATCTATCTCTGCGTCAACGGCCTGCTTACGCTGCTGATGCGTCTGATTGAGCATCGCGCGCTGGCTTTTGAGCGGCGCAACTAGCGCTCGATGGTCACAACGCTGTTTGCTGAAAGGTGGGGAAACCCACCTTTTTTCATTATTTATCCACTTCTGTTGCATAATAATGCATTCGATGGCATCTTGTTTCTCGCCGCTGGGCAAAAATCATAATGAGAAACAGGAGCATTCCCGATGAAAAAATGGTTACTGGCCGCCGCGCTGGCAGGCATCGCGCTTAACGCAAGCGCAGCGGAAAAAATTCGTTTTGCCTCTTCGGCCACTTATCCGCCGTTTGAATCACTGAATAGCGAAAACAAAATCGTTGGCTTTGATATCGATTTAGCGCAGGCGCTCTGTGAGCAGATGAAGGCGGAGTGTACCTTTACCAATAACCCTTTCGATAGCCTGATCCCGGCGCTGAAGTTCCGCCGCTATGACGCAGTAATCTCCGGCATGGACATTACCCCGGAGCGCAGCAAACAGGTCGCCTTTACCCAGCCCTATTACGCCAACTCTGCGGTGGTGATTGCGGAAAAAGGAAAATATAGCGATATGGCGGCGCTGAAAGGGAAACGCATCGGGATGGAAAACGGCACCACCCATCAGCGTTATCTGCAGGATAAACATCCTGAAGTGAAAACCGTGGCCTATGACAGCTATCAGAACGCGATTCTCGATCTGAAAAATGGTCGTCTCGATGGCGTCTTTGGCGATACGGCGGTGGTTAATGAGTGGCTGAAGGCGAATCCGCAGCTGGGCACCGTTGGCCAGGCGGTGACCGATCCGCAATACTTCGGCACCGGTCTTGGCATCGCGGTGCGCCCGGACAATCAGGCGCTGCTGAACAAACTCAACGCCGCGCTGGCGGCGGTAAAGGCGAACGGCACGCTGCAAAAAATTAACGATAAGTGGTTTGCCCACTAAGTGAAAAACTGGCGGGTCGGAGAGGGGCTTTCCCGTGGGTTCTGCATGCTCCCGGGAGACGGGAAAGCTTCTCCGACCTGCTACTAACGTCGCTGTAACAGCGTCAGCACCTCGTAATGCGCGGTATGCGGAAACATATCAAACAGCTGCACCCGACGAATCGCATAATGCTCAAGGCGCGCAATATCCTGCGCCATGCTCTCAGCGTTACAGCTGGAATAGAGCAGCCAGGCAGGCGCCATTCGGTTCAGGTAATCGCACAGTTCAGCGCCAATGCCACGGCGCGGCGGATTAACCAGCACCAGTTCCGGCACCTCCCCTTCCCCGGTGGCAAAGCGCGTGGAGTCCAGCGCCGCAAACTGCACCTTTTCCAGCCCCAGCTGCTGGGCTGAACGCTGCGCGCAGGCGATCGCCTCGGCGCTGATCTCAATGCCGGTCAGCTGCATCTCCGGCGTCGCGCAGTGCAGGCCAAAGCCGCCCACGCCGCAGAACAGATCCCACATCGCCTTGACCTGTAGCTCGCTGACCCACTGGCGCGCAGTATCATACAGCCGCGCCGCCACCGCAGGATTAGTTTGAAAGAAACTGCGCGGCCGGATCCAGAGCGGCACATGGTTAAGCTGTTCCGCCAGCAGCTGGTTTTCCGTCAGGGCAATCTCCTCTTCCCCTTCTAGGATCGCCATCGGCACCGGCTGGATATTGGCGGAGATCACCGACAGCTGCGGCAGTTGCTGCTGGAGCCACGGCAGCGCGGCGCGCAGCTGTTGCAGTTTGGCGGTCGAGCGCAGCACAAAGCGCAGCATCAGTTTGCCGTCCAGCGCGCTTTCGCTGAGCAGCAGAAATTTTAATTCACCACGGCGGCGCGCCACATTGTAGGGCGTCAAACCGGCGCGGGCGATAAACGGCTTTAACAGCGCAAACACCGGCGCAAAGCTGGCGGGATAAAGCGGACAGGCGGTTAAATCCACCGGGCCGTCAGGCTGCATAATGCCCAGCACCGGACGCTCCACGCTGCCGCTGACCACCATTTTGGCTTTATTGCGAAACGCCTGCTGTGCGGAATCCACCGGCGGCTGCCAGTCGTCAACGGGAAAGGCCTGCAGCAGCGCCTGCAAATGCGTCTGTTTGTTTTGCAGCTGCTGCGGATAAGGGGTTGTCAGCCACTGACAGGAACGACAGCGGTCTGCATCGTAAAGTGCGCAATGCATGTTTTAGCCTGTGATGAAGTGTGGTGCCAATTGCGGGGCTGGATTGTAGCACCCGTTGCTCAGCGGCGCTGGAAAAATTGCCGACTGCTGACAGGCAGAAACAGCAACAGCAGCACCAGCAGATCGGGCAACTTATGCATGATCAGGCGTTGGAGGATTTCTATATTGTTCGCGCCGCTGATGCTGAAAATCTCTGGGTAGATCCAGCCAAAAGAGGCAGCCGCCAGGTAAAACAGCACGATAGCCTGCGTTAACGCATAGAGCAGGCGACCACGACGCGAGCCGCGCATCAGCGTCAGCGCGCAGCGCAGTTCGATAAAAAACAGCATCTGGCTGGCGACAAAAATAAGGGTCGAATCCCAGGCCTGAGCGCTACGATGCATAAAATCGGCCAGGCCATCATAGCCCAGCTCATTCACCAGCAGCAGCACGCTGATACAGCGCGTAGCAATAATTGCCTGACCGGCAATCATCACCGATACCGGAGCCTGCCGGGGCGCGCGCACCGCCGCCTTACCGAATCTGAACACGTCCGACATTCACCGTACCTCTCCCGTTGCGCCTGGGCAATAACCCAGGCGATTAGCCGGAGCGAAACTGCACCGAACCGGCTAACCGCCTGTGAACCCTGTAATAATAGTGGCAAAGGTTACGGAATTTAGCTACGTTTCGCTTTCTGAATCTCCCGCACGCGCTGCTTTTCCTTGTTTGCCATCAGCCGCCAGGCGATAAAGCCCACCAGACCAACCACAAACAGAATCAGCGACGCCAGCGCGTTGATTTCCGGATTGACGCCGCGGCGCACGGTGGCGAAGATCGCCATAGGCAAGGTGGTGGCGCCAGGACCGGTCACAAAGCTGGCGATCACCAGATCGTCCAGCGACAGGGTAAACGCCAGTAGCCAGCCGGTCACCAGCGCCGGTGCGATCATCGGCACGGTAATCACGAAAAAAACCTTCAGCGGCGTCGCGCCAAGATCCATCGCGGCTTCTTCTATCGAGCGGTCCAGCTCGCGCAGGCGTGAGCTAATCACCACCGCGACGTAGGCGGTACAGAATGTGACATGCGCCAGCCAGATGGTGAGCATGCCGCGATCGCTGGGCCAGCCGATAGCGTGTCCCATGGCCACAAACAGCAGCAGCAGCGACAGACCGGTGATCACATCCGGCATCACCAGCGGCGCGGTCAGCATAAAAGCGAAGCCGGTAGAGCCTTTAAAACGACCAAAGCGCACGATCACCACTGCGGCGATGGTGCCCAACACCACCGCCATGGTGGCGCTGAACGCGGCAATGGTCAGGCTAAGCGTCACCGCGCTTATCATCGCGCTATCCTGAAACAGCACCCGATACCAGTGCAGCGAGAAGCTCTCCCAGACGGTGACCAGCTGCGAACTGTTAAAGGAGTAGATCACCAGCAGCAGCATCGGCGCATAGAGAAAGCTAAAGCAGAGCAGCAGGATCACCCACCGCCACGGAGAGCGAACCGCGGGCAGATTACTCATGCCTTTTCTCCCAGAGTCTTATTTTGATGCTTATGGAACCAGATAATCGGCAGGATCAGAATCAGCAGGATAATCACCGCCAGCGCCGAGGCAACCGGCCAGTCGCGGTTATTGAAAAACTCCTGCCAGAGAATGCGGCCGATCATAATGCTGTCCGGCCCGCCCAACAGTTCCGGGATCACGTACTCGCCAACCGCCGGAATAAACACCAGCATCGATCCGGCAATAATGCCGTTTTTGGTCAGCGGCACAATCACGCTAAAAAAGGTTTTTAGCGGGCGCGCGCCGAGATCAAGCGAGGCTTCCACCAGCGAATAGTCGATACGCGTCAGCGCGGTGTAGATCGGCAGCACCATAAACGGCAGATAGCAGTAAACGATGCCGATATAGACTGCGGTATTGGTATAAAGGATCGCCAACGGATGATCGATGACCCCCAGCCACAGCAGAAAACGGTTAAGGATACCGTTGCTGTTCAGTAGTCCCATCCAGGCGTAAACGCGCACCAGAAAAGAGGTCCATGACGGCAGCAGCACCAGCAGCAGCAAAATATTGCGCATCGAGGGTTTGCTGTGCGCCACCGCCCAGGCGAGCGGATACCCTACCAGCAGGCAGATCAGCGTAGAGATGGCCGCCACCTTCAGCGACTGCAAATAGGCCTCAATATAGAGCGGATCGTCCGTTAACTGAAAGTAGTTCGCCAGGTTAAACACCAGCGTTAATTGATCGTCCGCCCAGGAGAGCAGCTCGGTGTAAGGCGGAATCGCACGTGCGATCTCCGCAAAACTGATTTTCAGCACGATCAAAAACGGCAGCAGGAAAAACAGCGCCAGCCAAAGGTATGGCAGCGCAATCACCAGTTTGCGTCCGTGAGCGGTTTTGAGCCGGGTCAGCGTACGGCTCAGATTGCCGGAATGCGCGGCGGCAGCGGGTTGTTTCATCTCTGCTCTCTCAGACTGTCAGCACGACGCAGCTATTGGCGTCCCAGCTCAGGCGGACTTCATCGCCCCAGGTCGGCGCGCCTTCCCGGAAGCGATGCGCGTTTTGCAGCTGCGCGCTGATCATCTGCCCGCTATGCAACCGCACATGATAAATCGACAAATCGCCCAGATAGGCGATATGCACCACCTCGCCCACGGCAAAGTTACAGCCGTCCGCGGGCACCTGATCGCACAGCATCACTTTTTCCGGGCGCAGCGCGATAGAGACCGGCACGTTATCCATCACCGAAACGTCAGACGCCACTTTCAGCGGATGCACCAGACCTGGGCTATCGATCACCAGGCCGTCCGCCCGTCGCTCACGCAACAGGCCTTCAAACACATTGACCGAGCCGATAAACTCGGCGCTGTAGCGGCTGGTGGGATGCTCATAGATCTCTTCCGGCTCGCCGATTTGCACGAACTTGCCGCGGTTCATAATGGCGATACGGCCCGCCATGGTCATCGCCTCTTCCTGATCGTGGGTCACCATTACGCAGGTCGCGCCGACGCGTTCCAGAATATCCACCACTTCCAGCTGCATCCGATCGCGCAGCTTCTTATCCAGCGCGCCCATCGGCTCATCCAGCAGCAGCAGTTTCGGTCGCTTCGCCAGGCTGCGCGCCAGCGCCACACGCTGACGCTGGCCGCCGGAAAGCTGGTGCGGCTTGCGTTTGGCAAACTCCTGCATATGCACCAGCGCCAGCATCTCCGCCACACGCTCGGCGATATCGCCCTTCGGCAGCTTATCCTGCTTCAGGCCGAAAGCGATGTTCTGCTCTACCGTCATATGGGGAAACAGCGCATAGGACTGAAACATCATATTAATCGGGCGCTGATAAGGCGGCACGTGCGAGAGATCCTGACCGTCCAGCAGAATCTGTCCGTGGGTCGGTGGCTCAAACCCCGCCAGCATCCGCAGCAGGGTTGATTTACCGCAGCCCGAGGCGCCCAGCAGCGCAAAAATCTCGCCTTTGTAGATGGTCAAACTGACATCATCGACGGCGTGCTGCCCTTCAAATGACTTGGTCAGGTTACGGATTTCCAGCAGCGGCGTCAGGGCCTTTGCGGTTTTATGGGGATGACGAGGGATCGCGTCGTTCACTAACATCTCTCTCCGGCACTTAGCACAAACGCGCGGCACGCGGCCGCACAAATGAGACAACAGAGGCCGATACCGCGCCTCTGTTGCTGTTAACCTGCAGGGAAATTCGCGTTAAACGAATTACTTACCGCTTTTCACTTTGGTCCATGCACGCGTACGTACACGATCAAGCTTAGGTTCCTGTACTTTCAGTACGAACAGTTTGGACATCGCTTCCGGCCCTGGGAAGATGCCGGGGTTATTGCGAATATCTTCACTGATCAGCGGCAGCGACGCCTTGTTACCGTTAGCGTAGAACATCTTGTCGGAAATGTGCGCAATCACTTGCGGATCCATGATGTTGTTCAGCCACTGATAAGCAGCATCCAGATTTTTCGCATCTTTCGGAATCGCCATCATATCGAAGAAGGCCAGCGCCCCCTCTTTCGGGATGCTGTAGGCGATATTGACGCCGTTTTTCGCTTCCGCCGCGCGGTTTTTCGCCTGCAAAATATCGCCAGCCCAGCCGATCGCCACGCAGGTATTGCCGTTCGCCAGATCGTTAATGTACTGCGAGGAGTGGAAATAACGGATATTAGGACGCAGCTTTAACAGCAGATCGGTCGCTGCGCCGGAGTAATCTTTCGCATCGCTGCTGTTCGGATCTTTGCCGAGGTAGTTCAGCACGGTGGCGAAAATCTCTTCTGGCGCATCAAGGAAAGAGACGCCGCAGCTTTTCAGCTTCTCCAGGTTTTCCGGCTTCAGCACCAGATCCCAGCTGTCTACCGGGGCATCTTTGCCCAGCGCCGCTTTGACCTTTTCGACGTTATAGCCGATACCGGTGGTGGCCCAGAGATAAGGAATCGCATATTTGTTACCCGGATCGTGCTGCTCTACTTTTTTCAGCAGCTCAGGATCGAGGTTTTTGTAGTTGGGCAGTTTGCTTTTATCCAGTTCCTGAAACACGCCCGATTGCAGCTGACGCGCGAGGAAGCTGGAGGATGGCACCACGACATCATAGCCGGTGCTGCCCGCCATGAGTTTGCCTTCCAGCACTTCGTTGGAATCAAAAACGTCATAAACCACTTTGATCCCGGTCTTTTTTTCAAAGTCCGGCACGGTATCCGGCGAAATATAGTCTGACCAGTTATAGACATGCAGGGTATTCTCTTCCGCCATCGTGCCAGCGGAAACCGCCATCAGCGCGCCAGCGATCACACCAGACAACCATTTTTTGCCGTGGTTGTTTAACATGTTTTCCTTCCTCCAGAAACGGGGTCAATCTTCAGATACGGAACCAAAGAAACCGAACGGCTTCCTGCATGTAAAAAAGAGAGAGTGCATGGTTATTCATCGTGCGCCCGAGCGCAAAAGCGGCCAGCTCCGACGCATTTACCGCATGCCTTATGCAGCCCCGCAAGCATAGCCGCAGCGCGGCATTCAGGCCAGACCTTAGCGTAAAAAACGCCTTTTATCGATTATTTATGCAGGTTTCATCTATGTGATACGCCAAACAGGGCATAAACGGCGAGAAATATCTGGCATTAAAGGGCAAAGTGCAGAATAAAAATGTGAATTGTGCCGCTTGCCCGGTAAAAGTATCGGGAAGCGGCGCACAAAAGGAAAGCAAGCGCGTGCAATGCGCCTTAGTGCAGCATCGGCAGGCGGCTGCCGGGCACCACCGGCTCTTCATCTTCCGCTTCGCCGTTCATCAGCAGGTTGTTGGCGAACGCTTCCATGATCACCATGGAGATCTGCTCTTCGCTCTGGCGCAGGAAGTGCGCAAACTGACCATAGGTAATCCCTGCGCTGACAATCAACGACTGGCAGACAATCAGCTTCGGCAGATTATCGTCCTGAATATCGAGAAAGGCTTTTACCGTTAACGACGCGGCGTTGATTTGTGAAAGATCGCCCACCAGCGGGATCAGCGCCGTCGGCTTAACTTCCGCGAGGGCGGAGAAAAGAATGACATTATCGACCAGATCGATTTTGGCATCGAAAACGCCATCGAAATTCTGCATGTGCGGCAGATGCAGCGCCTGACAGGCGTCACATTCAAACCAGGTAATGCTCTGCTGATCCAGCCAACGTCGTAATACGTCTAAGTCTGGAACGACGAGTGAATCCATATGCTACTGCCCTATACCGCGATGAAATAAGCGCAATAGCTTACGGAAAAAGCAACCTGAAAACCACGTCCGGGGATCAAAAACAGGGCTTAACCACCGGTTTTCAGACTGAAACCGGGACGGGCGTGTTGCTCTATCCATTCAATCATCATGGTGGCGATATTTAAACCGGTGGTTTTTTCAATGCCTTCCAGCCCCGGCGAGGCATTCACCTCCATCACCAGCGGGCCGCGCTGCGCGCGCAAAATATCCACCCCCGCCACATCCAGGCCGAGCGTGGCGGCCGCCCTGACCGCCATCACCCGCTCGCGCGGCGTAATCTCAACGCAGCGGGCACAGCCGCCGCGATGCAAATTAGAGCGGAAATCGCCCTCTTTTGCTGCGCGCTCAATGGCCGCCACCACCCGATCGCCGATCACCAGGCAACGGATATCGCGCCCCTGCGCCTCTTTAATAAACTCCTGCACCAGAATATGCGCATTCAGTCCGCGAAAGGCATCAATCACGCTTTCCGCCGCCTGCCGCGTTTCCGCCAGCACCACGCCGATGCCCTGCGTGCCCTCAACCAGCTTCACCACCAGCGGCGCGCCACCCACCATCTCAATCAGATCGTGGGTATCGTCCGGGGAATGCGCAAAGCCGGTTACCGGCATATCGATGCCCTGACGCGCCAGCAGCTGTAGCGAGCGCAGCTTATCGCGCGCGCGGGTTATCGCCACCGACTCATTCAGCGGATAGCTGCCGCACATTTCAAACTGGCGCAGCACCGCGGTGCCGTAAAACGTGGTTGCCGGGCCGATACGCGGGATCACCGCATCGAAATGCGGCAGTAGTTCGCCACGGTAATGCACCGCCGCCGAGGCGGGATTGATATTCATGTAACAGGAAAGCGGGTCGACGATCTCAACCTGATGGCCGCGCGCCAGCGCGGCCTCACGCAGACGCCGACAGGAGTAGAGCGTAGCGTCACGGGAAAGGATGGCAATTTTCACCCAACGGTCTCCGCGTCCCGTTATCGCGTTGCCCAGCCCTGTTTGTGCAGGTAATCAAGGATAAAGGGACGACTCTCACGCACAATAGTGCGACGAATATGATTACTGAAATTATCGCTGCGCTGATTGCTGTCGCGCTGCTGATAGTACGCTTCCAGCTGCCGATCGTACCCGTCAAGCTGTTGCTGATCCAGCGGCTGATAGCGATTTTCATGCACCAGCATGGTGGCGGGCATGCGCGGCTTGACATCCGGTTCCTGCTGCGGCCAGCCCAGGCACATACCAAACAGCGGCAGCACGTGCTGCGGCAGACCCAGCAGCTCGGTGACCTGCTCAATGCTGTTGCGGATGCCGCCAATATAGACGCCGCCCAGCCCCAGCGACTCGGCGGCCACCATCGCATTCTGTCCCAGAATCGCCGTATCGACGCAGCCTAACAGCAGCTGCTCCGCCAGCCCCAGCTGCGCCTCAGGGCAAATTTGCAGATTCCGCTGGAAATCAGCGCAGAACACCCAAAACTCCGCCGCCTGCGCGATATATGGCTGACCGCCGCTGAGCGTAACCAGCTGCTCACGCAGCGCTTTATCGGTGACACGAATAATAGAAGAGCACTGTAAAAAGCTGGAGGTGGAAGCCGACTGCGCGGCGGCGATAATCGCCTCACGCTGTTCATCGCTAATCGGTTGATCGGTAAAGGCACGAATCGAACGATGCGCACGTAACAGTTCAATGGTCGGCGTCATGTAAATCTCCGAAAGAGTTAATAAGGTGACGAGTGTAAAACGTAACGCGTGCATTAGCGCATAGCCTGTTTGGATTGTACCAACAGGCAGAGCCTTCTTTACAAGAGGGAAGGTTGCGGTTCATGATGCGTTTACTTAGCGTAAAAGTGTGACATAATTCACACAAAAATGTGACATAAAGGAGATAACAATGCTTGCAGTGATTTTTGGTCGCCAGAGCTGCCCTTACTGTGTGCGTGCAAAAGAGCTGGCGGAGAAGTTGACCGCAGAGCGCGACGATTTTAATTTCCATTACGTCGATATTCAGGCGGAAGGCATTACCAAAGCGGATCTGGAGCAAAAAGTCGGTAAGCCGGTAGAAACCGTGCCGCAGATTTTTGTTGATCAGCAGCATGTTGGCGGCTTTACCGAATTCAACGCCTGGAGCAAGGCCAACCTGGGCGTTGCGCTGTAATTCGCGCATGTAAAAAACCGGCACGCCGTCAAGCGCGCCGGTTTTTTTGTGCCTGCGGCTAGCGTGCAGTGCGCGAGGCGGCCAGCGTACGCCACAGCATCACCAACAGCGCGCCAAAGCCGCACCAAAAGATGGCGCTGGTCAGCCAGGCAACCTCCTGCCACGGCGTAAATGGCATAACCACACCGTTGATATCGATCAACAGGCAGCAAGGCGTGGCGGCGACCGCGCTCAGTAATGCCTGCACCAGCGGCGTCTGACGGTTAATTAACGCCGAGATGATGCCCGGCACCATAAACAGCAGCAGGCCGGTTTGCTCTGAGTTTTGCCCTGAAACAGCTTCAGCGCCGCTATAACGAGCCAGGAAAAAAGTTACGCAGTAAAGCGTCATACAAATCATTACGCCCGGCCAGCGGACGCTATACAACAGCATAATTTTTCCTCGTTTATTTCTACTAACCAGGAGAATCAAAAAAAATAACTTTCACGCCAGCGGCTGTTAAAGAATTAACGGTTAAAAGTTAATAAATATTTTGTTTTAACATGGCTTTCTGCTGGAGGTCTGTGGAATAAGTGAATAAAATGAAGCGCGCTCTATCCTGACTCCTGAATACATTTTTCCAGACGGTAACCTGACCAGCTTGCCATAGCAATTACAGGAATAAACGTTAGCCTGGAATTTCAGGTCTTTCAACAAGTTACTGGTAAACAAGAAGTTAATACGTGAATATAAACGTCGCAGATTTGTTAAGCCGGAATGATATATTGTTATTATTCGTTGTGCTGGCTTTAGGACTTTGCCTGGGCAAACTCCGGCTGGGTTCAGTGCAACTGGGTAATTCCATTGGTGTTTTAGTGGTTTCACTATTGCTGGGCCAGCAACATTTCTCCATTAATACCGATGCGCTTAGTCTGGGCTTTATGCTTTTTATTTTTTGCGTAGGCGTCGAGGCGGGTCCCAATTTCTTTTCTATTTTTTTCCGCGACGGTAAAAATTATCTGATGCTGGCGCTGGTGATGGTCTCCAGCGCCATGCTGTTAGCCCTGGCGTTAGGTAAAGCATTCGGCTGGGATATCGGGCTGACGGCGGGCATGCTGGCCGGGGCGATGACCTCGACGCCGGTGCTGGTCGGCGCCGGCGATACGCTACGGCAATCAATGAGCGACCCGGCTTTACTCGGTCAGATGCAGGATCATCTCAGCCTGGGCTACGCCCTGACCTATCTGGTTGGCCTGGTGAGCCTGATTTTTGGCGCACGCTACCTGCCGCGTCTGCAGCATCAGGACCTGCCGACCTGCGCCCAACAAATCGCGCGCGAGCGCGGGCTGGATACCGATAGCCAGCGCAAAGTTTACCTGCCGGTGATTCGCGCCTATCGCGTTGGCCCGGAGCTGGTCGCCTGGGCCGATGGGAAAAACCTGCGTGAGCTGGGGATCTACCGGCAAACCGGTTGTTATATCGAGCGTATTCGTCGCAACGGTATTCTCGCCAGCCCGGACGGCGACGCGGTGTTACAGCTGGGCGATGAAATTTCCCTGGTGGGGTATCCCGATGCGCACGCGCGTCTCGATCCCAGCTTCCGTAACGGGAAAGAGGTTTTCGATCGCGATCTGCTGGATATGCGCATCGTTACCGAAGAGATCGTGGTCAAGAATAACAACGCGGTGAATCGCCGCCTGAGCCACTTAAAGCTGACCGATCACGGCTGCTTTCTTAACCGCGTGATTCGCAGCCAGATAGAAATGCCGATCGATGAAAGCATTATGCTGAACAAAGGCGATGTGCTGCAGGTCAGCGGCGAAGCACGGCGCGTTAAAAGCCTGGCGGATCGCATCGGCTTTATCTCGATTCACAGTCAGGTTACCGATCTGCTGGCCTTTTGCGCCTTCTTTATTATCGGCCTGATGATCGGCATGGTGAGCTTTCAGTTCAGCGCCTTTAGTTTTGGCATTGGTAACGCGGCAGGCCTGCTGTTTGCCGGTATTATGCTGGGCTTTCTGCGTGCTAACCATCCGACCTTCGGCTATATCCCGCAGGGCGCGTTAACCATGGTAAAAGAGTTTGGCCTGATGGTGTTTATGGCGGGCGTCGGCCTGAGCGCAGGCAGCGGCCTTGGCAAGGGGCTGGGCGAAACCGGCCTGCTGATGCTGCTGAGCGGTCTGGCAGTCAGCCTGGTGCCGGTGGTGCTCTGTTATCTGTTTGGCGCTTACGTGTTGCGCATGAACCGTGCGCTGCTGTTCGGCGCGATTATGGGCGCACGTACCTGCGCGCCCGCCATGGAGATCATCAGCGATACGGCGCGCAGCAATATCCCGGCGCTGGGCTATGCCGGCACCTATGCCATCGCCAACGTTCTGCTGACGCTGGCGGGGACGCTGATTGTGATTATCTGGCCCGCACTGGGCGGTTAAAAAATATTTAATTCGGCTGCGAACTTCTCTCCTGAGGGGCAGTCTGAATAAGTGCCACTGCTTTTCTTTGAAATCCCAAATTGTGGAGCCCGTTAATCAATGATTAGCGGGTTTTTTTATGCCCGCCTGCCGCCTCTTAATGTTTCCTTAAGCGCCGCTTTGCACTATAGCGCCTCTGTCATACGCTATGGGAACGGTCATGCAATTGTCTTCAAAGTTAAACCAACGCGAAACACGCCCCCCGATTAGGATTAACGCGATTTACCCGTTATCCACGCGCTTTTACGCTATCCATGCTGTTTTACTGATGTTTTTTGGCCTGCTGTTTTTATGGCTCGCGCGTGACGGCAACCTGGATAACGCGCTAACCGGCTACTGGTTCGATCCGCTGACCCAGCGTTTTCCCTGGAAGGATAATCGCTGGCTGGATCTGATTAATCACCGTTTATTGAAGGATTGGGTGATTGGCGTCGGCGTAACGTTACTGGTTGCCGGGCTGGCGCGTCGCCAGCCGCGCTGGATCATGGTGGCGCTGTTGATCGGTATCGGCCCGTTGGTGGTGGGCGTACTTAAGGCGACCAGCGCGCACTCGTGTCCGTGGGATCTGGTCGCGTTTGGCGGCCAATCCCAGGCCTGGCCGTTGCTGGGCATGGAACCGCATGACAGCGGCCCGGGCCACTGTTTTCCTGGCGGTCACGCTTCAAGCGGCTTCAGTTTAATGGCGCTGTTTTTTCTTTACTGGCCAACGCGTCGCCGCCTTGCCTGGCTGTGCTGGAGCGGAGCGATATTGCTGGGCTTAGTAATGGGTTATGGACAGATGATGCGCGGCGCGCACTTCCTTTCTCATAATTTATGGGCTGGCTGGTGGGTTTGGCTGACGCAGCTGTTGACTTACGGATGCGTAACGTATCTGACGAACAAGATGAGGAAGAAATAATGATGGAAGAGTTGAACCGGACGCTGTTTCTCTGGATCAACGCCACGCCGCAGTCAGCGGCCTGGTCACTGGAGCTGGCAACCTTTATCGCCAAAGATTTAATTGCTATCGTGCCGCTGCTGATCGTCGGGCTCTGGTTTTGGGGGCCGCATAACGGGGTGCGGGCTTTGGTGTTAAAAACCGGTATCGCCCTGCTCTGTGCGATGACGATCTCCTGGGGCGTGGGCCAGCTGTTTCCGCATCCGCGCCCTTTCGCGATCGGGCTGGGCCATCAGTTTCTGACGCATGAGCCGAATGAATCCTATCCCAGCAACCACGGCACGGCGATTTTTACCTTTGCGCTGGCGTTTATCTTTTGGCATCGCGTCTGGTCCGGCCTTATGCTGCTGGCGATCGGTACGACAATTGCCTGGTCGCGGGTTTACCTTGGCGTACACTGGCCGATGGATATGCTGGGCGGCCTGCTGGTGGGCGTACTGGGCTGCCTGTTCTCGCAAATGGCCTGGCCGTGGTATGGCGAGCCGCTAATGAAATTACTGCATCAAATTTATCGTCAGCTCTTTTCCCTACCGATCAGAAAAGGCTGGGTGCGCAATTAATTTCCCCTTTCCCACAGGCCTGTTTATCAGGCCTTTTTTACGCCTTGTTATTTATTGCCTGTTTTTTCCAGACTGCGCTTTATTGCGCAAACCCGCTGCTTTTTAATTAAGGTGGTTGCGCAAACGGTATAAACTCCAGGCAGTTAAAAATTAATCCATTGATTTAAAACATAATAAAATTAGCGTTGATTAAAAATCAAACATAAACCCGCACTATTTACAACCAGCTAAAAAAGCAAATAACAGCCTTATTCACTATGATTTATAACAAACTTAGAGAATTAAATTATAAATAATTAAACATCCAGCTTATCAAACCTGATTTATTGTTTGGATTGTGATCGTTATCACCCGCCAGCGCGTTACGGGTACTTTTAACTTATTCGGATGGTGGTAGAGTGTGCCGCGAAAATGGAATATTCCAATATTCATTCTGTTTACCGGCGGCGGAAATTTCGTAGGTTTTAAGTGAGCGCTGACGGTTTGATATTCATACGTTACTCATGGAGATGGTAATGGCTTCACAGCAAACCGCAATCCAGAACGGCCAGGCGGCAACAGGCGTTAGCAGCTGGCGTAAAACCGATACCATGTGGATGTTAGGGCTGTACGGCACCGCCATTGGCGCAGGCGTACTTTTTCTGCCAATCAACGCAGGCATTGGCGGGCTAATTCCGCTGATTATCATGGCCCTGCTGGCTTTTCCCATGACCTACTACGCGCATCGCGGCCTGTGTCGCTTTGTGCTCTCCGGCAGCAAGCCGGGCGAAGATATTACCGAGGTGGTGGAAGAACATTTCGGCGTCGGTGCCGGTAAGATCATCACGCTGCTCTACTTCTTCGCCATCTATCCTATTCTGTTGGTTTACAGCGTGGCGATCACCAATACGGTAGAAAGTTTTCTCACTAACCAGCTGCATATCCAGCCGCCGCCGCGCGCGCTGCTGGCGCTGCTGTTGATTGTTGGCCTGATGATCATTGTCCGCTTTGGTAAAGAGGCGATCGTTAAGACCATGAGTCTGCTGGTGTTTCCGTTTGTGGCGGTGCTGATGCTGTTGGCGCTGTGGCTGATCCCGAACTGGAGCACCGCGATTTTCCAGCACGCGTCGTTAAGCGGCAGCGGTCTGGGAATGACGCTGTGGCTGGCGCTGCCGGTAATGGTTTTCTCGTTTAACCATTCGCCGATCATCTCTGCTTTTGCCGTGGCTAAACGCCAGGAGTATGGCGAGGAGGCGGAGGCGAAATGCTCACGCATTCTGGCGCTCAGCCATTTGATGATGGTGCTGACGGTGATGTTTTTCGTTTTCAGCTGCGTGCTATCGCTGTCACCGGCTAATCTGGCGGAAGCCAAGGCGCAAAACATTTCCATTCTTTCTTACCTGGCTAACCACTTTGATACGCCGATGATGGCGTGGATGGCACCGATTGTGGCTATCGTGGCGATCACCAAATCGTTTCTCGGTCACTACCTTGGCGCACGGGAAGGTTTTAACGGGATGATGATTAAATCGCTGCGCAGCCGTGGCAAAAGCATGGACGAGAAAAAGCTGAACCGCTTTACCGCGCTGTTTATGCTGCTGACCACCTGGCTGGTTGCGACCTTAAACCCAAGCATTCTTGGCCTGATTGAAACGCTGGGCGGCCCGATTATCGCCATGCTGCTATTCCTGATGCCGATGTACGCCATCAATAAAGTACCGGCGATGCGTCGCTACAGCGGTGCCCTGAGCAATATCTTTGTCGTACTCATCGGCGTGATCTCCATCTCCGCGATCCTTTTCTCTCTGCCGTTTTAACCCGCCGCACACAAGGCCAGCCACTGCTGGCCTTAACTCACACAGAACCCAAAGCGCAGGCAGTGCGGGCCAAGGCTATCCCCAACACGTAAGGCGCAGGCAGTGCGGGCCAAGGCTATCCCCAACACGCAAGGCGCAGGCAGTGCGGGCCAAGGCTATCCCCAGGACTAAAGGCGTGGGAAGTGCAGGCCACAACCATCACCAACACAACACGCAAGGCGCAGGCAGTGCGGGCCACAACCATCACCAACACGCAAGGCGCAGGCAGTGCGGGCTAAGGCTATCCCCAGGACTAAAGGCGTGGGAAGTGCAGGCCGAAGAGTAAAGCGTCCCGCGCCATGGATGGCGCGGGACGAGCTGTCAGGGATGACGTTGTTTGCGTCTTTACGATCGGCCTGCACTTCCTGCGCGGGCACCGTTCACTCGGTTTCTATGCGCGCAGAAACCGGCCCGCAATTCCTGCGCAAACACCGTGCAACATGCAAACATCAACCGGCCCGCAATTCCTGTGCGAGCACCGTGCAACATGCAAACATTAACTGGCCCGCACTGCCTGCGCGAACACCGTACAACATGCAAACATCAACCCGCCCGCAATTCCCGCGCAGACCCTTACGAAAACCACTGACCGAACCAGCCGTTCAGCTTCATCATCACAAAATCGAAAATCCGACTGAAAAAACTGCCCTCTTCCACCGGCTCCAACACTACCAGCGGCCGTTGCGCAATTGTCTTGCCATCCAGCTGGAAATCAATCGTTCCCACCGCCTGATCCTTCTTCAGCGGCGCTTCAAGCTGCGGCGTACTCAGCGTAAAACTCGCCTTCAGATTTTTCATCTGCCCTTTCGGAATCGTCAGCGAAACATCCTTCGCCACGCCAAGCGCCACCTCATCGCGATCGCCAAACCAAACGCGCTGACGGGTAAAAGGCGCATCAGCCTTAATCGGCGTCACCGTCTCAAAAAACCGGAAACCCCATGTCAGCAGCTTCTCGCTCTCACGGAAACGAATACTATCGGTCTCGGCGCCCATCACCACCGAAATCAAACGCATATCGCCTTCCGTTGCCGAAGCGACCAAATTATGGCCCGCGCCCGCGGTATGACCGGTCTTAATACCATCAACATGCAGATTACTGCTCCACAGCAGACGGTTACGGTTGCGCTGGGTAATATTATTAAACGTAAACGACTTCTCTTTATTTAGCGCGTACTCATCCGGCACATCACGAATCAGCGCCTGCCCCAACAGCGCCATATCGCGCGCGGTACTGTACTGCCCCTGCGCATCCAGGCCGTGCACCGTCTTAAAATGGGTATTTTTCAGCGCCAGCGCATGGGCGTAATTATTCATCAGCCCGACAAAGGCATCCTGACTGCCAGCCACGTAATCGGCCAGTGCAATACTGGCATCATTACCTGACTGAATCACAATACCTTTATTCAGCTCCGACACCGGAATACGGTCGCCGGGCTTGATAAACATCAGCGAAGAGCCTTTAAGAATCGGGTTGCCGGTCGCCCAGGCATCACGCCCAACGGTCACCATATCATCGCGGGTAATTTTGCCGCTCTTTAACGCCTGGCCAATCACATAGCTGGACATGATTTTCGTCAGGCTGGCGGGATCGAGCCGCTGGTCAGCGTTGGCTTCAGCCAGCACATCACCGCTGGCGTAATCCATCAGCACCCAGGCTTTGGCATCAATCTGCGGCGCAGCAGGCGCCTGTTCGGCATTAACAACAACAGGAAGCAGCAACAGCGTGCCACATATCGCCAGCGAACCAACGCCGGCGTAAAAGCGCATTTTTTTCATGATTAAATCGGATAACCTGTGGAAATATCATAAGTTTCATAAAGATAAGAAACGCAGCGTCCTACGCTAACCTGTCAGGAGACTGATTAAAACGGCTGCATCGTAAAGTTTCTTAGAGTTTATTAGATAAACCTTAGCCCGCGCCTTAACGCAAATCATAGCGACTACGGCTGATTCTGATTTTGCGTAAATCAATTAAGACGATCACAAAACTCCGCTAATCTGAATAAACCCGCTCCGAGGAGAATCACCATGGATTTAGCGCTTTTCGATCTTGATGAAACGCTGATTTGTGCAAACAGCAACAGCCTGTGGATGTGCTGGCTGGTATCGCAGGGCTACGCGCCGGAGACATTAATCGGCGAAGAACAGGCGTTAATGGCGCAGTATCGCCAGGGGGAGATCCCGCTGGAAACCTATATGAACCGCACGCTGGCGCCGCTCACCGGGATGGCAACCCTGACGGTCAGCGGCTGGGTTCGTCGTTTTATTCAGCGTGATATTGTGCCGCGCGTCTATCCTGCCGCCCGCGAACGCCTTGCCTGGCATCAGCAGCGCGGCGACACCATTATGCTGATTTCCGCCGGTGGCGAGCACCTGCTAACGCCCATTGCTCAGCGTCTTGGCCTGCATGGCGCGCTGGCGATCGGCGTAGAAATTATTGACGACCGCTACAGCGGCCAGCCCTGCTGCTCGCTCAACGGACAAACCGGCAACGCGTCGCACCCGGCTGACTGGCAAGCGCTGCGGCAGGAAGCGCGTTTTCATCACACCTGGGCCTACAGCGATTCCATCAGCGATCTTTCGCTGCTCGAACAGGCGGATCACGCCTGCGCCATCAACCCTGACGCACAGCTGTTGCAGGAAGCGCGACAACGTGGCTGGGAAGTTTCCCGCTGGGTAAGATAACCGGCTCACCTGGAAAGTTTGCCGCTGGGTAAGATAACCGGCGTGCCTGGCCCGCGGTGTCGGACCAGGCGGCCTTTGTGGCTTAAGGCTGCAACCCCACCTTCAGCAGCTTGCCGTTACGCTCGTCGGTCAGCACATAGAGATAACCGTCCGGCCCCTGACGCACATCACGAATACGCTCGCCGCGATCCTGCAACAGACGTTCTTCTTCAATCACCTTATCGCCGTTCAGGCTCAAGCGAATTAAATTCTTCTCTTTCAGCGCGCCGATAAACAGTGAATTTTTCCACGGCTGAAAACGTGCGCTGTTATAAAAAGCCATGCCGCTAATGGCCGGGGAATTTTTCCACCAGTACACCGGCTGCTCGGTGCCCGGCGCTTCGCCGCCCTGCGCTTCCGGCACCTTGTCGCCGCTATAGTCAACGCCCCAGGTCGCCAGCGGCCAGCCATAATTTTTTCCTTTGCGTGGAATATTCACCTCATCGCCGCCGCGCGGGCCATGCTCGCTTTCCCACATCTCCTGCGTCCAGGGATTCAGCGCCAGCCCCTGCGGATTACGCAGGCCGTAAGCCCAGATCTCTGGGCGCGCATTTTGTCGTTTAACAAAAGGGTTATCGTCAGGTACCGTGCCATCCTCTTTCAGACGCAGCAGCTTGCCCGTCAGCTTATTGAGATCCTGCGCGCTGGCGCTGTGAAAGTTATCGCCAAAGGCGATCCACAAATAGCCCTGGCGATCGAAGGCCAGGCGGGTGCCCAGGTTTGCGCCGCCGGAGAGCTTCGGCTGCTGACGCAGCACCACCTTAAAATCCGCCAGCCGACCGCCATCCTCGCTTAGCCTGCCGTAGCCCACCACCGCGCCAGCACGGCCGCTGCTATCCGCTTCGGTATAGCTGAGCCAGACGCGGCGGCTTTGGGTAAAATCAGGCGCCAGCGCCACATCCAGCAGGCCGCCCTGACGCTGATCCCATACCTTCGGCACGCCTTCGACCGGCGGCGACAACCCTTTATCCGGCTGCCACAGGCGCAACGCGCCTGAGCGCTCGGTCAGCAGAATAGTTTTATTATCCGGTAAGAAAGCCAGTGACCAGGGGTGATCGAGCTTATCCTGTAGCTGCTGCACCGTTACCTGTAGCGCCTGCGATGAGGCGGAAAACAGCAGCGCCCCGCTCAGTACCAGAGAAATTAATGGACGAGACATCACACACTCCTTCAGGAAACAGAAAATAAATTCAGACGGCTGATATGTCTCAAAGGCGGAGGAGATGGACCAATGAGCAAGGCGTCCCACGCCAGGGAGGGCATGGGCCGAGCCGCAGGGACACCGTTTTTTGCGTCGTTGCGAATTGGCCATATCCTCCGACAGATCACGTCGTCTACAAGCTGAATCTGTGATTATTTTCACGCTTTCGCGCTTAAAAACGCTAAAAACTTGTCCGAAAGTCAAAGCAAACTAATCTATTAACAGGCGTTAACATTTAGTTTCCCTGGTGTTTGGCCCGTCTTGCTGACGGGCTTTTTTTTGTCCTACTCCTGCTCCGCCGCTAAATTAGTACTGACGCGCAGCTTATATAAATCGATCGCTTTATCCCGAATCACATTCAGTTTGGCTTCAGCCGCCACCAGCGGCCATATGCTGCCCTGCTGCTGCTGATAAAACGTGGCGATCGCCTCATTGTAGCTATCGCGGTAGCGCAGCCAGCTACGCTGCGCGGAGACGATTTTTTGCCTGACGCTTTTCGGCTGTTCGTTAAGCAGCAGTTGATATTGCTGATTTAATTCGCTGTCCCACTGCTGTATCGCGCTGCTGTAGCACTGCGTATTATCAAGGGTGCTGTTGGCGTGCAGCTTGCACGCCTGTAGCTGCTTATCGATCTGCTCGCCCGGCGGTGCCGCCAGGCCGATAGCGGGAAACATCAGCGGCAGCAGCAATAACGCGGTTGGCCTCATGTCGTGTCCTTAATGATTGCGGCGCAGCCCGAAGCGAACCCGCCCGCGCGAATGTCAGGATTCAAAGGGAAAACGGATGCCCCAGCGCTGGCGAATAGCGGTCATCAGCGCCACAACATCATTGGTCAAATAGTGCAACGGATTAGTGCCGTTGGCGGCATACTCCTCCAGCGCCAGAATCTCATACTGCAACGCGCGGTCGGTTTCGCCCGCTCTAATGGTTTCCGTGCTGCCGTCCGTCCAACTGAGCTGCGCCTGCTGCGCCCGCGGGAAGTCATCAACGGTGATAAAGCCCTTTTCGCAGGCGACGATGCCGCGCTTCGGCATTTTGGCGCGAAATGCCAGCGAAATGGTGGCCATTTCGTTATGGCTATTTTGCAGCAGGATGCCGCACTGCTCGTCAACGCCGGTGCTGAATTTACTCACCGTGGTGAAAAGTTGATCAGGCTGTTCGCTGAGGAAAAAGCGCGCAAACGAGAGCGCATAGGTGCCGATATCCAGCAGCGCGCCGCCCGCCAGCTCTGGATTAAAGAAACGGTTGGTGGGGTCATCTTCTTTCAGGGTGCCAAACGAGACCTGGATCATTTTCAATTTGCCCAGCCTGCCGCTGTCGAGCAGCTGCTTCAGCTGCCGGAACAACGGCATATGAAACAGCGTCATCGCCTCAGCCACGATCAGCTGCTTTTCCGCCGCCAGGCGGTTAATCTCATTCAGTTCGTCACTGCTGACGGTAATCGCCTTTTCCACCAGCAGATGCTTGCCCTGCTCCAGCGCCTGTTTCATCCAGCTGAAATGGCTGGCGTGCGGCGTAGCGATATAGACCGCTTCTACCTGCGGATCGGCCAGCAGCTGAGGAATATCATCAAAAACCCGTTCAATCCCGTAGCGTTGCGCAAACGCCTCGCCTTTCTGGCGATTTCGGGCGCCTACCGCGTAGATTTGTCGGCCCAGCGCGCCTTGCGCGGCGGCAAACTGATGCGCAATCGCGCCCGGTCCAATAATTGCCCATGTTAACGGCTTCATTTTCCCTCCCTTTTCGCTCGGTGAAGGGTAAGTGTAGACAGCGAAAAGGCGTGACGGGTAAATTTGCCCGTCACCCACGGCGTTAACTTTTTAGTTTCGGATCGAGCGCGTCGCGCAGACCGTCGCCCAGCAGGTTAAAGGCCAGCACCGTGAGAAAAATCGCCAGGCTGGGGAAAATCGCCACGTGCGGCGCCATCACCATATCCGCTCGCGCCTCATTGAGCATCGCGCCCCACTCCGGCGTCGGCGGCTGCGCGCCTAACCCCAGAAACGACAGGCTGGCGGCGGTGATAATCGAGGTGCCGATGCGCATGGTGAAATAGACCACAATCGACGAGACCGTGCCGGGCAGAATATGGCGCACCATCAGGGTCCAGTCCGATGCGCCGATGCTGCGCGCCGACTCAATAAAGGTTTGATGCTTCAGCACCAGCGTATTGCCGCGCACCAGGCGGGCAAAGGCGGGCACGCTAAAAATCGCCACCGCCACGATAACGTTGGACATGCCGCTGCCCATGATCGCCACCACCGCAATCGCCAGCAGGATGCCTGGAAAGGCAAACAGCACATCGCAGATGCGCATAATAATGCGATCCCACCAGCCCTCGTAGTAACCGGCCAGCAGGCCAAGCACGGTGCCGATCGCCCCGCCGATGGCCACGGAAACAAAACCCGCCAGCAGCGAAATGCGCGTGCCGACCAGCACCCGACTAAAGATATCGCGACCAAGGGAGTCGACGCCAAACCAGTGCATGGCGGAAGGGCCTTCCGTCAGCCGGTCATAGTCGAAGTAATTTTCCGCATCGAAGGGCGCCAGCCACGGCGCAAACGCCGCCAGCACAATCAGCAGCAGCACAAAAACGCCGGCCGCCAGCGCTACATGCTGACGGCGAAAGCGACGCCAGAATTCTCGCCACGGCGTGCGCACCCGATCGCGCTGTTGCAGAGGCATTGCTTTCAACGCGGCCTCGCGTCGCCAGTTTTTCATTGCCGCTCCTTATTTGTAACGTATCGCCGGGTTAATGGCGGCATACAACATATCCACAACCAGATTGATCAGGATAAACTCCAGCGAAAACAGCAGCACTTCCGCCTGTATCACCGGGTAGTCGCGCATCTCCACCGAATCCACCAGCAGGCGTCCCAGGCCTGGCCAGTTAAACACCACTTCCACCACAATCGAGCCGCCCAGCAGAAAGCCAAACTGCAGGCCCATCATGGTCACCACCGGGATCATGGCGTTGCGCAAACCGTGCTTGATGACCACCAACGATTCGCGCACCCCTTTGGCGCGTGCGGTGCGCATATAATCTTCCTGCATCACCTCAATAAACGAGGCGCGGGTAAAGCGCGCCATAATCGCCGCCACCGCCGCGCCCAGCGTGATCGACGGCAAAATATAGTGCTGCCAGCTCGCGGCACCCACGGTGGGCAGCCAGCCCAGCTCCACGGAAAAAACCTGCATCAGCAGCATACCGAGCGCAAAGGCGGGAAAAGAGATACCCGATACCGCCAGCGTCATGCCAATGCGATCCGGCCAGCGGTTACGCCACACGGCGGAAACGATGCCGATCGCCATACCAAAAATCACCGACCAGACCATGCTGGAGAGCGTCAGCCACAGCGTAGGCAGAAAGCGCGAGGCGATCTCCTGCGCAACCGGCCGTTTCGAGACCATTGAGGTGCCAAAATCGCCGCGCAGGGCGTTGGTGATAAAATGCAAAAACTGCTGCGGCAGCGGCTTATCGAGTCCTAAGTCCTCGCGCACCAGCGCCACAACGCTGGCATCCGCTTCCGGCCCGGCCACCAGCCGCGCCGGATCGCCCGGCAGTAAATGGACAAACAGAAACACCAGCACCGCCACAATCAGCAGCGTGGGAATTAACCCCAGCAGACGTTTTAGGAAATAGTTCAGCATGCGTTTCCCTGCGCCGCAGACGCCAGCCTCAGCGGCTGGCGACGCGGACATTACTTCAGATCGGCTTCATCAAAATTAAACGAGGTATCGGGCATCATGTAAAAACCGCTCAGCGATTTGCTGTGCGCCGATACCAGTTTCTCGACCACCAGCGGCGCCCAGGGGCGATCGTTCCAGATCCGATCCTGCGCATCCTTATACAGCTGCGCTTTTTTCGCCGCATCGGTGGTTTTCAGCGCATCGTTCAGATCTTTATCCACCTGCTCATTGCTGTAAAACGCGGTGTTAAAGATGGCTGGCGGCCAAGAGGCGGTGGCGAACAGCGGCGTCAGCGCCCAGTCCGCTTCGCCGGTCGAGGCGGACCAGCCGGTATAGAACATGCGTACGCCGCTCTCTTTTTGCCCTTTACCTTCCACTTCCGCCGCACGCTGACCGGCATCCATCGCCGTGACCTTCACTTTGATGCCCACCTGTGCCAGCTGCTGCTGGGTAAACTGCAACACTTTCTGCGCGGTGCTGTGGTTATGAGAAGACCAGAGCGTCGTGCTGAAGCCGTCAGGGAAACCGGCCTCTTTCAGCAGCTGGCGCGCTTTTGCCGGATTATATTCGATCGCCGGATAGCTCTGCGCATACTCAATAGAAGGCGGCACGATACCGGTGGCGGGGGTGGCGTAACCGGCAAAAGCCACTTTGCTCAACGCCTGGCGGTTGATGGCGTAGTTGATCGCCTCGCGCACTTTCGGGTTATCGAACGGCTTCTGCGTAACGTTGAAGCTGATATAGCGCTGCATAATCGACGGCGTGCTGACCAGATCGAGCTTGCTGTTTTTCTCCAGCCGTTTTGCCTGCTCATAAGGGATCGGGAAGGCAAAGTTGGCTTCGCCGGTTTGCAGCATCGCCGCGCGGGTATTGTTATCCACAATCGGACGCCAGGTAATGCTGTCCAGTTTCGGATAGCCCTGTTTCCAGTAGCCTTCCCACTTTTTCACTTTGACAAAATCGGTCTGGTTCCAGGTAACAAACTGATAAGGCCCGGTGCCGACCGGATGGAAACCGATCTCTTTACCATACTTTTTCAGCGCGGTAGGCGAAATCATCGCCGCCGCCGGATGCGCCAGAATATTAATAAAGGCGGAGAACGGCTGCTTCAGGGTGATTTTCACCGTGGTAGGATCGACAACTTCCGTGGTGGCGATATGTTTAAACAGGTTATAGCGCTTCAGGTGATTATTTTCATCGCTGGCGCGATCGAGGTTCACCTTCACCGCATCAGCGTTAAAATCGGTGCCGTCCTGAAATTTCACGCCGGAGCGCAGTTTGATGGTCCAGGTCAGGCCGTCGGGACTGGCGTGATAACTTTCCGCCAGCACGTTGACCAGCTTCATATCCTTATCAAAGCCAAACAGCCCCTGATAGAAAGATTTCGCGACCGCCTGCGACAGCGTGTCGTTGGCATCGTAGGGATCGAGCGTGGTGAAGTTAGAGCCCACGGCGATAACCGCATCCTTTGCTGCCCAGCCGGGCGCAGCGGCGAAACTGCTGAGCAGACCGGCGGCGATCAGCCATCTGCGGGTGGTGAGGGTAGTCATATTGCTGTTCTCCTTAGTCCCTTACGGGTTATGCAAAAGCCGGACCGTCAGGCACCGCTGATGGTATGCCGGGCCACGTAGTGATCGGTGCCAACCTGAACCAACGGCGCAACGGCGGGCTCATCGCCGGGCGTGCGCAGCGGGCTGGGTAATTCATCTACCAGCAGCGCCCGCTCGCGGCGGCGGTGGCCCGGATCGGCAACCGGCACCGCTGACATCAGCTTGCGCGTATAGGGATGCTGGGGGTTTTCAAATACCGCCTGGCGCGGACCGATCTCCACAATCTGCCCCAGGTACATCACCGCCACGCGATGGCTGATGCGCTCTACCACCGCCATATCGTGCGAGATAAACAGGAAAGCGATGCCGAATTCGCGCTGCAAATCGAGCATCAAATTGATAATTTGCGCCTGAATCGACACATCCAGCGCGGAAACCGACTCATCGGCAATCACCACTTTCGGGTTCAGCGCCAGCGCGCGGGCGATACAGATGCGCTGACGCTGGCCGCCGGAAAACTCATGCGGATAGCGCTGGGCATGCTCCGGCAGCAGCCCCACTTTCTCCAGCAGCCAGGCGACGCGCTTTTCCGCTTCGGCGCGCGGCATCACCTTGTGGATCAGCAGTGGCTCCATAATGGAAAAACCAATCGTCAGGCGCGGATCGAGCGAAGCGTAAGGATCCTGAAAGATAAACTGAATATCCCGCCGCAGGTGCGCCAGCTGATGCGCCTTCAGCCGATCGATACGCTGGCCGTTAAAGGTAATGCTGCCGCCCTGGCTCTCTACCAGCCGCAGCAGCGAGCGGCCAGTGGTGGATTTGCCGCAGCCCGACTCGCCGACCAGCGCCAGCGTTTCACCGGCATGCAGATCGAAGCTCACCTTCTCTACCGCGTGTACCCGCCACTTCACGCGGTTCAGCAGACCGGCGCGAATATCAAAGCGCGTCACTAAATCACGTACTTCCAGAATCGGCGCCTGCTGGCGTTTTACCGTATCCGTTAGCGTTTCGCTGCTCTCCTGCTCGCCCGGCAGCGGGAACTTACGCGGCGCAGGCTGGCCGTGCATCGCGCCCAGGCGCGGCACCGCCGCCAGCAGCGCGCGGGTGTAAGGCTGCTGCGGCGCGCTGAACAGCGTGGCGGTATCCTTGTTCTCCACCACTTCGCCGTGGTACATCACCTGCACCCGATCGGCCATCTCCGCCACTACGCCCATATCGTGGGTAATAAAAATCACCCCCATCGCCATCTCTTTCTGCAGCACGCGGATCAGCTGCAAAATCTGCGCCTGAATAGTGACATCCAGCGCGGTGGTGGGTTCGTCGGCAATCAGCAGCGCCGGGCGGCAGGAGAGCGCCATGGCGATCATCACGCGCTGCCGCATACCGCCGGAGAGCTGATGGGGATAGCGCGTCATTACGTTTTGCGCTTCGGGAATACGCACCAGATCGAGCATGCGCCGCGCCTCCGCCAGCGCCTGCTGATGGCTTTTGCCCTGATGCAGCCGCACCGATTCAGCGATCTGCTCGCCCACCGGAAACACCGGATTCAGCGAGGTCATCGGCTCCTGAAAAATCATCGCCATATCTGCGCCGCGAATGGTACGCATCTGTGACTGACGCAGCTGCGCCAGATCCACCAGCGAATTATCGCGCCGCCGCAGCCATAGCTCGCCGCTATCCAGCTGGCCGCCGCTCTGCTCAATCAGGCGCATCAGCGCCAGCGAGGTCACCGATTTGCCTGAACCCGATTCGCCCACCAGCGCCAGGGTTTCACCGCGCCGCACCTCCAGCGATAGCTGACGTACCGCCTGGGTCACCTGATCCTGCTGGTGAAAACTCACGCTGAGGTTACGTACCGCCAGCACGCACGCGTCGTCGATGGGCGGAGAAGAAGGCTGTTGCATGCTGGCTCCTTAAGCTTGCCGGTAGATCTCTGCTACCGGCGGTTCATCCAGATAACCGTAGCCGCGATACATGCCTTCGGTATTGAACGGCAGCACGATGTTGCCTTCGGCATCGATAGCGATCAGGCCGCCGCTGCCGCCCAGCGCCGGGATCTTCTCGAAAATAACGCGATCGCTGGCCTGTTGCAGGCTAAGCCCGCCATACGCCATCAGCGCGGCAACGTCACCGGCCGCCAGCGTACGCATAAAAATTTCACCGGTGCCGGTGCAGGAGACTGCCACGCGCCGGTTGCTGAAGCAGCCCGCGCCCGGTAACGGCGAATCGCCAATGCGTCCGACCCGTTTATTGGTCATGCCGCCGGTGGAGGTGGCGGCAGCGAGATTGCCCGCAAGGTCGCAGGCCACCGCGCCAACCGTACCCAGCTTGCGGTCGGCATCCAGCGGAGCGCCTTCCTGCGCCGCGCCATCATGGTCCAGCAGTGTCTGCTGGCTGGCCCGCGCGCGCGCCAGCTGTTGCCAGCGCGCATCCGTGGAGAAGAAATCCGCCGCCACCGGCGTCAGGCCCTGCTCTTCAGCAAACTGCTCCGCGCCGCTGCCGCACAGCAGCACGTGCGGGCTATGCTCCATCACCGCGCGCGCCGCCAGAATCGGGTTGCGAATATGCGCCACGCCCGCCACCGCACCGGCATCCTGGCTGCGTCCATCCATGATGCAGGCATCCAGCTCGTGCGTGCCCTGTTGGGTAAAAACGCTGCCCTTCCCGGCGTTGAACAGCGGGCACTCTTCCAGCAGGCGCACCGCTTCGGTAACCGCATCTAACGCGCTGCCGCCCGCGGCAAGTATCGCCTGTCCGCAGGCAACAATGTCGCGTAGCGCCTGCAGGTAATGTTGCTGCTGTTCCGTGCTCAGCGCCGAACGTGCAATCGCGCCTGCGCCGCCGTGAATGGCAATGGCTGCTCTGCCCATCATGATTTACCCTGTGCTCTGAATCCGCCGGAAACGGCTGAATAGATGTGATGTTATGATTTTATGGCGATTTTTGACTATAGGTAGCGGCAGAGACGATGTAAAGCGTAAAGCCCGTTAAGGCTTAATAACAAAGCGTTATATCTCATAACCAAAAACGTCGCCTTAACCGCAGGTGCGCGCGTAGGATGATCGTTACCTGATTTCGCGCCATAATAGGCGTCATCTGTGGTAGCTGGCCGGAGGCCAAATGGAAAGTTTTACTGCGGGACTCATCTCCCTTGAAGAAGCCCGGCAAAAAATGCTGGATCAACTCTCTGCGCTGAGCGAGCGCGAAACCCTGTCAATCTACGCGGCTGCCGGACGGATTACCGCCGCGCCGGTGATCTCGCCGCTTGACGTGCCGCCGTTTGATAATTCGGCGATGGATGGTTATGCGGTGCGCATGGCCGATATCGCGCACGGCGAGGCGCTGCCCGTCGCGGGCAAAGCCTTTGCCGGTGCGCCCTTTAGCGGCGAATGGCCTGCGGGCAGCTGTATCCGCATTATGACCGGCGCGCCGGTGCCGGAAGGCGCGGAAGCGGTAGTCATGCAGGAGCAAAGTGTCGAGGAAAACAGTGGCATTCGCTTTACTGCTGAAATAAAAGCCGGACAAAACATTCGCCGCGCCGGAGAAGATATCCGTCAGGGCGACAACGTACTGGCGGCAGGCGTGCGCCTCGGTGCGGCAGAGCTGCCGCTGATCGCCTCGCTGGGCATTGGCGATGTCGAGGTGGTACGTCGGCTGCGGGTTGCCGTTTTCTCTACCGGCGATGAGCTACAGCCGGTCGGTCAGCCGCTGGCGGCGGGCCAGATTTATGATACCAACCGCTTTACCGTACGCCTGATGCTGGACCAGCTGGGCTGCGAGGTGATCGATCTCGGCATCATCCGTGATGACCCGCAGGCGCTGCGGGCTGCCTTTGTGCAGGCCGACCGTGAGGCGGATGTGGTGATCAGCAGCGGCGGTGTCTCGGTGGGTGAAGCGGATTACACCAAAGCGATGCTGGACGAGCTGGGTGCCATCACCTTCTGGAAACTGGCGATCAAGCCGGGCAAACCGTTTGCCTTTGGTCGCCTGAGCAACAGCTGGTTCTGCGGCCTGCCGGGCAATCCGGTTTCCGCCGCTGTGACCTTTTATCAACTGGTGCAGCCGCTGCTGGCGAAGCTGAGCGGTCAGCAGCATGCCGCCCTGCCGCCGCGCCAACGCGCACGCGCCGCGACGCGCCTGAAGAAGACGCCAGGGCGCCTTGATTTTCAGCGCGGCGTGGTCAGCCGTGGCGCCGATGGCGAGCTACAGGTGGTCAGCACCGGTCACCAGGGTTCGCATGTGTTTAGCTCGTTCAGCCAGGCCAACTGCTTTATCGTGCTGGAGCGCGAACGCGGCCACGTGGAGCCGGGCGAATGGGTAGAGATCGAGCCGTTCAATACTTTGCTGGGAGGCTAAGATGCTGCCAGAGCTGACCGACAACGAAACCCTGCGTTATAACCGACAAATTGTGCTGCGCGGCTTCGACTTTGATGGTCAGGAGCAGCTGAAGGCCGCCAGCGCGCTGGTGGTGGGGCTCGGCGGGCTGGGCTGCGCCGCCAGCCCTTATCTGGCTTCGGCTGGCGTCGGCACGCTCACGCTGCTGGATTTCGATACCGTTTCCCTCTCTAACTTACAGCGTCAGGTGCTGCACAGCGATGCGGAAATTGGTGAGCCGAAGGTAGAATCGGCCCGGCGGCGGCTGGCGCAGATTAATCCGCTGATCCAGCTGCGCGCCGTTAACGCGCAACTGGATGACGCCGCGCTGGATGCGCTGATCGCCGAGCATCAGGTGGTGCTGGACTGTAGCGATAATGTCGCCACGCGCGAACAGCTGAACCGCCTCTGTTATCAGCGGCGTATTCCGCTGGTCTCGGGAGCGGCCATTCGCATGGAAGGTCAAATCAGTGTCTTCAGCTGGCAGGATGAACAGATGCCCTGCTATCGCTGTATCAGCCGCCTGTTTGGCAGCGAGACGCTAAGCTGCGTCGAGGCGGGCGTGATGGCACCGCTGGTTGGGGTGATCGGTACGCTACAGGCGATGGAAGCGATTCGCCTGCTGACGCACTACGGCGCAGCGGTGAGCGGTAAACTGCTGATGTATGACGCGATGACGCTGCAGTTTCGTGAAATGAAAGTGGCAAAAGATCCCGGCTGTGAAGTATGCGGCCACCCATGCGCTTAACAGCTGATTATTCAGCAACTTCCCTTTCCCTGGCTATAGTTGAAACATGGAAAATGGAAAAGCGCCTCAGGCGCAGGCGTTGAATAAAGCAGAGAGCGAGAGCCGCGCTGCAAAACCGATGCTGCGTCAGATGATGCTGGTGTTTCTGTGCGTCATCAGCAGCGCGGTGATTGCAATCAATGGCTGGAGCCTGTGGAGCAGCTGGCAGCGAACGCTGCATCTGACCGAAGAAAATGCGCGCAACCTGTCGGTGTCGCTTTCACGTCAGGCAGAAGATACTTTTTTGCAAATCGACCTGACGCTGCAGGATGTGCGCGACCGCATTAACCAGAACGGTATTGAGCAGCAGGCCGATAATCTGCATCAGCTGCTGATGGCGCGAAAGGCCGCCCTCTCGCCGCTGGACAGCATGGTGATTTATCACGCTTCCGGCTATCCCGCCATCTCTTCATCCAGCGCGCCCTTAATCGCCACCAGCGTCGCCGATCGGGAATATTTCCGCTTCCATCAGCGCTCAGAAGATAACCAGTTGCATATCGGCGACGTCATCCGCAGTCGCGTTAGCGGCAATATGGTGATTCCGGTATCGCAACGCCTGAGCCGCCCGGACGGCAGCTTTCTTGGCGTGGTAATGGCCTCCATTCGTCTCGACTATTTCCGCCAGGTTTATGATTACTACAACCTGGGCGATCGCGATCTGATGGCGCTGATGAAGGCAGACGCAAAACTGGTTTATATCCGGCCTTACAGCGAATCACTGATTAACCGCAGTATCTCGCTCAGCCCGTTATTTACCCAACTGTTGACCACCTCCGCCAGCGGCGCCGCCATCTATCGCGCCGCCGTTGATGGGCGACCGCGTATTTTCGGCTACGCCAGTCTGCGAAGCTATCCGCTGGTGGTGACCGCGGGCTACGACTTACAGGAAGTGCGGCAGGCGTGGTTCGCCGATTCGATCGGTTTTGTGCTACTCAATCTGGTGCTGCTGGCGCTGCTGTTTTTGCTGGGCTTTATCGTGCTGCACCATATCCGCCTTAACCTGCGTAATCAGCTGGAGCTGACGCGGGTACACGATCAGCTCACCCATATGAATCGTACGCTTCAGGGGTTGGCGCTGATGGATGGGCTAACCGGGCTGGCTAACCGGCGTCAGCTGGACTGGTTTATGCCAAGGGCGATGGAACGGGCGATTAAGCTGCGTACGCCGTTAACCATTCTGCTGATCGATGTCGATTCGTTTAAGCCCTATAACGATACCTATGGTCATCTGGCGGGCGACGAGTGCCTGCGTAATGTCGCGGAATGTTTAAAACGGCTGCCGCTGCGTCATGAGGATCTGATTGCCCGTTACGGCGGCGAGGAGTTTATGGTGGTACTGGCGGATAAAACGCAGCCGGAAGCACAGCTTATCGCCCGGCAGGCGGTGCAGGCGGTCGCGGCGCTCAGAATGCCGCATGAAACCAGCAGCGTGGCGGAAAAAGTGGTTACCATCAGCGTGGGTATGCACTGGCAGCCGCGGGTGACGGCGGGCACGGCGCCAACAGCATTTATCGATAAAGCGGATGCCGCGCTCTATCAGGCGAAGCATCAGGGTAAAAACCAGGTCTGGTTGAGTGACCAGGCGCCTGCTACTGAGTAACAACAGGGCCGCCATTGCGGCGGCCCTGAGTGGCACAACGTCGTAAGCGCTGCGGCCTGATTACTGCACGCCTTTGCTGCGCAGGTAATCTTCATAGCTGCCGCTGAAGTCGATGACCTTCTCCGGCGTGATTTCCAGCACGCGCGTCGCCAGCGAGCTAACGAACTCACGGTCGTGAGAAACAAAGATCAGCGTGCCCGGATACATCTCCAGCGCCATGTTCAGCGCCTCAATCGATTCCATATCCAGGTGGTTGGTCGGCTCATCCATAATCAGGATATTGGGGCGTTCCATCATCAGCTTGCCAAACAGCATGCGGCCCTTTTCGCCACCCGATAACACTTTCGCTGGCTTTTTGATCTCATCCTGACCGAACAGCAAACGGCCCAGCACGCTGCGTACCGCCTGCTCATCATCGCCTTCCTGTTTCCACTGGCTCATCCAGTCGAAGACGTTCAGATCGTTATCGAACTCTTCGGCATGATCCTGGGAGTAGTAGCCGATACGCACGTTTTCTGACCACTTCACCGTGCCGCTGTCAGGCTGCAAATCACCCACCAGCGTTTTCATCAGCGTGGTTTTACCCACGCCGTTGGTGCCCAGCACCGCCAGCTTTTCACCCACTTCCAGCAACAGGTTCATATCGCGGAACAGCGGGCCATTATCAAAGCCTTTGGTCAGCGCTTCCACTTCCAGCGCGTTACGGAACAGTTTTTTGTCCTGCTCGAAGCGAATAAACGGATTCTGACGGCTGGAGGCTTTGACCTCATCCAGCTTGATTTTATCAATCTGTTTGGCGCGCGAGGTCGCCTGACGCGATTTCGAGGCGTTGGCGCTAAAGCGGCTAACAAAGGATTGCAGCTCGGCAATCTGCGCTTTTTTCTTGGCGTTATCGGAAAGCAGACGCTCACGCGCCTGGGTAGCGGCGGTCATATATTCGTCGTAGTTGCCCGGATAGATACGCAGCTCGCCGTAATCGAGATCCGCCATATGGGTGCAGACCATGTTCAGGAAGTGACGGTCATGCGAAATGATGATCATGGTGCTGTTGCGGTCGTTCAGCACCTGCTCCAGCCAGCGAATGGTATCGATGTCCAGGTTGTTGGTTGGCTCATCCAGCAGCAGGATATCCGGGTTAGCGAACAGCGCCTGGGCCAGCAGCACACGCAGCTTCCAGCCCGGCGCGACTTCGCTCATCAGGCCGTAGTGCTGCTCCAGCGGAATACCCACGCCCAGCAGCAGTTCACCGGCGCGCGCTTCGGCGGTATAACCATCCATTTCGCCATACAGCACTTCCAGATCGGCGACCTTATAGCCATCCTCTTCGCTCATTTCCGGCAGCGCATAGATGCGATCGCGCTCCTGCTTCACCTGCCACAGCTCATCATGTCCCATGATGACGGTATCCAGCACGCTGAATTTTTCAAATGCGAACTGGTCCTGGCGCAGCTTACCGATGCGCTCATTGGGATCACAGGAGACGTTGCCGGCGGTCGGCATCAGATCGCCGCCCAGAATCTTCATAAAGGTTGATTTACCGCTACCGTTCGCGCCGATCAGACCGTAACGGTTGCCGCCGCCAAACTTAACGGAGATATTTTCAAACAGCGGTTTGCTGCCAAACTGCATGGTAACGTTGCTGGAAACTAGCACAGGGATTGCCTTACTTATGCGGGGAATGTTCCCGTTATAGTTCAATTAACAGAGACATTAACGCTGGGCGCTTACCGTGGCCGGAACCTGCGAGGCGCGCGTCTGTGGTCTTGCTGCGAATTGAATTATTTTAGGGGATAACGAAATTTGGCGGGCATTGTGCCATAAAAAAAGGCTGGCGAATACCGCCAGCCTGACGTAATCCTGTTAGCTGCCGTGCTGTTCCGCTTTCTGCTTCAGCGCCGCAGGGCGTGGCGGCGTGTCCCGATCGGGCGAGAGCCAGTCGCGCAGATAGTGTTCAATCTGCTCCAGGCTACGGTTGCGCGTTTCCGGCACGCATTTAAACACAAAGAACGCGCCGCCGATGCCGATAGCGCCAAAGATAAAGAAAGCGCCCGCCAGGCCAACCGAGGCCAGCATCATCGGGAACATCAGCGAGATAAGGAAGTTGGCGATCCACATGGCGAACACCGCGCCGCCCATAAAAATACCGCGCAGGCGCGTCGGGAAAATTTCCGACAGCAGCAGCCAGGTCACCGGCGACAGCGCGCCCTGCTGGAAACAGAGAAACATCAACATACCCAGCAGCACCATATAACTGCGCAGCATATCAGGCTGACCGTTTATCGTTTCAGGCATCAGCCAGCTTATTGCGCCGATAAAGAATAAACAGGCGGTACAGCCAAACTGCCCGATCATCGTCATGGTACGGCGGCCGATTTTGCCCAGCAGCCAGATGCCGAAAAAGGTCATCAGCACCGAAATAACGCCGTTGGCGATGGTGGCGAACAGCGCGGCGCTGTTGCTCATCCCGACGCTGGTTAATACTGTCGGCGCGTAATACATAATGGTATTGACGCCGGTCAACTGCTGAATCACCGCCACGCCGATGCCGATCAAAAACAGCTTAAACAGCCAGGGTTTTTTCAGCTCGGCAAGCCGTGGTTTCCCCTGGTTTTCCTGCTCTTGCAGCGTCTCTTCAATTTCTGTGAGTTCCCACTCAACATCATCTTTGGCGCGGGTGCGTTCCAGCACGCGGCGCGCCTCCGCCAGACGGCCTTTCATGGCATACCAACGCGGCGTATCGGGCATAAACATCATGCCGAACCACAGCAGCACCGCCGGTACGGTCGCCACCACCAGCATCCAGCGCCAGGTATCTGCCCCGCTCCAGATCGCATTAAACGAGGCGTTAGAGATATAGGCCAGCATCTGACCGGAGACGATCATTAACTCTTGCAGGGTCACCAACTGCCCGCGCTTGTTCGCCGGGGCGATTTCCGCGATATAGACCGGCACCGTTGCTGCCGCGCCGCCCACCGCCACGCCCAGCACCAGGCGGAAAAACACCATCCAGTGCACGTCAGGCGCCAGCGACGTGCCCAACGCACCAACGGCAAAAATCACCGCCAGCACCATAATAATTTTTCGCCGTCCGGCGGCGGAGGCGAAGTGACCGGCAAGCAGCGCACCAAAGGCGGCGCCGAACAGCAGCGAGCTGGTCACCAAACCGGTGGTAAAGGGAGTGAGATGCAGTTCGTCGCCCATAAACAGCAACGCGCCGGAAATCACGCCGGTATCGTAGCCAAACAGCAATCCGCCCAGCGTGGCGACCAGCGCGATCACTTTAACGAAGGGTTCAGCGGGTGTACTGCTGTTTGGCCCGGAGGCTTTGCTCAGCGTAAGGTATTGTTCTTTTGTCATGATGACTCCAGCAACCTGGTTGAAATGAAAATCGGAGCTGTACGCTGCTGCCAGCGCACAAACCGTTCACTGCACAACATAGATTATTTTTTTCATTTTCAATAATAGTGAAATATCAATTTTGTGTTGATGGTCATAATATTCTGCTTAAAGCCTGACCATTATCACACTATTCTGTTTTCAGGGTTGTTAAACAGGCCGGCACGCGCTTAATAGTCATCAGCGTGCTGAGTTTCATTTTATGAATAAAAGGAAATGTTAATTTCAAAAAGACCGCAAAAACAGAATGGCTTACCGGGCGGCAATAAGATCATAAAAAAGCCGTCGGTTGAGAGCCGACGGCCTGAAGAGAGCCAGGGATGCAGCGTTTTCTGCGGGCGTTGTTTGCGCCCTGGCGACGCTAACCGGCGGAGGTTGCCGGGCCAAACACCGTAAACTGCGGCAGCGTGACGTTTTGATAATTTTCCCAGCCGCCGCCAAGCGCTTTATACAGCGCAACCAGATCAAGGCTGCTTTGCACGCGCGCCTGCTCCGCCTGCTGTTTGGCCTGCGCCAGCTGGCGCTGCGCATCCAGCACCTCCAGGAAGGTGGAAAGGCCTTTTTTATAGCTGTCGCTGGCTAAATCAAAGCTGCTTTGCAAAGCGCTGACGGTTTCATCCAGCTGGGTTACCTGCTCCTGATCGGTGCGGTAACTCACCAGCGCATTTTCCACATCCTGCAGCGCGGTTAATACCGTTTGTCGATAGTTTAACGCCGAGCTGGCCTGTTCAGCGCGCGAAAGCTTCACGCTGGATACCAGCCTGCCGCCCTGAAAAATGGGGATCGAGAGCGCGGGGCCGTAGCTGTAGAAATGGCTGCTCCAGTTATCCAGATAGCTGACGTCGGTGTTGCGTACGCCCAGCTGGCCCGTTAATGAGAGGCTGGGAAACAGCTGCGCGACCGATACGCCGATATTGGCGGTCGCGGCATGCAGGTTCGCCTCCGCCTGGCGGATATCGGGGCGACGACGCGCCAGCGTTGACGGGATGCCCACCGGGACGGCGGAAGGCAGCGCGGGCAACGCTTTTTGGTTCATCAGCTCGCTATCCAGCGCGCCGGGTGTTTTGCCCATCAGTACCGCCAGCCCGTTCATCGCCTGACGCGCCTGCGCCTGATACTGCGGCAGCTGCGCGCGCAGCGAGCTTAACTGCGCACGGGCGTTTTCCACATCCAGCTGCGGCGCCAGGCCGTTACGCTGCTGGCTTTGCGTCAGTTCCAGCGTCTGCTGCGCCACCTCGATCTGCGTTTGCAGCGTGCGCGTTACCGACTGCGCGCCGCGCAGTTGCAGATAGGCGCGCGCCACCTCCGCTTCCAGCGAAACCAGCGCATCGTTACGGCTCTCGATCGACGCCTGCTGCTGCGCGTTGGCGGCTTCCGTCTGGCGACGTACTTTCCCCCACAAATCCAGCTCCCAGGCGGCGTCGAAACTGCCCTGGTAGAGGTTGATCGGCTGCGTCAGGCTATCCAGCGACGAACGCAGCTCCGGGGCTTCCTGATCCAGTCGATCGTAGGCTCCGCCTGATTCCAGCAGCCCTTCCGCGCCCAGCTGTTGACGTCGGGCAGAGACGTTACCATTAAGCGACGGGAACAGCCCGCCACGCGCCTGCGAGAGCTGCTCACGCGCACCGGCGATACGCAATACCGCCTGCTGTAGCGTCAGGTTACCGGCAATAGCGCGTTCGATCAGGCTATTGAGCTGCGGATCGTTAAAGCTGCGCCACCAGCTGGGCTGCGTGGCGCTGGTCTGCGGCTTTGACGCCGCCTGCGAAGCGAGATCGCGCCAGCTGCCGGGCGTTTGCGGCTTCGGCGGCTGGTAATCAGGCCCGACCGCGCAGCCCGCCAACAGCAGAGCCACCGCCAGCAGCGCCGGGCGCGAAGCGGTTATCCCTTTGGTAACGTTCATGTCAGTGTGCTCCTGCACTGCCTTCGCTTTTAACCGGCGAAAGCAGAAAACATAAAGGAATCAGAATAAAGGCAACGATACCCAGCCCGACAAAGACATCGACATAGGCCAGGATACGCGCCTGCACAATCATTTCCTGATAGAGCTGGCCGGTCGCCAGCGTCAACGGATCGCCTGCGGCCGAGGTAAAGTCACGAATACTCTGCGCCCAGCGCTCGACGGTGAGATTAAACTGTTCATTTAACGGCGTCATGTTATGCACCAAATGCGCGCTGCGCACCTGCTCGCGCTCGGTTATCGCCGCGGTAGAGAGCGAAATGCCTATCGATCCGGCGACGTTGCGGAACATGGTAAACAGCGCCGAGGCGTCGGCATTCAGCCGCTGCGGAATGGTGGCGAACGCGATGGTGGTGAGCGGTACAAACAGAAATCCCAGGCCGATAGACTGCGCGCTACGCATCAGCACCAGCGTAGTAAAATCCACCTGCGGCGTTAAACCGGAAGAGTAGAACATCGATACCGCCAGGCAGGTGAAACCAAAGGCGATAATCCAGCGCGTTTGCACCAGCGGCATCAGTTTCAGCACCAGCGGAATGGTCAGCACAATTAAAATCGCCCCTGGTGACAGCACCAGCCCGGACCAGGTGGCGGTATAGCCGAGATCCTGCTGCGCCAGCTGCGGCAAAACCACCGAGCTGCCATAAAGAATCATCGCCATGCCCGCCATCAACAGGCCGGATACCCAGAAATTACGATCGCGCACCACGCCGATTTCCACCACCGGCTTACGCGCGTAGATCAGCCAATAGACGGCGCCAACCAGGCCGATAAAGGTCATTACCGCAAAGAACTGAATAAAATGCGAGGCGAACCAGTCTTCATCTTCGCCGCGATCCAGCATCACCTGCAGGCAACCCAGCCCGAGGGTAATCAGGCTGATACCGATATAGTCGATAGTGAGTTTGCCTTTCGCCCAGCGTCGCTCCCAGGGCGGATCTTCCAGCAGCTGATAGATCGCCAGCGTGGCCAGAATCCCCACCGGCACATTAATAAAGAAAACCCAGCGCCAGCTGTAGTTATCGGTAATCCAGCCGCCAAGCGTCGGCCCAATCACCGGCGCAACGATGATGGCAATCGAAGAGAGGCCAAACGCCTTGCCGCGATCTTCCGCCTTAAAGTAATCCAGCAGCACCGACTGCTGTACCGGCTGTAGCCCACCGCCAAAAAAGCCCTGCATAATGCGGAACAAAATGATTTGCCACAGTTCGGTGGCGATGCCGCACAAAAACGAGCAGACGGTGAACATCACAATACAGATCAAAAAGTATTGTTTACGGCCAAACAGGCGGGAAAAGAAAGCGGAGATCGGCAGTACGATGCCGTTTGCCACCAGATAGGAGGTCAGCACCCAGGTGGATTCGTCGTAGCTGGAGGAGAGCGTACCGGCGATATGCGGCAGCGCCACGTTAACGATGGTGGTATCCAGGATCTCCATGAATACCGCCAGCGTTACCGTGATCGCCACCAGCCAGGGGTTACTGGCTGGCCGCCAGCTTTGGCTGTGGCTCATTCCACCGTAACCTTAGGCACCACGGAGAGTCCCAGCGGCAGAGGTTTGTTCGGATCCAGCCCTTTATCGATCACGATTTTAACCGGCACGCGCTGCACGATTTTCACAAAGTTGCCGGTGGCGTTTTCAGCCGGGAAAGTAGAAAAGCGCGAGCCGGAACCCATCTGGATACTGTCAACATGCCCTTCCAGCTCCATGTCCGGCCAGGCATCCACGCCAATCGTGACCCTGTCACCGGGCTTCATGCGCTCAAGCTGCGATTCTTTAAAGTTGGCGGTGATCCAGATATCAGGCGAAACCAGCGAAAAGAGCGAACTGCCCGCCTGCACCAATGAACCCGGCTGTACATTGCGTTTGGTGACAAAGCCGTCGTAGGGCGCGCGCACCTCGGTATAGGAAAGGTTCAGCTCCGCGACATTAAGCTGCGCCTGCGCCTGCTCCACCTGCTGGCGACGCGCTTCAACGTTGGTTTCCTGCTGACGAATTTGCAGCGCCACCTGCGAGGCCACTTCCACCTGCGCCTTTGCGCTTTGCAGCTGCGCCTGCGCGGAGCGCAGCTGTGCGTTGGCGGTATCGATATTACGTTGCGAGGTGGCACGCGGATCCACACCGCGCAACCGGCGATAGTCAGACTGGGCATTCAGCAGATTAGCCTCGGCCTGCGTCTGCTGCGCCCGCGCCCGATCACGCTGGGCCGGATACTCTACTTTCGCCAGCGCCAGCTGCGCCTCAGCCTGATGTAGCTGCGCCTGCGCCAGCCCCAGCTGCGCTTTCGCCTGATCGCGTTGCGCCTGGGTATCACGCGGATCGATCAGCAGCAGCAGATCGCCTTTTTTCACCCGCTGATTATCGTTCACCAAAAGCTTTACCGCGTAGCCGGAGGTTTTGGCGGCTACCGTAACCGCATTGCCTTCGGTAAATGCATCATCGGTGGTTTCTTCATTACGCGTGGTCAGCCAGAAGAAAAGCGCCACGACGATCATCACTACTACCACCGCTCCCAATATAATCAGCGGTTTTTTCCCGGGGCGTTTGCGTGGCTGTTCCTTTTCCTGTTCCTGCTGGCTTTCGTCCCGATCCTGATGCGCTTTATTATCATCGGTCGAGGGGTCGTTTGCATGAGTCATAGGTTCCATTTTCCTGCGGTATAGATCCTGAACTTACGATTTGAGATTAACCATAGAAGTAAAAATTACAAATGCCAGGGTTAATTGACAAATTGCCGCTAACGGGAAATGCATGAGAATTAAAGAAGGCAGGCAGCAAGTAACCTCGTGCAGAGGATGCAGCGGCCAGGCCCGACCACCTGCGGCGCGGAAAACGCGCCGCAGGTGTAACCTTGATCGGGAAGGCCGCAGCTAAAGCAAAAACGGGGGATGCCGCCTGGCTGGCCGTTATGGCGCGGTAACTATTGGCGGCTTTCGTAGAACTGGCGAAAAATGCTCAGGGTTTCATCGCTAACGTGATGCTCGATACCTTCGGCATCGCGCCGGGCGGTATCGGGGCTGATGCCCAACGCCAGCAGGAAGGTCTCAACCACGTGGTGGCGCGCGCGGCTCTCTTCAGCGAGCTTCTCCCCTTCGCTGGTAAGAAACACGCCCCGATAAGGCACCTGCTCCACCAGCCCAACGCTGCCAAGCCGCTTCAGCATTTTTGCCACCGTGGGCTGTGACACGCCCAAACGCGCCGCCATATCTACCTGACGCGCTTCACCAAACTCACGAATCAAATCTGAAATCAGCTCAACATAATCATCAATCAACTCACGACGATGCGCCTCGCGGACCTGTCGAAACCCTTCGACATGTTCTTCAATCTCTTTTAATGGCCCATTAATCCTGGCAGGAGCGGGCTTTGCGCGACGACTCATTCAGCTTCCTCTTATTCTTCAACCGGTCATTATCAGACATTGCCGGCGTGTTAGCGCCTCATTGTAAACCATCAGCAACGAAGCACAAATTTTAGCTGATTAGCATTGGCTAAAGGATATAGCCAGTGCTATATTTGTTGATAAAGTAGTCAGCCCAATCTCACAGCAACGGGCCAGCATCAACGAGCCTCGCCTGTTGTTGTTAATGTTTTTGCTACTATTACAGGGCTGTGTCTCTTCATCGTCAGACGTTAAACCGGAGGTTCACATGAGCACAATGAAACGCTGTCTGGACTGTGGCAAATGTGTTCAGCGCACGCGCCAGGCAAATGTTAGCTGGAGAGCGATCCTCTGCCTGTTGACCCTCTCGCCTTTTCGTCTGCGTTTGATGCTGCTGGAACGTCTGGCAGGTAGCTGCGCGGAAGGCGTGCACTGCCCACGCCTTATCTGGCGCGGTTAAACGCGCTTTTGCGGCGCTGAGCCATACGGGCTTTATCTGAAAAGCACTTTTCTGTTGGTAACAGCCATAAAAAAACGGCCCTTCAAAGGGCCGTTTTTGTTATCCTGCCGATGGCAAGATTAGAAGCTGTAGCCAACGCCTGCAACCCAGGTGCCAACGTCAACGTTGCGGATACGGCTCTGCTCGTAACCTACGTCGATAGCGAAGCTTTCATACGGGTTGAACTGCAGACCAGCACCGTAAGAGAAGCCAACATCGCTGGAGTCAGACTTGTTACGTACATCCTGCTCGTTCTGCTGGAATTTACCGTAGCCGATACCTACTACGCCGTAGATGCTGGCCCAGTCGTTCAGACGGTAAGCAGGACCACCGGTGATGCCGTAGTACTGGCCTTTGTTATAGAAGCCATCTTCGCTACGGTCTTTCTCGGTGTAGGTGAAAGAACCGATCCAACCCAGCGGGTTAGAGCCGTCTTCGTAACGGTATTTCAGGTTGAAGCCGTTAGCTTTGTTCGCAACGCCCTGCATATCGCTCTGAGCGTAACCGCCAGTAACGGTGCTTTGAGCCATTGCGGAACCGGCTGTTACAGCCAGTACACAAGCCAGTGCTGAAAGACATGCAATTTTTTTCATAACCACCTCAAATGTGATAATACTTCTCTCCTGACAACGCTAAAAATATAACAAAAGTTCGCGGGAAACTCTGCCTTGAAATGGTTGTCTAACTGCCTGTTTGGTGTAACAGAAAGTTAATGAATTTTCTTATGTCATTCTTTTTTCTTATGAAATTCCGCTTTTATTGCCACTGATTTATGGGATCAAAAAAAGGTTCATTAAGATTCTTCTTAAATAAATTTGACACTTCTTTACGTTAAAACCGCGTGATTGGTTAATTATTGCTCAGTTTTTTCTCATTGTTTTTTAGCTGACCGACAAAATATTCTCCCGCCGATGACTTTTTTCTGCCCCACGGTACACTGATGCTCCAATTTTTCCCGAATGGATAGTTAAGGCTGGTCACAGGATGTTGCGTATCTGGCAAAAAAAACTCTCATCTTCCCAAACGATTATGTCGGTTATGGTGCTTTTGATCTCCATGACCTCAATACAATGCGGCGCGGCGCTGGCCAAAACGCTTTTTCCCAGCGCTGGCGCAACCGGCATCACCGCGCTGCGGCTGGGTTTCGGCACGCTGATCCTCTGCCTGATTTTTAAACCCTGGCGGCTACGCTTTTCTCCTCAGCAGCGCAAGGCGCTGATTCTTTATGGCATTGCGCTGGGAGCGATGAACTATCTCTTCTATCTCTCTATACGTACCGTTCCGCTTGGCGTGGCAGTCGCGCTGGAGTTTACCGGCCCGCTGGCGCTGGCGCTGTTTGGCTCGCGTCGCGCGACCGATTTTATCTGGGTACTGCTGGCGGTGCTGGGGCTGTGGTGGCTGCTGCCGCTGGGTCATAGCCTGAGTCATGTTGATCCGCTGGGCGCGGCGCTGGCGGTTGCCGCCGGGGTATGCTGGGCGATCTATATCCTGGCAGGCCAGCGGGCCGGTGCCGATCACGGCCCGGCAACGGTAGCGATGGGCTCAATTATCGGTTCGCTGATTTTTGTGCCGCTGGGATTGGTTTTTGCCGCTGAGGGCATTTGGCAGCTCTCTATTCTGCCCGTAGCACTGGCGGTAGCCGTGCTTTCCAGCGCGCTGCCCTACTCGCTGGAAATGGTGGCGCTGACGCGCTTACCGGCACGCACCTTCGGCACGCTAATGAGCCTGGAGCCGGGAATGGCAGCGATCTCTGGGATGCTGTTTCTTAACGAGTCGCTGACGCGGTCTCAGTGGCTGGGATTACTGGCGATTATTCTTGCGTCCGCCGGTTCCACTATTACCAGTCGCCCGCGCCAGGCAGTAGTAACAGAAAGCGGCAAAGCCATTGATTAGCTAATGTGAGAATAATCTTATTCAGCCAGCGTTAACTGGCTGAATAAGCATTCATTTATTTATTACGCTTATTTATCGGGCCAGGATATTATTGAGTTGTTTATATTTTGTTATATTTAATAAAACTTATTATCAATTATCGATCTCAAAAAAATAGCGCGACATTAATACCTTAAATTCAAGATGTTAAATAATATCAGCATGAGCCAGCTATTTCTCTACATCAGGTTCTCCTGCTTTTCGCGAAAATTTTTCTTATGCCGCAATGTGATCAACGCTATTTGTTCAATAGCCAGCAACTTTCCTGCAAACCTTAAATCCGGTGCTATACTTAATTTCGTGCTTAATTAGGACATACGACATTAGAGGATATTAATGATGAGTACCGCAAAACTGGTTAAAACGACATCTTCCGATCTGATCTATACCCGTAATGACGTGGCAGAGAGTGAGAAAAAAGCCACCATCGAGGTACTTAATCGTCTGGTTGTCGAATTCATCGACCTGTCGCTGATCACTAAGCAGGCGCACTGGAATATGCGTGGCGCAAACTTTATCGGCGTGCATGAAATGCTGGATGGTTTCCGTACCGCGATTACCGATCACCAGGATACCATGGCAGAGCGTGTGGTACAGCTGGGCGGCGTGGCGCTGGGTACAGCGCAGGTAGTGGTAGATAAAACCCCGCTGCAAAGCTACCCGCTGAATATTCACAGCGTACAGGATCACCTGAAAGCGCTGGCAGATCGTTATGGCCTGGTGGCTAACGACGTGCGCAAAGCAGTGAGCGAAGTCAATGATGAAGACACCGCGGATATCTTTACCGCCGCTTCACGCGACCTGGACAAGTTCCTGTGGTTTATCGAATCTAACATCGAATAATCGAGAGTTAGTCAGCAAACAGGCGGATGGTTACCATCCGCTTTTTTTTGCTTTTTTAACACCGCTTTATGACTTATTTAACAAATTAAACACTTCCTGGTTCACCTTCCCCGCTTTTTCTGGCTCAATCCCTGAGGCGTTCTGCACCAAATAATGGCAACGCACCAAAACGGATCACCCTTTTAGTGCATCGACAGAATTATCTGAATCTTTGCCGCTATCCTGTCCGTTAACTACTGGTTTCGTTTTGTTAAATAAAGTTGGCATAGATTTTTCATATGACTACCAGCAACAGCGGCGCATCGCGTGTCGCATCGGTAATAAGGATAAAATGATGAAGTCTGTTTTTAAGCTTTCCCTGGCTGCTTTAGCATTAACGTTTGCCGTTTCCGCCACCGCCGCGGAGAAAAAACTGGTGGTCGCCACCGATACGGCCTTCGTCCCGTTTGAATTTAAGCAGGGCGACAAGTATGTCGGTTTCGACATTGATTTATGGGATGCCGTCGCAAAACAGCTCAACCTTTCCTACAGCCTGAAACCGATGGATTTCAGCGGTATTATTCCTGCACTGCAAACGCGTAATGTCGATCTGGCGCTGGCGGGCATTACCATCACCGACGAACGCAAAAAAGCGATTGACTTCAGCGATGGCTACTACAAAAGCGGCCTGATGGTGATGGTGAAAGCCAACAATGATGAGGTCAAAGGCATCAACGATCTTAACGGTAAAGTGGTGGCGGTGAAGAGCGGCACCGGCTCGGTGGACTATGCCAAAACGCATATCAAAACCAAAGACCTGCGCCAGTTCCCCAATATTGACAACGCCTATATGGAGCTGGGCACCAATCGCGCAGACGCCGTGCTGCACGATACGCCAAACATTCTCTATTTCATCAACACCGCAGGCCGCGGACAGTTCAAAGCGGTAGGCGACTCGCTTGAAGCGCAGCAGTATGGCATTGCGCTGCCGAAAGGGAGCGACGAACTGCGCGAGAAAATCAACGGCGCGTTGAAAACCCTGCGTGATAACGGCACCTACAATACCATCTACAAAAAATGGTTCGGCAGCGAGCCGAAATAAACCTGACTGTTACGCGTTAACCACGACAGGGATGCCCGTGCATCCCTGCGTTTCGCTATTGCATTAATGACGGATTTTTTCCGGAGAAAACACCATGGAATTTGACTGGAGCGTGATCTGGCCAGCCGTTCCCCTTCTGCTGGAAGGGGCGAAAATGACCCTGCTGATCTCAGTGCTGGGTCTGATTGGCGGCCTGGTAATCGGCGTCATCGCCGGTTTTGCCCGCGCTTACGGCGGCTGGCTCACCAATAATATCGCGCTGGTCTTTATTGAGCTGATTCGCGGCACGCCGATTGTCGTGCAGGTGATGTTTATCTATTTCGCCCTGCCGATGGCGATTCCCGATTTACGCATCGATCCGTTCACCGCCGCGGTGGTGACCATTATCATCAACTCTGGCGCTTATATCGCGGAAATTACCCGTGGCGCGGTGCTGTCGATTAACAAAGGTTTCCGTGAAGCGGGTCTGGCGCTGGGTCTGTCGCGGCGGGAAACGCTGCGCTACGTGATTATGCCGCTGGCGCTGCGCCGTATGCTGCCGCCGCTGGGCAATCAGTGGATTGTCAGCATCAAAGATACCTCGTTGTTTATTGTTATCGGCGTTGCCGAGCTGACCCGTCAGGGACAGGAAATCATTGCCGGTAACTTCCGCGCGCTGGAAATCTGGAGCGCCGTTGCGGTGATCTATCTGGTTATTACGCTGGTGTTAAGCTTCGTGCTGCGTCGCCTGGAAAAGAGGATGAAAATCCTGTGATTGAATTTAAAAATGTCTCCAAGCACTTTGGGCAAACTCAGGTGCTGCACAATATCGATCTGAAGATCAACCAGGGCGAAGTGGTGGTGATTATCGGCCCGTCGGGTTCAGGTAAATCTACCCTGCTGCGCTGTATCAACAAGCTGGAAGAGATCACCAGCGGCGAGCTGATCGTCGATGGTTTGCAGGTGAACGATCCTAAAGTGGATGAGCGGTTGATACGTCAGGAAGCGGGTATGGTTTTCCAGCAGTTCCATCTGTTCCCGCAGATGACCGCGCTGGAAAACGTCGCGTTTGGCCCAATTCGCGTCCGCGGCGCCAAAAAAGAGGCGGCGCACGAACTGGCGAAAACGCTGCTGGCGAAAGTGGGGCTGGCGGAGCGCGCGCATCACTACCCTTCCGAGCTTTCCGGCGGTCAGCAGCAGCGCGTCGCCATTGCGCGCGCGCTGGCGGTTAAGCCGAAAATGATGCTGTTTGATGAGCCCACCTCCGCGCTTGATCCGGAGCTGCGTCACGAAGTATTGAAGGTGATGCAGAATCTGGCGGAAGAAGGCATGACCATGGTTATCGTGACGCACGAAGTCGGTTTTGCGCAGCAGGTGGCCTCACGCCTGATCTTTATTGATAAAGGCCGCATTGCGGAAGATGGCCCGCCCGATGCGCTTATCGCTAACCCGCCCAGCGAGCGTCTGCGCGAATTTTTACAACACGTTTCCTGATAGCAGGCGCGCCCCTGACGAACCAACGACTCAGACGCCAGGGCGCGGAAAGCCCAGGCAGAAGAGTAAAGCCTCATACCAGGCACAAACCTGACTAACCAACGACTCAGAAGCCAGGGCGCGGGGAGCCCAGGCAGAAGAGTAAAGCGTCCCGCGCCATGGACGGCGCGGGTCGAGCTGTCAGGGATGACGCTTTTTGCGTCTTTACGATCGGCCTGGGCTCCCCGCGCAGGCGCATTTCGTTAGCCACGCTCCCCACGCTGGCAACTTTTTGTCAGCCAGCCTCCCGATACAGGCACTTTTTCAGTTTTCTGTCAGCCGCCCCGCCCTTCCCGCACATTCAAATTATACGTTTTAGTATTAACGTCTATACTTTTTAGATGCAGCTGCCGTGCCGGTTGTGATTGGGGAACAACATGCTGGGAACAAACACTGTCTGGACTTGCCTGCGTCAGGGCATCCTTGGTTTACTCTTATTTGGCCTGCTCCCGACAGCGCAGGCCGTTTCTCCGCCCGCCGCAATAGCCAGCCAGCAGGCGCAAAAACCTGCGGACGAAACGGCGAAGCCAGAGCCATCGGTTGAAGACAGAAAAGCGGCCAGGCTGGCGCTGGCGACCATTCTGGAAAACGATGAATCGCGCCAGACATTAATCAAACAGCTGCGCGACACTGCCGCCAGCCCTTCCGCCACTGACGAGCCAACGCTCACGCCGTCAGAGGCGGTCGCCCAGAAAGATGAAAGAACCGTCCTGCAAAGCGTCACCAAAATCACGCGTGAATATGGCGGTCATTTCGCCGCCAGCGTCATGCGCCTCTATAACAACATCGTCTCGATGCCGCACAACGCTTTCAACAAAGCCGCCTTCTTCAACGCGCTAAATCATTTCATGATGTTGGCCGTTGCGCTATTCACCTTTTACTGGACGATACGCAGAATAATGGTGCCCTTTTATCGGCGTATGGGCTACTGGGCGCGCGAAAAAAGTAACCAGCCGGGCAACTGGCTGCATCTGCCGCTCACCATCCTCATCGCGTTTGTTATTGACCTGTCGCTGCTGGCGCTGGCGCTCTTTGTCGGCCAAATATCAAGCAATAACATGAACGCGGGCAATCGCACTATCGCCCATCAGCAGGGCCTGTTTCTTAACGCCTTTGCGCTGATTGAATTTTTTAAATCGGTGCTGCGGCTGATTTTCTCGCCGAATTTTCCTGAACTGCGCCCGGTTATCGTTAACGACGATCGCGCGCATTACTGGAATACCCGTCTTAGCTGGCTCAGCGGCGTCATTGGCTACGGTTTAATGGTGGTGGTACCGATTGTTTCTAACCGGGTAAACGTACAGACCGGTGCGCTGGTCAACGTTATCATTATGGCTCTGATGACCGGCTGGGCGCTGGTGCTAATATTCCGTAACCGCCGCATCGTCCAGAATAAACTGAATGAGCAGGCCAATCGTTCATTATCCTTCTTTGCCCTGTTTATTCGCGCTTTCTCCTTTGTCTGGCAATGGGTCGCCAGCGCCTACTTTATCGTGCTGTTCTTTTTGTCGATTTTTAACCCCGGCGGCAGCCTGCAATTTATGATGTCGGCGACGGTCAACAGCCTGATCATTATCAGCATCGGCGCGGTGATTTCCGGCATCCTCACGCGCTGGATCGATAAAACTATCACCCTTTCCCCGGAGACGCGCCGCAACTACCCGGAACTGCAAAAACGGGTCAACGGCTGGGTCTCCGTTATGCTGAAGGCGACACGTATTCTTACGGTGCTTTCGGTACTCCTGCTGCTGCTGAACGCCTGGAGCCTGTTCGACCTCCGGGCCTGGCTCACCGCGGGCGCGGGCGAACGGCTGGTGGACGTTTTGATCCGCGTCTTTATGATTCTGTTCTTCTCTGTCGTAGGCTGGACCTTGCTGGCCAGCCTGATCGAGAGCCGTCTTTCTTCCGATATTAATGGCCGCCCGATGCCCAGCGCCCGTACGCGCACGCTGCTGACGCTGTTCCGCAACGCGCTGGCGGTGGTCATCAGCACCATCACTATTATGATTCTGCTGTCGGAAATCGGCGTCAATATCGCGCCGCTGCTGGCGGGGGCCGGTGCGCTGGGGCTGGCGGTCTCGTTTGGTTCTCAAACGCTGGTTAAAGATATTATCACCGGCGTGTTTATTCAGTTTGAAAACGGCATGAACACCGGCGATCTGGTGACCATCGGGCCGCTTACCGGCACGGTAGAGCGCATGTCGATCCGTTCGGTCGGGATACGGCAGGATACCGGCGCTTACCATATTATTCCCTGGTCTTCGATCACCACCTTCGCCAACTTCGTGCGCGGTATCGGCTCGTTTGTGGCTAACTATGAGGTTGACCGCAATGAAAACAGCGACAACGCCAATGCCGCCTTGCGTGCCGCAGTGGATGAGCTGCTGGCGCGGGAAGATATGCGTGAATTTATTATCGGTGAGCCGAACTTTGCCGGGCTGGTTGGGCTAACCGAGCGCGCCTTTACCGTGCGCGTATCGATTACCACGCAGCCGCTGAAGCAGTGGACGGTGCGCTTTGCGCTGGATGAACTGGTGAAAAAACATTTTGATGCGGCAGGCATCAAGGCCCCACGGCAAACGGTACAGGTGGTCTCGCCCAGGGATGAATCCAACGACGCGGCAGTGCTACGCCTGCCGCCGCCGGAGACGCCTTAAGGGCGCGGTTTCATCAGCCGCGTACGCGCGGCGCTCTCGTGAAACGTCCAGGCGATAAAGCGGCTCTGCTTCTGTCCCTGCGCCATATCTACGATACGCACCTCAAGCGCGCCCGCGTCGGTTAACGCCTGACGCAGCGCGGGCAGATGCTCGCGGCGCGACACCAGCGAGGTAAACCAAACCACCTGCCGCGCATAGCTTACGCTTTCGCTTATCATCTGGCCGATAAAGGCTTTTTCACCGCCTTCGCACCACAGTTCCGCCTGCTGGCCGCCAAAATTAAGCGGCGCATCTTTCGCCAGCCCTAAATTGCGTACCTTACGGGCGCTGCCTTCGGCTGCCTGTTCGCTGGAGGCATGGAACGGCGGATTGCAGACCACCGCGTGATAGAACTCATTTTTATGAATAATGCCCTGAAACATACGATCGCTGTTGGGCTGACGACGCAGACGAATTGCGCGACGCAGCGTCGGGTTCGCCTCCAGAATGGCACCGGCGGCTTTCATCGCCTGTTCGTTCACTTCAGAACCGGTAAAACGCCAGCCATACTCACGGCAACCAATCAGCGGATAGATACAGTTCGCGCCGCAGCCGATATCCAGCACGTTAATATCGCGCGGCACCTGCTCGCCGTTGTCGCGCGCCAGCAGATCGGCCAGCCAGTGCAGATAATCAGCGCGTCCCGGCACCGGCGGGCAGAGAAAGCCGTCGGGAATATCCCAGCCTTCGATCTGATAAAAATATTTCAGCAGCGCCTGGTTCAGCGTCTTCACCGCCTGCGGCTCGGCAAAATCGATGGAGCTGTCGCCACGCGGCGTGGTGATAATAAAAGAGTGCAATGGCGGATGCGCCGCGCACAGCGCAGGAAAATCGTAACGCTCGCGATGACGGTTGCGGGGATGCAGTTGGTTTTTAGTGGCAGGCTGTTTCATCAGGCTCTCTCTTGGGTAACGGCGCGTAAGATACCCGCTCCGGAAAAAACCGTAAACAATTGACGCGCATTTTTTCACGCCGAAGCGGCTAAGATGAAGCTATCGCTTAACAACAAGGATTATTATGTCTCGTCAACGTTATTCCTATCAACCGCGCGCAGGGCACGGTCTGCCGCACGATCCCTTTAATGCCATTGTTGCGCCGCGCCCTATCGGCTGGATCAGTTCGCTCAGCGCCGCAGGCGTACCCAACCTGGCACCTTACAGCTTCTTTAACAGCTTTAATTACCAGCCGCCGATTATCGGCTTCGCCAGCCTGGGCAAAAAAGATAGCGTGCGGAATATCCTGGAAACCAAAGAGTTTGTCTGGAACCTGGTGACGCGTCCGCTGGCGGAAGCGGCTAATGAAAGCTCGGCTTCGGTGGCGCAGGATGTGGATGAATTTATGTTAGCGGGCGTGACGCCGGTAAAAGGCGATCTGGTACAGGCGCCGATGGTGGCGGAAAGCCCGGTTAACTTTGAGTGCCGCCTGACGCAGCATCTACAACTGCAAAATGCCGACGGCGCGCCGCTGGATAGCTGGCTAATTCTCGGCGAGGTGGTAGCGGTGCATATCGACGATGCGCTGCTGGAAGCGGGCATTTATCAAACCAGCAAGGCGCAGCCGGTGCTGCGTGCCGGTGGCCCCAGCGCCTGGTATGGCATCAGCGATGATCAACGCTTTGATTTGCAACGCCCCGACGCTCGCAACAAATAACCCGCAGCCGGGCATTTGCCCGGCCTGCTTTTCACCGCGCGCGCGATAAAACCATCCACACTCCCCTGCCGTAAAGCACAAGGAATTTTCCGGCATGGCCGATAGACTGCGCCGGTTCTCTCTTCTAGAGTGAAGTTATTCCGCCATGCACAGAGGCGTGGCCCGACGTGAGGATCGCTATGAGATTACCCGCAGCGTTAATTGAACAGGCGGTGCAATGGCGTCGCCAGCTGCACGCTCAGCCAGAGCTGGGCTATCAGGAACAGCTTACCGCTCAATTTGTTGCCGACCAGCTGCGCAGCTTTGGCTTGCAGGTGGCAACCGGACTTGCCAAAACCGGCGTTATCGGCACGCTGGAGTGTGGGCCAGGCCCCACCATCGGCCTGCGCGCCGATATGGATGCGTTACCGATCACCGAACATAGCGACGTCCCGTGGCAATCGCAGCGTCCGGGGGCGATGCATGCCTGCGGACATGATGGCCATACCGCCATTCTGCTGGCCAGCGCAAAATGGCTGGCGCAGACGCGCCGTTTCAGCGGCACCGTGCATTTTATCTTCCAGCCTGCGGAAGAGAACCTCGGCGGCGCACGTAAAATGGTGGAAGAAGGGCTATTCCAGCGCTTCCCGATGGATGCCGTTTATGCGCTGCACAACTGGCCTGGCCTGCCTTTAGGCACGCTGGCGGTCAACGATGACGCCATAATGGCCTCTCTCGATTCGTTTGAAATTACCCTTACCGGCAAAAGCTGCCACGCCGCTATGCCGGAGTGCGGCGCCGATCCGGTTGTGGCGGCGGCGCAGCTGATTCTGGCGCTGCAAACCATCCCGGCGCGGCGGCTGTCGCCGCTGGCCTCGTCGGTGGTCAGCGTCACCCAGATTCAGGGCGGCGAAGCGATTAATGTCATCCCGGAAGCGGTCACGCTGCGCGGCACGGTGCGCTGCTTACAGAGCGACGTCAGAGAGAAAGTGCGCGGGCTAATCGATTCGTTTGTAGAGGTGCTGCCACAGCCGTTGGGCGTCACGGGAAAAATCTGCTGGTATCCCGGCTATCCGGTTACCCGCAATCACGCCCAGCCAGCCGCACACGTGCGTGATTGCGCGACTGCGCTGTTTGGCGCGGAGCAGGTGCGCTGGCAGGTGAACCCGTCGATGGCCTCTGAAGATTTCGCCTGCATGCTGGAAGCCTGTCCCGGCGCCTATTTCTGGCTCGGTGCCGACGGCGACACGCCCTCGCATGCGCTGCACAATGCCAGCTATGACTTTAACGATGCGCTGATAGAGCCTGCTGTCGCCTTCTGGCAGCGACTGGTTGAAAGCCAGTTGCCGCTGCCGTTAAATCAACGCTAGCCGGGCAGGTTAGTAGCCTGCTGCCGCCAGCGCCGCCAGCCCTTCATCCAGCGAAGCGCTGCGCCCGCTGGCCTGATAGCAGCAGGCGATTTGCAGCCGCAACGATTGCGGCACCGGACGCGTTTTATCCAGCACCTGCTGGATCCAGGCGGCCGTCACCGCGGCCTCTTTGCTTGTCGGCAGATCGCAGGTGACCTCTTCCTGACGCGCCACCAGCTCTTGCGGCTCCGCGCCTGCGCCATCGATCAGGCTTATCGCCGGACAGCGCAGCGGATTGGCGTAAACTTCCCCTTCCGTGCCGTTCAGCAACAGCGCCTTGCCGCCCTGCGCGCTGAAAAATTTCGCCACGCGCGGAATATATTCGGGATGTGAAACGCTGGCAAAGCGCAGCGCCGCCGCCTCGTCAAAAGGGGTAATCAGCTTAGCTAACGTGTGCGCACTGTTGCGCACGCCCATGCGCCAGCGCAGCCCCAGCTGTTTCGCCAGCGGCGCGCAGAGATGATCGATGCTGATAAACACCGGCTCGCCCTGCTCCAGTTTCGCCTGAGCGCTGGGCGCATCGTTGACGGCGGCAACGCCCAACGCCTGAAAAACCGTTTCGCTGGTCACGCGTGTGGCATCTTCGCTGACGCCATGCACCAGCACCGGAAAACCAAGGCGGGAAAGCAGCAGCGCCAGCAGCGGCGTCAAATTGCCCTGACGGCGTGCGCCGTTATAGCTGGGGATCACAATCGGCAGCGGCTTGTCGGCGGGCGGCGTCAGCGACAGCACCCGCTCCTGCACGGCGCGATAGAAACCGCGCATTTCCCCCTCGCCTTCGCCCTTGATACGCATCGCAATCAGCAGCGTACCCATTTCCAGATCGGGCACCTCATCGTTGAGCATCGCGCGATAGAGCTGATACGCGGTCTCTTCATCCAGATCGCGCGCATGGTTTTTGCCACGGCCGACTTCTTTAATCAGTTTGTTGTACTGCAACATTTAACGCTTTTCCTTTTTTCGACGCCGCGCCGCCGGTGCTGGTTTGCTGCTTACCGGCGCTATCGCCCCTTCAGGCATCGGCGGCTGCTCTATGGGAAAAACCGGCAGGGCTTTTAACAGGCGCGCACCGTATGGTTTGGTGATCAGCCGCCGATCGTAAATGACAATCTCACCAAAGCACTGATGGCTACGGATCAATCGTCCCACCTGCTGGATCAGGCTAAATGAGGCGCTGGGCAAACTTTGCACCTCAAACGGGTAGCGCTTCAGGCTCTTCAGCCACTCCCCTTCGGTCAAAATTACCGGACTGTCCACCGGGGGAAAAGCAATTTTGTGAATATGTACCTGAGAAAGCAGCTCGCCTTTTAAATCCAGCCCTTCGGCAAAAGATTGCAGGCCCACCAGCACGCTCGCTTCGCCCTGTTCGACCCGCTTGCGATGCAGCTCCACCAGCCGGTAACGCGGCTGATCGCCCTGCACCAGCAGCATCAGCCGCAGATCGGTCAGATGGGTGAGAAACTGCTGCATGGCGCGATTGCTGGCGAACAGCACCAGCATCCCTTTATGTTGCCCCGCTTTCACCTGCTGACGGAAGAAATGCGCCATCTCCGCGATATGCTGCGCTTCATTGGCCATCAGCGGCTCATAGCGCATCTGCGGAATGATCAGCTTGCCCTGCTCCACATGATTAAACGGCGAGCCGAGCGCCACAAAGCGATCGCCTACGTTTTCGCGCAGCCCGGAAAGCTCCTGCAAACGGTTAAAACTGTTCAACGATTGCAGCGTCGCCGACGTCAGCACCACGTGCGGCACTTTCCGCCACAGCAATTTTTCCAGCTGTTCGCTTACGCGGATACCGGCGCAGTGGAAAAAGAGGTGCGGCTGGCCCTCCCGCAGTTCACGGCTGACCCATTTCGACACCGGCGCGCCGGAAGCCTGCTCCATCGCCGCCAGCCGCCACAGCTTGCTGATGCCTTCAAACCAGCCAAACGCACGATTCATCTGCAACATGGTACGGTGCAGGCGCACCACATCATACTGCCCGCTTTTTTCACTGAGATCGTTTAACAGCCCTTCCGCCAGCCCGCGCAGCCCGTCGCTCAGCTTAAACAAGCGGGCGCACAGCGTTTGCATCTCTTCCGGCAGCTGCCCCATCTCGAAACGGTATTCGCCTTCCTGCGGCTCCGGCGGCAGCCAGAGCGCCAGGATACGCGTCAGGCTGGCAAGATGCTCGCGCCATTCGTCGCAATGCGCTTTCAGCCGTTCGGGATTCGCCAGCGGCGGCGGCGATTTCGGCCGGAACTGCGCCATACAGGTTTCCACCAGGCGCACAAACAGATCGAGCTGCAGGCTGGTCCAGGCAACGGTGATCTCGCCGCTGGTTTCCAGCGCGTCGCGCGCGACCTCCGGCAGATGATGGCCCTCATCCAGCACCAGCAATAGCTGCTTCGCGGGCGGCAACACCGATTCGCTCTCCAGCGCCGCCATGACCAGCGCATGGTTAGCGACCACTACATCCGCCTGCTCGATCTCGCGCCGGGCGACAAAAAAGGGACATTCACGATACCAGTGGCAGTTACGCGCCAGGCAGTTGGCCTTATCGGTGCTTAAGCGCTGCCATAGCGTATCGTCGATCGCCTCTTCGCAGTGATCGCGCAGGCCGTCCCACTGATGCCGATCCAGCGATTTCTCCAGCTTCGTACAGAGTTTGCGCTCATCTTTATTCGCCACCAGGTTGTCATCTAGGAACAGCAGCAGATCGCCCTGCTTTTCGCTGTCGGTCGCCAGCGCATTCAGGTTACGCGGGCAGACATAACGCCCACGGCCAAAGGCGGCGGTAAATTTCAGTTCGGGAATAATTTTCTGTAGCAGCGGCAGATCTTTACTAAATATCTGGTCCTGCAGCGCCACGTTCGCGGTGCTGATCACCAGCGGTTTTTCTTCGGCACGACCAACGGCAATGCCGGGAATCAGATAGGAAAGGGTTTTGCCCACGCCGGTCGGCGCTTCAATCGCCAGGTGCCGCCCCTCATCACCGGCCAGGGTTTTCGCCACTTCGGCAATCATCTGCCGCTGCGGCGCGCGGGGAATAAAATCGGGAACCTGCTGTTGCAGCGCTTTATACCATGCGCCGATTTGCGCTTTTAACGCTGCGGTTAATGCCATCTTGCTCTCTTCCTGCGTTGATAACCTGTATTTTTACACAGTATGAGGCTGACGTCAGCCGCTTATCGGCGAATTTGGAAACAGGCTTCCGCTATTGCCATATCCGTAGCAAGCGGTGGCCTGCCGCCGCATCAGGCCAGCCGTTTATACATCACGGTAGTGGCATCCAGCGCGCCCTCGGTTGACTGCGCATAATAAGGAATGGCTCCGGCGATTTCCCAACCCAGCGACAGATAAAGCAGGCTGGCGATATCGCCGCTGCGGGTATCCAGCACCATCAGGCTGCGCCCTGCCTGTTTAACCTGCTGTTCCGCCAGCGCCATCAGCTGCCGGGCAATGCCCTGCCGCCGCGCCGCGGGATGCACCAGCAGCTTGCTGATTTCAGCGCGATGGCGTCCATTGGGCATCATGTTCCACAGCACCATCACCGTGGCGACGATACGCTGCTCCTGACGCGCCACCAGCAACAGCCGATCGCCCTGATCGAGCCCCGCCAGCGTATCCTGCCAGAAATTTCTCATCACTGGCCGGTCAGCAGGATCGATAAATCCTACGCTGGCACCCGCACTGACGCACCCCTGTAACACATCGGTTAATGCGTCCAGCTCGCTTAGCGCCTGTTGCCGGTTAAGAACCTGATATTCAATCATTGTTGCTCCCTTAGTCAGCGATATGCGCCTTGCGCGCAGCCCATGCAGAAACCAAAAACCGACCCCTGAGAGTTACCGGCTTTGCGGTCTGGATCAAGTTGTACAACTAAAAAAAGCATGTACAAGTTAATCCGGCTCCGCTAAGGTTAATGCAGATAATGTATCTACCAGGTAAGTTGAGGCAGCAAATGGCCCTGTACAGCATCGGCGACGTCGCCGAACGCTGTGGTATTAACCCTGTAACGTTACGCGCATGGCAGCGTCGCTATGGGCTACTTAAGCCGCAGCGCACCGAAGGCGGGCACCGACAGTTTGATGATGAAGATGTGCAGCGTATTGAAGAGATCAAGCGCTGGATAGAAAGCGGCGTGCCGGTCGGCAAAGTAAAAGCGTTGCTGGAAGGCGAGAATATTGACAGCCATGACGGCTGGGTCGCGTTGCAGGAAGAGGTAATGGGCGTGCTGCGTCACGTTCGGCCCGCAAAGCTGCGGGTTAAAATCGCCAATATCGGCCGTGAATATCCGGTGGATGCTCTGATCGATCATGTGTTTGTGCCGGTACGTCAACGGCTGGGGCTGGATCAAAACACCGCGAAAGCGATGTGCAGCCTGCTGGATGGCGCGCTGATCGATTACGTCGCCTTTTGTCTGACCGGCGCACGTAAAAAGGCAGGCAAAGATGCGCTGCTGATTGGCTGGGGCGTAGAAGATCGTACCCGTATCTGGCTGGAGGCCTGGCGGCTGTGTCAGCAGGGCTGGCGCATCGATGTGCTGGCGGAACCGCTGGATCACCCGCGACCGGAGCTTTTCCCCGGTCAGCAAATCTTTATCTGGACGGGTAAAAAACTGACCCGCCGTCAAATGGAGCAGTTTGCTCACTGGCATGAGCAGGGCTTCTCAATTAGCCTGCACGGGCCGAACTAAAAATGGCGCAAATTGTTTGGTCGCCAGAGAGGGATCGGGGTATGATCCGCTCTCTTGTTATCGTTACAGGCAGTATTATGAACTGGCAAAAACTTCTGTTTGGTACCCTCTTTTTCATCATGGCGGTCGGCGGCACCGGCGGTCTGATGTTGGTGGGTTACACCATTATTTTACACTCCCGCTAATTGCGCGCTGCAGGCGCTCAAACAGCCGGTCCACCACCAGCGCAAGTAGCGCCGTCAGCACGGCTCCCTGAATCACATACGCCGTATTAAACCCGCTCAGGCCGATAATAATCGGCGACCCAAGGCTTTTCGCGCCAACCGTTGAGGCGATGGCGGCGGTGCCGATATTGATAATCACCGAGGTACGCACACCGGCGATAATCACCGCTGCCGCCAGCGGCAGCTCAACGCGTATTAAACTCTGCCAGCGACTCATCCCCACGCCCTGCGCCACTTCTTTGACGCTGGCGGGCACCGATTCGATTCCAGCCAGCGTGCCCTGTAATACCGGCAAAATGCCATAGAGCAGCAGCGCAATAACCGCGGGCTGTTCGCCAAAGCCGATCACCGGCACCGCGACCGCCAGCACCGCCACCGGCGGAAAAGTTTGCCCGGCGGCGGCCAGCGTTTCCACCAGCGGACGAAACTCCTGTCCGGCGCGGCGCGTTACCGCGATACCCGCGCCAAGGCCGATCAGCGTAGCGCCCAGGCTGGAGATGGCCACCAGACGCAGATGCGCCAGCGCCAGCTGCAAAAAGCTCTCTTGCTGATAGACCGGGCGATCCAGCTGCGGGAACCAGTGAGCGAACAGCGGGCCGCTCCACGGCGTCAACAACAGCAGCGCGATAAACAGCGCAATCAGCCACAGCAGCGGATCGCGCGCCAGCTGTTTCATGCGCCCTCCCGCTGACGCAGCAGATCGCTGAAGTGCAGCACGCCCAGCGGCTCGCCCTGCGCATCGGTGACCGGCAGCTTATCGGTTTGCCGCGCGATAAACAGCGACAGCGCCTCACGTAGCGACATCTCGGCCGCGATCGGCGTTTCCTCCAGCCATTCGCCGCGCCGCGCCGCGCTGCCCGCGTTGCCCAGCGCCAGCAGACGTACGCCCAGCTCGCTGCGGCCAAAAAAGTCACGCACAAAATCATTGGCGGGACGGGTGAGCAGCTCCACCGGTTTCCCCTGCTGCACAATGCGCCCGTTATCCATCAGCACAATGTTATCCGCCAGCGCCAGCGCCTCATCAATATCATGGGTCACCAGCACAATGGTTCGTCCGGAAAGGCGATGAATGCGCAGCATCTCCTGCTGTAACGCGCCGCGGGTAACCGGATCGAGCGCGCCGAACGGCTCATCCATTAGCAGCACTTCGGGATCGGCCGCCAGCGCCCGCGCCACGCCGACCCGCTGCTGCTGCCCGCCGGAAAGCTGATGCGGATAGCGCTGTCGCAAGGTTTCATCCAGATTCAGCAGCGTTAACAGCTCGCTGATGCGCGCCTGTTTTTTCGCCTGCGGCCATTTCAGCAGCCCCGGCACGGTGGCGATGTTTTTTTCCACTGTCCAGTGCGGAAACAGCCCGATCGACTGAATGGCGTAGCCCATCCGCCGCCGCAGCGCCTGCGGATTAAAGCTGCGAATCTCCTCACCGGCAAACTGAATGGTGCCTTCATCGTGCTCAATCAGCCGGTTGATCATTTTCAACGTGGTTGATTTACCCGAGCCGGAGGTGCCAATCAGCACGGTAAATTCACCGGCGGCGATATGCAGATCGATGCTGTCCACCGCCGCCTTACCGGCAAAATATTTACTCACCTGGTTAAACTGAATCATAAGGCGTTCCTTTGCAGCAGGGAGATAGCGATTTTAAACAGGGCATCCACCAGCACCGCCAGCGCGATAACCGGAATAACCCCCAACAGCACCAGCTCCAGCGCGCTGCTGAGCAGTCCCTGAAAGATAATGGCGCCGAAGCCGCCCGCGCCGATCAGCGCCGCAATCACCGCCATGCCCACCGTCTGGATGGTTACCACGCGCAAACCGCTGAGCAGCACCGGCAGCGCCAGCGGGATTTCCACCTGCCAGAAAATTTGCCCGCGCGACATGCCCATGCCACAGGCGCTCTCGCGTACGCCGTCCGGCACCTGTTGCAGACCCGCCACCACGCTGCGCACCAGCGGCAGCAGCGCATAGAGCACCAGCGCAATCAGCGCCGGGGCCAGACCAATGCCGCTGATGCCAAGCCGTCCCAGCCAGGGAAACTGCGCGGCCAGCCCGGCCAGCGGCGCGATCAACAGGCCAAACAGCGCCACGGAAGGCACGGTTTGAATAATATTCAGCACGGAAAAAACCAGGCTTTGCCAGCGCGCGCGGCGATAACAGAGCAGACCCAACGGTACGCCCAGCAGCAGCGCGGGTAACAGCGTCGCCAACAGCAGCAGCAGATGACGCGACAGCGCCTGGTCAAACACCTCCTGACGGGTAGCGTATTCTTTCAGCAGGGAGAGCTGATCGAGCTGGCCGCCGAGCAGCAGCGCCAGCAGCGGCAGCCAGACCTGCGCATTCAGCAGCAACCGCAACGGCGCGCTGCGCGTCAGACGCATCACGCTGTCAGCGGCGATCAGCAGGCAAAGTGCGCCAGCCGCCCAGAGCCCGCTGCCAAAGCCGGTACGCGCCAGCGCGCTGCCCTGCCCGGCCAGCGTTTGCGCCGCATGACCGCCCAACGCCACCAGCAGGGCGAGCAGAATTTCGCTCAGCAAAAGGGTCAGGATTAGCGTGGGACGATGCAGCGGCTGCCAGGCCAGCAGCAACAAGAGCGGAAGAATAAGCAGAATCAGCCAGCCTGCGCCCTGTAGCAGCTCAGACAGCATAACCGGCTGACCAGATACCAGGCGGTTAGGCGCATAGCTAATAAAGGGCAAGGCGAACAGCGCCGCTAGCAGCAGCGCCGTCAGCAACAGCAGCACGCGATTGCGTGGAAACAGGCGCGGCACGGTTTTACTGCTGCGGATCACAACAGTTTTTGCTGTTGCAGCCATTCAGCGGCCACCTTTTTCGCATCCTGACCTTCCACCGCAATTTTGGCGTTTAGCGACTGCAGGGTTTTCTCATCCAGCGCGCTAAACACCGGCTTCAGCCAGGCGGCGATTTCCGGATACTGTTTCAGGGCTGCCGCGCGGATCACCGGCGCAGGCGCGTAAATCGGCTGTACGCCTTCCGGATCGCTGAGCGTTTGCAGCCCCAGTGCCGCAACCGGCCCGTCGGTGCCGTAGGCCATCGCCGCGTTCACGCCGGAGGTTTGCTGCGCCGCCGCCTTGATGGTAACGGCAGTATCGCCGCCCGCCAGCGACAGCAGCTGATCCTGCTCCAGCTTAAAGCCATAGGCTTTTTCAAAAGCGGGCAGCGCGTCGGCGCGTTCAATAAATTCGGCGGAGGCGGCCAGCTTAAAGGTACCGCCCTGCTGCAAATAACGGCTCAGATCCGCCAGTGAAGCAAGCTGGTTTTTCTGCGCCAGATCGCCGCGTACCGCGATAGTCCAGGTATTATTCGCCGGTGCCGGTGTCAGCCAGACCAGCTGGTTTTTCTGTGCGTCCAGCGTTTTCACCTTTTCATAGCCCGCCTGCGCGTTTTTCCATGCCGCATCGCCTGCCAGGTTAAAGAAGAATGCGCCGTTGCCGGTGTATTCGGGATAGATATCCAGTTCGTCTGCGGTAATCGCGCCGCGCACCACCTGGGTATTGCCCAACTGGATTTTGTTAACCGTCGGCACGCCATGCTGATTTAACACCTGCAAAATAATGTTGCCCAGCAGCGAACCTTCCGTATCGATTTTTGACCCCACGCGCAGCGCATCGGCGGCCTGCGCGGTGCCAGCCAGCGTCATCATTGCGGCAGCGACCAACAAAGCGCGACGCGCAGTAGCAAAAGCCATGGCAATTTTCCTTTTAAGCAAAGTTATTCTGTCAAAGCGTAGCGCAAATCCCTGCGCGCGCTGCACAAATAGCACATTTCTGCGAGACGCGACGCAAGCTTAAGGCAGATGGAAAGAATGGCGGGCGGCACTCGGGCGCAGAGCGGCGCACGGGCTACCGCCGTAAGCCTGGGCACGGCGGCAGAAGGCTAGGCTTTTAGCGCATCGGCCTGCTGAAGAAAACGCATAAGCTGCGCGCGAATGCGCGGGAAGGTGTGCAAAAACCAGGGGGTAAAGCGCGTCGGGTCGAGAGTTATCTCTTGCTGAATCCTCTCCAGCGAGAGCCAGCGGCACGCATCCGCCTCATCAGGATTCAGCTGCGGCGAGGCGTCGCTAACCGCGAAAAATATGTGGCCAAATTCATGCTCGATCAACCCGTTGCTCAGCGACAGGTTATAGCTCAGCGTAAACATCGGCGTCAGGGTTAAAGCCAGCCCCATCTCTTCGCGCAGGCGTCTTTCGGCAGCGTGCTGCGTCGCTTCATGGGGATAGGGGTGACCGCAACAGGTATTGCTCCACAGGCCGCCGCAGTGATATTTATCGTTAGCGCGACGCTGTAGCAGCAGCTGGTGTTGATGATTGAAGACGTAAACCGTTACCGCGCGATGCAGTAAACCTTTTTCATGCGCCTCCAGCTTTTCCATTTTGCCGATGGGGCGATCAAGCTGATCAACAAGGATAACTTCAATAGCGGACATACAGGTTCCTTCGGATTAATCTCAGCTATTGTGTCATATCCGCTGCGTCTTATGCCGGAAAAACCGTTGCTTATTCATCTCAATATGTACAAAAAAGTAACCTGATTCATTGCTTTGCTCTGCTGCCCGCTAAGACAGCAGAGCCTGTCGGCTTAACGCTTACAGTTTGAAACGGGTAACCACCTGCTCCAGCTGCACGCTCTGCTCTTCCATCGCCTGGGCGGCGGCGGAAACCTGCTGTACCAGCGCGGCATTCTGTTGCGTGGTGCTATCCAGCTGGTTAATCGCCACGTTCACCTGATCGATGCCCATGCTCTGTTCACGGCTGGCGGACATGATCTCGCTCATCAAGGTGGTTACGCTGCTGACGCCCTGCATCAGTTCATCCATGGTACGGCCTGCTTCGTTGACCAGCTGGCTGCCCGCATCAATGCTGGCTACCGAGGTTTCGATCAGCTTTTTAATTTCACGCGCTGAGTTGGCGGAACGCTGCGCCAGATTACGTACTTCACTGGCGACCACCGCGAAACCGCGCCCTTGTTCGCCCGCCCGCGCCGCTTCTACCGCCGCGTTCAGCGCCAGAATATTGGTCTGGAAGGCGATGCTGTCGATCACGCTGATGATATCCACCACTTTACGGGAGGAGGCATCAATTTCCCCCATCGTCGCGACAACCTGCCGCACGACGCCGGTGCCGCGCACGGCCACTTTCGCGGCTTCGCCCGCCAGCTGGTTGGCGTGGGTGGCGTTGTCCGCATTCTGCCGCACGGTGCCCGTTAACTCTTCCATTGACGCGGCGGTTTGCACAATGGAACTTGACTGATCTTCGGTACGTGAAGAGAGATCAAGGTTGCCGCTGGCAATCTGGCGCGAGGCGGAGGTAATCGCCAACGCGCTGTCACCCACCTGGCGCATCAGCCCCTGCAGATAGCTGATAAACTGGTTAAAGCTCTCGGCAACGGCGTTGAATTCCGGGCTGTTGCTGGCGGGCAGGCGCTGGGTTAAATCGGCACCGCCGGTAGAGAGCGCCAGAATGTTGTCGTTAAGCAGGCTCAGACGCTTCATCATGCTGCGAATAAAGCCCAGCAGCACCAGCAGCAGCACGACAGCTAACGGGATCTGCACCATGCCGAGGCGGGAAATCATCGCGTGCGTTTGCTGCGTCAGCAGGCTGGTCGGCACATCGCTGGCAAGGTACCAGGGGCTGCCGCTGATCGGCTGAACAAACAGCGTACGGTCGCCCTCTTCACTCTGGTACTGGCTCTCGACCGGCTGCTTACCGACATTTGCCAGCAACGCCTTCAGCGGCGCGGCCATCGGCAGGTTAAGCTCGCTGAGATATTGCAGCTTCGGCGTGCCCTCCACCAGCGCCGCATTGCCGACCACTTTGCCATCGGCCTCAACGATCAGCACGCGCCCCTGAATGGCGGCGCCCATTTCTTGCGCCAGATGGTTAAAGAATCCCAGCGTGACGTCAATGGTGGCGACGCCCCAGGCGCTGCCGTTGCGGTAGATCGTCATGGCGCAGTTGGTGCGCGGCTGCGGGCTGGCGGCATCCTGATAGGCGTTAGCCCAGGCGCACTGCCCTTTACTGGCGGCAAGGCCCGCCTTATACCACGACTGCTCGTAGTAGCGATCCGCTTCTGGCGAGTTCCAGAACGTGTTTACCTGGAGCTGATTGCTGGCGTCACGGGCAAAAAAGGTGCTGAACTTTTCCCGATCGGCGGCGCGCATGTTCGGCAACGGCCAGATGCCGCCGCCAAATACGTTACTGTCATTATATTGATTCACCAGCGTCGGCAGCAGGCTGTCGATGGCGTTACTCTCCAGCACGCTGACCGTTTCGGTGATGGTGCGCTGCTGGGCCTGCACGCGGTTCATCTGTTCGATGATGCGCGCAGCGAGCGAATCGACTTCGTAGCGCACCAGGCGCTCTTCATTGGTTTTTAGCTGTGGGGCAACAAAAAGATTGATGACCACCACGGTGATCGCCATCAAAACAAGAAAAAATGCCACGATTGCGGCGGTAAAGCGTGCCTGCGTTGTTTTTAACATGTCCACACCACGTAACAGGAAGGGCATTATTGCCCTTCTCGTGTTAACGGCATGTAAACGGTTTCCTTGAGGCGATCGCCATCACACTTTACAAAACTTACACGCGGCCTGGCGGATGCTATTAGCTGACAACAGAAAGCGTTACGAAAATTTCTACTCTTCCTGCTCGACTACCTGCTGACGCGGACGGAAGATATGATTTGCGCCATATTGCTGCAGGCGCGTAACCAGCTGAATCCCCCCGTCGTCATCGGCCTGAGCAAAGGCCTGTTCGGCGGCGGTCACCGGCGTGGTCCACAGTAAATTTACCCGCTCGCCTTCGCGTTTCGGCAGCGTAAACTGCCCGCCTTCCGCGCCCAGCGTGGCGGAGAGCAGAAAGCCTTCAAAGCCCACCGGCGCCACGGATGACGGCAGCGTATGGCCTTCGCCCAGCCAGTTCAAACTGCTCCAGGGATAGTGCGCGTAGTTTGCCAGCGCGCTGGCCATTTGAATCGCGTTGTCTTCCGTCATCACTTCCGCATCGATCGCCATCGCCAGTTCCGTACGCCGATACTGCGGCGCCAGATCTTCATAGAGAAAATCGACCCACGGCATCGGACGAATGCACATGCCAAGGGTAAAGAAATACCAGACGCCCTGATGATAATGCTGCGAAATCGCCATCGGCGGCCACTGGCCTTGATCGATCGAGTAATATTTTAGCGACGGACCGTAGTGGGATTCGTAACATTGCAGCAGATCGTGCTGCACCGGCTGCCAGAGATGGCCATCGTGCCAGTCGCGCCAGAACTGGCGATGCGCCAGCGCCTGAGCGTAATAGCTATTGGTCGAGGCGGAGCCAAGCGGCGCGGTCAGGCGGTTTTCCCTGATGCAGCCCGCCGAGAAACTGACCTGCTTGTTTTGATAAAGACTCCAGCCGGGGATCACCGCCAGCAGCTGTCCCTGATACCACACCGCCGCGCCATCGTCAGTCGGCTCCCAGATAATTTGCAACCCGGCCGCATCAAGCGGCGGCTCCGCCTCCAGCGTACGACAACAGTCGGCGCTCAGCAGCGGCGCGATGCCCTGCTCTATCGCTTCGCGATCTTCTTCAAACGGCGCAGGCAGCAGATTACGCAGCCAGCAGCCGCGCACCGCAAAACGAGAGCGGAATGGCTCGGTGGGCCAGATGTAAAAATAGGCGGCCCGCTCGGTCTGTTCGATGATGGCGGTTAACGTCTGTTGCTGATTAGTCACCTCAGCAATCAACTGCGAATATGTCATAGTGCCTCAACGCAACGTGGAGGAATCCAGCTTCCCCGAGAATAGAGCAGGATCCCTTTTATTGCGACACAGCGGCAAGGGTAATAATCTCAAAAATCGCGCCCTACGCGCCGCATGGCACGCGGCAAGGCCCCGCCAGGCGCCGCCCAACGCAGCGTTTTCGCCAGCAGGCGGATACGTCGATCGAGGGCCGCCTGACGCTGCGCGCTGATGGTCAGGTCGCTCATCTGCTGCGCCCACTCCGGCAGCAGCCCCATTCCCGCTTCCATCAGCGTGCCCATTACCAGCTTTGCTGGCCTGCTGGGTGCCGGTGCCTGCCGCAGGAGCCTGATGACCTCCTGCGTACGCGCATCGCAGCACAGCTGCGGCCGCATCTGTTGCAGCCACGCCTCTACCGCCTGCACGCTTTTCGGCACCTGACGCGCCCCCAGCGCCTCCGCCACCCGCGCCGCCTCGGCATAATAGCGATCCTGTTCGGCCAGGCTGAGCGCCGGGTTTTTATAACGCAGATGGGCAGCAAGAAAGCAGCTGGATTCGGCGACATGCACCCAGGTTAGCAGCTCAGGATCGCTGGCGGCATACGGCTTGCCGTAGGCGTCAACGCCGTTTACCTGTAAATGGATGCGCTTAACCCGTTCAATCAGCGTCAGCGCATCGGCGCGATTACCGAAGGTGGTGACGGCGATAAACTGGCTGGTACGGCGTAAACGGCCCAGCATATCCTGACGAAACGAGGAGTGATCCCAGACGCCCGCCAGCGCCGACGGATGCAGCATTTGCAGCAGCAGCGCGCTGATGCCGCCGCACAGCATTGAAGTAAAATCGCCGTGTACCGGCCAGACCACGCTGTCCGGCCCGAACAGCCCCGGATCGCCCGGCGGCTGCGACAGATCGAACTCATTGAGCGCCAGCCCGTTGACCCGAAAAACCTGCTTCTCAATGCGTTTGCGTAAAAATTCCATTACATATCCGTGGTTTCTTAAGCTGCCGCTGCGTTCTGCAATAAACAAACACACTCTTTTACGCAGAATTACCACTTCGCCAGTCTATTGATTAATAAGGTTAATATTTAATAAGCAAAGTACAAATGTGCATAAAGCGTTAACTTTCATCTACTTGTAAGCGAAACGCAGATTATTTGCCTGCTTTCACTCCTTCTACCAGGCTTTTATGGCAACCGCAGCACACCAACACCTAATTAATAGGGAGATAAGCGTTATGACTATGCAATCGTTAAACGATCTGTTTGTTCATACTCTATGCGATGTTTACAGTGCTGAAGTTCAGTTAACCAAGGCACTGCCGAAAATGGCCGAAGCCGCCACTGAAACTCAACTTGCCGAAGGGTTCATGCAGCATCTGGAAGAGACCAAAGGCCATATCGAGCGCCTTGATCAGGTTATCCAGGCGCTTGACGATGTGGAAATGGAAAATGTCACCTGTGTGGCAATGGAAGGGCTGATTAAAGAAGGCGAAGAGATTATTCAGGAAGTGGAAGAAGGGCCAGTACGCGATGCGGGCCTGATTGTTGCCGCTCAGAAAGTAGAACATTATGAAATCTCCACCTACGGCTCGCTGATGGCGTTGGCGAAAAATCTGGGCTACGACAACGTTATTTCTATCCTGCAAAATACCCTGGATGAAGAAAAAGCGACCGATGAGAAACTTACCATGCTGGCTGAGCAACAGGTTAATCAGCACGCCGCCTGACGGCGGCGATCATGAAGTGATCTTATTGGGCGTTTTGAACAGAGCATGAATGAGCCGATCGGTTGGCTGCCGATCGGTTTTTTTATGGGTCTCATAGCAGGCTACGGTTTTCCAGCAGAAATTCAATCAGCGCCCGACTTTTGCGCGGCAGCGGCGCACCGCCGGGAAACACCAGGCTAATCGGCTGCTCCGGCAGCGTCCATTCAGGAAACAGCACCGTTAAACGCTGCTGCGCCACCTCTTCACGAATCATCCACTCCGGTAACAGCGCCACGCCCAATCCGGCCAGCGCCAGCGCACGCACCGCCGCCGCATTATTAGCGCTATAGCGCGCCTTGCCCTGCACCCTTACCGCGCCATGCTGCGGATGCCTGAGCGTCCACTGAAGCGGCGAGGCGAGATGGCTATTGGCAATCCATTCCACTTCCGCCAGCGCCTGCACGTGGGTTAACGGATGCGCCTCAAGCCAGTCAGGCGTCGCCACCAGCTGAATGGCATAGCTGCCCAGGCGGCGACTTTTCAGCGATGAGTCACGCAGTGTACCCAGCCGCACCGCCAGATCAAGCCGCTCGGAGAGAAAGTCGTTGAGCGAGGAATCGGCATAGTAACTGACGTTAAGCTGCGGATGCAGCGCACAAAACTTCCCCAACAGCGGCAGTAAAAAATGGTTGCCGAATTCGGCGGTGGAGGTGATGCGCAAAGTACCCGCCAGCGCCTGCTGACGGCTGGCGGCGCGGTCGAGCGCCCGATCGACGCGCTGAAAAATGTCGCTAAAGTCATGATAAAGCGCCCGCCCCGCTTCGGTGAGCGCGACCCCTTTGGCGCTACGGATCAGCAGCGGCGCATTTAAGGCGGTTTCCAGCGCCTTTACGTCAATGCTTACCATGGCTTTACTGATAAACAGCCGCTCCGCCGCGCGGGTAAACGAGCCGCAGTCAACCACGGCCATAAAAGTGCGAATACGTCCAAGATGGTTTTGCATAAAGTTTAGTTTTGTTAAATTCCAGGTTTGATTTTATTAAATCGATTTATGGTCGTCACGCCTCTTACACTGCGCCACGGAGGAATGCCATGACCTATCGCTATCGTATCGCCCTGATTTTTCTTGCTGGTTTCTTTATCGACTGCATCAATATTTTTATGTCCACCATCGCCCTGCCTGATATTGCGCTGCGGCTGATGGTGTCGTCCGCTAACGTAGTCTGGGTTGCCAATAGCTATATCCTGGGCCTGACGCTGGTCATCCCCGTCAGCCCGTGGCTGGCTGGTCGCTTTGGCGCGCGTAACATTATCGTTGCCTCAATGCTGATTTTTTCCGCAGCGGCGCTGATGTCCGGGCTGGCCGGGCACTTTATTACGCTGACGCTGTGGCGTTTTTTGCAAGGTCTCGGCGGCGGGATGTTGATCCCGGTGGGCCAGGCGCTGGCCGTTAATTTATTTCAACAACAAGAACGCGCCCGACTCTCGACGCTGATTATGAGCGTAGCGTTGATTGCGCCAGCCATTTCGCCTGTTGTTGGCGGCGCGATAGTGGATAGCGCGTCGTGGCGCTGGGTAATGCTGGCGCCGTTGCCCTTTAGCCTGGCGACGGCACTGCTGGCGGCGCTTTGGGTAAAGCGCCCGTTTCCCGCCAGCGCCCGACCCGATTTGCTCGGCCTGCTGCTGGTGAGCCTGACGCTGGCGCTGATTTTGTGCGGTCTGTCGGGTTACGCCGACGCCGCAACAAAAACGCTGCCGCTGCTGACGCTGCTGGTCGGCATGCTTTGCGGCGTGGGCTACCTGCGTTACGCCCGATCGCGGTCTGATGCGCTGATTGATGTGCAACTGATGCGCTATCCGCGTATGGCCTTTTCACTGGTGGTTTATTACGCCATTCCCGGCCTGTTTACCGGGGTCAATGTGCTGGCCGCCTTCTGGCTACAGCACTATTTTGGCTGGTCAGCGGAAAAGACCGGCGCGCTGATGCTGCTTTACGCGGCGGGCGCGCTGGGGGCGATTCTGGCCTGCGGACGCGTCTATAACCGGCTCGGCGCGGCGCGTCTGTTTGCCCTCGGACTGCTGTTGCATGCGGCAGGCATCGCCTTGCTGGCGCTGGCGCATCCGCACGGCGGCGTGTTCTGGTTGCCGATGGCTTATCTGTTGATGGGCGTCGGCGGCGGCATTGGCGCCAATACAGCGCAAACCACCGCCCTGCTCGATTTTACCGGCGAGGCGCTTGCCCGCGCCAGCGTGATATGGAACCTTAACCGGCAGATTGCCTTCAGCTTCGGCGCGGCGCTGCTTACCCTGATTTTCAGCGTCACGCGGCACTATGGCTCGCCCACTACCGCCTGGCCGCTGACGTTTATTATCAGCGCGGCGCTGGGCCTGCTGCCGTTGCTGGCGCTGTTACCGTTAACAAAACAGAGGATCCCCCATGCAAACTGAAAACGAAGCCCTTGCCTGCCAAAGCGTCTATCTGCTGCACCAGTGGATAGAAACCGTTTTTACCCAGCCGCGGTCAGAGGCGGTTTTGCAGCAGCTGCTGACCAGTTTCCATCCGGCCTTCACTATGGTGACCACCGCGGGCAATACCGTTACGCTGGATGCGGTACAGGCGCTGTTTCATCAGCATGCTGGCAGCCGTGAGGGGTTACGCATTGAAATCGATGCCTGTACGGTGCTGGCTACTACGCCTGATAGCGTGCTGTGCCGCTATCGGGAAACGCATCATCAGGCAGGTATCGCTCAGGCGCGCTGGTCGGTGGCGCTGATAGAGGTGGTGCAGCAACAGGCGCGCTGGCGTTTTTTACAGGAAACGGCGATTGCCTGACGCCAGCGTTTAACCGCAGGCGATGGCACACCAGGCATAAGACCTTTATCAGACAGCGTCGCCCGGCCTGGAGATTATCGCTATGCTGTGAATAACGAAAACAGAGGCAAGCGCTTCGGGAGCATTGGATGAAAAACAGGATTACCTTGATTACCGGCGCAAGTCGCGGGATCGGGCGTGCCACCGCGCTGCTGCTGGCGCAACAAGGCCATACGCTCTGTATCAACTATCGCAGCCAGCAGGCGCAGGCTGACGAGGTGGTGGCGCTGATTCGGCGCAACGGCGGCAACGCTCTCGCCGTCGCGGCGGATATTGCTGAGGAACAACAGGTGGTGGCGATGTTTCAACGCATCGATCGCGACCTCGGCCCACTTACCGGGCTGGTGAATAATGCCGGCATCCTGCAACAGCAGGCCTCTATTGAGCAACTGGATGCGCAGCGTATCGCCACGGTTTTTGCCACCAACGTCAGCGGCAGCTTTATCTGCGCGCGCGAAGCGGTAAAGCGCATGGCGCTGCGCCATGGCGGACAGGGCGGCGCGATTGTTAATGTCTCTTCCGCCGCCTCGCGGCTTGGCGCGCCGCATGAATATATTGACTATGCCGCGTCGAAAGGGGCGATCGATACGCTGACCACCGGCCTGTCGCTGGAGGTCGCGGCGCAGGGCATCCGCGTCAACGCCGTGCGGCCGGGCCTGATTTACACCGACATGCACGCCGACGGCGGCGAGCCGGGACGGGTGGATCGGGTGAAGGCGCATCTGCCGATGAAGCGCGGCGGTCAGCCCGAAGAGGTGGCGCAGGCGATCGCCTGGCTGCTCTCCGATGCGGCTTCTTACGTTACCGGCAGCTTTATCGATATGGCGGGCGGCAAATAATCACGCCACGCAGGCATAAAAAAACCGACCCGGTTCAGGGTCGGTTCTGCGTGGAATGTCAGGAGGGCATCAGGCTTGCGCAGCGCTTAATACCCCTTTCCTGCGGCATCGCCTTTACAGATAGGTGAACTCCGCATCCTGCGTTCTCACTGAATCCAGGCCAATCATCACCTTAAATTTGCCTGGCTCTGCGACCTGCTGCATCTGCTGATTCCAGAACGTCAGCGCATCGACATCAATCGGGAAACGCACGGTTTGCGACTCGCCCGCCTTCAGCATGATGCGCTTAAAGCCGCGCAGCTCTTTTACCGGACGGCTGACGCTGGCGACTTTGTCGTTCAGGTACAGCTGCACCACCGTTGCGCCATCGCGCTTGCCGCTATTGGTCACCGTGACGCTGGCCTCAACCTTGCCGTTACGCGGCATGGTCGGCGAGGAGAGCGTGACCGGCGAAACGCGGAAGCTGGTGTAGCTCAGGCCGTAACCAAAGGGATAGAGCGGACCATTCACTTCATCATAATAGTGTGAAGTATATTTGTTCGGCTTCGCGGCATTATAGGGTCGACCGGTTGGCAAGTGATTGTAATAAATCGGGATCTGCCCTACCGAGCGTGGGAAGGAAACCGGCAGCTTGCCTGACGGGTTATAGTCGCCAAACAGCACGTCGGCGATGGCGTTGCCCCCTTCGGTGCCGCTAAACCAGGTTTCCAGCAGCGCATCGGCCTGCTGATCTTCATGCACCAGCGCGAGCGCGCGGCCGTTCATTAGCACCAGCACCAGCGGTTTGCCGGTGGTTTTCAGCGCCGCCAGCAGCTTTTTCTGGCTTTCCGGCAGCGTCAGGTTGGTACGGCTGGAGGCTTCATGCGCCATGCCCTGCGCCTCACCTACCGCGACCACCACCACATCTGATTTTTTCGCCGTCGCCACCGCCTCGTCGATCATCTGCTGCGGCGTACGGCTATCGACGCTCACCGCCTGCTCATAGAGGTTCAGGAAATCCTGAATCCCTTTATGATCGGTGATATTCGCGCCTTTGGCATACAGCAGCGTCGCTTTGCCCGCAGTGGCGTTTTTCATCCCCTGCAGCAGCGTCACCGACTGCTTCGCCACGCCCGCCGCCGACCAGCTGCCCATAATATCGCGCTGGCTGTCCGCCAGCGGGCCTACCAGCGCGATGGTGCCGGATTTTTTCAGCGGCAGCGTGTCCAGCCGGTTTTTCAACAGCACCATGCTGGCGCGCGCCACGTCACGCGCATCTTCACGATGCAGGCGGCTTTCCGCATTGGTATCCGCCGGATCGCTGCCTTTCGGCCCTAAATGACTGTAGGGATCGTTAAACAGCCCCATATCATATTTCACGTTCAGCACGTGACGCGCCGCGTCGTCAATCTCCTGCTGCGAGACCACGCCGCGTTTCACCAGCCCCGGCAGATACTGACTGTAATAGACATCGCTCATGCTCATGTCGATACCGGCTTTTAACGCAACCCGTACCGCATCCTCAGGATCGCTGGCGACGCCATGCTTGATCAGCTCTTTGATGGCGCCGTGATCGCTGATGGTGATGCCTTTGAATTTCCACTGGTCACGCAGCAGATCTTTCAGTAGCCAGCTGTTGGCGGTAGCCGGTACGCCGTTGATGGAATTCAGCGACACCATCACGCCGCCGCTGCCGGCGTCCAGCGACGCTTTATACGGCGGCATATAATCCTGGAACATGCGCTGCGGACTCATGTCCACGGTGTTGTAATCGCGTCCGCCCTCAACGGCGCCATACAGCGCAAAGTGCTTAACGCTGGTCATCACCGCATGGCGATCCGCCGGGCTTTTGCCCTGCATCGCCGCAACCATGGCGCTGCCCATTTTGGCCGTCAGGAACGTATCCTCACCAAAGCCTTCCGAGCCGCGGCCCCAGCGCGGTTCGCGCGTGACGTCCACCATCGGCGCCCAGGTCATGTTCAGGCCGTCGTCCGCCGCCTCATACGCCGAGACGCGCCCCACGCGGCTGACCGCATCAAGATCCCAGCTGGCCGCCAGGCCTAACGGAATCGGGAAAATCGTGCGCTGTCCGTGTACCACGTCATAGGCGAAAAACAGCGGAATTTTCAGGCGGCTTAGCTGCATCACCTGATCCTGCATCACGCGAATATCGGGACGGGTAACGGTATTGAAAATCGCCCCGACCTGCCCTTTTTCGATCATGTCGCGGATCGCTTCTTTTGGGTTATCCGGGCCAACGCTGATCAACCGCAGCTGACCAATTTTTTCATCCAGCGTCATTTTCGCCAGCAGATCGGTGACAAACGCATCGCGCGCTTCGGGCGTCATGGCATGGGGACCGAACAGATCGTCAGCGAAGGCGGGCTGCACCGCCAGAGAAACAGCAAGACTCAGGGAGTAAATCCATTTCATCAGATTGGGCTCTCAACAAAGACGCAGGACGGGTGTTATACCCTAAATAAGTGCGGATAACATAGCGAACAGGCGCAACAGCAACAGAATAGCAGGAAGTTTTACTATTGAACGCTTTTGTGTCGAAGCTGCTACAGTAAATTTGACTCACATAACAGGACAATGGATATGCACCCACATACTCACTCTGGCAGTCAACCTCTGATTAACGAACTGCGTCGCATCGTCGGCAGCAGCCATTTGCTGACCGATCCACGTAAAACCGAACGCTATCGTAAAGGCTTCCGCTCCGGCCAGGGCGAAGCGCTGGCGGTGGTTTTTCCCGGCTCGCTGCTGGAGCTGTGGCGCGTACTCAAAGCCGCCGTCGAGGCGGATAAAATTATTTTGATGCAGGCGGCCAATACCGGCCTGACCGAAGGCTCGACGCCGAACGGCAACGATTATGACCGCGAGATCGTGATTATTAGCACCCTGCGCATGGATCGGATTCAGCTGCTGGATAAAGGCAAGCAGGTGCTGGCGTTCCCCGGCAGTACGCTGTTTCAGCTGGAAAAAATCCTTAAGCCTTTAGGACGCGAGCCGCATTCGGTGATCGGCTCTTCCTGCATTGGCGCCTCGATTCTCGGCGGCGTGTGTAACAATTCCGGCGGCGCGCTGGTGAAACGCGGCCCGGCCTATACCGAAATGGCGCTCTATGCCCAGCTGGATGAGCAGGGGCAGCTGAAGCTGGTTAACCATCTGGGGATTGAACTCGGCAGCACGCCAGAGCAGATCCTTGGGCGGCTGGATGATGAAACCTGGCGCGACAGCGATGTGCGCCACGATGCGCGTCAGGCGTCCGATCACCACTATGTAGAGCGCGTGCGCGATGTCGAGGCGGATACGCCGTCACGTTTTAACGCCGATGCCAGCCGCCTGTATGAGGCTTCCGGCTGCGCCGGTAAGCTGGCGGTGTTTGCCGTGCGACTGGATACCTTCGAGGCGGAGAAAAAGCAGCAGGTGTTCTATATCGGCAGCAACGATACCGCCGCGCTGGAGGATATTCGCCGCCATATTCTTGCCCATTTTAAAAACCTGCCGGTAGCGGGCGAATATATGCACCGCGATATGTATGACATCGCGGAAAAGTATGGCAAAGACACCTTTATTATGATCGACCGGCTGGGCACCGATAAGATGCCGCGTTTCTTTACCCTGAAGGGGCGTATCGATGCGATGCTGAGCCATATTCCGCTGTTCAGCCCGCATTTCACCGACCGTATGCTGCAAAAGCTGAGCGCGCTGTTCCCAACGCATCTGCCCAAACGCATGAAAACCTGGCGCGATCGCTATGAGCATCATCTGATGCTGAAAATGTCCGGCGAGGGCGTAGAAGAAGCACGCGAGTATTTGAAAGACTTTTTCCGCGAAGGCGGCGGCGACTACTTTGAATGTACCGATGACGAAGGGTCGAAAGCCTTTTTACATCGCTTTGCCGCTGCCGGTGCGGCGGTGCGCTATCACGCGGCGCATCATGATGAGGTAGAGGATATTCTGGCGCTGGATATTGCGCTGCGCCGTAACGATCGCGACTGGTTCGAGCAGCTGCCGCCGGAGTTTGACGATAAGCTGACGCACCGCCTCTATTATGGGCACTTTATGTGCCATGTTTTTCATCAGGATTACATTGTGAAAAAAGGCGTGGATGCGCATGCGCTGAAAGAGCGGATGTTGGAGCTGTTAAACCAGCGCGGCGCAGAATACCCGGCGGAGCACAATGTTGGCCATCTTTATCAGGCGAAGCCGCAGATGAAAGCCTTTTATCAGCAGCTTGACCCGACCAACAGCTTTAACCCCGGTATCGGGAAAACCAGCAAGCTGAAGCACTGGGCTGGCTGCGGCTGCGATGAGCATCATCCGGCGGAGTAATCATTAAAAGCCGCCCTTCCCTGTGGAGAGGCGGCGTTGAGACCACTTAGCTCTGCTGCGGCTCCTTCACCACTACTTCGCCATTCTTTTGCTCGATAATCATGGTTTGCGGACGCGACAGCACAATGCCTTCTTTGCGCAGGCGCGTCAGAATATCAAACAGCAGATCGCTTTTCGCACCAGCAATTTGCCGTTGGTTAGAGACATTACCGGTGACGCTCAGCACGATACCCTGCGGCGTCAGATCCTTAAAGCTGACCGACGGCTCTGGCGTCTCGAGGATGCGTTCGTTGTCGTTATAAACCGACAGTAAAATCTCGCGCACCTGTACCGGATCGATATCCAGCGGGAAGGTCAGCGTAATGGTGACCACGCCCTGCGCGTTGCCCATGGTAGCGTTACGCACGTTTTGCGAGATCAGCTGCGAGTTCGGTACGATGACCGTGGATTTGTCGCCCAGCTGAATCTCCGTGGCGCGCACGTTGATACGGCGAATATCGCCCTCGATGCCGCTGATGCTCACCAGGTCGCCTACCTTAACCGGACGTTCGGTCAGCAGAATCAGGCCGGAGATAAAGTTTTTCACGATCTCCTGCAAACCAAAACCAATCCCCACCGACAGCGCGCTGACAATCCATGCCAGCTTGTTCCACTGCACGCCCATGGTAGAGAGCGTCAGCAGAATCACCAGCACGTAGCCGATATTGCTGAACAGCGTCACCAGCGACACGCGCATGCCGGTATCCATGGTGGTTTTCGGCAGGAAATCGTTATCCAGCCAGCGACGCACCACGCGCAGCACATAAATCCCTACCGCCATGCACAGCAGCGCATTCACCAGATGCGCCGGGACAATATTCAGCGATTCCAGCCCTTTGCCGCCCCAGAACTCCACCGCTTTTTGCAGCAGCTCAATCGGCGTCGAGGTCCCGAAGGTGCCATTCAGCACCGCCACCACCGCAAACAGCAGCAGAATGGTTTTGCCCAGCGCCGACAGCAGCGCCGCCGCCTGTGACAAATGCCGCTCATCAATGTTCAGCGAGGTTTGCAGCTGTTTGCCGGTTCGGCTGTTGACCGATAGCAGCGTTTCACAGCCGTCGCTGACCAGATGGCTAAGGAAATAATAAGCGCCACAGACAATACCAACCCAGATCAGCTCATAGCTCAGGAAGCGCGCCAGGGTAACGTAGCCGATAATCAACGACAGCATAATCGCCAACCCGATCAGCGTAATCGCCATCTGGATCAGGCCGACCAGGGTCGATTTCGCCTCCGGCACCTGTCCTTCCTGTACCAGTCGGCGGCGTACCCGGCTGGAACGGAAGCTAATAGAGAGCGCCGTGGCGCCAACCAGCAACGCCGTCAGGCCGTTCGCCAGAATGGTGGTGCCGACGCTGGTGCCGACGGTGCTGTTCAGCGCCTCGACCATCTGAAAGACAAAGACCAGCGACGCGGTGAGCGGCGGGTAAGGCTTCAGCGCCTGCGCCACCTCGTTGGAGATCGCTGGCAGCCGCCATGAAGTGCGACGCGTTGAAAGGAAGGCGCGTCCCAGCCCGGCAATCAGGCCGCAGAACACGCTAAGCTCGACCAGACGATCGACAAAGCCCTGCACATCATCTGAGACCGCTTCCCGACGGGTAAAGGCCTGGTCAAGAAAGTTAAACGCCAGCACCACCGCCACCAGCGTGGTCAGGGCGGTCGCGGCCGCCAGGAAGCTGCGCCGCAAACGCCCTTCCGGCAATTTGTGAATGCTGACCCAGGCGAGAAACTCTTCCCCGTAGCGACGGCCCAACGTAGCGACCAATGCTGCGGCAACCAGCCACAAAACGGTGCCGAGCCGCCAGCCTGGCTCCCACGCCAGCGCCACGGAATCCGCCAGCTCATCGCGGAAGTTAGCCAGCTTATCGCCATCCCGTTGCTGCATCCCAAACAGCGGCGACCAGAAGCGCGGGCCGAAAATGCTGCCGGAATTCAGCGCCAGCTGCGTTTTCAGATTATCGCGCCGCAGGTTAACGATCTGCGCGCTGAGGTTCAGCGAGCCGCTTTTGATCGTCTCCGCCTGTTTAATTTGCTCATCCAGCTTCTGCTTTTGGTTTTCCAGCGTGTTGCGCTTGCGGGTTACTTCCGGCGTCTCTTTAACGCCGCTGTCCGCTTGCGGTGCCGGCCCTAATACCGCCAGCTGCGCCAGTAGCTGCTGGCGCTGCGGAATCAGCGCCTGACCCAGCGTATCCGCATTGCCCGACAGTTCCAGCGCCATATCGTTGAGCTGAGAAAGCTGTGCGTCATTAGTGTCGCCGGAAATTTGTCCTTTGATTTTATCGAGGATTTTTTGCATCTTCGGCAGTTCAACCGAAGCATTCACTTTTACTACGGCCTCTTCACCCACCGCCGCGCTATCTTCCGCGTTTTCCGCCGCGTGAAGAGCAAACGGCGCCACTACCAGCAGCGCCAGCAGGCTTGCCCGCATTAATCGTAACCACTTTGACATCGAAAGTCGTTCCACTCAGTTTCTGTTCCACGGCCTCGCCGCGATCGCGCGCCAGTTTATGCTTTTGCCTACGGCTTCACTATAGGAAAGCGTGAAGAAAAATCCCCGATCGAAGATAAGAATAGGTGATGAGATGCGCCGCCGCCCGATGTGGCGGATATGCAGCGCGGGCCGGGCTGTGCGGCGCGCGCTGCGGAAGGATAACGCGTTATTCCACTGCGCTGTCGTTAAGGTTGTTGCTGGCGGTCAGGCCGGTTTTTTGCTTTTTATAGGCCAGCGCCGCCGCCGGAACCGGCGCGGATTTGCCGGTCTCCAGCCAGTCGCGCAGCCGCCTGGCATCGGCAAAGTGGGTATACTTGCCGAAGGCGTCCAGCACCACCAGCGCTACCGGGCGCTGTTTAATCACCGTACGCATCACCAGGCAGTGCCCCGCCTGATTAGTAAAACCGGTTTTGGTCAGCTGAATATGCCAGTCCGGCTTATAAACCAGATGATTGGTGTTACGGAACGGCAGCGTATAGTCCGGGTTGCTGAAGCGCGCCATCTCCTCATGCGTGGTACTGAGCTGGCCCAGCAGCGGATAGCGTTTGGTGGCGATCAGCAGTTTGGTCAGGTCGCGGGCGGTGGATACGTTATGAATCGACAGGCCGGTTGGCTCGACATAATGCGTGTTGGTCATGCCCAACGAACGCGCTTTGGCGTTCATGGCGCGAATAAATGCTTCATACCCGCCGGGATAGTGATGCGCCAGGCTGGCCGCCGCGCGGTTTTCCGATGACATCAGCGCCAGCAGCAGCATATTTTTGCGGCTGATGGCGCTTTTCAGGCGTACGCGGGAAAATACGCCGCGCATTTCCGGCGTATGGCTGATATCGACATTCAGCATCTCATCCAGCGGCTGATGCGCATCCAGCACCACCATCGCCGTCATCACTTTGGTTATCGAGGCGATGGGCCGTACCCGATCTGGATGGCTGGCGTACAGCACTTTATTGGTATTCAGATCGACAATCATCGCGCTGCCGGAGGCGATTTGCGGCTGAGAGAGCGGCGCGGGCGTGCTTAATGGCGACGCGGCAACGGCCTGCCCCACCATGCCCGGCGCAGAAAAAAGAAAAGCCAGGCTCAACAACGAATAACGAAATTTTGCGGGCATCGTTTAACAACTTACCGTTTCAGGATTGCGCGCTGTGCGTAACACAGGCTGCCGTCGCAAGAGTCAACAGGTGCGGCGGCTGGCAAGCAGCATAATACGCCGGGCACTCAGTAAATTCCTATCAGAGATTCGTTTCTGCGCGTAAACAGAAAGATGATCCATTCAGGGGAAAAATAGCCCAATGCACTTGAGCACAGTGCAAATGTGCGTTAGCATTATCAAACGGTGATTAACAAGGTAACAAGGGAATGTTAAATAGCATCGGAAGCTTTCGCGATCCCTGGCTGGCAGCGTTCTTTTATCACTCAACACCAGCCAGGAAAATACCCGCGGACATCCAGACTACGCTTGCACGCAAACTTGATATGATCAATGCGGCGGCCTCGTATCTCGATTTGCGCTCGCCCCCCAGTAACCGCTATGAAGAGTTGTCAGGGAAATTAAAAGGCTATTCGTCGATTCGGGTAAATAAAAAATACCGATTAATATTTAAATGGGTCAACGGAAAGGCAGAAGACCTTTACCTTGATCCGCATAATTACTAAAAATATTTTATTGCGCCCCGTTTTCCAGGCCGCTTTTCCTCTTAATGACCGGTTAATATGCAATGGGATTTAGCTATGAAACAAGCGACAAGAAAGCCAACTACCGTTGGAGATGTGCTTCAGTATGAATATCTGGAGCCGCTTAACCTGAAAATTAACGATCTGGCTGAAATGGTTAACGTTCACCGCAATACGGTCAGTGCATTAGTTAATAATAACCGCAAACTCACTACTGATATGGCGTTTCGCCTGGCAAAAGCGTTTGATACCACCGTTGATTTTTGGCTTAACCTGCAGGCGGCCGTCAACGTATGGGAGGTAGAAAATGATGCCCGTACTCAGGAAGAACTTAACCGCATTTGTACTGCACATGACTTTTTGGCCCGCCGTGAAGAGATGCTCAAAGACACCGCATAACCCCAGGCAACCTTGCCAGTAAGCCACCCGCAGGTGGCTTACTGAGGCCGCGCCCGTTACACAAAGCGCGCTTTATCCCATGCGGGAACCATAGCCCCACAGCAGCACCGTCAACGCCAGCAGCACTTCAAACAGCAGAATGCCGATGGCAAGCGTAGAGCCAGAAAAACGCAGGCTCTCGTCGCGGTCGATATTCAGCAACTGCGGAATGCCGACATAGAGCAGATAGCCGGTCCAGGCCAGCGCCACCGCGCCTGCCAGTACGCAGAGCCAGACCACCGGATAGAGCGCGATAACACCGCTCAAAAACAGCGGCGTGGCGACATAACCAGCAAATACCGTACAGCGCTGGATGCTGGGGCGCTGGGGATAATCGCGCGCCATCCAGTGGATCACGCGGCCCATCACCGCCACACCGCCCAGAATCAGCAGATAAAACAACACGGCCAGCATCAGTCCGGTAGAAAGCGCAAGCGGAACCGTGTGTCCTCCGCCGAGATACCAGCCCATTTGCGTGGTGCCGATCAGCGAGCAGATCACCGGAATCGCCGCCATCAGTAAAACGTGGTGAGTATAGTGGTGGGAAACGCTTTCATTTTCCCGTTCGATTGCGCGCATCTCCTGATTGGGATGCGCCAGAAGTCCCCAGACATGGTTCATGATAGAGCCCTCAGCGACCTGCCGCCGACCCGGCGGCGTTCACTCAAGTATACGTCACCTGGCTACTTTTCCACCAATCAGCGCCACAACCTTTTCTGCTTACGGCGTTTATTCGCAAGGCGCGGTTAACGGGGTGTACACTTACCCTGACGCTAAGGATAAAAGGGACGGTACGTTTTGCAATTTGATATCAACCAGTTCATTGAGCAGTATGGTTATCTGGCTGTGGTTATTGGCTGTATTGCTGAAGGAGAGACGTTCGCGCTGCTGGGCGGCGTCATGGCGCACGAGCAGCTGCTGCGCTACAGCGGCGTGGTGCTGGCGGTGATGCTTGGCGGCTTTGTGGGCGATCAAATACTTTTTTATATTGGCCGTCAGTTCGGCTCCCGTATTCTGCGCCGCTTCAAAAAACATCAGGGCAAGCTGAAGCGCGCCAATCAGATGATCCGTCGCCATCCGGTACTGTTTATTATTGGCGTGCGCTTTATGTATGGTTTTCGCATTATCGGCCCGGTGATTATCGGTGCCAGCCGCCTCAGCCCGCTGAAGTTTCTGATTTTTAACGCTATCGGCGCCTGTATCTGGGCGCTGGTGTTTGTCACACTCGGCTATTTTGCCGGTGAGGTCATCACGCCGTGGCTGCACCGCCTCGATCATCACCTGAAACATCTGCTGTGGCTGGCCGTGGCGGTGGGCTTTGTTTTGCTGTTGCGCCTGGCGTTTCGCCACTGGTCACGGCGGCATGAGGATTAAATCACCAGCTGCGCCCGGGCGTTGTAAAAGCGGCGATAGCCCAGCCAGGCGGCGATAATCGTCGAGATCGCCGCCGTGCCCAGCAGCATAAAGGTCACCATAATCTGATACTTAATCGCCAGCATCGGATCGATACCGGCAAAGATCAGTCCTGACATCATCCCCGGCAGGCTGACCAGCCCCACGGTTTTCGCCGCATCCACCGTGGGACTCATTGCCGCACGAATGCTGTCGCGTACCAGCGTCGCCGAAGCCTGTTTAACCGACGCGCCGAGGCTCAGCATCTCTTCCACTTTTTGGCGGTTATCCGCAAAGCGCTGATTCAACTGGGTATAGCACAGCCCCACCGCGACCATCGCGTTACCGGCGATCATGCCGGAAACCGGAATCACCTGCATCGGCACAAAGGCGATCGCGCCGCTCAGCACCAGGATAGTCAGCGTCAGCGCGGTGCCGGAAGCGATAGCGACAAACGAGATCACAAACGCGTTGCCGATGCGTTTACTGCGCTTGCGGGCGTGCAGCGCCGCGTTAACACAGATAAACAGCACCATTGAGAGCGTCAGCCAGCGGTTATTGAAATCGAACAGCGTGTGCAGCAGGTAGCCAACCAGCGTGAGCTGGATAATGGCGCGCACCACGCTCCATAAAATATCTTTATGCAGCCCCAGTTTCTCTTTCTGGCTGACGATCAGCGCCACCAGCACCAGCATAAAGGCCAGCGCCAGCGAGGTATTGCTGATTTCAGGATGATTCATTGTGCGGCTTCCGTGCGGGTTAAAGAGATAATGCGTGCGCCATCGTCAATTTCCTGCGGGTCGTGACTGATCCACAGCACGCTCATCGCCTGCTGCTGCGCCGTTTGTTGAATATGCTGTTTGACCCGCGCTTTGTTCTCACTGTCGAGCGCGCTGGTGACCTCATCAAGCAGCAACACCGCCGGAGGAAACTGTAAATTACGCAGCAGCGCCACCCGCTGCCGTTCGCCGCCGGAAAGCGCGGCGATAGGCTGCTCCAGCATCGCCGGCGCTAAATTCAGCTGCGCCAGGCTGGCACGCAGCGCCTGCTTGTCCGGCCGCTGTTGACGAATTTGCCAGGGAAACGCCAGGTTGTCATACACGCTTTCACCAAACAGCTGCGGCGTCTGGAAACAGTAAGCGATCTGCCGCCGCCAGGCTTCCGGCGCCATGGTTCCGATCGAAGCGCCGCGAAACGCGATGTTGCCGCTGGCGGGGGTTAACAGGCCCGCCAGGATTTTTAATAAGGTGGTTTTACCGCTGCCGGAAGGGCCGGTGAGCCAGGCGAATTCATGCTGCTGCAAAGTAAAAGAGAGAGGAGCCAGCAGAACTTTATCCGCCAGCCGATAGCTGACGTCACGTACCGCCAGCGCGGGAATATCCGTTGCCATACATGCTTCCTTTTTGATTGTGCGGCCAATCATAGCGCGGAAGGCGGCAGAACGGAAAAGCAAAACGGGGCGACGGCGGCCCCGTTAATCGCCTGAAGCAGCCAAACTGGGGTTACCGATCGTTCTGCTGTTGCGCAGCGGCAAACTGTGGGTTAGCGAGCATAAAGCCGCCATCGATCACAAATGATTGACCGGTGGTGTAGGTTGACCACTCGGAGCAAAGCCAGGCGACCATGCTGGCTATTTCGCGCGTGTCGCCAGGGCGACCGGCAGGAATATGCGGCAGCGAAACGTTATGCGCATCCTCATTATCCATGTCGTTCATCGGCGTGGCGATAGCGCCTGGTGCCACCGCGTTCACCAGAATCTTGTGCGGCAACAGGCTAAGCGCCATCGACTTGGTCAGTCCGCCCAGCGCATGTTTGGCGGCGGTGTAGGTCACCGACCCTGGCAGCGGCGTATGTTCATGCACCGAGGTGATATTAATAATGCGTCCGCCCTCGCCCTGCTTAACCATCTGGCGCGCGGCAATTTGTCCGCAGACAAAAGCGCCGTCGACATCCACGGTAAAGACCTTGCGCCAGTTATCAAAAGCGATATCAAGAAATTCGCCCTCAATATTCGTGCCCGCATTATTCACCAGCACATCGATGCGGCCCAGCTGCGCAATCAGCTTCTCCAGCGCCTGACCGCCCTGCTGCGGATCGGAAAGATCGAGCTGGATCAGCTGCGCCTGACGTCCCAGTTTGCGTACCTCTTCGGCGGTGCCCTGCGCGCCCTTTTCATCGGAACGCCAGGTAATGCCAATATCGTAGCCCTGCTGCGCCAGCATGATCGCGCAGGCTTTCCCGATACCGGAATCCGATGCGGTCACCACCGCCGTTTTGTTGCTCGCCATCGCTTCACTCCTCTGTTGCGCTTAATAAATGAACAGCAAGTATAGCGGTTTTGTCCATCTGCGCCGCCACGTCGGGTGAGGTTGACTATAGTAATAGTTCACACAGCGCAACCGGGGAACGGCATGGCTGAGATCAAACGACCTATCGGGAACCACGGCGTTATTGGCGATTTGCGCACCTGCGCGTTGGTCGCCGATGATGGCACCATCGACTATTTTTGCTGGCCCAATCTGGATAGCCCTTCCATCTTTACTGCCCTGCTGGACAGCGATGAGGCGGGCATTTTCAGCCTGACGCCGGAATGGAAAGCGTGTCGTCGCCAGCAGCTTTACCTGCCGGATACCAATATTCTGCAAACGCGCTGGCTGGCGGCCGAAGGCGTAGCGGAAATCACCGATTACATGCCGATCTGCCAGCGGGAAGATACCAAGCCGCGCATTATTCGTCGGCTGAAAATGGTGCGCGGCCAGGGCCGTTTTTCGCTGCGCTGCGCGCCGGTACATGATTATGCACGCGCCACCACTAAAGCCAGGCTGCGCGATAACGCGGCGCTGTTCAGCGCCGAGGGAGAGCCGGAGCTGCGCCTGACCTCCAGCGTACCGCTGACGATCGATCGCCATGCGGCGGTGGCGACGTTCACCCTGCAAACCGGTGAGCACGCGGAGTTTATTTTTGGCTGCGCGCAGGATGAGCATCTGGATAACCTGCAAACCGACGTCTGTTTTCAGGAAACGCTGCGTTACTGGCGCAACTGGTGCCATCAAAGCAACTGGCGCGGACGCTGGCAGGAGATGGTGAAACGCTCATCGCTGGCGTTAAAGCTGCTGACCTCATGGCAGCACGGCTCTATTGCCGCCGCCGCCACTTTCGGCCTGCCGGAAGAGCTGGGCGGCGAGCGTAACTGGGACTATCGCGCCTCCTGGATTCGCGACGCCTCTTTCAGCGTCTATGCGCTGATGCGCCTCGGCTATATCGACGAGGCGAAACGCTTTACCCACTGGGTGGGTCACTGCGTGGAGAACAGCCATCAGGACAAAGAGCGGCTACAGGTGATGTATCGCCTCGACAGCGCCACCGAACTGCATGAAAGCGAGCTGTCGCATCTTTCCGGCTATGGCGATTCGCGTCCGGTACGTATCGGCAACGATGCGTGGCGGCAGACGCAGCTCGATATTTATGGCGAGCTGATGGATGCGGTTTATCTTGCCAATAAATATGGCGAGGCGATCTCTGAGCGCGGCTGGCGCAACGTTTGCAGCACCATCGATTATCTCTGCGATCACTGGCAGGAGCCGGATGCCGGCATTTGGGAGATGCGCGGTGAACCGCAGCACTTTCTGCATTCGCGCCTGATGTGCTGGGTGGCGCTCGATCGCGCGTTGCGCCTCGGCGTCAAGCGGTCACTGCCGATGCCTTACGAGCGCTGGGATCGGGTACGCAGCGAAATTCGTCAGGAAATCTGGCAAGATTTCTGGGATGCTGACCTGGGCCATTTTACCGCTACGCGCCACGGCAAATCGCTGGATGCCTCTATGCTGCTGATGCCGCTGGTGCGCTTTGTCGGCGCGACCGACCCCGACTGGCTCTCTACGCTGGATGCGATTAAGGCGAAGCTGGTACGTGACGGCATGGTTTGGCGCTATGACCGCGAAGAGACGCCCGCCGATGCGCTCAGCGGCCGGGAAGGATCCTTTGTCGCCTGCTCTTTCTGGTACGTAGAGTGCCTGGCGCGCGCCGGACGGGTGGAAGAGGCGCATTTTGAGTTTGAAAAACTGCTGAGCTATGCCAATCCGCTAGGCCTCTACGCTGAGGAGTTCGATTTCCACGGTTTCGCGCTGGGCAACTTCCCGCAGGCGCTCAGCCATCTGGCTTTGATCAGCGCCGCCTTTTTTCTTAACCGTAAACTGGATGGCGACGATCCACACTGGCAGCCCTGACGATAAAAATCGCCTTCTGACCAGGCAAGATTGTGTTAAATGACATACAGTTATGGAAAGAAGGCGTGGTTCCGAAAATTCCTGGTTCCACAATCAGAGGTTATGCACATATAATGTGCAGCCGGTCACACTGACCGCACCTGGGTCGACTCTCTAACAAGCCATTTAATGGCATTAATCAATTGAAATAAGATGAAAAAGAGCATTCGCGCGATCGCTTCACTGGCAGTAGCACTGGTGGCATTTAGTCAACAGGCGCTTGCTGTGGTTTATCCTCTGCCTCCGGCGAACAGCCGTTTGACGGGAGAAAACCTGGAAATTACCATCCCGCAGGACAGCAAACTTCCTCTGGAAGCCTTTGCTGCGCAGTATCAAATGGGCCTGAGCAATATGCTCGAAGCCAACCCTGGCGTTGACGTTTATCTGCCCCAGGCTGGTTCAAAATTAATTATTCCTCATCAGTTGATTCTGCCTGACGCGCCGCGCGAAGGGATTGTGATCAACAGCGCCGAAATGCGTCTTTATTACTATCCGAAAGGCACCAAAACCGTGGTGGTGTTGCCTATCGGGATTGGTGAGCTGGGCAAGGATACGCCGGTAGACTGGACGACCACCGTGCAGCGCAAAAAAGCGGGCCCGACCTGGACGCCAACCAAAAAAATGCATGAAGAGTACGCCGCGCGCGGCGAGTCGCTGCCTGAGGTGTTCCCGGCCGGTCCGGATAACCCGATGGGGCTTTATGCGCTTTATATCGGCCGCCTGTACGCGATTCACGGTACTAACGCCAACTTCGGTATCGGCCTGCGCGTAAGCCACGGCTGCGTGCGTCTGCGTGCGGATGATATCAAATGGCTGTTCGATAACGTGCCGGTTGGCACGCGCGTACAGTTTATCGATCAGCCGGTGAAGGCGACGGTAGAGCCGGATGGTTCGCGCTATGTCGAGATCCATAACCCGCTTTCCACCACGGAAGAGCAGTTTAAATCGCGTGCGCCAGTGCCGATTACATTGACGCCAGCCGTCAGCAAAATTACCGCTGATGCCAGCGTCAATCAGGCGATTATCGATCAGGCGATGCGTACGCGTTCCGGTATGCCGGTGAAAATCAACGGACCTGCGGAAGAGACGCCGGTTGAGCCGATGGCGACGCAAAGCGCTGATGCTCAGGCGCCGAATCAGACGCTGCCGATGAATGCCGCCGAGCAAAACGGCAACCCGGCACCGGTTGACCAGGCGCAGCCTGCGGCACCGGTTGATCAGGCCCAGCCTGCGGCACCGATCGATCAGGCTCAGCCTGCGGCACCGGTTGATCAGGCTCAGCCTGCGGCACCGGTCGATCAGGCCCAGCCTGCGGCACCGGTCGATCAGGCCCAGCCTGCTGAAGAAAACAGCGGCTCTTGAGCGTCAGCCACGTAAAAAAAGGGCGATTTCTGTCGCCCTTTTTCTTTGTTACCACTTCACGCCCAGCCCGGTAGTAAAACGCCGTTCATTCAGCGTATCGCGCGTGCCGCTTACCAGGTTACGTCCGTAGCCGATATTCAACGTTGACCAGCTGGTCAGGGCATAACGCAGGCCCACCTCCGCATCCAGCGTAAAAATGCCATCGTCATCCAGCGAATGCCCGACTTCGCCATGAGTGAACAGAGTCACATCCTTACCGCGCAGATAGCGCTGATAATCCCAGCGCACGGAGGAGCCAAAATGGCTGTCAATCGTGCCGTCGCTGTAGCCATAGCTGAACGCGCCGGTCAGTAACGACAGCGAAAAAGCACCGCGCTCATCATCCCAGAATTGATAGCCAGGCCCGGTACCAATCAACGCCTGATGCGCCAAATCCTCAACCCAGTCGCGCTTGTAGCTGGCGCGTCCCTGCCAGAAAAACTGTTCGCGAAAGGTGTAATCGATCGCATAACGCAGGCTGTAATTATGGGTATTCACGCTGGAATCTTCTTTTTCCCGATTCCAGGCGGCACCAAAGTTGTGACGCCATTTGCCCTGGTTAATTTTATTGTTAAAGGCAACATGGGTATCCTGCGTTTCGGTTGAGGCGTGCTTCAGGTTGATGCCTACATCCACATTGCCGTTCCAGTCCAGGCGATCGTTTTTCACTTTCGCTTTCATAAAGTCATCGATATGGTCAACCGCGACCTTTTCTTCCTGTTGATTGCCGTCGATCACCGTCAGCCAGCCCGGCTCCGCCGCTGCCAGGCGCACGCTGTAATTTTCTCCGCTCTGACTATCGCGCAGGGTAATAAGATGCTTACTGTTCAGGGTACTGACGGCGTTCCAGTTTAGCGACAGCGTGCCGCCCCAATCGGTATCCACAATTAATTTGCCATCGTTCAGCGAACGTACCGTGCCGCTTAAGCGATCGCCATTTTTTAGCCAAACGGTATCCGCCGCCGCCGCGCTACACCACAGGGCAAGCAGCCAAACGGCGGGGAGAAAAAAACGGGAAATTTTAAAATAGAACATGGTCTGGTGTTTTGGTATTCCTGGCGGGCAAAGGAATAAGCCTGGCAGCGAACCGGCAACAGTAAAAGAGAAGATAAATCCGAAACTTACCCTGGCGGGCTCGCATTTTCTGGCCGCAGAAGAAGAGGAAACCTATGCCGAACCGTTTTAATATTGAAGCAGGTGATGATTTGAGTGCTGATTATTAAAATTAAAAACAGAATTAATTTATATATATTTATTAACTAATCATTTTATTGCTATATAAAACCCGCACTGTAACCGCAAAAATATATTATTATTGCGTTGACGTCCGATAAATTTTTATTAATAATCACGTTGTCATCTGAGCGGTAAACCATAAATACCTTCTGTTCTTTTTGCCACACCAGGGAATGTTATTCCGCTCCACCCCGCAGCCCGCCAAGGCGTAATCCGGCGGGCTGTACTTAATTCTCCCTCTTTTCATTGTTTTCTGCTGTCGCTATTTTTCCCGCTGGCGAATGCGCCGCTAATACGGTAAAGATGCCCGTAATGAAGCGTAATAATATAAAGCCTGCTTACTATTATTACCGTACCGCTGACAGGCTTGCCGATCTTGTTATTAATGCTGCGCACCGGCTTTTCCTGCGCGGCATGCGCCGCTATCCATAAATTGTGAGTACGTCGCACACGGTTATCAATGCCAACACGTCATTTATTTGTCATATAAAAAGCGTATTACCACCAAAGCATCCTTTCATTTTTCGGTGTGATATGAGTGATTACAGCACCTTCGCCCGCTACGTCTCGCGCTTTCCCACGCTTTATCCGGCGCGATCCGGTCGGCGACAGCGGCTGCTGGCGGCAATGCTCGGCCTGCTGTTATTGGTGGCTATCAGCTGGATGATGACGCAGCTGTCAGCAGAAATCAGCGCCAGCGGAAGTAACATTTCCCCGCCCTTGTTGCTGAGCTGCGCACTGCTGCTGGCGTTAGGCTTTGTTTTTGTCAACGGCATGCATGATACCGCTAATGCCGTTACAACAGTGATCTATACCGGCACGCTCACCCCGGGTCGGGCGGTGCTGATCTCCGCTATAGCGAATATGCTGGGCGTGCTGCTGGCAAGCGGCGTGGTGGCATGGGGTGTGATGTCGCTGTTGCCGCCAGAGGGGCTGCTGCACAGGGATGCCCGTGACGGTTATGCGCTAATTTATGCTCTGCTGCTGGCGGCGATGAGCTGGAATCTTGCCAGCTGGTACTTCGCGATTCCCTCTTCTTCTTCTCATGCGCTGTTGGGAGCGATGTTAGGCGTCGGTTGCGCCAGCAGCTTACTGAATGGCAACGGCGCACTGAGCGGAATCGACTGGCATCAGGCTTACCGGGCAGGCTGGGCGCTGCTGCTCTCGCCCATACTGGGTTTTATCGCCGCCGGGCTATTGCTGCTGGTGATGAACATGCTGTTAGCGAACCGCCAGCTTGTTCAGCCCGCTGATGTGCGTCGCCCTCCTCCGCTCTGGCTGCGCGGTATGCTGCTGCTGACCAGCAGCGGCGTCTCTTTCGCGCACGGTGCCAACGATGGGCAAAAAGGCATGGGACTGATCATGGTGATCCTGCTGGTGGCGCTGCCAGGCGCGTTTGCGTTAAACCGCACGTTGCCAGAGCGCGACCTGGCCTATTTAACGGTGCTGACCGCTCAGGCACAGGCGCAACTGCCGCAGCGCAGCGATCTTACCCTGCCGAAGGCGGAACAAACGCTGCAAGATTATTGCCAGCAACAGCGCTGGCAACCCACGGTATTGCCCGCGCTGGGTCGCGTCACCGGCAGCCTGCACCAACAGCTCAGCACGTTAACCCGTCTCGATCGGCTTTCACCCGGTGAGGCAACGCGCCTGCGCCTGCAAATGTCGCTGATCGGTCAAACCCTGCATCAGCTGTTAAGCCATCCGACGTCGCTGACGCAGAATGAACGCTCGCTGTTGACGGCGCTGGCTGAACAGCTAAGGCATGCCAGCAGCGTCATTCCCTGGTGGGTAAAAATCATGGTCGCGCTGGCTATGGGCCTGGGCACCTTAACCGGCTGGCAACGCATCGCTATCACCATCGGCGAACGCACCGGGAAAGCACCGCTTAGCGCGGCACAAGGCGCCAGCAGCGAGCTGGTAACCATGACAACGCTGGGCGTGGCGGAGCAGTTTGGCCTGCCGGTCTCCACCACTCAGGTGCTGACCTGTGGCGTCGCAGGCAGCATGGTGGCAAACCGCAGCGCGCTGCGATGGTCAACGCTGAAGCGCATGGGATTGGTATGGCTACTGACGCTGCCGGTTTGCGCGCTGATGGCCGCGCTGTTTTATATGCTGCTGGCGGCGTTATAACGCGCCTTTTGCCACAGCCCCAGCGTCAGCAGCATCGCCGCCAGCACCACCAGCGCAGCGGCGGGCCAGACAGAAGCGATGCCAACGCGGCTGATCAGCAGGCCCGCCAGCGGGCCGGTTAGCCCCAGCGCCAGATCGAGAAACGCTGAGTAAACGCCCAGCGCCGCGCCCTGGTTGGGCACCTCAACCTGTTTCACTGCCTCGACACCCAGCGCCGGAAACACCAGCGAAAAACCCGCGCCGGTGCAAAACGCGCCCAGATCCACCAGCCAGGCGCTCTCTGCCTGCCAAATCAGCAGCAGACCAACACACTCCAGCGCAAACGAGCAGGCTGAAACCGGCAAACCGCCGTAGCGGGTGATGGTACGACTAAAGCTCAGGCGCATCAGAACAAAACCGATGCTGAACAGGCTGAGCGCATAGGCCGCGCCCTGCCACTCCCGGCTGGCGAAATAGAGGGTAATAAAGGTAGCGATGGCGCCGAACCCAATGGTGCCCAGCCCCAGACCCAGCCCGTAGGCCCAGACTTTGGACACCACATGATGGAACGCAATGCGCGTGCCCACCGCAACGCTGACAGCAGGTTTGCGGCTGGCCAGCAGCAGCCCGACCACCGCCATCAGGGTAACCAGCGCCGCAAAGCCATGAATCCCCATCAACGCATTAAGCGCCACACCGGCTGGCGCGCCCAGCGCCATCGCCAGGTAAGTCGCTACGCCGTTCCATGAGATCACGCGCGCCGTCTGCATACTGCCCGCAATTTTCATCCCCCACAGCGTAGCGCCAGTGCTGCTGAAGCTCTCGCCGACGCCAAGGAAAACGCGTCCGGCCGCCAGCAACGCCAGACTTAGCACCGGCGTGGCCATGGCAAGGCCTGCCAGAATAGTCAGAACGCCGCTGAAACCGCAGCAGATCATGCCCAACATCACCACTTTTTTGGGCCCCAGCGCGTCAGCCAGACGCCCCGACTGAGGGCGACTCACCAGCGTGGCGAAATATTGCACGCTGATAATCAGTCCGGCCATAAATGAGCTATAGCCCAGCTGGTTATGCACAAAACCGGGCAGCACCGCCAGAGGCAAACCAACCGAGAGGTAACAAAAGAAGGTAAAAATGATAACGGAAAGTATGCGCCGGTTAAGCTGGGCATTGGTTAAAGCGGGAGTCATCGCGTCCATGAGCCTTTAAAAAACAGGAAAGAGACAAGCCTGCATCATACGCCAGCCCCATCAGCGAAGCGCATATATTATCATTATGTTACAAAACACCCGCCAGCTGACACTGACGGTCGATCGCCGCCGCAATCTCTGCAGAGCTTTTCAGCGTGCGGACGGTGGTAAACAGCGTGTCGGCCTGCGGGTAGGCCTTACGCAAATAGCCAAGCCACTGTTTGATACGTGCCACATGATACATGCCAGTATCACCCTGCTTTTCCAGCCGGGTATAACGATGCAGCAGCGCCATCACCTCTGTCCAGGGCATCGGCGGCGCGTTCTCTTTGATCACCCGGCTCAAATTCGGCACATTCAGCGCGCCGCGCCCAATCATTACCGCATCGCAGCCGGTGGCCGCCATGCACGCCTGCGCGCTTTGCCAGTCCCAAATTTCTCCGTTGGCGATCACCGGAATCGACAAACGCTGACGGATTTCCCCTATCGCCTGCCAGTTAATCGCCTCGGCACGGTAGCCCTCTTCTTTGGTACGGCCATGCACCGCCAGTTCGCTGGCGCCCGCCTGCTGTACCGCGTCGGCAATCTCAAAACGTCGATCGCCGGAATCCCAGCCCAGACGCACTTTTACCGTGACCGGCAGCGTATCCGGCACCGCCTCACGCATCGCTTTCGCCGCGCGGTAGATCAGCTCCGGGTCTTTCAGCAGCGTCGCGCCGCCGCCGCTACCGTTCACCAGCTTTGACGGGCAACCACAGTTGAGATCGACGCCCCAGGAACCCAGCTCTACCGCACGCGCCGCGTTTTCCGCCAGCCACTGTGGATGCTGACCCAGCAGCTGAATCCTGACCAGCGTGCCGGAAGAGGTACGGCTCTGGTGCTGTAGCTCTGGACAGAGACGCAGAAACGATTTTACCGGCAGCAGCTGATCCACCACGCGAAGAAATTCGGTGATGCAAAGATCGTAATCATTTACTGAAGTCAGTAATTCACGTACCAGAGAATCCAGTACGCCTTCCATCGGCGCCAGTAACACCCGCATGACAGATACCTTCCAAAAAATTGACGCGCAAGTTTACGCCTTTTGGCGAAAGGTGAGAATCACCTGAGCAGGCGTTTATTGCAGAAGCGGATAAAAAACCAGGGGAAGAAGCTAAGTCACCAAAAAAAACGGCCACCTCTGGGGGTGGCCGTTTGCAACAAAGCGAGATTAACGATTGCCGGAAGGCTTATCGCTGCGCGCCTGCGCCGGACGCTGACCGGCGGTACGACGCGGCTGATTGCCGTCGCCGGAGAGACGGCGCGGACGGTTGTTATCGCCGGAAGCGCGGCGCGGCTGATTGCCGTCACGCTCGCCCGAGGCACGGCGCGGCTGGTTGCCGTCACGCTCGCCGGAAGCGCGGCGCGGCTGGTTACCGTCACGCTCGCCCGAGGCACGACGCGGCTGCTCGCCGGAGGCGGCGCGACGCTGACCTGAAGGCTGGCGATCGCCGCCCTGAGCGCGACCGCCCTGGCTACGTCCGCCACCGCCACCACCGCGCTGCTGGCGACCGTTGATGATTGGCTCCGCTTTAATGCTTGGGTCCGGCTCAAAGCCCGGCTGCGCGATACGCGGGATCTCGCGCTTCAGCAGGCGTTCGATATCACGCAGCAGCTTGTGCTCGTCGACGCAAACCAGGGAGATTGCTTCGCCGGTAGCGGCGGCACGACCGGTACGGCCGATACGATGCACGTAATCTTCCGGCACGTTCGGCAATTCATAGTTAACCACGTGCGGTAGCTCTTCAATATCCAGACCGCGCGCGGCGATATCGGTGGCGACCAGGACGCGGATCTGACCACCTTTAAAGTCGCTCAGGGCACGGGTACGCGCGCCCTGGCTTTTGTTGCCGTGGATGGCAGCGGCAGTGATGCCATCTTTATTCAGCTGTTCGGCTAAATGGTTAGCGCCATGCTTGGTGCGGGTAAACACCAGCACCTGCTGCCAGTTGCCCTGACCAATCATCAGCGACAGCAGTTCCCGCTTGCGCTTCTTATCAACAAAATGCACATGCTGGGTAATCTGCTCAGAGGCGGTATTGCGACGCGCAACTTCCACCTGGCTTGGGTTATCCAGCAGCTTCTCCGCCAGAGATTTAATCTCATCGGAGAAGGTCGCGGAAAACAGCAGGTTTTGGCGCTTCGCCGGCAGGCGCGCCAGCACGCGGCGAATATCATGAATAAAGCCCATATCGAGCATGCGATCCGCTTCATCCAGCACCAGGATTTCCACCTGTGACAGATCGACCGCATTTTGCTGCGCCAGATCGAGCAGACGGCCCGGCGTTGCCACCAGCACATCCACGCCGCCGCGCAGTTTCAACATTTGCGGGTTAATGCTGACGCCACCAAACACCACCAGCGAACGCAGGCTAAGATATTTGCTGTAATCACGCACGTTTTCGCCCACCTGCGCCGCCAGTTCACGCGTCGGGGTGAGAATTAAAGCGCGTACCGGGCGACGGCTTTTTGCCGCCAGCGGCTTCGCGCTCAGGCGCTGCAGGATCGGCAGCGTAAAGCCTGCCGTCTTGCCGGTGCCGGTTTGCGCGCTGGCCATCAGGTCGCGGCCTTCCAGCACGATCGGGATCGCCTGGCGCTGGACAGGGGTAGGCTCGTTATAGCCTTGCTCGGCAACGGCACGCAAAATATCGGCGTTCAGGCCGAGAGAATCAAAGGACATAGGGGTTCAACTCCGGTTCCGCCCTGACCGTCGTTAACGGTGCAGTTTCCAGGGGGGAGATCATGACGCTTGTTGAGCAAGCGGTTGAAAGGGCACAAACTACGGTGCGTAATGAGATCAGTGTAACAGTTTACCGGACAGGGGGATAGCGGCGCGCCGCTGTGATGTAAAAAAGCGTCCGGCAGCAGAAAAAACCAGGGCCGCACGCGGCGGCCCTGACGATAGAAACAAACAAAGAACTAGCTGCGTTTCTTTTCAATGCGCGGCGGCGGCTCTTTCGCCAGCAGCGACACCAGCGCCGGACCCGCCAGCATCACCAGCCCCAGGCAGGCCAGCAGCAGATTGTTATGCAGAATACGTGAGACTAAAAACAGCAGCAGCATCGCCGCGCCGAAATAATAGGTGGTGGTTATCTCTTCCAGAAAATCACCGGTACGCCGCAGACGCGGGATACGCTGGGTCAGTAGCATAGCGATAAACACCGCGCCATAGGCCGCAACCAGTACGCTGCTCACTTCAACCAACGCCCTTTCTCGCCAGCCCCAAACCAGAGCGACAAACATCAACAGATGCAAAGAGATGTGCAGACAGGGTTGGCCAGTGGCAATCTGTATACGGTTAAACCATTTCATTCTTTTCTCCCGATCGCGTTTAAGGGCGATCCAAGTTGCCGGCAAAGCCAGCGACGAATGTCCATAATGTAACGCAGTTTTCAGACAATGCCGCAAAACGCGGCGGAAGTCAGCGCCCTTTTGTGACAAAGACTACACTTTATCGAAAATCAAAATCAAAAGGAGAGCGCCCCCAGTATGTCACAAAAAGCGCAAGGATTTTCCTTTAAAGTACTGACAATTAATACACATAAAGGTTTCACCACATTTAACCGACGCTTTATTTTGCCTGAATTGCGCGAAGCGGTACGCGCCACCTCGGCCGATATCGTTTTTTTACAGGAGGTGATGGGTACCCATATTACTCATCCGCTGCAGGTGGAAAACTGGCCGGACACCCCACACTATGAGTTTCTCGCCGATACCATGTGGAACGATTACGCTTACGGGCGCAACGCGGTCTATCCTGAAGGGCATCATGGTAACGCGGTGCTGTCTCGCTTCCCGATCCTCGAATATCAGAATCGCGATATTTCCGTCGAGGGCACCGAAAAGCGCGGTGTGCTGCACTGTCATTTACAGCTTCCCGACCGCGACCAGACGCTGCATGTGATGTGCGTTCACCTTGGCCTGCGCGATGCGCATCGCCATGCGCAAATGCAGATGATGTGCGAGATGATCGCCGCCCTGCCCCCGGATGCGCCGCTGGTGGTGGCGGGCGATTTTAATGACTGGCAGCTGCGCGCCAATAAAATGTTGAAGCGCTGCGCCAATCTTGATGAGGTGTTCAGCGTGAAACACGGGCGTCCGGCGCGAACGTTCCCGGCGCGTTTTCCGCTGTTGCGCCTCGATCGTATTTATGTGCGTAATGCCAGCATCAGTCACCCCTGGGCATTACCCATGCGGCCCTGGTCTCACCTTTCCGATCATGCGCCACTGGCGGTGGAGATTCACTTATGACGATGAGCTGGCGCGATGGTAACCGTATCCAGCTATTGGAAAACGGTGAACAATTTTTCCCGCGCGTGTTTGGCGCCATTCAGCGCGCGCAGCAGAGCGTGCTGCTGGAAACCTTTATTCTGTTTGAGGATGACGTCGGCAAAGCGCTGCACCGTGAGCTGCTGGCGGCGGCCCAGCGCGGCGTGAAAATCGAACTCATGGTTGACGGCTACGGCTCGCCCGACCTGTCGGACGAGTTTGTTTCCAGCCTGACCTCTGCTGGCGTGCGCTTTCTCTATTACGATCCGCGCCCGCTGGTGATGGGCATGCGCACCAACCTTTTCCGCCGGCTGCACCGTAAAATCGTGGTGGTCGACGGCGTCATCGCCTTTGTCGGCGGCATAAACTTTTCCGCCGAACACAATTCCGATTATGGCCCACAGGCCAAGCAGGATTATGCCATTGAGGTGAAAGGGCCGATTGTCGACGATATTGGCGCGTTTGTGCTGGAGGCGTTTGGCAGCGAAACGAATACGCGCCGCTGGTGGGGGCACCGCTCGCATCGGCCGGCGCATAATCAGCAGCCGGGCGATGCGCAGGCGCTGTTTGTTTTCCGCGATAATGACGAACACCGTGACGATATCGAACAGCATTATCTGGAGATGCTGCGCAACGCGAAACAGGATGTGATCATCGCCAACGCCTATTTTTTCCCTGGCTATCGTCTGCTGCGCGAAATGAAAAATGCCGCTCAGCGCGGCGTGCGTGTACGTTTGATCGTGCAGGGCGAACCCGATATGCCGATTGTTAAAGTAGGCGCAGAGCTGCTTTATAACTATCTGGTGGAGGGCGGCGTAGAGGTCTATGAATATATTCGCCGTCCGCTGCACGGCAAGGTGGCGGTGCAGGATCAGCAATGGGCGACTGTTGGATCCAGCAACCTCGACCCACTGAGCCTGTCGCTGAACCTTGAAGCTAATCTGATTATTCACGACCGGCAGTTTAACCAGACGCTGCGCGATAATCTGGAGCATCTGTTAGAACATGACTGCGTGCGCGTGCAGGAAGAAAAGCTGCCGAAGCGCACCTGGCTACAGCTGACAAAAAGCGTGTTCGTGTTCCACTTCCTGCGCCATTTTCCCGCGATCGCTGGCTGGTTGCCCGCTCATACACCAAAAGTAAAGCAGGTGCCGCCGCCGGTTCAGCCGGAACTGGAAACCCAGGATCGCGTAGATAGCGATAAACATGGAGTGAAATCCTGATGTCAAAAGCCCATCCTAAATGGAAACTGGCGAAAAAGATCCTGACCTGGCTGTTCTTTGTGGCGGTGGTTGTGCTGTTGGTGGTCTACGCGCGCAAAGTCAACTGGGAAGATGTCTGGCAGGTTATTGTTAACTATAACCGTATCGCGATCCTCAGCGCGGTAGGCCTGGTGATCCTGAGTTATCTCGCCTACGGCGGCTACGACCTGATTGGCCGCGCTTACTGCGGTCATAAGCTGGCTAAGCGTCAGGTGATGCTGGTGTCGTTTATCTGCTACGCCTTTAACCTGACGCTCAGTACCTGGGTTGGCGGCGTGGCGATGCGCTACCGGCTTTACTCGCGCCTGGGACTCAGCGGCAGCACCATTACCCGCATTTTCTCGTTGAGTATCGCCACCAACTGGCTTGGCTATATTCTGCTGGCGGGGATCATTTTTACCGCCGGAATGGTGCCGGTACCGCCGGGCTGGTTTATTGGCGAAGGAACGCTGCGGCTGATCGGCGGCGTGCTGGCGCTGCTGGTGATCGCCTATTTAGCCGCCTGCGCGTTCTCGAAACGGCGGCGCTGGACGGTTAAAGGGCAAAAGCTGGCGCTGCCTTCGTTGCGTATGGCGCTGTTTCAGTTTGTTATCTCCAGCGCTAACTGGATGGTAATGGGCGCCATTATCTGGCTGCTGTTGGGACAGGAAGTGAGCTATCCGGTGGTGCTGGGCGTGCTGCTGATCAGCAGTATCGCCGGGGTAATTGTGCATATCCCGGCCGGTATCGGTGTGCTGGAAGCGGTGTTCCTGGCGCTGCTGCGCGACGAACACGCCGGTCACGGGCAGATTATCGCCGCCCTGCTCGCCTATCGCGTGCTCTATTTTATTCTGCCGCTGCTGCTGGCGCTGGTGCTTTACCTGTGGCTGGAAAGCCGGGCGAAGCATTTGCGTGTAAAAAACGAGCAGAAAATGCAGCAGGAAGAGCATAACGATTCAACTGAACAGAAACAGCAACACAGCGACGAGACAGTGCATCAGCACAGTTAGCGGGTTCAGTGATAATAAAGCCCGGCATCGCGCTAATGATGTCGGGCTTTTTACTGCGGCGCTCATGCGTCTTCGGTTCAGCCTGAAACCGTTTTTATAAATCCGCAAACGTCCGCAGCCGATACCCCCGTTCGGCGATAGCATATTTCAACGACGGTGAAGTGAGCACCTGCAATTCATCCAGCCGGGGCCAGCAATAGGCGCTGTTAAGCAGGGTTCGATCGATAAAGGCGGGATGACACATCATCTCCAGCGATTGCACGCCCTGCGCGGTTGCGCGATCCAGCGTCTCCAGCAGCAACGCTTCGCTAATGGCTTCGCCGTAAAAATCGCTGGTGAAATCCTGTGTGCTTTTGGCACCCTGCAGGCTGATGCTGCGCGCTTTTACCACCTGACGATCGATGCGTATCGCCACACCTTTTTCTTGGGCGAACGCTTCAACCAGCGGGAAAATTTGCGGGATCATATGCACATGATGATGGCTGTCGATATGCGTTGGCGCCCGGCCAAACAGCGTAACAAAGCGCGCAAACTGCCAGACCAGCTCTTGCTGAATCTCCTCCAGCGGTAAGGTATTCGCCTCCGCGCGCTGCCATATTCCTTTATCCAGTTCGCCCTGGGCATTGACCAGATGCGGCATTGCCGAAAGCGGTTTTCCCAGCGTTAAAACAAAATGCATTCCCACGGCCAGCTTCGGATGCGCCTTGCTTAAGGCCGCGGCGTGTTCTGCTGCTGCCGCGTTCATCATCGCGGTGGTTGAGGTCACGATGCCGTGATTAAAGGCGTCGATAATGCCGTAGTTTTGCGCCTTGCAGAGGCCAAAATCATCGGCGTTGACGATCAATATTTTATTCATAAGCGCTTCCTGAAAGCGCCTTCCCGCAGGAAGGCAGCGGCGTCGGTTATTTCAGCCGGGCAATCGACTGCGCGAAGTTGGGCAGATACGCTTCATGCGCCAGCAGCAGATCGCGCGCCAGGTTTTCCGCGTCCTTATCGGAATGAATAAGCGGATTCAAATTCAGCGCCAGCAGCAGATCGTCAAATTCACCGCTCAGCGCCGCCTTGCTGGCCGCAACCTCAAAGCTTTTGATGGTGTAAATCAGCCCCAGCACTTTTTCGTCAAACTGGGTGATGCGCGGCGTAGGCGTGGCGCCATCGCGTCCAATGGTACAGGTCATCTCAATCGCCCAGTCGGCGGGAATATTATTGACATGGCCGTGATGCGGGAAATTAACGTAGTGCTCGCTTTGCTTGTCGTTATAGATAGCGCTAATCACTTCGCACGCTGCATCGGAATAATAGGCGCCGCCGCGCAGCTCAAGCTCCTGGGGCTTCACGTCCAGCTCAGGATTTTTATACAGCTCGAAAAGCTGCTTCTCAACCTGTTGCACCACCGTGGCGCGTGCGCCGCCCTTGTAGAACTCACCCATTTCAATCGCCAGCATCTCTTTTTGCTTAAAGTAGTAAAGCAAATAGGAACAGGGAATCAGTTTCAGCGAGCGGATCAGCCCGGCGCTGAACGGCAAATCGAAAATATTTTTTACGCCGCGCGCCTTCAGCGTGCCGGATGCCACCCCTTCCAGCAGTTCGGCAAAGCGCGAGGTGCCGTTAACCAGCACATCTTTGATAAACACCATATGGTTTAAGCCAAACAGATCGAGCGACAAACTCTCCTGCGGCGCAACATTCAGCACATCACGCACAAACATTTTCATCCCTACCGGGATATTGCACACGCCCAGAAAACGTTTAAAGCCGGTATGGCGGAATACCGCTTCGGTCACCATACCTGCCGGATTAGTGAAGTTGATCACCCATGCCTCAGGGCAAATCTCTTCGACATCTTTAATAATGTCGAAAATCACGGGAATGGTGCGCAGCCCCTTAAATAACCCACCGGCGCCGTTGGTTTCCTGCCCCAGATAGCCATAGCGTAGCGGAATGCGCTCATCCAACTCGCGCGCCTTTAACTGCCCCACGCGCAGCTGCGTGGTAACGAAATCTGCATTAACCAGGGCGGCACGCCGATCGAGCGTTTTATAAAGCATAATCGGCAACCCGGCGCGCTTAATCATCCGCTGGCAGAGATCGAAAATAATATCCAGTTTCTCTTGACCCGCCTCTACATCCACCAGCCATAATTCACTAATGGGTAGTTCATTATAACGTTTAATAAAGCCTTCAAGTAATTCGGGGGTATAACTACTGCCGCCACCAATCGTAACGACTTTCAGTTTTTTGCTCACAGCAACTCCTGTACAGTGGCGCAGCACTGCAAATTAAAGGGAAAGATATAAAGCGTTTAAGAAGATTCCTCTAACGCCAGGCTAATTCATACGACAAAGCTGTTTGCGATAATGTTTCGGCGTAAACGAGGTGAGCCGTTTAAAATTTTTAATAAAAAGACTGGGGCTGCTATAGCCAGATTCAAAAGCGATATCGGTAACGGAATAATTGGTTATCTCCAGCTGTTTTTTAGCAAAGTCGATGCGTATATCGTTAATGATTTGCATAGGTGTTTTGCCATAATAGCGCTGGGTGGCACGGGTCAAGTATTCCTGCGATTTCCCGGAAAGCGCTACCATATTCGCCAGCGCATTATCGCTGAACCAGGTTTTATCATGCATTTTCTCTACCGTTGCCTCCAGCCAGTCGGGAATATGCGTAATGACTTCCGTTTCGCGGTAGTGGCGCAGCCGGTTTATAATATAAAAGGTGACCATCTCCAGAAACTCACTGAATTCGCCGTTGCGGAAATTTAGCGAAGAGACCATTGCCTCGATATAATTAAGAAATTCAATTTTTATCGGGTAAGCCTGCGAAGCGACAAAATGAGGCGGCAGCAGGCGCAGATAATGGTCATCAAAAAAACGTTTACTGATGCCGACATTCAATATTCTGGCGGTGCCAAAATCATAAAAACTCTGATGGTTCGATCCCAGTGGAATAAATACAAAGTTGCCACGCTCTAACAGCACCCTTTTTCCGTTTATTTCCTGATAATAGCGCCCGGTAAGCACGATGGTAAATTCATAATAGTCATGCTGATGCAGCCCAGAGATACTTTCGGTTTTGTTGTAGATAAAAACGTGAAAGTTTTGCCCATCAAACAGTTGGCTTTCATGTGCTGTTTTAATTCCCATACCCACTACCGCTGGCTGCATCATCCTCTCCACACGTTATTTTATTTTTTCATGCAGCTCAATGAGTTCGGTCACAAGCTCACGCGCCAGCATCGCCGTCATGAGATGATCCTGCGCATGGACCAATACCAGACTGACGCGCGTTTTACCGCTCCCCTGATCCTCTTCAATCAGCTGGGTCTGTACCCGGTGCGCCTCGTTCAACGCCAGGCGGGATGAATCCATCAACGCCTGCGCCTGTTCAAACTTCCCGACTTTTGCCTGTTTTAGCGCAGCGTACGCCAGGCTGCGCGCCTGTCCGGCGTTAATAATTAACCCCATCACCACCTCTTCAAGATCCGACGTTTCATCTACGGCTTCGCTCAGGCTATTGGCATTAAACATGTTTACCTCGCAACGTTAAGGGAGTTGGCGCGGGCTGACGTCCTGTCAGCCCCGTTTGTCAGAATTTCAGGGCGTTAGCGATATCTTCTTCGCTCTCTTGCTCGGCAATCACGCTGTTCGCTTTGTTGGCAACCACCACAAATGGCAGATAAATCAACGTCGCCATGCCCAGGTTGAACAAGGCCAGCAGCAGAGCCGCAACACTGCCGTTGGTGTTAAAGAAAGCGCCCAGGCCTGTTGGCATGGTCCACGGCGCAATATTGGTGACTGGTGGGATTAACCCTACGTAGTAGGCCGCCAGCGTTATTGCCGCCAAAACCGGCTGAACCAGCATAAAAGGAATAAACATCACTGGATTCATGATAATCGGCAGGCCGAAAAGCACCGGCTCGTTAATCTGGAAGATACCGGAAGGCAGCGCCAGCTTTGCCACCTGACGATGATCGGCACGACGCGAGCCTATCAGGATAGCGATAATCAGGCCCAGCGTAGCGCCCGTGCCGCCGAGGAAGATATAGGAATCAAGCATCGGTTTAGCCCAAACATGGAAGGTTTTACCCGCCGCCAGCGCCGCCTCGACCGAACCATATTGGGTATAGATAGCCACGTTTTCCAGCGCCCACGGCGTCATGATGCCGCTGTCCAGCGCCGCCAGCGCCAGCGAGCCATGGACGCCAAAAAACCATAGCAGCGAGGTGAAAATAACATAGGCCCAGCCCACTACCGCCCCCATCGATGCCAGCGGCGTAGAGATGGAGTCCATAATAATTTGATGGAAATTGTTACCGTAAAGCGCCAGCGCCCAGGCGATAACGCCGAAAATAGACAGAATGATAAAGCCGGGAATTAACGCCGAAAATGAACGCGATACAGATTCAGGCACGCTTTCCGGCAACGTAATCACCCAGTTACGGCGGATGATGAAGGCAAACATTTCAGCGGCAACCAAACCAATAACAATGCCCGAAATAATATTCGCGCCGCCTAACCAGTTAGCGCCAACGGCATAAGCGCCGCCTGCGTTATAAGGCGTGACGGTCATAAAAGCCGCAACCGCCAGCACGCCCGCTGCCAGCGCATCCACTTTACGTTCTTCCGCCAGCGCGGCGCCGATAAAAAAAGGCGCCATCAGCGACATGATACCCAGCGTACCGTTATAAACATTACCGCCGATACCTTTTAACCCATTCAATGTCTCAATCGTGGCGGGATCCAGGCGAATACCCAACGAGTAAAAGAAAGAACCGGCACCAAAGCTAAGAAAGACGTTATTAATAAGGACAAACATTGCTCCGGCAAGGGTCAGCGGCATTAATTTAATAAATCCATTTTTAATCGCATTAACGTGCGGTTGCTTCCCCAGTTTTATGGCAAAGGGAAGCAGCGCCTTTTCAAGCGTACCAATGACTTTACTCATTTTTATATTCCTTGCACGCCGCCAGTCTGGCGGCCAGGTGTAGAAAGCCTTGCTTTAACAGAAAAGCAAACAAGAAAATAGCGCTAATGGGCAGCTGCTTTTTTGATAGACGCGACAGCAGCTTTCAGTACGCCTAATCCATCTATTTTGCCATACAGTGTTGAATCAATAACCTCGACCGGCTTATTGGGTAATATTTTTTGGATATCCGCCAACATCCAGGCTATTTGCGGCCCTAACAGGATAAGATCCGCTTCCGGGCCTTTTTCAGCCGCCAGCGACTCCGGGAAAGCTTCAATAACTACCGGAACCTCGTACTTCAGCGCCTGCGCCTTCATTTTAGAAACCAGCAACGAAGTAGACATTCCTGCGGAACAAAACAAGTAAATTATTTTCTTTTCCATAACAAACCCCTCATATTCGGAATAAATCCCAGACCGGAAAATGCCCTCTTTACCCGTTAATCTAAAGAAGCATGCGTTAAATAAATAAGCTTCATGTTGGCCGGAGAGAGTATACGCCATCACTTAATGAGGAAATATTTATTACGAATTAAAAATTGTCTCTCCTTGACCTGCCTTAATGACTCCCTTCACATTTTAGTGAATTAATCGGCAGCGATAGCGCAGAGCGGATTGCACTATTTTTGCGCCAAAAAATAAAGCACCGAAAAGAAGATCTTTCGGTGCTTTATTCCGTCTTCACACGGTAATCCGTTAAGGCGGGTTGTTACCTTACTAGCGACGGTTGCCGAAAATACGCAGCAGCATCAGGAACAGGTTGATAAAGTCCAGATAGAGCGTGAGCGCGCCCATAATTGAATAGCGGCGCAGATTCTCTTTATCACGCGTATCGATATTTTCCCCAATCGCTTTCAGCTTTTGCGTGTCATACGCCGTCAGGCCAACAAACACCAGCACACCAATATAGGTAATCGCCCACATCAACGCCGGGCTTTTCAGCCAAAAGTTAACCAGCGACGCCAGCAGCAGACCAATCAGCGCCATAAACAGAATGCTACCCATTTTACTGAGATCGCGTTTGGTGGTGTAACCCCAAAAGCTCATGGCACCGAACATACCGGCAGTCACAAAGAAAGTGCTGGCTATCGACGAGTAGGTATAGACCAGGAAAATACTGGCTAAGGTTAAACCGGTCAGCGCGGAATAGAGCATAAACAGCGCGGTAGCCACTGCCCCGCTGAGCTTATGCACCAGACCTGAGAGAACAAACACCACCGCCAACTGCGCAATAATCAGTCCGAAAAAGGTGATGCGATTAGCAAACACCAGTTCCATGACCGCAGGCGTATTCGCCGCATACCAGGAAATGAACGCGGTAAGCAGCAGGCCGCAGGTCATCCAGCCATAAACCTGCGCCATGTAAGTTTGCAGGCCGGTACCGGCGCGCTGCCCGATGGTCTCTTGAGAGTGTGGAAATCGGTTCATAATCCCCCCGAATGATATTAAGTAACAGGTTATCCAAGTGTGGCATAGATTTGGCCAGTTAGACTATGGCTGCGCGGCAGTTACCTCCGAAACGTTTGCCAACGGTTGAAAAACCGGGCACACGCCGCAGCAATAGCGATGCCGTTTTGGGATTTTCTTCGCCCGGCCTCCCGGATCGCCCCGGCCCAGCCTAAGTTTGCCAACCGCTTAATTAAGCTTGAGCACTGCCGAAGTGAGCTTTTTAAAAAAACAGGCCAGTTTTTTTTCGATTAATTAATTAAATAGTTACGGAAAACGCTTCCTTGATTTTATATCTTTTGCGCGGTTTGGCATAAGGTTATTAAAACCCTCTCCCATCCTCTTAAATTACTATTACACACTATTTTTTGCGCTGGTATGTTTAGCAAGAATGGTTATTTACACCTAAAGGAAAAACAATGAAATTAAATAAAATTACGTCAGGGCTTTTAGTCGCATTCTGCGCTATGGCTACCGTTTTTTCAGCAAACGCAACCGTTCAATCTTCCTGGCAACCCGAAAAAACATTATCGATGGATGATGATCTAAATATCATTCGGGGATTAGATTATAAACATATGATTTCCATCGACGGTGGCAAAACATGGGAGCGCTATATCGATCAGGAAAGCTGGCAGAATCATACTGCACCGGATAAAGAATTTTTAGGCCAGGTCACCGTGCAGGTTGCCGAATTAAATGAAAAAGTAATAGACAGCGTGGCTTATAATGAAAGCGCCGCCTATGATAAACCCGGAACAGTAGTTGTGCATGATGGCTATTTCTGGACCAATGGTTGGTGGGCGAATCCGGGAGAAAAGCCGGGTGAGAACGCCGTCTGGAAGCGCGGCGAAGCGGTCAAGGTGACGATGCTGGCTACCTTCGAGTTCACGCCCTTCAAAGGGCAGAAAGCGCTCGATCACCAGAAAAAGCTGAAAGCAGCCGTGGCAAACCAACGTAAAGTTATCGGTTATTTCCCTGAGTGGGGCGTTTATGAAGCGCATAATTACTTTACGCCAGATAAAGTCGCTTACGATCAGCTTTCTCATCTCAACTATGGTTTTGCGGTGCTGACGAAGGATGGCATTGTTGCCATGCACGATACCTGGCGCGGCGCGACAAACATGCAGGAGATTGCGAAACGCACGAAACAAGCGGGCGTGGCGAATATCATCTCTATTGGCGGTTACACTAACTCTCAGGTTTGCGTCATCAATTGCGATCAGAGTGGAAAAGAAGTTAAGATGTTCCAGGCCGCCACCGCCACGCCAGAAAAGGTTGAACGTCTGGCAAACAGCATCGTTGAATATATGCTTAAGTGGAAATTCGATGGTGTAGACATCGACTGGGAATATCCAACCACTGAAAAAGAAGCTGATCAATATACCCAGCTGATTAAAAGCCTGCGTACTAAACTGGATACGTTAGGCCAGCAGAACGATCGTTATTATCAGCTCTCTTCCGCCGTAACGGCGAACCACAATAATATTAAATTTACCAATCCAGCCGAGACCGTTCCGCTGCTGGATAGCGTCAATGTGATGACTTACGATTATCATGGCGCATTTGATCCCATCACCGGTCATAACTCACCGCTGTATGGTCACTACAACGACACCGATGCGAAATTCAATATTGATTCCACCATGAAGGAATATAACCTCGGCTGGAATATCCCGAAATCCAAGCTGCTGGTAGGGCTGTCATGGTATGGCCGGGCATGGGGCAACGTTGAGGGAACGGAAAAAGTGCCAGGCTCGCCCGGCTTGTTTAACCCCGGCTCAGCGACAATCCATGGTCAGTGGGATGATAAAAATGAATATACCGGCACCAACCCTTATCATCTGCTGAAAGAGATGGCGCTGGATAAGCAGTATCAGCGTTACTGGGATACTCAGTCCCACGCGCCTTACCTGTATAATGCCAGCACAAAAACCTTCTATACCTATGATGATGTGCAATCTATTCGAGAAAAAGTAGATTACATTAAAAATGAAGGCTACGGCGGCGCGATTATTTGGGATCTGAGCGGTGATATCGCCGATCACGAACTGGGTGCGATCTCGGCTGAATTGCTGGGGCAAAATAATTCAATTAACCTGGATATTGGATTTATCCAAAGACCGGGCGGCAAATTAGCGATTAAAAGTATACTTGATAAAGAAATTTTTAATGCCAAAAACCGCATCATAACTTACGTTAATGACATTTATCAGGGTGAAATCTATAATGGCAAAGCCTATTATTCATCTAAAACCTTTAATGATGATGGCACGGTAACAGTAAGAACTGATTTCAGTCAGGTATCGAAACCAGGGGATAAAATAAAAATCATCCTGTCAGAAGGGAAGCCGGGCAGTGCTCACAATGTGGATGCTGGTGAAGTGTTATATGAAAAAACGGTTACTGAAGCAATGCTTCAGATGGATGAGACTAATCTTAAGTTTAAAATTGGCCGCCAGACTGATGACCGGATCGCCATCTTAACCACAATGAATAATGAAACTTTTAACGCTGAAAAGCGCATCATGATTTATATTAATGGTTTTTATGAAGGTGAGATCTATAACGGCAAAGCCTATTATTCATATAAAACCTTTAACAACGATGGTACGGTAACCATAAAAACTAATTTTACCAAAACGCCGAAATCAGGAGATAAGGTAAAAGTTGTGCTGGCTGATGGTGAACCGGGCTGGAAACACAGCGTAGAAACCGGTGAACCGTTATATGAAATGACCATCACTGCAGATATGCTCAAATAATATAACGCTGCATTTATTATCAAGCCGCCCGCCCTGTTGCAGGCGGCTTTTTTTAATCTGTAAATCTCCTCTCCAGCTACGTTTCACCTGACGCGGCAAGCTTACGCCCCGTGCGCAATTTATCGCCTCCCGCTCTGAACTTTCTCTGCCTGCTGCCGATAATCTGTACAGAAGGAGATTCGCTGACAGGAGGTTATTGGAGTTTTTAACCTTTTCCGGGGAATGTCATGACCACTTTTACTGCCAGCCGACGCAAAATGCGTACCCAAACCCTGATGCTGATAACCGGCATCGTTACCATTTCTCTGGGTTTTATCCTTACCATCGGCCTGCTTAGCAGCCAGGCGCGACAACAACAGCGTGAGCTGGCGCAGAATTATCTGCAGCAAATCGCCAAAGCTAATGCGTCACAGGTGCAGAACAAGCTTAATGAGGCATTACACACCGCACGCGGGCTGGCCAGCAGCGCCTGGAGCTTAACAGCGGCGGGCATACCGGAGCGCCGGGCGCTGGATGAAATGCTGAAAGCATCGCTGCTTTCGCATTCGGATTATCTCTCGCTCTCGCTAGCGTTTGAGCCGAACGCGTTTGATGGCAAAGATGCTGAATTTGCCGGTCAGCCGGAACATGCTGATGGCGGGCGCTATGCGCGCTATATCGATCATAATGGCGACGGGCAGCCTGCGCTGCATAACCTGGTGACCCTCGAGAAACCAGGCGAGGGTGACTACTACCTGCTGCCGCGCCAGCGTATGAAAGAGGTGATCCTCGAACCTTACATTTATCCTTATAACGGCGTGCAAGTCATGCTGACCTCGATCGCCGCGCCGATTATCATCAATGGTCAATTCAAAGGCTCGGCCACCACTGACCTGTCATTGCAAATGCTGCAAAAAACCATCGGCGCGATTAAGCCGTGGCAGGGTAAAGGCTATGCGCTGCTGCTGTCGAATCAGGGCAAGATTATCGCCAGCCCTGATGCCTCGCTGGCGGGTAAAACCTGGCAGGGTGAAAGCGGAGAAAACCTTGCGGTGCATGAATATCAGGATGCGTTTCTGAAAGAGGACGCTTTTATCAGCTGGCAGCCGATTACCATCGGCAACAGCGAAACGCCGTGGCGTCTGGCGATTGTCGCGCCGGTGAGCGAAGTCATGGCCGCCGCCAACCGCCAGCTGGTCTGGGCGTTGATCCTGATGGTGGTGAGTATTGTGGTGGTATGCGGCGTGCTGGGTTTGATCTTCAGCCGTAAAATCTCGCGCCCGGTCGGCGGCGAACCGGCTGAAGCCGCCAGCCTGGCCCTGGCGGTCGCCCAGGGGGATTTAAGCCGCACCATTGAGGTACAGGCCAAAGATCAGCAAAGCATTTTCTATGCCATGCAAACCATGCAGCAGCAGCTGCGTAATATGGTGAGCGAAATCATGACCGCCAGCGCCTCGGTGCGCAGCGGCGCTAGCGAAATCGCCAGCGGTAACCTCGATCTCTCTTCCCGCACCGAAGAGCAGGCGTCAGCGCTGCAGCAGACCGCAGCCAGCATGGAAGAGTTAACCGCGACGGTAAAACTGAATGCGGATAACGCACACCAGGCAACGGAGCTGACCAGCAACGCCACAGCGGTAGCCGATCGTGGCGAGGAGCTGGTTCATCAGGTGGTGGAAGTTATGGCGCAAATCGATGAAAGCTCACGCAAAATCGGTGATATCACTAGCCTGATCAACAGCATCGCCTTCCAGACCAATATTCTGGCGCTGAACGCGGCGGTAGAAGCCGCCCGCGCCGGTGAACAGGGTCGTGGCTTTGCGGTGGTCGCCTCTGAAGTGCGTAATCTGGCGCAGCGCTCCGCTAACGCGGTAAAAGAGATCTCTGCGCTGATTGATGAGTCCGCTGCGCGCGTCAGCACCGGTGTTTCACTGGTCAACGAAACCGGCAAAACCATGAAAACCATGACCGAGTCGGTGGCGGCGGTGCAGTCGATTATCGATGAAATCGTTAATGCTTCCGATGAGCAGTCGCTGGGCATCAGCCAGGTAAGCGTGGCGGTCAACCAGATGGATGGCGTCACGCAACAAAACGCCGCGCTGGTACAGCAGATGTCGGCCGCCGCCGCCTCGCTGGAGGATCAGGCGCGTCAGCTGGCCGATACGGTTTCCACCTTCCAGCTGGAGCAGCACGGCTAAGCCCAGCGCGCCGCCCGCCTGATACTACGCCGCCCGTGACGTTAACGCGTCACGGGCTTTTTTAGCGCCGCGTTTTTTTCCAGACCAACAGCGGATAAATGAAGATAAAAATGAAGGGAGCATGTGCATTTTGTATACTAACCGGTCGGTTTTTACTTTCTGAAACGCTCTGCCCCTTTTAGCCCTGCTGCATGTTGCCTGCGTCTCCGGTCGGCGGTTACAATTTACTTTTATTGCACAACAAGCTAGCTTATATAAGCGATATAATCTCAACGACAAGGTATCAGGTATGGATATGACAGAAAATGAGAAGCAGACTGATGTTCAGTCTCCTTTGAGTGAAAAATATCAGGAACATCTGATAAAATCGCGTAAGATCTTCATCACGGGCGAAATCAATCAAAAAATGGCGGAACTTAAAGTTCTGCAACTCCATGCTCTTGCGCACATCAGTGATGACCCGATTTACCTGTTTGTCAGTTCTCCTGGTGGGCACGTTGAGTCTGGGGATATGATTTACGATACTATCCGCTTTATTAAACCCAAAGTTTTTGTTATCGGCTCCGGCTGGGTTGCCAGCGCAGGCGCATTGATTTTCGTTGCTGCTGAAAAAGAGAACCGTTATACGTTGCCTAATACCCGCTTCTTATTACATCAACCGTCTGGCGGCTATCAGGGACCGGCAACCAACCTGAAAATCTATATGGATGAAATTCTGACCATGCGCGAGCGTTTGAATAAGATCTTCGCTGACGCAACCGGACAGCCGATCGAGAAAATCCGTCAGGATACTGAGCGTGATTTCTGGTTATCTTCCCAGGAAGCGGTCGAGTATGGCCTGGCCAGCAAAGTTATTCTTAGCGAAGCTGAACTGCCGCGTCAATAAAGCCGACAGGCTGGCTCATTAATATTGAGCGTGAATATCACGCTCAATCTGTGGCTTAACCGGCTACCCCATGACCTCTTCCGTGGTATAAATCTCCTGACAGTAGCGCTGTACCACCTCTTTTGCCTCGGCTTCAAACAACATTGTCATGTGATTAGCCACATTAAGATCAATAACGTGTAAACCCGGCATCGCCTGTTGCCACTCCTGCCAGTAATTAACCTGGTCCAGGTCAAAAATGGTTGATCGGGTTTGAAAGTTATTTTTTAACGCCCCAAGGAAATAACCATTTTTATTGCGAAAATAGAGTGATTTTATTTCTTCAGGCGCAGGTAACGGCTGGATTTTATAGGCATTCAGCTGATAGGCAACTTGCACTTTTATATTACGGCGGATAAACGCGCAGGCGTTAACCGGGTCAATATTTGCCCCTTTTTCATTAACCTTATTGCCTAAGTCGATAATAAAATCTTCATCACTTAGCGACTCATCAACCTCATCCTGATGGATCATTCGCTGCGGGATTTGCGAAATTTCAGTGACGTTACCTGGCCACAGCAAAGTATTCGCGACCTGTAGCGCCGCATTTTTCAGGGGAATATTGGCCGATCTCGCGGCTTTATTAAACCCCTGGTTATCGGGAGAATCGATCAAAACCAGCGAATTTACCTGTTCATTGTTCATCTGAAGCTTACGGCTTATTTCATAGGCGATAATGCCGCCCAGGCAGTATCCGCCAATATCATAAGGGCCCACAGGCTGAACCGTTTTAATGATTTGTAGATAGTAATCAGCAATGGCCTCAATGCCTTCAAGCGGTTCGCTCTCGGTCATTGCGCCGCGTGCTTCAATACCATAAAACGGACGCGCGCAACGGGCGGCCAAAAACTGATAGGCCTCAACGCTGCCAAGCGCTCCATGAATCCAAAATATTGGCGTCCCCTGCTGAATCCCATTGAGGTGGATTAATTCCGGAAAACGCGCGGGGTCTGAGGTGACCGCATCATGCGGTCGCAGCTGAGATATCAGGTCACGCAGCGGCATATCTATTTTTAACTGAAGCGTTTCGTTCACCACGGCGAATTTGCTGAGCTGCTTGCAGATAACCATGAACATCAGTGAGTTAACGCCATAATCTGCTAACGATTTACTGAAATCCAGCGCCTCGCGGCTTACGCCCAGCTGATTTATCAGCCAGTTTAACGCCCCCTTGTTTATGGTATTTTGCGCCGACTCGTCACACCATTGCTGCTCGCTGCCGGGTATCTCATCAATCCAACAATCTATCTGCTCAAATGGGTAGCCCGGCAGAGGCACTTTACAATAATCATGGTTATTTAAAAGGTGCCAGTTAACTGAAGCGCCAGCACACCAGTAGTTTAAGATCTCCTCAAGCCGATTTTGTAGCAACAGCGTATTGAGTATTTCTGCCCCCGCCTCGCCAGAAAAAAGCGCTGCCAACGCGCTGTTTTTTTCGCTATGGCTGTAACTTGCCTGGCTTTCATCCTTTTCCTGCGCCAGATAGCGGGTAAGCTGCTCAATTAAATCGCTCAGCGAGGAGACGATAAGCGCAAAGCGGACAGGCATCATGGTACGACCAAACTGTAGCGTGCCCGCGATATCCGCTAAACAAGCGTGTGGATGGTGCTGGCAAAAATCCCTTAATGAAACAATGCGTTGCCGCAGTTGGGCTTGAGTGCGCGCAGAAAGTATAATGATTTCATCTTTATCCGCTGCCGCTGAATTGTTACGCGCGGGCGCTTCTTCAAGAATCAAATGCGCATTGATGCCGCTGATACCAAAACTGTTAATCGCCGCCCGTCTGGGCGAAGCCAGAGCGCCTGTGTTTTCATCCCTTCGCCATGGCACACTTTTATCCGCCATGACAAGACGCGTTCCCTGTAAAGAAATCTGTTCGTTAAGCTGAGTAAAGCCGCTGATAGCGGGAATAGTTTGGTGCTTCATGGCCATAATGGTTCTGAAGAGGGCCGCCAGTCCGGAAACGACCTCCGTATGACCAAGGCAAGGCTTTAGCGAGGTGATATAAAGCGGTGTAGATAACCCTTCGTCATATCGGCTTTTTAGTGCGGCTATTTCCGCGCTATCTGCCAGCGTCGATGCCATGCCATGCGCCTCAACATAAGAGACTGAAGCGGCACTAACTCGCCCGTTTTCCAGCGCTTTTTGTATCGCCGATTTCATCCCCTGAATATTAGGTGCGGTCAGAGAAACACCCTTACCACCATGCGCGACGCCGACGCCTTTAATCACCGCCTGAATATTATCCTTATCCGCTATAGCCGCCTGGAGAGATTTGAGCAATACGGCCCCCACCCCTTCGCCACGCAGGGTGCCTGTCGCATTTTGCTGAAAAGGCATTACCTTACCCGCCTGGCTTAACATCCCGACTGCATCCAGATTATCAAACCCTTCAGGCGACATAATCAGGTTAATGCCAGCGACGATGGCATAATGGCACTCTCCTTTGCGTAATGACTCAACCGCATGCTGAAGCGCCACCAGCGCAGATGAACAGGTGGTATCAAAATATTCACTCGGCCCACGCAGATTAAAGTGGTAAGAAATGCGGTTTGGCGTCATCGCCTGACCAGGAATATTTATCAGGCCATCCGCGCTTCCTCGCGACTTAACGATATGATGGTATTCACCCGGCCCGGCCGCAACAAATACGCCGGTGATATCAGCGGAAAGCGTTTTCATCGCATAGCCAGCCTGCTCTACCGCATTCCAGACGGACATTAATAGCAGACGTTGCTCAGGTGGCATAAGCTTCGCTTCTGCGAGCGGAATAGCAAAAAAGGCGGGATCGAAAGTATGAACATGCTGGAGAAAACTTCCCGTTACCTTTCGCTGATGCAAAGACCATTCACGACGCTCCGTGGGTAAAGAGCTAATAGCACAGTGACCGGCCTCAAGGTTTTGCCAGAGCCGTTGCGGATTTTCTGCTGCGGCGAACTGTCCGTCTATGCCAATGATGGCAATATCATCCGCAAAAGACGGAGCGTTAACGATTAGCGTATCCGCCTCACCCGCTGAAGACGGAGCGTTAACGATTAGCGCATCTGCCTCACCTGCTGCCGCGATGTTATTGCGCGCATCCGCTTCATCCGCTGCCGCGATGTTATTACACGCATCAGCTGGATCCGCTGTAGAGGGCGGTTCCACGGCGTTTTCATTTGCCGTGGTTAATCTCTGCAACTCCGCCGGGAATGTTGTTAGCATATGCGCGCTTAACTGCTCTACCGTGGTATGTTCAAACATGGCGGTGACGTCAAGCTCGATCCCCAGCTGTTCATTAATGATTTTGATAATGCTGACGGCCAAAATGGAATCAACGCCATAGGATGAAAAGGGCTCGTCGATCATAATTTTGTTTTTATCGATACGCAGCGAGCGAGAAAGCTCGTCGGTTACCACCGTATAAATCGCATCAGAACGCGGAGACTTATCCTGCGCGATTGTGCCTGTCGCCCTGGCGGCTGACGGTTCGCTGATTACCGGAGCTGCCTGTCTGATCAGCCCATCGCTTTCGGCAATAATAATCTGTTGTTCAAATGACTGCGCCTTATCCACCATAAAGGAAACCGAGCGAAATCCTTCCGCTTCCAGCACATATTTCCAGTTGGCTTCATTGAGCCCTGGACTGCCAGGGATCCTAAGATATTCATCGTCGTAATACCACCACCCTTCCAGCATGCCGAAAGTCATATGACTAAAAAGATTATTCAGGCAAAACTCATTGAGAAAAATCAAACCATTCTGTTTAAGCAGCGCTTTTACATTTCGCATGGTATGACGCATATTTTTTGTGGCGTGTAACACATTCGCCGCAATGACAATATCAAACTCGCCTGGAGTAAACCCCTGCGATTCGATATTTTTCTCAATATTTAAGATCCTGGTTGTCAGCCAGGGATTTTGCATCGCATAACTTTTTTCCGCATGGTTCAAGAAAGCGTTTGAGATATCGGTGTAACAATACTCTTTTATCGCAGCGCCATAATTAGCCAGTTTATTAAACAGTAACGCGCTGGTCGCCCCTGTTCCGGCCCCGATTTCGATAATGCGTATCTGCGGGTTTGGCTCATTGCTGATGCGCCAGGAGATATATTCCATTACGCTATCAGTCAGCGTTTGGTTAAAATAATTAGCCACAGGGCTGGTTTTATAAATCTCTTCTACCAGCGCCAGCGATGAGTCAGGGAAAAGTATCTCTGTAGCCAATACTCTTCCGGTCAGAATGTCAGGCAGCACGTTGATAACGCTACTCAGCACTGTAATTTGCGCTTTCAGGCAGCGGTTACGCTCCCACCGCCTTTTTTCATGCGCCCAACGATGTTCTATTTCTTGCGGCAAGATAGTGGGAGGATTTAACAGGTTAACCTGCGCTTGCTTAAGATTAATGTAGCCCTCCAGCTGGAATAATCTTAGCCACTCTTTTACCCAGCGTTGATAAAGCGGGATAATGCCCGCTTCAGCGATCATCTGCTCAACCGGCTGCTGCGCGCGCTGAAACATGCCCATCGATTTTAATTCCAACCAGACGATGTCAGTTAATAGCTTTTTCATCAGAGCGCCTCCTCCTGGTTAGTAATGATTAATGCATTTTGCGCATCAAGCGCATTATTCACTTCAACATCATGTCGGGCGATATCAAAATTAGCGGCCGGTTGCGCCAGATGGCTTATAAAAGAAGGTAGCGTTTTCTGCGCATGAAGAAAGGTCTCTTTCGCAAATAACATGCCCAACGTACTCCATTTAGGCGAAAATTTCATAACGCTCATCTGGTTAATTCCGCTACAGATAAACGCGTTAAGGATCTGCTGGAATTCATCGCGCTCAATAAAATGCATCAGCTGGGCTGTATCAACATTGCCCTCATCATCTTCGATATTATTAAAGCAATATCCCAGATTAATCACTTTCACATTATAAGGTCTGGTTTTAGCCAGATAACCTGCCAGGGCATCTTTGAAGGTGCAACCGGCGCTGTAATTACTTTGCCCCATCGCTTTCATGTAGCTATTGATAGTTGATAAAAACAGCACCAGCTCCAGCGCAGGGTTCGCAAACGCTTCTACCAGCCGGACGCTGACATCCATCTTCGCCTGCCAGGCCGCGTTAAACTGCTGACGCGTCATTTTATCCAGCGAGGCGGGGCTCAATACCATCGCTGACTGCACCACCCCATTTACCGGACCAAATTGCGCTGTGATGTTGGCACACGCCGCTTTTAGCGCGACGCTGTCCATGACATCAACCTGCACATAATGAGGCGCTTTGCCCCACTTAGCCTGCTGCTGAATTTTTCGCTGAATGCGCGCGTCGATCGCCCTTCGTCCTAACCAGATTACCTGCGCGTCAAACTGCCTGATGAGCATTTCACTTAACGCCGATCCCAACCCACCAGCGCCACCCGCAATAACCACCACACCTGACTGACGCAGCGGGCGTTCGGCAGCTGGCGTTAGCTCGCCGGATAAGGGAATCAGCGTCTGCTGATACCATGCGCCTCGCCGCAGTAGCAGCGTATTGCCTAAGCGATCGGGAGGCAGTTGAAGCGTTGCATTAAACATATCCGCATTGAGACAGTCCACATCGACACAGCGTATCTGCCATTCCGGTACCTCTTTTGCCAACGAGCCGATAAAGCCGCTGACGCCAGCATGCGTCGGATCGGCATTATCGCCAGCAAATAAAGCGTGGGTCCCCTGCAATATCACCGTCCAGCTAAGCGGGCGTTGTGCATAGCCACAGGCCAGTAACGATTTATAGATAGCAAACAGGTTGTAGATACCTGAATCCTGCTGTTCAATCATCTGCTCGCCGCTGCCTACCGCGCCTGGCGCCGGTGCAATCCAGACAACATGGCTGAAGGTATCCATCGCGGCAAAGCGTGCGGCAAGATGATCGCTCGTTTCACCCGCCGAGAGCGGACAGATTTCCGCCTCGCGCATTTCACTGGCTAAGTGTTCAAGCGTAGCGCTGTCGTTGCCAAGAAAAAGCGTTTTTCCCTGCGTTTTGCTGCCGCTGTTATCGAGCGGGACATCCAGGCGCTCACAGGCGGGCAACAAGCAGACTGGCGGATAAGCGGGCGATTGCGCCACCGGCGCTATTGTTCGCGTGGTAATGCCACTAAAACGGGCGCATACCTCCCCCTGACGATTAAGCAGATCGGCATCATATTTTGTGCGGATAAATTCGCCGTTTTTATTTTTACCGTAGCGTATCCAGACCCACATTTCCGCTTCGCAGGGCTGGCAAAGCCTCAGCTCGTTGATAGCGAACAAAAGCTGCGACTGCTCCGGCTCGCCCGGCGTAACCAGACATTTCATACTCTGCATAGCGCAATCCGCCAGGACAGGATGAAGCTGGAAATCCTGTAGCGTATTACGCACTGTTTCAGGTAATACGAGTTGTACCAGCGCCGCGCCCGGCTGTTTCCAGGCCCGCACTACGCCCCGGAAAGCGGGACCATAATCGATCCCCAGTTGGGCGAATTCCTGATAAAACCGCATCTGTTCTTCATGGCCTGGACGGGCGCGCTGTTGTATCGCGACGATATCAATCGCTTCCGGCGTAGCACAATGCACGCTAATTTCGCCACGGCAGTGCGTCGTGCGCTTTTCGTCTTCGTCAGTAAATATTTCGAAACTGCGTCGCTTCTCTTTGCCTGGCGCGCCGATAGTAATCATTACCGTGATGGCATCGTTGCGTTGCTGTAACGGTGCCAGAAAAGTGACGTTTTGCAGCGCAAGCGAGCCGGTATCTTCCGTGCCGCAGGCGTGAAACGCCTTGCGCGCCAGTTCGAAATAGACTGAGCCGGGCAGGATCGATTTTCCCTGCACCAGATGATCTTTCAGGAAAAACTCTTTGCCGGTTAAGGTCAGCGCATAGCAGGCTCCGCCCGGCTCAGCGAGGCTGCTACAGACCTTAAGCTCAGGCAGGCTACCTGATGCCGGGCCAGGCGCGCCGGTGTAAAAGAGCGCGCTGTTTTGCTCATCCAGCCAGTAATGCTCATGGGTAAACGGATAGAGCGGCAATGAAACGTGATAAGCAGGGCTGGAAGCAAAATGCGCGCTCAAATCGATCGCCTTGCCCTGCAGATAATCCTGCGCCAGCGTGCTGAAGGCTGCCGGTATTTCCTGCGGCTGTTCCAGCCAGCACGCCAACGCTTCAACCGCCGTAGCGATCGAATCCGCCACCAGAAAAGCGCGCTGAGTAAAATGCCGCCGTCCGGCCCATAAGGTATAGGCGACATCCCTGAGATTAAGGGTCGCGTGGCGCGTCAAATGATCGCGCAGCTGCACTATCTGCTGGCGTAGCTGTTCAGGGCTGCGGGCCGAAACAAGCAGACAGTGCCCCTGTGGCGGTGAAGAGACCGTCACTGGCGACGCGACATCCTCCAGCACCACATGCGCGTTGGTCCCCCCTACGCCAAAAGAGCTGACAACGGCGCAACGGCGCTGCCCTGCGGCGACCGGCCAGGCGCGCAGCGTCTTGTTAATATAAAAGGGACTGCCTTCCAGCACGATTTTGCTATTGGTCTGCTGGCAATGGATCGTAGGGGGAAGCTGCTGATATTTCATCGCCATGAGCACCTTAACCATGCCGATCACCCCCGCCGCCATCTGTGCATGACCCATATTGGATTTACTCGAACCCAGGGCGCAGTAGCCTGTTTTGCCTGTTTTTTCTGCAAAGGCTTTCAGCAGCGCCTGATATTCGATTGGATCCCCCAGAGGGGTGCCGGTGCCATGCGCCTCTACCAGCTGGATAGCTTCAACATCAATCTCATATTTGTTATAAATCTCCTGCAATAACGCATACTGCGAATTGGCGCTGGGCGCGCTAATGCCATTGCTGGCGCCATCCTGGTTCACCCCCACGCCGCGAATAACGCCATAAATACGATCGCCGTCAGCCTGCGCCTGCGACAGCTTTTTCAGCACCAGCGCCGCCGCCCCTTCTGCGGGCACAAAGCCATCTGCCTGCTCATCAAACGTTTTACAACGACCGCTGGGCGACAGCATCCCCGCGTTAGAACCTGCCTGGTAGAGACGCGGCGAGCATTGAAGATAAATACCACCGGCAAGCGCAACGTCAACATCGCCATTCCAGAGCGCTTTACAGGCATGATCCACAGCGACCAGAGAACTGGAGCAGGCGGTATCAATCGCCACCGCAGGCCCCTTGAGGTTAAGAAAATAGGCTACCCGCGCAGGCACCACAGCGCTCATGTTGCCCCACAGCGCCTGTGCCGGATAGGGGTTTTCACTATTAAGGTTAAGGTAATCGCCCGCCGCGCAGCCCACATAGACGCCGCAGCGCTGCGTATTCAGCTTAGCGCCTGCATGACCGGCATCTTCCAGCGCATGCCAGGCCACCTCAAGGAAAATGCGCTGCTGCGGCTCCATGTTCAGCGCTTCGATGCCGGAAATATTGAAAAAAAGCGGATCAAACCCGCCGGGATCGTTAATAAAGCTGCCCTGATTGCACTGCACATTTAGCGCGCTGAGATCCCAACGTTTGACGGTCTCAACTAAATCATCGCCATTAGCAATATGTTGCCAAAAGCTCTCAATATCATCGGACTGCGGAAAACGCCCAGCCATACCAATTACGGCGACCGGTTCCTGCGCTGTGGGTAATGGCGGTGCGGTCGTCATTGGCCGTTCCGCTATCTGAGTGGCAGGCAGTATCGGCGATGCCTCATGTTTATTTTCCGGCGTCGGCAAAGGCGTCGCCAGCGGTGCCCCGCTGGTCTGGACAATATACTCCGCCAAACGTCTTACGGTGGGATAGTCAAATATACGGGTAACATCGATCGCCAACTGCATGGCGGCATTGATCTGCGAAATCAGTTTTACCGCGCTTAATGAGTTAAGGCCGTAATCGGAAAAGGAGACATCATCATCCAGTTGCGTGGCATCAAGCTTAAGCAGCTGACAAAGCGCGTGGCGAATAATGGCTGCAACCTGATGCGGCGAACCGGTCGCCGTCGGCGTCACGGCGGGTTCGGGGCGGGGTGGCGCAGCGGCTAATGGGCTTTGCGGTGGCGCGGCGTCGGCATCAAGCCAAAAGCGCTGCTGCGCAAAAGCGTATCCCGGCAAGCTAATACGTTGATATTGCTCCCCGGCGTTTAGTGCCCGCCAGTCAATATCCACGCCTTCTACCCAAGCGTGGGCGATCTTGCCAGGCTCGCCAGCCGCTTTCCACTGCGACAGCCGCTGCTGGATATCCCCGGCGCTCATAAACAGACCCAGCACGCTATCGCTGACGGTTTTAATTGTGCCGCTCAGGATGGTCTGATCGTGTTGATCGCCGGACAAATAAGCTGACAGCTTAGCGCTAAGGTTATTGATATCGCTAACGACCATCGCCAACCGGCAGGGCATCGCTTTTCTACCGCATTGCAGGGTATAGGCCATGTCTGGCAATGACACCTCAGGATAGCGACGCAGAAAATCGGCCATATTACGCGCCAACTGCTGTAACCGCTCTTGATTCTGAGCAGACAGCACAAACAAATAGCCTGCTGGCGTCGATGGTGTAGCTGGCGGGGTCAAACGCTCTGCCTGCTGCAAAATAGCATGGACGTTGCTGCCGCCAATGCCAAAAGCACTGATTGCCGCCAGCAAAGGCTGTTGCGCATTTTTGATCAGCGTTTCTTTACGTTTAGCGACATAGAAAGGCGAATTGCTGAAATCAATATCGCGGTTTTCACTCTCGATATTAAGGCTGGGCGGTAAAACCCCATGCTTAAGCGCCAGCGCACTCTTAATTAATCCCACCAGCCCGGCGGCGGTATCCAGATGGCCCACATTGGTTTTCACCGAGCCAATCGCACAATATCGCGTGGCGGAAGTATAGTCACGCCAGGCGGCGGTAAGCGCAGCCACTTCAATCGGATCGCCAAGGCGCGTCCCCGTCCCATGCGCTTCAACGAAACGGATATCTTCCGGGTTGATCTTCGCCTTACGGATCGCCTGTTGAATGGCGCTCCGCTGGCCGTTTATACCGGGCGCGTAGAAGCCCACTTTATCAGCGCCATCATTATTAACGGCGATCGCGCGGATCATGGCGTAGATATTATCACCATCGCGAAGGGCATCCTCTGCTCGGCGCAGTAAAACCGCCGCCACGCCTTCACCGCCGGTCATGCCGTCAGCGTTATCAGCAAAAGCTTTGCAGTGTCCGTCGGCCGAGAAGTTGAGGCCGGGTTGATAAACGTAGCCAAGCGTAGTCGCAGGCAGCAGCGAAGCCGCCCCCACCAACGCAAAATCGCAATCACCGGCCGCCAGGCTCTGGCAGGCTAAATAGCTGGCAGAAAGCGAAGATGAACAGTTGGTATTGACGAACATACTGGGGCCGGTAAAGCCCATACGATGTGATATCAGACCGGGAATGGTGCCGCCCTGCGCAAAGATCCAGGCGTTATATTCTTCGGTATCCTGTAACAGGCGCTGCTGCGTCATATTAGTGACAAACTGTGACCACAGCGCCTGATAGAAATTATTACTGGCTGAGGCATAAACTGCCGTATCAGGGATGTCGTGCGGATTGTAACCCGCATCTTCAATCGCCAGCCAGCTCTGTTGCAGCAGTAGCCTGGCCTGAGGATCCATTACCTCCGCATCACGCGGCGAGAGATGGAAAAAAGCGGCATCAAAGCGATCTTTATCCTGAATCGTCGCCCGCTGGGCGATAAAGTTCGGATCGGCCATCATAGCTTCCGTGATGCCATATTGCCGTAGCTGTTCACTGGTCAGGAGTTCAATGCTCTCTTTGCCTGCGCAAATATTCTCCCAGAACTCACGGTGATCCTGCGCGCCTGGAACCCGACAGGACAAACCCACAATGGCGAAACACCCGCTGTAACGCGCTTGTTGGTCTGAGCAATCGGCCGCCAGTTCTGGCGTGCGGCCGGGCGTAGGCATACTGTCCTGCTCATGGTGGCAAGCCATATCAGGATGATCGCTACGTAAATAGCGGCTCAGCGTTTCAACGCTGGGATATTGAAAAATCAGCGTCACTTTTTCGTTGAGATTAAAGCGTTTATTCAACCGTGAGATAAGTTCCACCGCTTTAAACGAATCCCCGCCAATATCAAAAAAGGCCGCCTGGCTGGAAAAACCGCTATAGCCTAAAACCTCAGCGAACAACGTACGCAGCGGCCCTGAGAAATCAGGGCTGGTAGCAGGAGAGGAAACTGGCGTTACGCCATGTGCGCGTTTGTCCGCTTGTCGGGCGAGCGCCTGACGGTCAACTTTACCGTTCGGCGTGAGAGGAAAATCCGCTATTTCATGCCAGGCGTCGGGGATCATGTAAGCTGGCAGATGACGATTTAGATATTCTCTCAGGCTTGGTACCGTTGGCTTTTGGCCTTTAGCAATATAAAAAGCGGCCAGCGTTGCGGCTGCGCCATCGTGTCGGCACAGCACAACACAATTTTCCACATCGGGATGCTGACTGAGCCGGGACTCAATTTCCCCTAATTCCACACGATAGCCACGAATTTTTACCTGATTATCCGCGCGTCCAATCAAATCAAGCTCACCTGTCGCCAGCCAGCGAACCCTGTCGCCCGTGCGATACAAACGCTCCCCTTCAGCAAAAGGGTGATCGATAAACTTCGCCTGCGTCAGGTCATCTCTTTTCCAGTAACCGAGCGCAACGCCCTGACCGCCGATATAAAGCTCTCCGGTGATGCCCTGCGCAACGGGTTTTTGATTGTTATCGAATATATAGACTTGGGTATTAGCGATCGGCTTACCGATATTAACGGCTACACCAGGCTTTAATTTGGTGCCGGTTGAATAGATAGTGGTTTCGGTAGGGCCATAAAAATTCCATACCTCGCATGAATAGCGATCAAATTTTTCTTTGAGATAGTTCGATATAGGCTCACCGGCGCAAATGATTTTCACCTTCTCCTGATTTTTCCAGTTAAGTTTAAACATCAGGGTGAAAGTAGCGGGCGTACCCGGGACAAAATCTGGCTTCAGTTCGGCAATCGTTTCCACCAGCCGCGACGCATCGCGCGTAGTGGCATCATCTGCGATTACGCAGCAGGCACCAGAAATTAACGGCAGGAAGAGTTCAATCGCAGAAATATCAAAACAGTAGGTGGTCAGCGCTAATAAAGTGTGATCGCGCTGAAAGCCCACCCACTCCTGCACCGACAGCAGCGTATTAATGACGGCGGCCTGGCGGATCATGACGCCTTTGGGATTTCCGGTACTGCCGGAAGTGTAAAGGATATAGCAACAAGGCTGATTGATACGTTTTAATTTTTTCAGCGCACTTTTATTAACGGCAGCCTCTTCCACATAAATTGTTATGATATCAGATGAACAAATTTTCTCTACGCGTGCTTTAAGTTTGCGTTGCGTAACAATAACCTGGCACTCGGCATCATTAAGCACATAGCAGACTCGCTCTTCCGGATGCGCCGGGTCGAGCGGCACATAGGTTGCTCCACTACCAAGCACGCCCAGTAACGCCACCACCATCTCCGCACTGCGTTCAACATAAATGCCAACCCTGTCACCCGGGCCAATGCCCTGTTGTTGCAGGCAAACGGCCAGCGAGGCCACGCGCAGGTTTAACGCGCGGTAGGTAAGCTTTTCATCTTTAAAACAGATCGCTGGCGCATCCGGCTGATGTTTAGCTTGCTCATTAAATAGATCATAAAGTGACTTATTCTCTGGCCATTTTCGGGCTGTGTGATTCCACGTGTCTAAAAACCGTATTTTTTCATCGTGCGTTAAATAATCAATATCTGCTAAGGCTGTTTGTGGCGAAGCCACTACCGACTCAAGCAGTTTTTGATAATGACGCGCCATGCTTTCGATAAAACAGACGTTATATCTGTTTGCGTCATATTTAATAACAAAGCGGTTCTCCGGCGTAACATCCAGACTAAGGGGATATTCGCCAACCTGATAAATTTCATCGATTAATGCACAGGGAAAGTGCTGAGCATACTCAGTAACAACACCCTGAATACCTTGCGCTAACGCGGTGCTTTGATAATTAAAGGTCACAGAAAAAAGCGGATACAGGCTATTCCGGCTTTCTCCCTGCACGTTTTTCACCATATGGGAGAACGGAAAATTACCATGATCGATTCCCTGGAAAATCGCCTTATTAACCTGCAACAGCGTCTCGGTGAATGTGTATTCTCCGTTAAGCTGATGACGTATAGGCAGCATATTGATAAAATGACCAACCGTATTATCAAACTTTGCTTCCCCGCGTACGGAAAAGGGAACGCCAGTGGTCATATCCGTTTGCCCGCTATAGCGAAACAGCAATACCACAAAAGCCGTTAAATAAAAGGCAGCCGGTGTCGCCTGGTTCTCTGCGCAGTAGTGCGTAATTGCGTCACGGAGATCCGTCGAGAGTGCGAAGGCGGTAAACTTTCCTGAGCTGGTCGGTTGCACCTGCCGCTCGCTGTTCTGCGGCAAGTTATCTGACGGCATAAGGTTGCTTAACTTACCCTGCCAGAATTGATCATCAGCCTGATACGTATCTTCTGTCAGCAGCGCCTTTTCTGCTGCCACAAAATCGCTATAAGGCGCCAGCGTATAATCTATGGCAAGCTCACGACCCTTTACCAGGGCATGGTAAAAGCGTAACAGATAGCTCATCAGCAACGTCGCAGAGTGGCTATCAACAATAATGTGATGAACCGTAATCAATAAATGGACATCTTCACCATCGCTGAAAATTTGTAGCCGCGTAAGCGGTTCGGACTGAAGATCAAAACACCGTAACGCCTGTTCCCTGATAAGATTAATACGCTCATGCTCAGGCAGTCCGGCTACGTCGGTTTCTTTAATGGCCAGTTTTTCCTGCCTGTTTACCAGAAACAGCGCCTGCGTTTTTTCTTCTATCCGGCTGTTCAGAATAGGGAACTGTTCAACCAACGCGGTTAAAGCCGCCTTGAGTTTATGATGATCACACTGTTGCAGCCTGATACAAAGAGGGACATTATAGCCACTGCTTTCCGGTGCCATTCTTTGAGCGACCCATAAACCCTTTTGCATTTCGGAAAGCGGAGTATCAGCAAATGTTGTCAGTAAAGATAATAATTCACCGGTAGATATCTCTCCCCTTTCATATTTTTCTAACGCATTATCGACTGACATTTACACTCCCTCTTTAATTTTTTCAATCAGATAATTCAATGAAAGCTTTTGTTCCTGATATGAGCGGATATAACGTAACACCGTGCTATCACGATAGGTTGCATACCGAGCCGAATGATGACGCGGCTGCCGTGTCGGCGCATGGCTGGAAATATAATCCATCAGCTGCAACATATTACGGCAGGTGAAAAGAACGCCGGTTTTAAATGAAGGTATATTGAAGGTTTGCTTTATTTTTCCGGCGATACGAATAGAGGCGATGGAATCCAGTCCAAGGCTGGAAAAATCGGTTTCCGGCGCCAGGTTTTTACTGGCGCATTTTGCTTCTTGCTGAATAATGGCGCGTAATATCTCCTGCATTTCCGTATCGGAAATCGCCTTGCTGCCGGATGATGAAAGATCATTTTTTTCTCGTCGCCAAACAACCTCTAACTGCTCAAGGTAATATTTTTCACGTACGCGGCCTCGTTGTACCTTTCTGCTACCTGTAACAGGCAGGCCACCGGGAGGAATGAAAATAATATCATCCACGCGCAGTGAAACGTGATGAGAAAGTACCGAAACTATGTCACTGGCTACGCCCTGATAAAAACCTTCATGTTCATCCTCTTTTATCTCCTGCACCACAACAATAATAGTTTCATCATTCTTTTCAGCTGCGAAAATGGTTCTGGGCAAGGCGCAGGCGGCAATATTTTCCCCTAACAGTATTTCCAGATCTTTTGGATGATATTTTTTACCATTAACCACAAGCGTTTCTTTCAGTCTGCCAATAACATAAAGATGGCCATCTTGCATAAATCCCCAGTCTCCGGTACGCAGATAGCCCTTCTCGCCGCTAACAGGGTGGCAATTAGCGAATATTTCCTCAGACTCGACAGGATGATTAAAATAGCCAGCGCCCTGACAGGGGGTTTTTACCCATATTTCGCCAGGCGTCAATGGCGGGCAAAGCGCCCCTTTTTCAGGTTCGACAATCATGATATGGGTGTCAGGCGCAGCGACGCCACAACTGATAATAATCTTGCTGTTATCTGCCGAAGAGAGCGTTATTGCGCCTTGTTCGCTGCTATTAACAGGTGCAATACTGACAGAGCGAAACGCCTCGTTCTGCGGCTTTTGCGTTAGCGGTGCCGCCTCCGACATACCGTAATTAGGGGAAAGTATTTCTTTCTTTAAACCGGTCGCCGAAAACTTATGGTAAAAGGCGCAATAAGCAGAATGAGAAATAATGTCTCCGGCACAAGAAAGCGAAAGCAGAGAAGAAAGATCATACCCACTGACCGTATCGGCATCCGCCTGCTGAAGCATATATTCAAAGGCAAAACCGGCAACGCCGGAATGCGTGGCCTTTACCTTATCAATTAGCTGAAACCAGATCTCCGGCTCGCTGATAAACCTTTCGGTCGGCAAAATAAATGCAGCGCTACCCTGCGCTAACGGTGCCATGATACTATAGAGCAGGCCAAAAGCATGATGCTGCGGTAACCACGAAAGAACGCGACTATCACGAGTATAGCCCCACAAAGGTGAAGTAGCAGCATGGAAAAGCCCCTGATGGCTAATAACAACGCCCTTAGGATCGGCAGTCGAGCCGGATGTATATAGCAGCATCGCGCTATCCAACGGGGACTGTAAAGCGCGCGGCGCAGCATCAGCCCCTTCCCACTGCTGAGCCAGCAGACGATCAATATTAATCGTTTTGATCGCGTAACTTCTGGCAAGCGGTTTAATCGCCTGTTCAAAATCATCGTTGGTAATAAAATATTGGCACTGGCTATCACGCACGATACTTTCCAGCTGTTTATATCGCTGCTGTATCTGTGAGCTATCCGTTACCGGGGTTGGAACAGCGATAACATTAGCGTACCAGCATGAAAATAACGCCTGCGTATAGCCTGCACACTGAGGTAAAAATATCACCGCGCGTTGCTGCGCCGGAATAATATCGGCAAGACGCTGCCCTAACTTTTCGATTTTTTTCGTCAGGTCTTGAGTGGTAACGGTATACCACGCATCATTTTCCCAAAAGGATTGAATCACCCGATCCTCGTGTAAAATGTGGTTATTACCTGCCAGGTTTAATAATATAGAGCAAGCGGGCTCATTCTTTTTTTGTGGCGGAGACGTCACAGCAACCGGCTCAGGCGAGGCTCTCTTTACTGGCGCGCTCTTCTCATAAATATTAGTTATCATATTCGTTAAAATATGACTACCGCTTGCCTCATGATACTTTTCGACGCCTTTGCTGCGCATATATTGCACAGAGTCATACCATAAAACCTGAGAGGTAATTTGCCGTGGCAGTAATATTTTAATCATATCGCTGCTGAACTCGCGCGCCGTCACGTTAGAAATAACCGGCCGTGCTAAAACGTTAAAGTCAAACCCTTCAATAAACTGCGCAAATTCGATCTCTGCCCTGCCCATATATTTTGAATGAAATGCGCCACTGGTTTTCAATACATGAAACAGTGTTAAGGAAGGTTCCTTTTTTAGTCGGTTATTTAGCAGCGTTATCTCATTTTCAGGCCCGGATACCACAACCTGCGTAGCGGTATTATAATTTGCCACACCAATATTTTCGAATCCCTTCTCCATGAGTACGGACTCAATTTCCTTCAGCGTAAGGCCAACCACAGCGGCCATACTGCCGCCTGTTAATTCAGACATCAGTTCTGCTCTTTTTTTTACCAGTTTTAATCCGGTAACAAAGTCAAAAGCGCCTGCCGCCTGTAACGCATTAAATTCGCCCAGGCTATGTCCGGCAAAAAAGTCAGGTATTGGCATACCTTGCTCAAGGGAATCAAGGTAGCTCAGGGCGTTAACGATATAAATGGCGGGTTGGCTATAAAGCGTAAAGTCTAGTTTTTCCGTATCTGACGCGAGGCAAATATCCTCGAGCGCATACCCAAGGATCTGGTTAGCTTGCTGAGTTTTTTCTGAATATTTACGAAACAGCGCCTCCCCCATTCCTTTTCGCTGGCTGCCCTGGCCCGGAAATACAAAAGCGTGCATGTCCCCACCTCCCTGAGAATATAAAGCGTATTAAAACAACGAAACGCCTTAAACCTATCACTGATGGCAAAGTAAAAACAACAGCAAACAACAAATAACACTTATATGTTTATTCAACTAAAAAACCATTTTTTATGCGGATAAACCACATAGTTCACATGGGGTTATTGCTATGTTATTGTTTAATAAAGATTAAATAATGTGGTGCAGGATTTTATTACGCAAGCACAAAAACAGATCCATTAAAAATGATTACCATGGTTAATATTTAAAGACGAAAAATAAGTTCACTTGCCGGCCCGATAAATATAATATCTTAATAATTAAGGAGAATTACTTAATGCAAAAAATCGCGCACGGTTACTACATCGCTTCAGGCTGCTTTTTCCCGCGGTACGCATTCGGCGCATGTCCATTCATTTTCCAGCGATCTATGGCGTAAGCAGCTCAGGAGATTGTGAGGACATTCTGGAGGAAGGCGTAACATGAAGTGTTTTGCGTTTGGGTATGCAGGCAGCAGCGATCATGCTTTTTCTGCGCTGGCGAATGCATGGCCTGCCAGTATGGGCTTCGAACAATGGGTTTACCCCGGCCGGGGAAGCCGTCAGGCTGAAAAATTTGCTGGCTCACTGCAACAGCTGGCCTATCAGGCGGCAGAGAAAATAGCCGGGCAGCATGACATTATTTTATTTGGCTATAGTCTGGGGGCGTTAGTTGCCTTTGAAACCGCTCAGATTCTGCAACGTCATGGTTATCCTGCATCGGCGCTGGTGGTTGGCGCGATGAACGCCCCTCATCAGCTACGGCCTTCGCAACACGTGCATACCATGTCACAATCTGATCTAGTAAAGTGGATGACGGAGTTGGGCGGTACCCCGCCAGAAATCCTCGCTTCTCCTGCCCTTGTCGCCTGGTTCGCTCCCGTTATTCAGGCCGACTATGCCCTTTTAGATAGCTACCGTCCATTGATGCTTACCCCGCTATCCTGCCCGATTGTGGCAATATATGGCGAGCAGGATGCGCTAACCAGCCGCGCTGAAATGGCTGGCTGGCAAAAACATACGCAGGCCCCCTGCCGCTGCGCAGGCTTTGCAGGAGGACATTTTTTTCTTCACCAGGCAAGCGCAGAGATAGTGTCAGTTATCACTGAAACATTGCACCTCAAGTAACAGGGTTACGCCTGGCACGCCGCGCTATAGCCATAAGTTGGCCAGACAGGGCTAGCGCCGCGCCATACATTGCTGCCAGCGACTGTTTACCCGCTGGGCAAACCAGGCGGTGGTCAGATTGCGGGTAATTTTGGGGCTTTCCAGCTTAATGCCGGGCAGCATTTCACGTGGCATCCGCCGTCCGGCCTGCTTATCCGCCAGTGCAAAAACCTGCTTCCACAGTTCGCTTTCCTCAAACTCTGGCTTATCGCCCTTCTCCAGATCGCGCCGGATCGCCCGTGGGCGCATATCGATTTGCGTCGCCAGCGTACGTACCGCCAGCTCCGTTGCGCCCGCTTTATCGGAGCCATAGATAATCAGATCGCCGTCCAGCGCCAGTTTCATACCGGTCGTCCGCGCCACCGCGGCCTGAAACGCCGCGTTGCGGCTGGCATACCAGCCTGCGTTAAAGTCGGCGAAGCGGTAAAGCGGTGTGCTGTAGTTAACCGGATAGCCCAGCAAATGTTTCACGCCAAACCAGATGCCGCCGTGCCGGGTAAACACTTCCTGACGCAGCGAGGTCTCAACCGGCCACGGATAGCCCTGTTCATTCGCTTCGGCGAAAGCGATGCTGACCTGCATCGGGCCGCCGGTATGGATCGGGTTCAGATTGCCAAACAGCGTCTGGCCCATCGGCACGATATTGATAAAGTCATCAAAAATAGCGCTCAGCTCTTTCTCGGTGCGCACGCTATCCAAACGGTCGGCGTAGCTGCGCCCGTTAGGCGACTTAATCATCAGCGCGGTGCGCACCAAAAAGGCAGGAATATGCAGCCGTGCCGCGCGCTTATCGATTTCGCCCCAGGCAATTTTTGGCAAACCGGGTACCGGTGAGTCGGCGTTGAAATTGGTTTCCTGATCGGCGACGGCGATCACGGCGCAAATATTACTGTCGCTGGCCTCGATCTGCTGCGTACGAAACGCGGTGGCGATATCGCTGGCCCAGTCTGACTTCTGACGCACGTCGCCCGGCATCAGCGCGATAATACGAGCCTGCATCTGCTGCGGCGTTTGCTGCGGCGTTTTTGGCTGTTTACTGGTACAACCCGCCAGCGCCAGCAGCGCAACCAGCGGCAGCAGACGAAATAACTGAGATGACATGCCTGTCCCTGTCTGTTTTGAAGATAAGCGCACCTTAACCACTGCCGTGCTGAAATGCCAGCCCCGCTCCGTTTTCATTTCGCGCCTTTGCGCCTTTCACTTTGCTATTTATAGACTAACGTTAAGTTTTGTTAATTATTATGACAGGAGTTAGCGATGAAAAACTTATGGTTACCGTTGGTTGCAGCACTGGCGCTGGCTGGCTGCGGCGGCAATAACACCCCCGCGCAGGTCAATACTCCCGGCGCACCGACCTCAACGAAAATGAAGCTGCTCGATACCGGTGCCGCCGCCATGCAGTCGCGCCCGCCGATTGATGCCATCAACGCCTACCTTGATGGCTTTCACTTTTACAACGGCGATAAAAACGGCCAAATGGAAGCGCACCATTACGTCACGATCCTGAACGATGACGTGATGCAGGCGCTGATTTATGACGGCAACACGCGCGACGCGCGCTTAATGGGCGTGGAATATATTATCAGCGAGCGGCTGTTTAAAACGCTGCCGCCGGAAGAGAAAAAACTGTGGCACAGCCATGATTATGAGGTGAAATCGGGCTCGCTGGTCGCGCCGGGATTACCGGACACGGCGGATAAGGCGCTGATGACCAAACTGGTGAACACCTATGGTAAAACCTGGCATACCTGGCACACCGATCGCGACAAAACATTGCCGTTTGGCATCCCGGCGCTGATGATGGGCTTTACCGCCGACGGTCAGCTTGACCAGCAGCTGTTAACCGATCGTGATGCTCGCATGGGGATTGATACGCGGAAAATACGTCAGCAGCGGGCGGATATCATCGCGCATCCGGTGGTAAAAGGCGCTAACGCCTGGCAGGATGGCGAGGTGATTCAGCTCCAGCGCGTCGAAGGCGGCGGCGAGCACGCCCACGGCAGTACGGCATTTGGCCCGTCAGAGCAGACCAAACGCGATAAAGCACATCACTAATCCCAACGGCCAGCGGCCTGCTGGTCGCTGTCGCGTGCCTCAACCCAGCGGTCGCCTTCGGGCGTCGCTTCTCGCTTCCAGAAGGGCGCGCGCGTTTTCAGATAGTCCATAATAAACTCGGCGGAGGCAAACGCCGCCGCGCGATGCGCGGCGCTCACGCCGACAAATACAATCTCATCGCCGGGGAACAGCGCACCAACGCGATGGATCACGCTTATCCGTTGCAGCGGCCAGCGCCCGCGCGCCTCTTCCACGATTTCCGCCAGCGCTTTTTCCGTCATGCCGGGATAGTGCTCCAGCGTCAGGGCGGAAACATGCTCGCCCAGATTATGGTTACGCACTTTACCGGTGAACGTGACTACCGCGCCATCATCGTTGCAGGCGGCGAGCCACTGATACTCTTCAGCCATGCTGAATGGCGGCTCGCCTACGCGAATACGGGTTGTCATATTAACCTCCGGTCACTGGCGGGAAGAAAGCGACCTCGTCGCCATCCTGTAATGGATGTTGTAACGAAACCAGCGTTTGGTTAACCGAGGCCAGCAGCTTCCCGGCGCTGAGCGCCAAATCCCAGCGATCGCCGCGTGCGGCCAGCGCAGCGCGCAACGCTTCCACCGTGGCATACTCTGCCGGAAGCGCTAACGAAGAGGTTGCCACCAGCTCGCGCACCTGCGCGAAAAACAGCACATTAATCATTATCCACCGCCTGAAAATCGCCCGATTTGCCGCCGCTTTTGTGCAGCAGACGCACGGATTCAATCACCATATCTTTCTGCACCGCTTTACACATATCGTAAATGGTCAGCGCCGCCACGGACGCCGCGGTTAACGCCTCCATCTCGACGCCGGTTTTGCCGGTCAGCCGACACACCGCTTCGATGCGCACCCGATTTTTCTCCGGCTCGGCGGTGAGTTCAATTTCCACTTTACTGAGCATCAACGGATGGCAGAGCGGAATCAGATCCCAGGTACGCTTCGCCGCCTGAATCCCGGCGATACGCGCGGTAGCAAACACGTCGCCCTTATGGTGACGCCCTTCGATGATCATTTGCAGCGTAGCGGGCGCCATCACGACGCAGGCTTCCGCGCGCGCTTCACGCAGCGTTTCTGTTTTGGCAGAAACGTCCACCATATGGGCAACGCCCGCAGCATTAATATGAGTTAATTGCGACATAGTTAGGCTTTTTTCAGATGTGATACGAACTGGCAGGGGCGCGTACGGGCGTCCAGCTGCTCACAGATAATGCGTTCCCAGGCGGTACGGCAGGCGGAGGTGGAGCCCGGCATGGCAAAAATCAGCGTTTGATTCGCCAGCCCTGCTACCGCGCGCGACTGCAATGTGGCAGAGCCAATCTCCTCCCACGACAGCATACGGAACACCTCGCCGAAGCCGTCGATTTCGCGGTCAAACAGCGGCAGCAGCGCTTCCGGCGTACTGTTTTTGCTGTTAAAACCGGTGCCGCCGTTGATCAGGATAACCTGAATGTCCTCGCTGGCGATCCAGCTGGAAACCACCGCCCGGATCCGATAGAGATTGTCAGCAACAATCGCGTGGTCGAGAACCTGATGACCCGCTTCGGTCACCGCCTCGCGTAAGTAGTCGCCTGAGGTATCGTCTGAAGCGTCGCGACGATCGGAAACGGTCAGTACCGCAATCTGTAGCGCCTGAAATTCCATTGTGGCTTTGCCCATGCTTTGCTCCGCGTTTAGCCGCCGATAAATGAGAGATTTTGCGTAATGCCGGTATTGCCCTGATGCAGGAAGTGCGTCTGTTTTTTATGCCCCAGGCTGGCGGCGATGCGCGCCTGCAGCTCAGGCTGCTGCGCATCGGAAGCCAACAGGTCACGCAGCGGCACCCCACCGTCGCCAAACAGGCAGAGATGCAGATTGCCGACGGCTGAGACGCGCAGGCGATTGCAGCTGGCGCAAAAATCGCGCTCGTAGGGCATAATCAGGCCAATTTCGCCCTGATAATCTGGATGGCTGAACACCTGCGCCGGGCCGTCGCTGCGCGCCCGACTCTGACGCTGCCAGCCCTGCATAATCAGCTGATCGCGGATCACTTCACCGGAAATATGGTGGCGGCGAAACAGATCGCTGCCCTCGCCGGTTTCCATCAGCTCAATAAAGCGTAGCTGAATCGGACGGTGTCGAATCCAGTCAAGGAAGGTTTGCAGGCTGTGATGGTTTACATCACGCATCAGCACGCTATTGACCTTCACCTTGCTAAACCCTGCCTCAAAGGCAGCGTCGATACCGCGCATTACCTGGTGAAATTTATCCTGGCCGGTAATGGCATGGAATTGACGCGCATCAAGGCTGTCGACGCTAACGTTAATAGAGGTCAGGCCTGCGGCACGCCAGCGGGCGACATCGCGTTCCATACGGTAACCGTTGGTGGTGACGGCCAACTGACGGATTCCTGCATTTTCACGCACGGCGGAGATGATATCGATAAAGTCGTGGCGCAGGCTCGGCTCGCCGCCGGTCAGGCGGATTTTTTCCGTACCGGCATCGGCAAAGGCGCGCGTAACGCGCTTAATTTCATCAAGCGAAAGGAAACTTTTGTTTGTCGCGCCCTGCGGCTTATAACCATCCGGCAGGCAATAGGTGCAGCGAAAATTGCACACATCTGTGATCGACAAACGCAAGTAATAGAACTTGCGGGCATAAGAATCAATAAATTGGGTCACCAGAACACCTTTCCAAATGGGAGATGCAGTCATTTCTTTCTGCACCCTGGCAGCGCATGGCTGCGGCCAGTGCGCCCTATCTGTCGACGTAGGCGTAAAGGCTTGAGTGTGGTTTTGCCTGTTAAACAGGAGTCTGCAAATAGTAACGCTATTTATCCGGGTATGCCACGTGCAATTTCGCTATATAAACCGATATATATCGAAATTTAACCGCATTTTGCTGCACGATCGCCGCCTTTTTCTGCACGATGGTTTTCGTTACCAACAAGCGCAGCCTGAACGATGATTGTGATAACTTATTTCTACGCGCTTTTCGCCCGGTAGCCAGCGCCCGGCGCGGTCATAGAGTGTTAAACGCTACCAGAAACGATTATCCTGTGCCGACCCGACGGTTAAGGTTACCGTCACTTATTGTCAGGAGAATTATGCGTAATCGTACCCTTGCGGATCTGGATCGGGTGGTCGCCCTGGGCGGCGGACACGGACTGGGGCGCGTGATGTCGGCTCTTGCTTCGCTGGGCTCGCGCCTGACCGGCATCGTGACCACCACTGATAACGGCGGCTCTACCGGCCGTATCCGCCAGTCGGAGGGGGGCATTGCCTGGGGCGATACGCGTAACTGCCTGAACCAGCTGATTACCGAGCCGGGCGTGGCGTCGGCCATGTTTGAGTATCGCTTTGCCGGTAACGGTGAGCTGGCCGGGCACAATCTCGGCAATCTGATGCTAAAAGCGCTCGATCATCTTAGCGTGCGCCCGCTGGAGGCGATTAACCTGATACGCAATATGCTGAAGGTGGATGCCTTGCTGATCCCGATGTCGGAACAGCCGGTGGATTTAATGGCCACCGACAGCGAAGGTCATATGGTGTATGGCGAAACAGCGATCGATACGCTGGCGCGCGTGCCGCAGGATTTGATGCTCTATCCCAACGTAGCCCCCACACATGAAGCGATAGCGGCGATTGCCGAAGCTGACCTGATTCTGATCGGCCCCGGCAGCTTTTTTACCAGCCTGATGCCGCTGCTGCTGCTGGATGAAATGGCGCAGGCGCTGCGTCGCACCTCTGCCCCGCTGGTTTTTATCGACAATCTCGGTCGGGAGCTTAGTCCTGCCGCCGCCGCGCTGCGGCTGGAAGATAAGCTGGCAATGATGGAAAAGTACATCGGCAAAAAGGTGATTGATGCCGTGGTGGTCGGCCCGCAGACGGATGTACAGGGCGTGCAGGATCGGCTGATTGTGCAACAGCCGCTGGAAGCGGCGGATATTCCCTACCGTCACGATCGCCAGCTGCTGCGTCTGGCGCTGGAACAGGCAATGCAGAGGACTGGCTAAGCGCCAACGCCTGCCCGTCATGCCCCGGTCGGGGCAATAAAAAAGCCGCGCCTTTTCAGGCCGCGGCTTTTTTGCTGTGCGTGATTTATGAAGCGGCGATAAACAACTCGCGCAGCTGATGTAGCTGATCGCGCACGTTGGCGGCCTCTTCAAACTCCAGATTCTGCGCATGCTGCTGCATCTGGGTTTCCAGCTGATGGATTTTCTTCTGCAGCGCCTGCGGCGTAAGCGCCAGATAGTTGCCATCCGCCTCGGCGGCAACGCCACGGCTGCTGCTCTTGCCGCGCGTTTTACCTTTGGTATTGCTTTTGCCCAGCTCAAGAATATCGGTGATTTTCTTGTTCAGGCCCTGCGGCACAATACCGTGCTCGGCGTTGTACTCTATCTGCTTCTCGCGGCGGCGCTCGGTTTCGCCAATCGCTTTCGCCATCGATGGCGTAATGCGATCGCCATAGAGAATCGCCTTGCCGTTGACGTTACGCGCCGCACGGCCGATGGTCTGGATCAGCGAGCGTTCTGAACGCAGGAAGCCCTCTTTATCGGCATCCAGAATCGCCACCAACGACACTTCCGGCATATCCAGCCCTTCACGCAGTAAGTTAATGCCCACCAGCACATTAAACTCGCCCAGACGCAAATCGCGAATAATTTCCATACGCTCGACGGTATCGATATCAGAATGCAGATAGCGCACCTTCTCGCCGTGCTCCTCCAGATATTCGGTAAGATCTTCCGCCATGCGCTTGGTCAGCGTGGTGACCAGCACGCGCTCGTTGATTTCAACGCGCTTACGGATTTCCGACAGCAGATCGTCCACCTGGGTGGCGACCGGGCGCACTTCGATAATCGGATCGAGCAGGCCGGTAGGACGCACCACCTGGTCAATGACTTCGCCTGCGGATTTTTCCAGCTCATAGTTGCCCGGCGTGGCCGACACATAGATGGTCTGCGGCGCCAGCGCCTCAAACTCTTCAAACTTCATCGGGCGGTTATCCAGCGCCGACGGCAGGCGGAAGCCATACTCTACCAGCGTCTCTTTACGCGCCCGGTCGCCGCGATACATGCCGCCGATTTGCGGGATCGTTACGTGCGACTCATCCACCACCAGCAGGCCATCCGCCGGTAAATAGTCAAACAGGGTCGGCGGCGCTTCGCCCGGCCCGCGCCCGGAGAGATAACGGGAATAGTTTTCGATGCCGGAGCAGTAGCCCAGCTCATTCATCATCTCCAGGTCGAACTGGGTGCGCTGCGTCAATCGCTGCTCTTCCAGCAGCTTGTTGTTCGCCAGTAAGTTCTTACGGCGGTCGGCCAGCTCAACTTTAATCTCTTCCATCGCCTGCACAATGCGCTCGCGCGGCGTAACGTAGTGCGTTTTCGGATAGATGGTAAAGCGCGGCACCACGGAATCGATCTGGCCGGTAAGCGGATCAAACAGCGACAGCCGCTCCACTTCCTCATCAAACAGCTCAACGCGCAGCGCCATGTCATCCGATTCCGCCGGGAAAATATCGATCACTTCGCCGCGTACGCGGAACGTACCGCGCTGAAACGCCTGGTCGTTACGGCTGTACTGCAGCTCAGCCAGGCGGCGTAAAATACTGCGCTGGTCGATGATCATGCCGCGCGACAGATGCAGCATCATTTTCAAATAGAGATCGGGATCGCCCAGGCCGTAAATCGCTGACACCGAGGCCACCACAATCACATCCCGCCGCTCCAGCAGCGCTTTGGTGGCGGAAAGTCGCATCTGCTCGATGTGTTCATTCACCGAGGCGTCTTTTTCGATAAAGGTATCGGAGCTGGGCACGTAGGCTTCCGGCTGATAGTAGTCGTAGTAGGAAACGAAATACTCGACGGCATTATCGGGAAAGAACTCTTTCATCTCACCATATAGCTGCGCCGCCAGCGTTTTGTTGGGCGCCAGCACCATCGTCGGCCGGTTAAGATCGGCAATCACGTTGGCAACGGTGAAGGTTTTCCCGGAACCGGTCACCCCCAGCAGTGTCTGGTGTGCCAGACCGTCTTCAAGCCCCTCCTTCAGACGGCGTATCGCCTCTGGCTGATCGCCGGAAGGCTGAAAGGCGGAGTTAAGTTTAAAGGCTTTACTCATTAGGCATGATCTCTGCTGAAGAATTGCACGGACAGGAGGATAATTTTACTCCGCTTCGATGATTTTTCCAGCACGTGACACTGGATAAATAATCAGTTATTTTGCCTGATGCCCATGGAAAAGGCAAAGCGACAATTTTAAGGCTTATCATTACATGGGGATAATATTAAGGGACACAAGGTTATCCCCAAGCAAGCGCGCTATTTAACATTTGTCAATAGGCGCAGCGCAAAAGCAAGCGTGCGAAAAAGCATGGGATATCGCAGGCTTGATTTTAACTAACTTACTGAAATTAAATTAAATATAAATAAAGCCCAGTTTCGCGCCAGTTCAGGAAAAAGCCGCGCCCGCTCTGGCCTGCACGTTGTTTTCACTGGGTAATGCACATGGTTATCCACAGGAATAGTGGATAACTGTTTACAGGCCCCGCAACATCGGGGGTGAATAAAATTCCTCCCGACGCCGTAACAGAGATGAAATATTTTTTTTTCGCCTTTTTCACTCTGACCTGTTCCTGAATTTTCCTGTTTAGCACCGGCTATTCGGCGTTATCAACGCTTTTCCGAGGTAAACGTCAAGGCGTTATTAATTAATTTCTCCGCCTGATAGCGGTTCCGCTGCACCATAACCGTGATCGCCGGCACTGCCAATGTGCAGCCGTTTTATTACCGGGTTAAATCATTAAGCATTGTTGACCATTCCCTGCGGTGAACGGCATACCCCCGCCCGCTTTTTATGCGTTGCTCCTGTTCTGGCCTGCGGATTGCAAGAGATCCGCAATCTCCTGTCACCGCTGTTTGTGCGGCCCCACGGGAAAAGACGGTGATATCACGCCGTCGATAGCTGTTAGCGGCCCCGCTTAAGGCCGACGGCAGAGTGTTTTGAACGGTACAGGAGAATATCCGATGCTGCGTTTACGTTCGGTCAATCAGTTCTACGGCAACCATCATATCCTGTGGGATGTGGATCTTGAGCTGTCGCCAGGCAGCTGCACCGGTATTATCGGCCAGCCCGGCATGGGGAAAACCACCCTGGTCAACTGCATTATGGGTCATCTGCCGGTTAACAGCGGCAGCATGATCTGGCAGCAGGCGGGATCGCCACCGGAAAATTTGTTGATGCAGCCAGCGGCCACGCGCGCCCGGCTGGGAATCGGCTATGTCCCGCAGGGACGGCAAATATTCTCTCAGCTCAGCGTGGAGGAAAATCTACAAATCGCCCTGCTGGCGGGTCAGCAGGGGCGTCACTGCGCGATTCCATCGCTGGTTTACGACCTGTTTCCCATGCTGTGGCAGCAACGCCATCAGCGCAGCGGCATGTTGTCGCTGGAACAGCAGCAGCATCTGGCGCTGGCGCGGGCGCTGGCGTTACAGCCGCAGCTGTTGATGCTGGATGAGCCGACCGAAGGGATGTCGCCGTGGCTGGAGGAAGAAACCGGTAATTTGCTGCATCGTCTGAACCGCGAGTTCGGCCTGACCATTCTGCTGCTGGAACAGCGCGTTTCCGTGGTTCGTCACGTGGCGCGCAATTTTCTGCTGCTGCATCGAGGACGCAACGTGGCACAGGGGCACGTTGCGCAGCTGGATGAAAATATGGTGGATAAATGGCTGGCGGTCAGCTGAAACGCTCCGTCAGACGGGCAGACGCAGATAGTCGCCCAGCGCCGCGTCGTCGATCTGCTCCAGGAAAGGAATTTCCCCCAGCAGCGGCGCTGGCAGGCGCTGTTGCAGGGTCGCCATATATTCCTGATGACGGCGGCCCGGCGGCTGAATATCGTTGGCAATCCAGCCCGCCAGCGGCAGCCCGGCGTTACGGATCGCCTCGGCGCTGAGCAATGCATGGTTGATACAGCCCAGTTTAATGCCCACTACCAGAATCACCGGCAGCTGCTCCTGGCGCACCCAGTCAGCGTAGGTTTGCTGTTCCGACAGCGGCGTATACCAGCCGCCTGCGCCCTCCACCAGCACCCAGTCCGCCTTGTCGCGCAGCGCCTGCAATCCGCTGGAGAGCCGGGCAAACTCAATCGGCTGGCCGGTATCGGCGCTGACGATGTGCGGCGAGGTTGGCTCCATAAACACCAGCGGATTGACCTCTTCATAGCTCAGCGTCAGGCTGCTGTTACGCTGTAGCGCCAGCGCATCGCCGTTGCGAATGCCATCGGGCGTCATTTCACTGCCGGAGGCCACCGGCTTGTAGCCCGCGGTACGCAGACCTGCGCGGTTAGCGGCCTGCAGCAATGCGCTGCTGGCGACGGTTTTGCCCACTTCAGTATCGGTTCCGGTCAGAAACCAGCAGTTACTCACAATCAATTACTCCAATAACCAGTTGATAAGAGAGGCGATAGCCGCGCGCATCCTGCGGCCAGTGCTGCGCCAGCTGTTGCAGGCGTTGACGCGTCAACAGCCCGCTGGCGCGTCCCTGATGAATATGGGTCGCGCCGATGCCTTTTAATGACTGCAACGCGCTGCGCACATCGGGAAAATGCTGCTCCACCGTTTCGCTGCTCAGCCGCAGCTTCAGACCCGCGCCAGCCTGTTGGATCGCCGCCTCGGAAAGAAATGTATTAACGTGTTGATAATCATCCAGCGCCTGCCATGCGCTGCGTACCTCATGCAGCGAAGGTTCAGCCAGGGTAGAAAACAGCACCCGCCCGCCGGGCCGGGTAACCCGACAGAGTTCGCGTAGCCCCTGCGCCAGATCGTCACACCACTGGATTGCCAGATTGCTCCAGCTCACATCCACGCTCTGCGCGCGCAGCGGCAACGCTTCGATATCGCCCAGTAGGTAGTGATGCGCCGTTTCATCGCGCCGCGCCTGCGCCAGCATGCCCGCCGAGAAATCGAGCGCGATCACCTGATGCCCCAGCTCGCGCCAGCGACGGCTGAACCAGCCGGTGCCGCAGCCCGCGTCCAGCACGGTTGCGGCGCATAAACCAGGCTGGTGCGCCATTAACCGCTCGCCGCTGTAGCGTTGCAGTTCGGCAAAGCGATCGTAACCGTTGGCCGCGCGACCAAACGCCTGCGCCACCGCCTGTTTATTCACTTTGTGCGTCATACAATGCCTCCAGTAACCGATCGATATCTTCTGCGGTATGGCGTGCGGTTAAGGTAATCCGCAGCCGGGCGGTGCCGGGCGGCACCGTTGGCGGGCGAATCGCCGTTACCCAGCAGCCGCGCTGGCGCAGACGATCGGCCAGCGCCAGCGCCTGGCTATCGTCGCCCACCAGCAACGGCTGAATCGCACTGGAGGAAGGCATTAAAGTCAAAGAGAGCTGTGCCGCGCCACGGCGGAAGCGGGCAATATTGGCCGCCAGTTGCTCACGCAAATCATCGCCCTGCTGTACCGCGTGCAAGGCTGCACGCAGCGCCTGCGCCTGTGCGGGCGGCATCGCAGTGCTGTAAATCAGGTGGCGGGCGAACTGCAGCAGATAATCGGCGGTGTCGCTGTCGCACAGCAGCGCCGCGCCGCTGATGCCAAACGCTTTGCCAAAAGTGACGATCAGCAATTCCGGCCGCACGCCCTGCTGCCAGCAGCTGCCGCGCCCCTGCTCGCCCTGCACGCCGATGCCGTGCGCATCATCCACCAGCAGCCAGCCGCCCGCCTGCTGCGTTAGCTGATGCAACGCTGCCAGCGGCGCGCTGTCGCCATCCATACTAAAGATGCCTTCCGTCACCACCAGGGTTTCGCCCGTTTCCTGCGGCGTTAGCAGCCGTTGCAGCCCTGCAGGTTGATTATGGACAAAACGGCGCAGCGTAGCCGGACTCAGACTGGCGGCCTCCAGCAGTGAAGCGTGCGACAGCTTGTCCGCCAGAATGCGATCGCCCGCGCCTGCCAGCGCGCCAATTGCCGCCTGATTCGCGGCGTAACCGGAATTAAACAGCAGCGCGCAGGGATAGCCCAGCCAGTCAGCCAGTTCGGTTTCCAGTTGGGCATGCGGCAGCGCATAGCCGGTAACGTGACCCGATGCCCCGGCGCCCACGCCGTAGCGTTCAGCGCCCTGCTGCCAGGCCTGCACCAGCCGCGCATCGGTGCTGAGTCCGAGGTAATCGTTGCTGGCGAAGTTGCGGTAGCGTTTGCCGTTATGCAGCAGCCCGCCCGCGCCTTCCGGCGTCACCAGGCTGCGCTGACGTAAACGCTGCTGCTGCCGACGCTCGGCCAGCGCCGTCGCGATGCGATGTTGCCAGCTCATTAATGGGCCGCGTTGTAATACTGCGCGGTATCGGCGTTAACCAGCTGCTGCGCCAGTGCCTGCTGCTGCTCGTTATCGCCTGCACGAGTATGGGTATGTTCAGGATTCAGGCCCAGCTTGCGGAACAGCAGCAGATCCTTATCCTCTTCCGGATTCGGCGTGGTCAGCAGTTTGCAGCCGTAGAAAATGGAGTTCGCGCCCGCCATAAAGCACATCGCCTGGGTCTGCTCGCTCATCTGCTCGCGACCGGCGGAAAGACGCACGTGCGAGCGCGGCATCATGATGCGCGCCACGGCGATGGTGCGGATAAAATCAAACGGATCGACATCGTCGTTATCCGCCAGCGGCGTGCCCTTGACCTTAACCAGCATGTTGATCGGCACGCTTTCCGGCGGCGTCGGCAGATTCGCCAGCTGGACCAGCAGTCCGGCGCGATCTTCCACCTCTTCGCCCAGCCCGATGATGCCGCCAGAACAGACTTTAATTCCCGCTTCACGCACTTTCTCCAGCGTATCCAGTCGTTCCTGATAGCTGCGGGTGGTGATGATATTGCCGTAAAACTCCGGCGAGGTATCCAGGTTGTGATTGTAGAAATCAAGCCCGGCGCTGCCCAGCCGCTGCGCCTGCTCATCGTTCAGCGTGCCCAGCGTCATACAGGTTTCCAGCCCCATCGCCTTCACGCCCTGCACCATTTTTTCCAGGTAAGGCATATCGCGATCGTTGGGGTTTTTCCATGCCGCGCCCATACAGAAACGGGAGGAGCCTGCCGCCTTCGCCTTGCGCGCCGAGGCCAGCACCTCTTCCACTTCCATCAAACGCTCCGCTTCCAGCCCGGTTTTATAGCGGGCGCTTTGCGGGCAATATTTGCAATCCTCCGGGCAGGCGCCGGTTTTAATCGATAACAGCGTACTGACCTGTACCTGACGCGGGTCGAAGTGCTGGCGATGTACCTGCTGCGCCTCAAACATTAATTCAAGAAAAGGTTTATTAAACAGGGCCTGAGCCTGTGCCAGGGTCCAACGCATTGACATTGCTTACTCCAGAAGGGGGTCGTTTTTATCATGTAATCTGATGTAGACTTGTAAACTAAATCTTTTTATTTTGGTTTACAAGTGATCATGACTTCTGACGACCTCGCTTTCGACCGCGACCATATCTGGCATCCTTACACTTCCATGAGCGAACCGCTGCCCTGTTATCCGGTGGTCGGCGCGCTGGGCGTTCATTTGCAGCTGGACGATGGCCGCCAGCTGGTGGACGGCATGTCTTCCTGGTGGGCGGCGATTCATGGCTATAACCACCCGCGCCTGAATCAGGCGCTGCAACAGCAGATGGCGCAAATGTCCCACGTGATGTTCGGCGGCATTACGCATCCCGCCGCCGTGGCGCTCTGCCGACGTCTGGTGGCGATGACCCCCGCGCCGCTGGAATGCGTCTTTCTGGCGGATTCCGGCTCGGTGGCGGTGGAAGTGGCGATGAAAATGGCGCTGCAATATTGGCAGGCGCGTGGGGAAAAACGGCAGCGCTTTTTAACCCTGCGCCGCGGCTATCATGGCGATACCTTTTCCGCGATGTCGGTCTGCGATCCTGAAAATTCCATGCACAGCCTGTGGCAGGGCTATCTGCCCACGCATCTGTTCGCGCCCGCGCCGCAGTGCCGCTTTGATGACAACTGGGATGAGCAGGATATCGCGGAATTTGCCGCCCAGATCGCAGCCCATGCCGACAGCATCGCCGCAGTGATCCTTGAGCCGGTGGTCCAGGGCGCGGGCGGCATGCGTTTTTATCATCCGCGTTATCTGCAACGGGTGCGCGAGCTGTGTGACCGCCATCAGGTGCTGTTAATTGCCGATGAGATCGCTACCGGCTTTGGCCGTACCGGCAAACTGTTCGCCTGCGATCATGCGGCTATTACGCCCGATATTCTCTGCCTGGGGAAAGCGCTGACCGGCGGCACCATGACGCTTTCCGCCACGCTGACCACGCGTGACGTAGCGAATACCATCAGCAACGGCGCGGCGGGCTGCTTTATGCATGGGCCGACCTTTATGGGCAATCCGCTGGCCTGCGCCGTGGCCGACGCCAGCCTGGCGCTGCTGCAGGAAGGCCACTGGCAGACGCAGGTTGCGGCCATTGAACAACAGCTGCGTTCAGCGCTGCTGCCGCTGGCAGATCATCCGCAGGTGGCGGATGCGCGCGTGCTGGGCGCTATCGGCGTGATTGAAAGCCGTCAGCCGGTGAATATGGCAGCGATTCAACGCTTCTTTGTCGAGCATGGCGTCTGGATCCGCCCCTTCGGCAAGCTGATTTATTTGATGCCGCCTTATGTGATTACCCCGCAGCAGCTGAGCCTGCTAACCGATACCATCAAAGCGGCATTAGATCGGGCCGATCTGTTTTTGCCAGGCTGATGCTGACTCGCCGTCGGGCACGGGACCACAGGATAAACTACGCTTTTAACATGCCCATTAGCCAAGGAGTGAATAATGTCACAGCAAAAAGAGCATAATCGTCGCGTAATTTTAGTCTCGCGTCCGCACGGCGCGCCCACCGCCGAAAACTTTCGTCTTGATACCGCATCGGTTCCCACGCCTGGTGAGGGAGAGCTGCTTCTGCGGACGGTGTATCTCTCACTCGACCCTTATATGCGTGGCCGCATGAGCGATGCACCTTCCTACGTCGAACCTTATAAGGTGGGAGACGTGTTAGGCGCTGGCACGGTGGCGATTGTTGAGCAGTCGCAGCATCCCGACTACCAGCAGGGCGACTGGGTCGTCAGCCAGAGCGGCTGGCAGGATTATGCGCTGTCGGACGGCAGCGGGCTGTTTAAGCTACAGGGTCCGGTGTTAAAACATCCGTCATGGGCGTTAAGCCTGCTGGGGATGACCGGTTTTACCGCCTATATGGGGCTGCTGGATATTGGTAATCCGCAGCCGGGCGAAACCGTGGTGGTCGCCGCCGCAACCGGGGCCGTAGGCTCGGTGGTGGGGCAAATCGCCAAACTGAAAGGCTGTCGCGTGGTTGGCATCGCCGGTGGCGAAGAGAAGTGCCGCTACGCGATGGAAAAACTGGGCTTCGACCATTGCGTGGATCACCGACGCGACGATCTGGCGCAGCAGCTGAAGCAGCACTGCCCTGACGGTATCGATGTCTATTTCGAAAATGTCGGCGGCAAAGTATTCAAGGCGGTATTGCCGCTGATGAACAGCAAAGGACGTATTCCGCTGTGCGGCCTGATTGCCGACTATAACAGCACCGACCTGCCGCAGGGAGAAGATCATCTGCCGCTGTTCCAGGGCGCGATTCTGCGTAAGCGCCTGCGCGTGCAGGGTTTTATTATCACTCAGGATTACGGCGATCGCTTTGAGGAGTTTTTCCGTCAGATGAGTCAGTGGGTGGCGGAAGATCGTCTGGTATTCCGCGAACATATCGTTGATGAGCTGGAAAATGCGCCGGAAGCCTTTATCGGCATGCTGGAAGGTAAAAACTTCGGCAAGCTGGTTATCCGGGTAGCAGCGGATCAACCGGGAGAGCAGTAATGAAAATTTTAATGGTCATAACGTCTCACGATCGGCTGGGCGACACCGGCAAAAAAACCGGCTTCTGGCTGGAAGAGTTTGTCGCACCTTATTACATCTTTAAAGATGCCGGTATCAGCGTGGTGCTGGCTTCGCCGCAGGGCGGGCAGCCGCCGCTGGATCCGAAAAGCGACGCGCCCGATGCGCAAACGCACGACACGGAACGTTTTCGCCACGATCTTGCCGCGCAACAGGCGCTGGCAAATACGCAACGGCTGGAAACCATTGATGGCAGCAAGTTCGACGCGGTATTTTATCCCGGCGGCCACGGTCCGCTCTGGGATCTGGCCGAGGACAAGCACAGTATCGCGCTGATTGAAAACCTGTTTGCCAATGGCAAACCGGTTGCTACCGTTTGCCACGCGCCTGGCGTGCTGCGCCACGTGAAGAAACCAGACGGCACGCCGCTGGTCGCCGGTAAACGCGTCACCGGCTTTACCAACAGCGAGGAGCAGGCGGTCGGGCTGACCGATATTGTGCCTTTCCTGGTGGAGGATGAGCTGAAGAATCAGGGCGGCCTGTTTGAGCGCACGCAGGATTGGGGCGTCTGGACAGTGACCGATGGCCATTTAATCACGGGCCAGAACCCCGCCTCTTCGGCCGCCACCGCAGAAGAATTACTGAAACTGTTGCATCAATAAAATGGAGAGGCGATGAGGGTTTACAGTCACAATTTTAACGACGGCGACAAGATGCCGGAGCGCCATGTCTTTAACGGCATGGGTTATCAGGGCGATAATATTTCCCCGCACCTTGCCTGGGATGAGGTGCCGGACGGCACGAAAAGCTTTGTGGTGACCTGTTATGATCCCGATGCGCCAACCGGTTCCGGCTGGTGGCACTGGGTGGTGGCGAATATTCCGGCTAACGTCACGGTGCTGCCGCAGGGCGCAGGCTCTGGTCAGGCGTCGCTGCCTGAAGAGGCGATTCAGACGCGTACCGACTTTGGTCAGGCGGGCTACGGCGGCGCGGCACCGCCGCAGGGCGAAAGCCATCGCTATATTTTCACCGTGCATGCGCTGGACGTGGATAAAATCGAGGTTGATGAAAACGCCAGCGGCGCGATGGTAGGCTTTAACGTCCATTTCCACCGCCTCGCCAGCGCCTCGATCACCGTGCTTTACAGCTAATTAGACCGGGCGGAGCGTTATTGCGCTTCGCCCGCTGGGTGATGTCCGCCCTGCTGCGGGTTTTGCTAATCGGATATATAATGCAATTTCTGCAACTGGAATGCCCACGGGTGCTGTGTCAGCCCGAGCGGCAGAATGGCGATACAGATGAAGTCAGCGTGTGCCTTCGATGAAATTTCGGGTAATCGAGGCAGATTATCCTGTAAATTTCCATTCACCGTTGGATGTTTTTTTCCATATATCGCTAGCACTTTCAGGGCGTAACTGCATATCAAGCACGGATCCGGAAGCAGTGAATCCTAATTTTGCGTATACACTAGCTGCATCAATATCCATCACATCGAGATTTATTATACCTTTTTCCCCAAAGTACTCAGACATATTAACAAGATGCTCCATCAAGGCCGTGCCGGCTCCCCGCGCTCCCGGATGGCTAAAAATAGAACTAATATAAAGTCCCGGTATTCCTGGTTCCTGTGTCCATGCCATCACGCCAATCACTTCCTCGTTTATAAAACAAGCAGTAAACTGATTGTCTGACTCTCCTTCTATGACCTCCGCAGCGGTTTCTGAGACCAAATCTGCGACTTCCCATGACGCTGCCGCTTTTTTATTCCAGAGGAAAACGTCATCTGATCCAGACTCTGTTAACTGCCAGTTATTTTTAATATCAGCCTTAATTTTATCGATGTGTTTTTGTGCATCCTGAGGATCTATATCGCGAATAAAACTTTTATTTTCCTGGCTAAAACGATCAGAAAAATTTTCGGTTTTATATGTGTGAAGATTTGCGCCTATTTTCATGGACTTGACGTTTAAAATTTAAAACCTGGAGTATATATAGGGTATTTCAGGATCGCTTTCATAAAACGATTCTCTATTTTCGCCAATCTCCAGCCCGCGCCGCAAAATTTCCTGCTGACGCGCCGGATTGATCTCCGCCGTTAACACAACGCATCGGGGAAAGAAAAACAACAATGAGAGCGCAATAGTTTGATCTAATCAGGTTAAATTGCCGCAGCGCAGCCGAAACTGCGCTGCGGCATCAGCGTTACAGCGCGTGGATCACCACCCACATCGGCCCCTGCCCAACCGCGTAGCGCGCCAGCGGCGTCAGCAGCCCCTGTTCGCCACCGATGCGATAAACTTCGATATGGTGCGATTTCTGCCCCGCCGCCACCAGATACTGGCCGCTGTGGTCAACATTAAAGCCGCGCGGCTGCGTTTCCGTTGGCTGATGCCCTTCCAGCGTTAACAATGCGCCATCTTCGCTGACGCTGAAGATGCTCAGGGTGCTGGAGGTGCGATCGCAGGCGTAAAGATGACGGCCATCCGGCGTCAAGTGAATATCTGCCGCCCAGCGGGTATCGGCAAAGTCAGCGGGCTGCATATCCAGGCTCTGTACGCACTCCACTTCGCCATGAGCGTTGCGCAGCTGCCAGACATCAACGGTGCTGTTCAGCTCGTTCACGCAATACGCGTACTGTTGATTAGGATGGAAAACCATATGGCGCGGGCCTGCGCCCTCAACGGTGGTAACCTGCGGCTGCTGATGCGGCGTCAGTTTGCCGGTGGCATGCACATCAAACAGGCAGATGCGATCCTGCTTCAGCGCCGGTACAAACAGCGTCTGGTTGTCGCTGCTGATATTCGCCGAATGGCAGCCTTCCAGCCCGTTAATCACCTGGCTCGGCTCCAGCGGCACGCCGTCCGCGCCGATTGGGCTGATGCTGACGCAGGCGTCGTTATAAGAGCCGCAGAACAAAAACCGGCCCTGACGATCGGTAGAGATATGCGTCGGGCTGCCCGGTAGCGAGGCCTGGCCCGCTTCGCTCAGCGTCCCGTCTTCCGCGATACGATAGGCGATGGTGCGAAACTGCGGGCGCACGCCGACGTATAAAAAAGGCTGACCCGGATTGACCACCATCGGCTGCACCTGACCGGCGACATCTACCACCTGCAGCAGCGTCAGCGCGCCGTCCTCATTCATACGCCAGACGTGAATCTGTTGGCTTTCCGGACTGGCGGTATACACAACTTGCTTCATGAATTCTCCTTGTCTGATTACCTGTAATTGTTGGCCTGTGGCAAAGGGTAGCGTGTTTTACCTTTCACCGACGGATTGTTTATGCCGCAGCGGTTTGGCGACCAGCGCCGCAAGGTGTAACATCGCTGCTTTGCTAATAATGACTGGCGGAATTAACCATGAGCTATCGCGTGATTGCCCTCGACCTTGACGGTACGCTGCTAACGCCGCGTAAAACCATTCTTCCTGAATCGCTGGCAGCCCTTGCCGAAGCCCAACGGGCCGGGGTGAAAGTCCTGATTGTTACCGGACGCCATCACTGCGCTATTCATCCTTTTTATCAGGCGCTGGCGTTAGATACACCTGCAATCTGCTGTAATGGCACCTATTTGTATGATTATGCAGCGAAAAAGGTGCTAGCCGCCGATCCGCTGGCATCAATGCAGACGCTGAAAGTGATCGACATGCTTGAGCAACAGGCGATTCACGGCCTGCTGTATGTTGATGACGCCATGCTCTATCACACGCCGACCGGCCATGTCGAACGCACCCTGCTGTGGGCGGAATCGCTGCCGCCGCATCAGCGCCCGCGCTTTTTACAGGTGCCCGATTTAGCCGTTGCCGCGCAGCAAGCGCAGGCGATCTGGAAGTTTGCCCTCTCCCATCCCGATACGCGCGCGTTGCAGCAGTTTGCTGAACTGGTTGAGCAGGAGCTGGGGCTGGCGTGCGAATGGTCGTGGCACGATCAGGTCGATATCGCGCAGGCAGGCAACAGCAAAGGCAAGCGTCTGGCGCAGTGGGTTGAAGCGCAGGGGCTGGAAATGAAAGATGTGCTGGCGTTTGGCGATAACTATAACGACCTCAGCATGCTGGAAACCGCCGGGCTGGGCGTGGCGATGGGCAATGCCGATGACGCGATAAAAGCGCGCGCTAAACGGGTTATCGGCACTAACCTGGAGCCGGGTATCGCAGAAACCATTCGTCGCGAAGTGCTGTAACGGCACGATCGGTGCGGGCGGGCGGCGATATGCTCAGGCTTGGCCTGACCACGCTATCGTCTGACTGCTGTCTCGCCTGGCAGGCAAAAAACGGAGCCTATCCGGCTCCGCGTTTTCAGGGGGTAATGGAGACGCTTTTGATCTGGGCGAAGAGCCACATGCCCGGCTTGATCGACAGCTCATCGCGCGCCCACGGCGTAATGCGCGCCCACAGCTCGCTGGAGCCGATGCGCAGCTTTACTTCTACCTGTTGATTAGAGACCTCAATGAGCTCGCTGACCTGTGCGGGCAGCACGTTGCGAATGGTGCTGTTCAGCGGCGGCTGTAGCGTTAACGACACATCCGACGACTGAATGCGAATACGCAGCGGCGTTTTCAGCGGCGCATCCACCCGGCTGACCCAGATATGCTGATCGCCAAGCGACAGCGCGGTCATGGCATAATCGGGATGCTGCTCCAGCACCTGTACGCGCAGTACGCTGCTCTGTTCGCTACGCGGCAGCCACGGGCGCAGCGCGCTGCCGTTCCACACCTCTTCCAGCGTCCCGAACGCCTTAACCTCGCCGTTATCCAGCACCAGCACCCGATCGGCCAGCTGCAGAATCTCATCAAGGCTGTGCGACACATACAGCAACGGAATATCCACCTGCTTCGCCAGCTTCTGCAAATAAGGCAGAAGCTCACGCTTGCGCAGCAAATCCAGCGCCGCCAGCGGCTCATCCATCAGCAGAATATCGGGCGCGGTCAGCAATGCGCGGCCAATGGCGACCCGCTGCTTTTCTCCACCGGAAAGCGACCAGGGAAAACGATCCAGCAGATCGCCAATGCCCAATAAATCAACCAGCGCGTTAAACTGCGGCTGACGGCTTTTCGCCATGCCGTAGCGCAAATTGCCGCGCACGCGATAATGCGGAAAGAGGCGCGCTTCCTGAAAAACGTAGCCAACGCGCCGTTTCTCCGGCGGCAGCCAGACAGCCTGCTCCGCATCGCTCAGCGTCTCGCCGTTCAGGCGAATATAGCCCTGCTGCGGCGCAGCCAGCCCGGCGATAGCGTTAATTAACGAGGTTTTCCCGGCGCCGGAGACGCCAAAAATCGCGGTAATGCCGCTGGCGGGCAGTTGGGTATCGATATGCAGCGTGCTGTCGCCCTGCTGCAAGGTGAAATTAAGCTCCAGCATTAGCCCCCCAGACGCTTACGGCCCCAGCGGGCCAGCCATTCCGACAACAGTAATGAAAGCAACGCCAGCGCAATAGCGATCAGGCAGAGTCGGGCGGCATTCGCTTCGGCGCCCGGCGTTTCCAGCAGGGTAAACATCGCCAGCGGAATGGTGCGGGTTTCGCCAGGAATATTAGAGACAAAGGTGATGGTCGCGCCAAACTCGCCGAGCGAGCGGGCAAACGCCAGTACCGTACCGGCGATCAGGCCCGGCAGCGTCAGCGGTAGCGTGATGGTAAAAAACACGCGCCAGCGCCCGGCGCCCAGCGTACGCGCCGCCTGCTCCAGTTTGGGATCAACCGCCTCCAGCGCCAGACGAATAGCGCGTACCATCAGCGGCAGCGCTACCACGGCGGCGGCCAGCGCCGCGCCGCGCCAGCTAAAGGCAAAGCTGATACCGAACCAGTCATAAAGCCAGGCACCCAGCCATCCGCGCCGTCCAAGCGACAGCAGCAGCAGATAGCCCACCACCACCGGCGGCAGCACCAGCGGCAGGTGAATCAGGCTATCCAGCAACGCTTTGCCACGGAAATGACAGCGCGCCAGCACCCAGGCGAGAAAAATGCCAAAAGGCAGGCTGAACAACACAGCAACAGCAGACACTTTCAGGCTGAGTTCAACAGCCTGCCATTCAACATCACTCAATATCATTAGCGTGGCGTAAATCCATATTTTTTAAATATTACTGCCGCTTCCGGCCCTGTCAGATAGTCATAAAACGCGCTGACGGCGGGATGGCGATGATCTTTCACAATGGCCATGGGATATTCTACCGGCTTATGGCTGTTTTCCGGGAAATGCCCCACCACCGTGACTTTTTGGCTGGCGACGGCATCAGAGCCGTACACAATCCCGTAGGGCGTTTCATTTCGCTCCACCAGCGCCAGCGCGGCGCGGACATTATTTGCGCGCGCCATAACCGGCGACAGCGTATCCCAGGCGCCTAAATTTTGTAAGGCCTCTTTCGCATAAATACCGGCCGGAACATGATCCGGATCGCCGGTGGCGATACGCTGGCCTTTTAACAGGTTTTTCCAGTCAGTGTTTTTATCAATGGTCACCGCTTTTGCCTGCGTATCGGCGGGCGCGATCAGCACCAGTTCATTACCCAACAGCGTGTAGCGCGAATCGCTTTCAACGCTGTTTTTCTGCGCCGCGTAATCCATCCACTGCTGGTCGGCGGAGATAAACAGATCGGCCGGTGCGCCCTGCTCTATCTGGCGCGCCAGCGTTGAAGAAGAGGCGTAAGAGGCGACGATTTTAATCTCATGCTTGTTTTTTTCATACTGGCTGACGATATCCTGCAACGCGTTAGTCAGCGAGGCGGCAGCAAATACCGTGACGTTTTCCGCCGCGACGGCATGCCCTGATACGCTCAGACTCAGGGCGGCAGCGCCCAACCAGTGGCTCCATTTAATAACAGACATAGCTTTTCTCCAGGTTACGTTATGTAGCGCATAATATAACGAGACGGGAAGAGGGAGCCATATGTTTGATCAAAAGTGGGCGTTGGGCAAAAAGCAGCAGGACCGACATCATGTCGGCCCTGTTAAGAGAAATGCACGGTGAGCTTACTGGCGATGTTTCGCCGGTTGGTCGTTACGATGACCGAACTTTGAAATGACGTTAAACACTTCGCCCAAGCCATAAATCAGGCCCAGAATAATCGCCATTACGATCGGCACCATGATCACGGCGACAGCAAGGCTTTTTAATAACTCCAGCATAGTTGCCTCGTTTATTACGCTAAAAAAAACCATTCTAACCAGCGCGATGAAAAACGCACTGCTATTTTGTGCGCTTTACCTTTCCTTAAGCTGTGCCGCTTAACGCCGTGACACCCTCGGCCGCCTCTTTTACAATCCGTGAATGACCACTTTTTGGGGCTTAGCATGCAGGCTGATATTTCTCTGATTATTCGACTTCAGCAGAAGCTGTTCGCCGATCCGCGTCGGATCGCGCTTTTGCAGCAGATTAAACACACCGGCTCCATTAGCCAGGGCGCGAAACTGGCTGGCATCAGCTATAAAAGCGCCTGGGACGCCATTAATGAAATGAACCAGCTGGCGGAACGCACGCTGGTTGAGCGCGCCACGGGCGGTAAAGGCGGCGGCGGCGCGCAGCTTACCCGCTACGGTGAGCGTTTAATTGAACTGTTTCGCCTGCTGGAGCAGATCCAGCAAAAGGCGTTTGATGTGTTACAGGATGACCAGCTGCCGCTGGATAGCCTGCTGGCGGCCATCGCGCGTTTCTCGCTGCAAACCAGCGCGCGCAACCAGCTGTTCGGCACCTTGATTCACCGTGACGACGAGCAAGTTCAGCAGCACGTTGAGGTGCTGCTGGCGGATCGCCAGACGCGCCTGAAAGCTGCGCTGACGCGCCAGAGCGCCGATCGCCTGCAGCTCAGCGCCGGTAAAGAGGTGCTGCTGTTAATCAAGGCGCCGTGGATTGATGTGAGCCGTTCCCCTTCCGCTGCCGATAATCAGCTGCCCTGCACCATTAGCGCGATTGAGCGCGGCGAACAGCAGAGCGAAGTGCTAATGCGTCTGGCCAGCGGCGAAACGCTCTGCGCCACGCTCAGCAATCAGCAGGTCATGCAGCAGGATCTACAGCCAGGTGCGGCGGTGCTGGCACATTTCAATGCCGATCGGGTAATTATCGCGACGCTGCTCTGAATCGGTCGCGGTGGTTTGACAAGCTTGCAGCCAGCCATTAAAAAATCTTTTCACGCTGCAAAAAACGGAATGAAAAATGGCTACGTTGCAAATTTCGCAAGGCACGTTTCGTCTTAGCGATACCCGAGTCCTGACTCTTAATGATTTAACGCTGCACAGCGGCGAAAGCTGGGCCTTTGTCGGCGCGAATGGCAGCGGGAAATCGTCGCTGGCACGCGCCTTAACGGGTGAACTGCCGCCGCTACAGGGCCAGTTTGTCAGTGACTTTGTGCGCCCGACGCGCGTGTCGCTGGAGAAACTGCAAAAGCTGGTCGAGCAGGAGTGGCAACGTAACAATACCGATCTTCTGAGCGAGGGCGAAGAGGATACGGGACGCACAGCAGCGGAGATGATTCAGCTTGAGGTGAAAGATGACGCGCGCTGCCAGCAGCTGGCGCAGCTGTTCAACATTGAATATTTGCTTGAACGCCGTTTTAAATATCTTTCTACCGGCGAAACGCGCAAAGCCCTGCTCTGCCAGGCATTGATGGCGCAGCCGGATCTGCTGGTGCTGGATGAGCCTTTCGACGGGCTGGATGTCGCCTCACGCGCCAGCCTTGCCGCGCTGCTTGAGCAGCTGCATCAGCAGGGTTACACCCTGGTGCTGGTGCTGAACCGCTTTGATGATATTCCCGCTTTTGTCGATCGCACCGGCGTGCTGGCAGAGTGCAACCTTACTCATGTCGGCGCGCGTGAAACGGTGCTGGCACAAGCGCTGGTCGCGCAGCTGGCGCACAGCGAACAGCTGGCGGGCATGGCGGTGCCAGAGGCGGATAATCCTGACCAGCAGCCGCAGCTGGCAGCAGATGCGGCGCGTATTGTGCTGAAAAACGGCGTAGTCAGCTATAACGACAAACCGGTTTTACACGGCCTGAACTGGGAGGTGAAACCGGGCGAGCACTGGCAAATCATCGGGCCGAACGGCGCGGGTAAATCAACCTTGCTCAGCCTGGTGACCGGCGATCATCCACAGGGTTACAGCAACGATTTAACACTGTTTGGCCGTCGGCGCGGCAGCGGCGAAACCATCTGGGATATCAAGCAACATATTGGCTATGTCAGCAGCAGTCTGCATCTGGACTATCGCGTGGCAATCAGCGTACGTAACGTGATCCTTTCCGGTTACTTTGATTCTATTGGTTTGTATCAGGCGGCGTCCGATCGACAACGTAAGCTGGCGGACGCCTGGCTGACACTGCTGGGGATGGCGACGCAGGGCGATACGCCGTTCCATAGCCTGTCGTGGGGACAACAGCGTCTGGTGCTGATTGCGCGTGCGCTGGTTAAACATCCGGCGCTGCTGATTCTGGATGAACCCTTGCAGGGGCTGGATCCGATTAACCGCCAGCTGGTACGGCGCTTCATTGATATCTTGATCGCGCAAGGCGAGACGCAGCTGCTGTTTGTTGCGCACCATGCGGAAGATGCGCCGCACTGTATTACCCATCGCCTGAGCTTTGTCCCGCAGGACGATGGCTACCGTTACGATATTACTGCGCTGAACTGATCAAACGGCCCGGACAAGCCGGGCCAGAAAACCATGGCGCGCAGGCTGGGCCAGTTATTCCTCATCACCCTCCTCCCTTATGTTTAGCTCACTAAACAAAACAGTAACTTTCTGTGTAACCGCTACCACTAATGAATCTCTTTAAGGACTTGGGCTGCCTGAGCAATGCGCCGGATGACGGTAAGCTGTGAGGGGCAATTAAACAGCGACTTTCCTGTCTGACTTGCCCTTTCCGGGCTTTTAGATAAGGGAAATATGTACTACGTGAAATATCCACCAATATTACAACCAGTCTTAAAGTAAAAAACTATAATGTTCACGTCTGTAAAGCAGATTACCACCCCAGTTCCTGCACAGAGAAAAATCATTCTACTATCGGAACATAACTTTTCCTCTTACAAATCAGAATAACAAAACCAGTTGCTGCCATAATAAAAGGCAAACCCCAGAATAGTTGCCAGCCATGTGCATCATCCCCTTTCATCACGTGATTATAAGCATGACCGCAAATTAAAGATGATAAGGAGACGCCCAAGCCGTTAATAAAAATGACTTTGAGCCCTTGCATTTGATGTAAATTGTAATCAAAGGATATTTTTTTGATATACATATCAAAGGAAATAAAGAAGATTACCCATGACACCCCATTCAGGATCAGCACAGTAATCATAAGAGGAAAGTTAGTATTCTCTATATAAATGGTCAAAAAGCTACGTAATGCATAGGTAAACGTACCAATAAGCATAAGGGATTCAATGCTTATTTTTATCATCATTAATGGTAAAAAAAGCATAGAAAGCAGTTCTGCTATAACAGCAATCTGCATAAGTATTGCGGGAGAACTAAATTCCATGTCATCGAGATAAACCGGCATATAGGCACTATAAGAAAGCTGAGATATCATCATAAGCAGGGCACAAACCAGAAAAGGCATAGCCTTCTTGTTTTGAATAAGCACTGCTGCATTCTTTAAATTTTTTAGTATTGAATGTGATTGGTTTTTGATTAAATCATTTTTTTTCAACGGAGCCATTAATGCAACGATTGACACGATAAAAGAAACGGCTGATGCAGATATATAAAGTAAATTGCTGTTTTCAATATTATAAAAACCCATAAAAAACCCGAAATCATAAAACCAAGAGTGCCTGACGCTCTGATAACAGGAAAAATTGTATCAGATCGAATATTCTGAAAGGTCAATGAACTTATTAGTGCTGTGGTTGGATAAAATAATACCCCTGCAATAAAAAAAAGTAAAATAATTAATAATTCATTGGCATACATAAAAGAAAAGTACAAACCAATCATGTTAACAGCATTAATGAAATGGAGTGATGAAAAAATTTTTTTAGGCGATGCCGATTTATCTGATATGTATCCTATAAACAGAGGGGATATTACTGTGGCGACTCCCAACAAAAAGAACACAGTCCTGATATGTTCTCCCATGCCATTACTGCTTAATACTATTCCAAGAGTCATACTCCATGAACCCTGAATAAAGAATTGTAAAGCAGTAATTGTTATTAAGCATAAGGACCCTTTATCAATCTTTGTCATTATGTGATCTCCCTAACATCAAGTTACATTTACTCAGGAATATCATTGTTTCAATTTCATTACAAGGAGTAAGTAAATCATGCATACAGGAATTTGCGGGATGGGATACTGGGGCAAAGTTATTCTTCGTCATCTTCTACAATTTGAAATAGTGAGCAAGATAACTATTTACGATCCAGCGGGTTTTTCTGCAGATTTGGAAATATTGTTATCAAACTCTAAAATATGCTGTACAACAACCGCTACTGATATTACAAAAGATCCAACTATAGTGGCAGTGTTCATAGTAACTCCAGCCGAAACTCACTTCCCCATAGCCTTAAATCTTCTTCAGGCGAGGAAACACATTTTTATTGAAAAACCAATAACAACCCGCCTTGATGAACTGAAGATACTCTTACATTTAGCTAAGGAAAATGGCAGAATTTTATATCCAGATCACACTTATCTTAAAACAGCCGAAATCAAGAAACTTAAAAAAATCATCGGCAGTGATAATCTGTTAGGAAGACCATTTCTTTATCAGTCTAATCGTTCCAATTTTGGACGATTTCGTTCAGATAAAAGTGTAGCGTGGGATCTTGCGGTACACGATATATATATAATTAAGCATCTTTTCTCTCAAAATCCAGTAGCCATCTCTGCCAGATGGATTAAATATGACAACAGTTATCCTGAGATAATGTGTAATATCAACATTACCTATGATGAGGGTCTAAATGCATCTATTATTACTAGCTGGGTCAGCCCAAAAAAATTCCGTGACATTGTTATTGTCGGTTCGAAAGGATCTTTTATTTATGATGATTGCCTTGAGCATAATAAGTTAACTTATTATTGCAAAGCAATCCCCAATAATTTAAATGAAGTTGTTTATGATACGACAGATATCAAAAAACAAATTACTGTTGAAAAAAACGATGCAATTACAGACCAAATTTCTTATTTTTTTACACTAATAAATAGTAATAACCTTGAAAACGATGAAGCTTCACTTTCTGTGGATGTTATAAAAACGTTAGAGGCTATTGAATATTCCGTTCGTAATAATGGCCGCATGTATTACTTCATCGAGGAAAATGATAATGTTAATAAAGTACCTTGACCTGACTGCTCAATACAGGAAAATCCAAAGTCAAGCTGAACCGGTGATTCTTGATATACTAAAGTCTGGGAATTATTGTTTAGGTGAATATGTTGCGTCATTTGAAAATGACTTTGCTGCGTATTGTGATACAAAATTTTGCGTAACCTGTAATTCAGGAACCAGTGCTTTACATATGGCTCTTCTGGCTGCAGGCATCAAAGAGGGTGATGAAGTTATCACTACCACCAGTACGTTTGTAGCAACTGTTGCAGCCATAAGACTCGTGAAAGCCACTCCTGTTTTACTGGATATTTCACTGAAAACTTTAAATCTTTCAACTGACTCAATTGAACCACATATTAATCATAAGACTAAAGCTGTTATTGCCGTCCATCTCCATGGAAACCCATGTGAAATTGATGAAATTAATCGTATATGCCGAAAATACAATTTAATTTTAATTGAGGATGCAGCTCAGGCCCATGGAAGTACATTTAAGGGCGTTAAAATTGGCTCAGTTGGAGATATGGCTTGTTTTAGTTTCTATCCCGGAAAAAATCTTGGTGCATGTGGTGAGGGCGGAGCGGTAATAACAAATAACAGTTTTTATGCTGAAAAGTTGCGTATGATAAGAGACTGGGGGTGTGAAAAAAAATATATCCATCTGTATGAAGGCTACAATTACAGAATGGACGCTATCCAGGGCGCGCTTCTTGGGATAAAACTACAATATTTAGAAGAGTGGACAGAACTCAGAATTCAAAAAGCAGAGTTATATAAAAAATCATTGGCAAAAAAACCTTTGAGATTGACGCAGGTTCTTCCCGAAGCCAGACATGTTTATCACGTTTTCGCTGTTATGACTGAGTTCAGAGATGAGCTGAAGAAATATTTATATCAACACGGCATTGAAACGGGCATACATTATCCTGTACCGGTACACAAACAACCGATATTCAGTGGGGTTTGTAAATCAAGCAACAATATGTCGAACTCTGAAACCGCTTGTGGTCAATTACTTTCATTACCCATCTATCCGGAACTGGATGATAACAAAATTATTTATATAGCAGATGTAATAAATGAATTTTACATAAGGACATAACATGAGCTTCGAATTCATAAGCAACGCTACGCAAAATAAATTAAAAAATCGTGAACCCTGGCTGGCTCAGAAAAATAACCATAACATAATTGATGTTAGTTTATGCGCCGGGCAGATGATAATACCCGGCAGCGATGATAAGCATTTTTTTCCATTGGCAGAGCGCCTGCATTTATTTAATAAAGAGTTATCACGCTTATTTCCTTACATTACCTTTTATGGGGTTGATTACCTGCATTCAACGTTGTTGACGCTATTTAATGATAGTGAAACAGCCTTTACAAACGCTCGTTTTGAAATAAAGAAACTATGCCAAAAAACCCTCGCGCACTTTATAAGATACCAGCCAATAAACATTGCGCTTCAGGATGTATTGCTAACCCCAAATGGCAGCATAATTCTGATGGGGAAATCCCAAGAGCTTCTTGATTTTAGGCAGGAAATTTATAGCACATATAATTTCCCTGATTGTCTGAAGAAAGATATTATTCATATAACGCTGGGAAGGTTATTACAAAACGAAACCGTAGAAAATATGGAGGCCATTAACAACTATCTCACCATTCAAGGAACCTTACATCTGCCATCGGTGACGGTAAATTCCCCTAAAATCATCATCAGCCGGGATACCCACTGTTTTAATATTGATACTGAGCTAACGCTTGACTTTAATTCAGCCATAGAGTCTGTCTCTTTTTAAACGCAAACTCAGGTACGCAAGCGCTTTTAATAAAGCTGAACGCGCATCAATAACTGAACAGTATTGCGGCGAAAGCATAGCAGGCGGGCTGATAAGCACTGGCTTTGCGGTCAGAACGCAACCTTTTGTACAAAAAAAACATCTTACCGGCCAATACTTGTACTTTTTCTAGCCGCTCCTGCCGCTGCTAAAAACCAGGAATTTTCAGCTTGTGTAAACGCTTCCATTTATCCAGACTGGATCACGCTTTACGTTTTTACCCTGTGCTATTTTTTATTCTGCGATTTCCGCTTTAGTCAGCTATCAGGACACAACATGGAAAAATTTAATCCGGTCGATCATCCACATCGCCGTTATAACCCGCTGACCGATCAGTGGGTGCTGGTTTCCCCACATCGTGCGAAACGCCCATGGCAGGGCGCGCAAGAGGCACCCGCCGTACAGCAACTGCCAAAACACGATCCCGACTGCTTTCTCTGTCCGGGCAATACCCGTGTCACCGGCGATAAAAATCCCGATTACCCCAGCACCTATGTGTTTACCAATGACTTCGCGGCGCTGATGGTGGATACCCCCGAAGCGCCGCAGAGCGACGATATGCTGATGCGCTGCGAAAGCGCGCGCGGCACCAGCCGGGTGATCTGTTTTTCACCGGATCACAGCAAAACCTTGCCGGAGCTGAGCCTGTCGGCGCTGGAAGAGGTAATCACCACCTGGCAGCAGCAGACCGCCGAACTGGGCGAGCGCTATCCCTGGGTGCAGGTGTTTGAGAATAAAGGCGCGGCGATGGGCTGCTCTAACCCGCATCCGCATGGCCAGGTCTGGGCCAACAGCTTTCTGCCCAACGAAGTGGCGCGCGAGGATCAGCATCAGCGTGCTTACTGGCAGCAGCACGGCTCGCCGATGCTGGTGGATTATGTGGCGCGTGAACTGAAAGATGGCAGCCGCACGGTAGTAGAAACCGAACACTGGCTGGCGGTAGTGCCCTGGTGGGCGGCCTGGCCGTTTGAAACGCTGCTGTTGCCGAAAGCCGCGATCAAACGTCTGACGGATCTGAGCGAAGCGCAGCGCAGTGATTTGGCGCTGGCGCTGAAAAAGCTCACCAGCCGCTACGATAACCTGTTCCAGTGCTCATTCCCCTACTCCATGGGCTGGCACGGCGCGCCGTTTAACGATGAAGAGAACGCGCACTGGCAGCTGCATGCGCATTTTTACCCGCCGCTGCTGCGTTCGGCAACGGTACGTAAGTTTATGGTTGGGTACGAAATGCTGGCAGAAACCCAGCGTGACTTAACCGCGGAGCAGGCAGCGGAGCGCCTGCGTTCTGTCAGTGATATTCATTTCCGCCAGACGGGAGATTCAGAATGACGTTAAAAACCACCACCGACCAAATTTTCCAGCAGCAGTTTGGCTATCAGCCGACGCACACCATTCAGGCGCCGGGCCGCGTCAATCTGATTGGCGAACACACCGATTATAACGACGGTTTTGTGCTGCCCTGCGCCATTGATTACCAGACGGTCATCAGCTGCGCCAAACGTGACGATCGTCAGGTACGGGTTATCGCGGTTGATTACGATAATCAGCAGGACAGCTTCTCGCTGGACGAGCCGATTATGAGCGTGCAAGAGCCAATGTGGGCCAACTACGTACGCGGCGTGGTCAAACATTTACAGCAGCGCAGCGGCGATTTTAACGGCGCGGATCTGGTGATCAGCGGCAACGTGCCGCAGGGCGCCGGACTCAGCTCCTCCGCCTCGCTGGAAGTGGCGGTCGGCACCGTGTTTCAGCAGCTTTATCATCTGCCGCTGGATGGCGCTGAGATCGCGGTAAACGGTCAGGAAGCGGAGAACCAGTTTGTGGGCTGCAACTGCGGCATTATGGATCAGCTGATTTCCGCGCTGGGTAAAAAAGATCACGCCATGCTGCTCGACTGCCGGACGCTGGGTACGCGCCCGGTGCCGATGCCGCAGGATGTCGCGGTGGTGATTATCAACTCTAACTTCCGCCGCAACCTGGTCGGCAGCGAGTACAACACGCGTCGCGAGCAATGTGAAATCGGCGCGCGCTTCTTTAGCCAGCCTGCGCTGCGCGATGTGGATATTGAGCAGTTCAAAGCGGTGGAACATGAGCTGGATGCGCAGGTGGCAAAACGCGTGCGCCATGTGTTAACTGAAAATGCGCGCACGCTGGAAGCGGCGGATGTGCTGAGCCGCGGCGATCTGAAACGCATGGGCGAACTGATGGCGGAGTCGCACGCTTCCATGCGTGATGATTTCGAGATCACCGTGCCGCCGGTGGATCATCTGGTAGAGATCGTGAAAGCTGTGATTGGCGATCGGGGCGGCGTACGCATGACCGGCGGCGGCTTCGGCGGCTGCGTAGTGGCGCTGATGCCGCTTGACCTGGTAGAGCCGGTAAAAGCCGCGGTCGCCAGCCAGTATGAAGCCAAAACCGGCCTCAAAGAGACTTTTTACGTCTGTAAGGCGTCGGAAGGAGCAGGACAATGCTAAACGAAGCGACTTCCCTGGCGCCCGACGGGCAGCCGTGGCGCATTACCGTGCTGCGCAACAGCCACGGCATGGTCGCCACCTTTATGGACTGGGGCGCGACCTGGCTTTCCGCGCGCGTACCGATGAAAGATGGCAGCGTACGTGAAGCGCTGCTGGGCTGCGCGACGCCTGCCGATTACCTCCAGCAAACCGCTTACCTGGGCGCGACCGTCGGCCGCTACGCCAACCGCATCGCCAACGCGCGTCTGGATGCGGCTGGCATTACGTTAACCGCCAATCAGGGCGCGCATCAGCTGCATGGCGGGCCGGAAGGCTTCGACAAACGCCGCTGGCAGATTGTCAGCCAGAGCGAAAACAGCGTGCATTATCGCCTTAACTCTCCGGATGGCGATCAGGGCTATCCGGGAAATCTTATCGCGCAGGTGGAATATCGTCTGGATGATAATAACTGCCTGTCGATTAACTGGGAGGCGCAGGTCGATCGCCCCTGCCCGGTTAATCTCACTAACCATGCCTATTTCAATCTGGACGCGCATCACGGCGACGCGCGCCAGCATCAGCTGCAGCTCAGCGCCGATCGCTATCTGCCGGTGAGCAGCGAAGGTATTCCGCGCGCGCCGTTACAGACGGTGGCAAACAGCGGCTTTGATTTCCGCCAGCCGAAAGCGATCGGCCGCGACTTTTTGCAGGATGAAGATCAGCGTCTGGTGCAGGGCTACGATCACGCCTTTTTGCTGAATGAGCGTGATGCAGAGCAGTCTGCCGCGCAGCTGTGGTCATCAGACAGCAAACTGAAGCTGACGGTGCATACCAGCGCCCCGGCGCTGCAGTTTTACAGCGGCAACTATCTGGAAGGTACGCCTGCGCGCGACCAGGGCAGCTATAATGCTTTCCAGGGCATCGCGCTGGAAAGCGAGTTTTTACCCGACTCGCCAAACCATCCGGAATGGCCGCAGCCTGACTGCTGGTTACAACCCGGCGAAACTTATCACAGCGTTACCCGCTATACGTTAACGGCGGAATAACATCAGGCTGAAAAACAGGCATCGCGCAGGCTGAGGTCTTACGCCGTGCGTCGATTTCCGTTATGGTAGGGCACTATCGATTGCCGTGCCGCGCGCGACGGCAATATAATGGTTTCATTATCATACGAGCGTTAAGGAGTTAAGCTATGGCTGTAACTAAGCTGGTTCTGGTGCGCCACGGCGAAAGCCAGTGGAACAACGAAAACCGCTTTACCGGATGGTACGATGTTGATCTGTCTGATAAGGGCCGCACAGAAGCGAAAGCAGCAGGTCAGCTGCTGAAAAAAGAGGGTTTCACCTTCGATTTCGCTTACACCTCCGTGCTGAAGCGCGCTATTCACACGCTGTGGAACATTCTGGATGAAGTGGATCAGGCCTGGCTGCCGGTAGAAAAATCCTGGCGTCTGAACGAGCGTCACTACGGTGCGCTGCAGGGCCTGAACAAAGCGGAAACCGCAGAAAAATACGGTGACGACCAGGTAAAACAGTGGCGTCGCGGCTTTGCCGTTACGCCGCCGGAACTGGATCGCAACGATGAGCGTTTCCCGGGCCACGATCCGCGCTATGCGAATCTGACCGCAGAACAGCTGCCTACCACTGAAAGCCTGGCGCTGACCATCGAACGCGTGATCCCTTACTGGAATGAATCTATTCTGCCGCGCCTGAAAAGCGGTGAGAAAGTGATCATTGCCGCTCACGGTAACTCACTGCGCGCGCTGGTGAAATACCTGGACGACATGAGCGAAGATGAGATCCTCGAACTGAACATCCCAACCGGCGTGCCGCTGGTGTATGAGTTCGACGAAAACTTCAAGCCGCTGAAACGTTACTATCTGGGCGACGCCGACGAAATCGCTGCGAAAGCCGCTGCGGTAGCGAACCAGGGCAAAGCGAAGTAATTCGTGATGCGAAATCATTCGTGATTTGCCAAAAACCCGCCGCCTGGCGGGTTTTTTATCGGCGTTTGTTGCGTACCCGCTATAGCAAATAAGCATGGGGTTTAACAGCGCGTTGCTGTTGCCTAATTAACGATTTTCAGGAATGTTGCCACTGGCTAATTAACGATTTGCAGAAGTATATATAAAAACCAGTTTGTGTAGGCAATAGTTTATTAGCTTTTTATTCGCAGTTAATTTATAAGCCCGACTTGCTTATTTATTAAATCATTAATTAGCCAATAAATAAAAACTTGTTAATAATTCCATTGTTTTCCCACCTCTCTCGTTAATGCCACCAGCAGATAATTTTCCTCTCTGCCAAAATAGTGGTCACTCTCCCTGCCAACTATTACCAGGCGCCTATTTTATCGCTTTTTTTTTAATTAAGCGCGCCCGTACCCTTCTTTAGTGCTATTAAAGTTATTAATATGCGTTCAGTTAATGCAATATTACCTTAGCAATGAAAATAGTTAGCAGAAAAACGCTCCGCTGCTGGCGGATTGGCTTTTCTGCGTTTTGGCACCCGAAAAACATCCCCTTTCCTACCTCAACCTGATAAAGGAATTATCATGAATAAAGTCACTACGCTATCCTGCGCGCTGTCGCTATTAACAATCCTGCCTGCCTCGCTGGCTGCCGCACCGGCTGCTGAATTAAAAGTAACCGGCACCATTGTGCCTTCCGCCTGTCAGCTTACATTGGATAATAATGGCCTTGTTGAATATGGGAAGATCCCAACTACTACTCTGAACAGAAATACATTCACACCTCTTGCACTTAAGGGAATGTATTTTAATATCAAATGTGAGGCACCGGCGCGCGTGGCTATTCTCGCTAAACCGGCGCGGGGTGTCAGCGCAGTAAATAAAGATGGTGCCTTAGGTGAGCTGGCAGATTCAGGCATCACCCTGGGTGGAATTAATGTTCCCGGTAAGGCCACTGCCGCCGGGCTGGGACTGCATAATAGCAAAGGCATTGGCGGCTATGCCTTAGTTATACACCCTACTTTCCATAAGGCGGATAATAAAGCTGTTAAGCTTATATTATCGGATAATACCGTCAGTTGGGCTGGGGTAAGCACAATACAACCTATGTTTTATGAATCCCGGACCTTACATTTCAGTTGGTCAAGCGATGGTAAGCAGCCCAGCAGCCATACCAATTTTGTGGGTGCATTTCAGATACAGGCCTATATAAACAAATCCACAGAACTGGACCTGGGCAAAGAAGTGAAGCTGGATGGGCTGGCGACCCTGGAACTGTTCTATCTGTAATGGTGCTGCTGGTCGGTGATTTTTCGCGGCCAGCCATCAATGAAAACACAGCTATTTTAATCACGGCTGGCTATCATTACTGCATAATTAATAGTCCAATTAAAATTAATTAGCTTACAATCCTAATTATATTTATATAACTCCTCTGTCTATTATCTAAACTATTAATTAGCCAATAAACAAAAACCCATTAATAACGCTATTGCTTTTCAATCGCCTCCATCAGAGCAACCAGCAGAAAAATGCAGCCCTGGAAAAAATAATAGGCTCATATCCCGCCCGCAATTAATAACGCAACACTTTCTCGCTTTTTATCATAACTTTCTCTTACGCACTTCTTTAACGTCATTAAAGTTATTATTCTGTGTTCGGTTAATGCAACATTACCTTAGCAATAAAGAATATTAACCAGAAAAAGCGTTATTACTTCTCTACCTCAACCCGATAAAGGAAATATCATGAACAAAGTCACCACGCTATCCTGCGCACTCTCGCTGCTGGCTATGCTGCCCGGCTCGCTGGCCGCCGCACCAACCGCAGAAATAAAAATAATCGGCACCATTGTGCCTTCCGCCTGCCAGCTCGCCCTGACGAATAACGGCCTGCTTGATTATGGCAAAATTGCTGCGTCCAGCCTGAAAAAAGATGCCTTTACGCCGCTTGGAGCATTGGACATGAACATTAATATTACCTGCGATGCCCCCATGCGCGTCGCTATTATCGCGAAATCGGGACGCGGAGCCAGCGCGGTAAATAAAGAGGGGGGCTTGGGCGAGATGGTGGATCCCGGTATCACGTTGGGCGGAATTAGCCCCGGTAAGGCTATTGCCGCCGGGCTGGGCGTGCATAATGGCGTCGGTATAGGCGGCTATGCAATGGCGATCCTTCCTGCTTCTCATGAGGCGGATAATAAACCCGCCAGGCTGTTAGCCTCAAGCGATGCTTCTGGCTGGGCGGTGGCAAATATCAGGCAACCTCTGCTTTATGAAAAAACATCCTATTTCAGCTGGACAAACGATGGTAAACAGCCCACCAGTCATACCGTTTTTACAGGAGGAATTTCTGTTCAAGCCTATATAAACAAAACCTCTGAGCTGGATGTGAGTAAAGAAGTGAAGCTGGATGGCCTGGCAACGCTGGAACTGATCTATCTGTAATCGCATAGCAGACCGGCGCTGTTCTCCGGTCTGCTGCTGGTCACGACGCGGCGGTTTCCGCCGCTGTTCAGGGATGAAAATGATGAAACTTACGGCTTATGGCCTGGCTGCCATTATTGCGCTAATGCTGCTCTCCACCAGCGCGCTGGCCACCGGCATTCAGCCGGAAACCTCGGTAGTGATCGTGGAAGAAAGCGACGGCGAAGGGGCCATCAATCTGAAAAATGACGATCCCTTTCCGCTGCTGCTGCTGACAACCTTGCAGGATGTTGAACAGCAGCAGGAAAAATTGCTGAGCGTCCTGCCGCCGGTGGCGCGCGTGGAACCCGGTAAAGTCCAGCGTATACGCTTTATCGTTACCGCTAAAGCGCCGCTTAAAACCGAACGCCTGATGCGCGTGGTTTTTGAGGGGGTGCCTCCCCAGCAGAAAGATAAAAACCAGGTGCGCCTGACGGTGCGCCAGAATCTGCCGGTAATTATCCGCCCTGCGGGCCTGCCACCCGATGACGCGCCCTGGAAACGGCTGGAATGGCGCTTTCACAATGGTCAGCTGAGCGTTAATAACCCCTCCCCCTACGTTATTCGTCTTGAGCAACGCGTTATCGCGCTGCCGCAACGTGCCGACTGGCAGCTGAACCATCCCTATATTCTGCCGGGGCAGCGGTTAACCTTAAGCCGCCAGGCGCCGCAGCAAAGCGGCACACCCCGTGCCGTTCGCCTCGCGCCCGCAACGATGTGGGGATACAGCGCCGAAAATTATGAAGCGCCGCTGGTGCCCTGAGACAGGCAATGCCGCACGGGCACGGCTGGCGACGCTCCTTGCTGCTGGCGGCGATGGCCTGCGCTGAGGCAGCCGGCGCGGCCTCTAACATGGCGCATAGCGACGATATTATCTTCGATAGCGGCCTGCTCAGCGGACGCGGCGTGGATCCTCAGATAGCAGAACTGTTCCGCCACGCGCCGCGTTTTATGCCCGGCGTTACGGCCGTTCAGCTGACTGTCAACGGTGAGGCACGCGGCATGGTGCAGGTTAAGTTTGATGATCAGGGCACGCTATGCGCCGACCGCACCTTTATGCAGCAGGCAGGGCTGCATATTCCCTCTGATTACGACGAGGATATCGCCTGTTTCGACCTGCGCCGTGCCTGGCCCAGAGCCGCCGTTCATCCTGAGCCGGGCGAGGGAAAGATTCGGCTGCTGGTGCCAACTGAAGCGCTCAGCCCGGCGGCGCAAACGGACAGTTGGCAGCATGGCGGCGTCGCGGGCATGCTCAATTATGATGCGCAATATCAGCACTCAGCAGGCAACGGCAACAGCGCCGATTACATCCGGCTCGGCACCGAGGCGGGATTCAACGCAGGCGATTGGATCCTGCGCAGCCGCCAGTTCTTTGCCGAGTTCAGCGGCAAGAAAAACATCACGCACGATGCGATCTATGCGCAGCGCACCTTTACCAGGCAGCAAAAAGTTATCCAGATTGGTCAGATCGGCCTGGGTGGTACGCTGCTCGGCGGTGGTCAGGTACTGGGATTGCACGTTTTCCCTGAATCTGCCCTGCTCGCGGAGCCAGCGGGTGCCGGGCGGGTCGAGGGCGTAGCGGAGAGCGAGTCGGTGGTGGAGGTCAGGCAGTCCGGCATGCTGATTTACAGCACTACCCTGCCCGCAGGCCCTTTCCTGCTCAGCGGATTGCCGCTGCTTAACACGCGCAGCGATTTGGAGGTAACGTTGACTGACAGCAGCGCTCAGCGGCGAGCGTTTACCGTGCCCGCCGCCGCCCTGCAGGCTTACGCTCCGCAGGCCGTGTCTGGTCTGCGGTTTGGCGCGGGTCGCCTTACGCAACAAAGCGGCAGCTCGCCGCTGGTAGGTTTGCTGGAAAACGGCTGGCTGCTCGCGCCGCAAACCAGCGTTACCGCAGGTCTGTCAGGCGCGCGTTTTTATCAGGCCGGGGCGCTAAAAGTGGATACGCAGCTTTTCAGGCTGGCCCGGCTTGGTCTACAGGGCATCATGGCGCAGGATAGCGCGCACGGCAGCAGCGGGATACTGCTCTCTACCTATCTCAGTCGCCAGCTGAATCCGCAGTTAAGCATCAATATCAGCGGACGCCAACAAACCTCCGGCTACCGCGAGCTGAGCGAGGCGCTACAGCCGGAAGCGCGCAGCAAGGCGAGCGAGCAGGCGCGTAATCACTATCAATGGGGTACCGGTATCAGCTGGCTGGCTAATCCGGCAGGCATGTTCTCTTTCTCCTGGGCGCAGAGCACGGCGTTTAGCGGCAAACGCAGCAATTATCTGCGCGGCAGCTGGGGCTATCAGTACGCAAAGGCCAATCTTAGCCTGAGCGTGGAACAGAGCAGCGCCCAGGGGGATAAAAAAGAAACCCGGCTCTACTTTTTACTGACGCTGCCGCTGCGTGATCAGCACAGCCTCAGCACAACCCTGAGCGCCTCAGGGCAACATATCCGTAGCGGCCTGCGCTACAGCGGCCGCAGCCGCCAGGGAGAAAGCTGGAGCCTGGCCAGCGACTGGGATCAACAAAGCAGGGTGACCTCAGTAAGCGGCGGCATCAACGCGCTAACCAGAACCAGTCAGCTGAGCGCGACGCTTAGCCGCAACAGTCAGCACTTTACCAGTTGGTCAGCCGCCGCCAGTGGCGCAGTGGTTATCCATCGGGATGGCTTTACGCTCTCGCCTTATGCGCTGTCCGATACGTTTGCCATTGGTCGCGTAGGCGAAGAGCGCGGCGTACGATTTGATACGCCAGCAGGCCCGGTCTGGACAGACGGACGCGGTTTTGCCGTATTGCCGGGACTGAGCGGCTACCGCCGCGTCGGTATTCAAATTGATACCCGTACGCTGGGGAAAAAAATAGATATTGGCAATGCCTGGCAGGAGCTTGAGTTAGCGCGCGGCGCTGTCGGACGGCTTGATTTTGCCGTGATCCGCACCCGCCGCGTCCTGATTGAGGCAAAACGGCCGGACGGCGCTGCTCTGCCCTATGGCGCCAGCGTCTTTGCTGAGGACGGAACGCTGGTGACCGTCGTCGGTGAAGCAGGCGCAACGTTCATCCCCAATGCCGCGCCCGATATGCAACTGGAGGTGCAAATGGCGGGTAAGAAACTCTGCGCGATGACGTTGGCCTTACCGCAGGAACCCGCTGCTGCACTTCTGTATGAAACCGCCACGGCAACCTGCCGGTAAGGAGAGCTATGCTGGTTTTGCGAAAATGGCGGCTGGCACTGTTAAGCGTTTTTTTTGTTACGGCTCCCTTTGCGCTCGCCCAGCGCACGGAAACCACTCGTCTCTCTTCAGAGCAGCAGTGTGGGCTATTTATCAGCAGACCGGTGATTGATTACGGCTCCATGTCGCGCGGCCAGCTACGTCTGCTGCCGTACGGAACATTCAGCCCCGGCAGGCAAGCGCTGAGGCTAAGCGTGACCTGTCCCTCTTCTCGCCTGATAAAGCTGGAAGTAACAGGACAACGCGGCGTAGAGGGCCGTTTGCGCTACGGCGTGCACGGGTTCGTCAGGCTGCGGCTGATGGATATCCAGCTTGATGGAAAACCCGTTGTGTTGCAGCCTCTAACGCCTGCGGGAATAGCGACAACGGACGCGGATCGGCGCCCTTTTCTGCTGCCGGGAGAGCAACGTGTCCCGGTACGGCAGGGAGAACAGATCGAAAGAAAAAACCTGACGGCGCGACTGGAAATTGAGCCGGTGATGGCAGCAGCGGATCTGCGAGGCAATCGTCCGCACACCAGCGAGGCGCGGTTAACGCTGACGGTTATTGATTAAAACGCGAATGCTTCAGCGTTAAAAAACTGCATCTGCGTTGCGCGCAACGTTCAGATGCAGTGGGTCACGATGTTTCTTATCTCAGAGGATAGGCGATGGCGGTTGAGCGCAAGCGTTAACCGCGACGCGCTTTTACCGCAGCCGCCAGCTGGCGCAACACATTTTCCGTGTCTTCCCAGCCGATGCAGGCATCGGTTACGCTCTGGCCGTAAACCAGCGGCTCGCCGCTTTCCAGGCTCTGATTGCCTTCCACCAGATGGCTTTCGATCATCACGCCGATAATGCCCTGCTCGCCGCCGCTAATCTGCTGCGCGACATCATCAGCCACCACCATTTGACGCTGGAATTGCTTGCTGCTGTTGGCATGGCTGAAATCGATCATTACCTGCGCGGGCAGGCCCGCTTTTTCCAGCCCTGTTTTCACCGCGCTGACATGCTGTGCGCTGTAGTTTGGCTCTTTACCGCCGCGCAGAATAATATGGCAGTCGCCGTTACCGCTGGTTTCAACAATCGCCGAATGACCATATTTCGTCACCGACAGGAAGCAGTGCGGCGATCCGGCAGCATTAATCGCATCAATCGCCACCTTACTGGTGCCGTCAGTGCCGTTTTTAAAGCCCACCGGGCAAGAGAGGCCAGAAGCCAGCTCACGATGCACCTGCGATTCGGTAGTGCGTGCGCCAATTGCGCCCCAGCTCATCAGGTCAGCCAGATATTGCGGCGTGATCATATCCAGAAACTCGCCTGCCGTCGGCAGACCAGTGTCGTTGATATCCAGCAGCAGCTTACGCGCCATGCGCAGGCCGTCATTGATCTGAAAGCTGCCATCCATCAGCGGATCGTTAATCAGCCCTTTCCAGCCGACCGTGGTACGCGGCTTTTCAAAATAGACGCGCATCACCACTTCTAACTCGCCGCTTAGCGCTTCGCGCAGCGTTAACAGGCGAGCGGCATATTCTGTGGCCGCGTCAACATCATGAATCGAGCAGGGACCGAGCACCACCAGCAGGCGGTCATCTTCATTTTTCAGAATTTTGTGAATCGCCCGACGAGAGGCGGCAACGGTCGCAGCGGCTTTTTCCGTAGCGGGAAATTTTTCCAGCAGCGCAACCGGGGGAAGTAATTCTTTTATCTCTTTGATTCTTAAATCATCATTCTGGTAATTCATAAGCTATCCATTTTATTTTTGCCTGGCCTGCAGCGGGCACAACCTGCCCAATTTATCCCGTCACTGCCGCGCTGTAAATCGCGTTTCCGTTCGCGAAGCGCGTTCGAGATTTGCGTTTCTTTGGTTCCTTACTACACTTTTAACCGTTAGTTCTTAAAAAATTATTATTTTCATCACATGTTTTCGTCATACGTTGATGTGGCGATATATTGTTTCGCCCTTATGAAAAGATGATTTAAAGGTTCTATCCGATTTCCAGCAACTATCAATAATTAACGGGAGCATAATTATGAATAAGTTTGCAATTGCAATTCTGACAGCAGCAATGACTCTGGGTAGCGGCGCCGCACTGGCCGCAGAAGGAGGAAACAACGGCACAGCGAACCAGGCAGCGGATGCAGGCGCGGTAGCTCCAGGCGCAAAAGAGAATCTGCCGCCGAATAATGTTGATAACAGCCAGATTAATAATTCCGGCATCAACAGTAATACCAGCAGCACGCCAACGGCGGGCAGCAACGGCATGAGTGCCGATCAAATGGATAAAAATGCGCAGTGTAAAGACGGTAAATGCCCTAACATCAACGAAAAAGTTGAGACCCAGCAGGGCGGCGGTGATGTAGACCGTAAAACCGACGGCACGTCGCAATAACATAACGCCTTCAGGTGAATAAATAAGAGAGAGCTACGGCTCTCTTTTATTTTATCTGGCGTCTGACGCCCTTTACCGTTATTCCCTTCGCTTTCCGCCACGGTTTTACCGCTTTATCGCCTGCTGGTCATTGCTTCCATTACGGTTTTCGCTATGCTAAAGCGCTGTAATAAAGCAAATAAGAACCATTGAAAAAGCTATGGCGCATCTGTTACTTATTGACGATCATCCGCTGGTGCAGGTTGCGCTGGAGGCCGCTCTGGCGACGGCGCCAATCACCTTAACCCTGACGGCAGTGGATAACGAGCCTGCCGCGTTTCAGGCTTTGCAGCAGCGGCTTCCGCAGCTGGTTATCCTCGATATCAGCCTGCCAGACAGTAACGGGCTGGAGATGCTCAAGCTGATCAGGCGGCGCTTCCCTGACCTGCCGGTGCTGATCTATTCCGCGCAAACCGAACGCCTCTATATGCAGATGGCACAGGCGGCCGGTGCGGCTGGCTATATTGTTAAAAGTCAGAGCATGCCGCAGCTGCTTAGCGCGATTCTGGCGGTACTGGGCGGCAAGCGCGTTTTCGCCGCCGATATTGCCGACAGCGGCGCGCTGCCGTTAACCGGCAAAGAGCAGCAGGTACTCTCGCTGCTGGCGCAGGGGCTGTCTAACCTGCAAATTGCCCAGCAGCTGCATATCAGCAATAAAACGGTCAGCACCCATAAAAAGAACATTCTGGAGAAAACCGGAGCCCATTCCGTGCTGGATCTCGCCGCGTTATGGAAAGCACAACAATAGCGCGCCTGCTGCTGCTGCTGGCGCTGCTGTTCAGTGCCCAGGCAAACGCCGTGTGGCGGCCAGTCAGCAGTATGCCGCTGCCACAGGAGCTGATGATGCCGGGCGGCGAAATGCTGCCCTGGCAGGGGAAAACGCTGCGCGTCGGGGTGTTGCAGGCCAGCAGCGCGCCGTGGAACATGTTTGTCGGTCAGGATCTTTACGGCATCAACGCCGACTATCTGGTGGCGCTCGGCAATCTCACTGGCGCACGCTTTGCTATCAGCAGCTATCCCACTAACGCCGCGCTGCTGGATGCGCTGCGTCAGGGCAAGGAAGATCTTGCGTTTGGCATACCGCAACAGGCGATCGCCGACGATCTTTATGCCACGCGTCCCTGGTTTACCACGCCGCTACGCATCTATCGCAGCCGCCAGAACCATCGCCCGGTAATGTTCAATTCGCAGGAAGCGCGCATTGCCGTGAGCGCCAGCACGCTGCAGCAGGTGAGTCCCGACTTCGCCCATCTTCATCGCTGGGCCACTTACAGCAGTGATTTGCAGGCGCTCTATACCCTGTTTAATCGGCAAAATGATTATGTGGTGGCGGATGAAACCAGCGCCGGTTTTCTGCTCAGCCAGCTTCAGCAGGGCGAGATTTATCAAATCGCCTCCACGCTTGACCCCGGCGAGCTTAGCCTGTACGCCGTGACGCCGCAGGCGGCGCTGCGCGATGCGCTGAATCAGGCGATTCGTCAGCTACCGGTTGAAGTAATTAACGGTATTCAGAGTCGCTGGAGCATGCAGCTGCCGCGCTATTCCGATACTAATACGCTGCATCTTACCGCGATGGAAAAAGCGTGGCTGGCGCAGCATCCACAGGTGGTTTACAGCGCGCTGGCGGATAACTATCCCTGGAGTTATCGCAGTGCCAGCGGTGAAGCGCGCGGTTACAGCGTCGATTTGCTGAATGCGATTGGACAAAGTACCGGGCTGCGCTTTACGCCGCTGTGGGTCAATAATCCGCAGCAGGCGCGGGAACGCGTCGCCACCGGTCAGGCGTTGATTGAGCTGGTGCAGCCGCTAACCGGCAGCAATGGGATGGAGAGCAGCACGCTTCCGGTATGGCGCGCGCTTTGGGGCGTTTATGTTGGGACGCTGTCGCCTGGCGTGACGCGCTGGCAAGATTTACAGGGTAAACGCGTGGGGATCCGACGCGGCGATCTCGCGCGCCAGCTGCTTCCTGCCGGACTGACCGTACAGCCCTTCGACGATGGGCCTTCGCTCTATAATGCGCTGGCCAACGGGCAGCTGGATGCGGTGGTGGATAATGTGCTGTCGGCACGCTGGCTGATACAGAGCCGCTATGGCGAGGCGGTGCGCTTCGCCTTTGCCGCCAGCGATATCGCCTGGCCCATCGCCATGGGCGTCAGCCAGCAGCAGCCGCTGCTGCGCGCTATTCTGGATAAAGGATTACAGCAGATCCCGCCCGATACTCAGCAGCGCATGCGCGCCGCCTGGAGCAATGAAAATCAGCCCGGCGGCGCGGAACGCGGCGCGATGCATCCGCTGATCATGGTGCTGCTGATGGTGGCGCTGGCGGCCATTGTGCTGTTGCTGGCGCTGCTGGTGCGCCGCTGGCGGCAACAGCGCCAGGAGGCGCGGCAGCGTTTGCAGCTGGAGCAGGAGCGCGAAGCGGCAGAACAGGCCAACCGCATGAAGAGTCAGTTTATCGCCAGCGTCAGCCATGAGCTGCGTACGCCGATGCAGGCGATCCTCGGCCTGCTGGAACTGGAGCTGGCCCACCAGCGGCAAACGGGCAATCTGTCATTGATTCACAGCAGCGCGACCTCGCTGATGACGCTATTGAACGATCTGCAAGATCATGCGCGCATCGAAAACAATACCTTTAGCCTGCAGCCCACGCCGCTGGATCTACAGCGCTGGCTGGACGATCTTTCCCGCTTTTGGTCGCCTTTGATGCGTGCCGACGGCCCACATTTTAGCGTGAAGGCGCTCTCTGCCCTGCCCCAGCGCGTGTTGCTGGATGGCGGCCGCCTGCAGCAGATCGCCACTAACCTTATCAGCAATGCAGTGAAGTTTACCGCTCACGGCACCGTTACCCTGACGCTGAGCGCCAGCGACGATCGGCTTACGCTCTGCGTTAGCGATAGCGGCAGCGGTATTCCGTTACATGAGCAGGCGCGGCTGTTTGAACCCTGGTATCAGACGCCGTCAGGACGTTCCCGCTCGGTTCAGGGGAGCGGACTGGGCCTGTCGATTTGTCGTGAAATTGCGCGGCGCATGGGTGGCGATATCGCTCTGCACTCGGCGCCGGGCCAGGGCACGCGGGTAACGGTGACGCTTCCACTCACCCTGACCAGCGAAGCACCGCTTATTACCGCATCCGCCGCCGAAGAGCGCCCGGACTTTCAGCATGTGAAGGTGGCGGTTGTTGACGACCATCCCACCAATTTGCTGGTTATTCAGCAGCAGCTCAGTTGGCTGGGTGCGCAGGTTGAGGTATTTGCTGAAGGGCGAGCGCTGTTGCGGGCGGCAGAACAGACCCGCTTCGATATTATTTTGATCGATTACAATATGCCGCATCCTGATGGCCCAACGGTGGCGCGCATTTTACGCCGCCGTGAGCGGCGGGCAGCAAAACGCACGCGGCTGATCTTCTGTAGCGCCGATGTGCAGCTGCTTCAGCAGCCCGCCGCCTGGCGCGCAGCGGACGAGGTGATGCTAAAACCGGTCAGCCTGAGTGCGCTACGCGCCGCGTTAAGCGACCTGCCGCCCACAGAGGCGCAGGACGGGCTGGCGCAGCAGCTCTGGCAGCTGGCCAATCAGGATGCATCCTTTTTGCCGCGCATCATTGCTACGCTGCGCCGGACGTTGCAGGAAGATAGCGAGGCCATTCAGCAGGCGCTTAAGCAACCGGCGTGGACACAGCTGGAGAAGAGCGCTCACCGTATGAAAGGCAGCTGGCTGCTGTTAGGCATAGCCGAAGGCGAGCAGCTTTGTCAGCGGTTAGGCGCTCAGGCGCAGGCACGGCAGGATTGCAGGGAAACAGGCCATTTACTGTTATTATTAACCCAGGATTTATTAGCCAGACTGGAAACCTATGACGCATCAACATTCGCACACGGAACATGACGGCAACCGCTCGCGGTTGCTCGCTGCCTTTATTGTGACCGCCCTGTTTATGCTGGCAGAAGTGGCGGGCGGCCTGATCTCCGGCTCGCTGGCGCTGCTGGCTGATGCCGGGCATATGCTGACCGATGCCGCCGCGCTGCTGATGGCGCTGTTGGCTGTACAGTTTGCGCAGCGCAAGCCGAACGCCAGCCATACCTTTGGCTGGCTACGCCTGACCACGCTGGCCGCTTTCGTTAACGCTATCGCGCTGTTTGTGATCACCGTGCTGATTGTCTGGGAGGCGGTGCAGCGCTTTTATCAGCCGCAGCCGGTTGCCAGCGGAATGATGCTGGTTATTGCCGTCGGGGGCCTGCTGGCTAACCTGCTTTCGTTCTGGCTGCTGCATCGCGGCAGCGGCGAAAGCAATCTGAACGTGCGGGCGGCGGCGCTGCATGTGCTGGGCGATCTGCTTGGTTCAGTGGGCGCGATCGTCGCCGCATTGATTATTATGTTTACTGGCTGGACGCCCATCGATCCCATTTTATCGCTGGTGGTCTCGGCGCTGGTGCTGCGCAGCGCATGGGCGTTGCTGAAAGAGAGCCTGCATGAGTTGCTGGAGGGCGCGCCTGCGGCGATCGATGCAGACAAGCTGAAGCGCGATCTAACGCTGAATATCCCGGAAGTGCGTAATGTGCATCATGTTCATCTTTGGCTGGTGGGCGAAAAGCCGATTGTGACGCTGCATGTTCATGTGGTGCCGCCGTACGATCACGATGCCCTGCTGCAACGTATCCATCACTATCTGCATCAACGCTATCAGATTGCTCACGCCACGGTACAGATGGAATATCAAGCTTGTGAAGGGGAAGATTGCGGCCTGACGCTGGGCGCGCCGTCGCACGCCCATCATCATCACCATCATCATTAATGTTTCAGGCGCGCGTCTGATGCTGACGCGCGCTTTTGATCCACAGCCAGCTGCCGTTCAACGCAATCAGCGTTAAAATCAGGTATTCCAGCGACATCGCGTATACGCCCTGGCGGGCAAAAATCCACACGCTGATCACATCAATAACCACCCACAGCAGCCAGTTCTCGACATATTTCCGCGTCATCAAAATCATCGCCACAATCGATAACACCATCATGGTGGAATCCCAGAACGGGAAAGCGTCAGGCTGCAGTTCCGGCATGGTGACCTGTAACCCCAGCGTCTGCATCAGCATCACCGCCAGCTCGGTAAGAAAGGCAAACACCGGATCGATCCACAGCGTCATCAAAGCAATCGCCACCAGACTGCCCACGCCCCAGCCCAGCGCTTTTTTGCGTGGCAGCCAGCGGATTTGCAGCGCTGCCCGATCGCCCTCCTGGCGACTCCAGGCATACCAGCCGTAGAGATTGGCGGCAAAGAAAAACAGCTGCAGCAGCAGGCTGGCGTAAAGCTGAATCTGGAAAAAGATAATGGCGAACAGCGTGACGTTAATCAGCCCGAAGAGGTAATTAATGATTTTTTCCCGACTCGCCAGCCAGATACACAGCAGGCCCGCCAGGGTGCCGATCGCCTCAATCCATGATAAGTCGTAGCCGCCTTTACCCAGCGGTATGTGAACCAGAATGTTTTGCGTGCTGAAAAAATCCATATTGGCACCTTAAGTAAGCCGTTCAGGCATTACCCTTGACGTTAAGTTTACGTTCCGCTGCAAAAGATAGCATACGGTTCAGCGGCAGTAGCGCCCGCCCGCGCAGCGCGCTATCCACCTGAATTTCATGCGCCTGACCGCCCTGCTCCAGCCCGTCTGCAATCGCCTGCAGGCTATTCATCGCCATCCACGGACAGTGCGCGCAGCTGCGACAGGTCGCGCCTTCGCCCGCGGTCGGCGCTGCCAGCAGTTCTTTTTCCGGCACCGCCTGCTGCATCTTATAGAAAATCCCGCGATCGGTAGCCACGATCATTTGCGGATGCGGCAAGTTTTTTGCTGCCTGGATCAGCTGGCTGGTAGAGCCCACGGCATCGGCCAGCGCCACAATCTCCTGCGGCGACTCCGGGTGAACCAGCACCGCCGCCTGCGGATAAAGCGCTTTCATCTGCCGAAGCGCCTGGGTTTTAAACTCATCGTGCACGATGCAGGCGCCTTGCCAGCACAGCACATCGGCTCCGGTTTGCTGCTGCACATAACGCCCGAGATGACGGTCCGGCGCCCACAGAATTTTTTCCCCAAGGCTGTCAAGGTGCTCGATCAGCTCAACGGCAATGCTGGAGGTGACCACCCAGTCAGCGCGCGCTTTTACCGCCGCTGAAGTATTAGCATAAACCACCACGGTGCGGTCAGGATGCTGGTCGCAAAAGGCATTGAATTCGTCAATCGGGCAGCCGAGATCCAGCGAGCATTCCGCACTGAGGGTTGGCATCAGAATCGTTTTTTCCGGGCTGAGGATTTTCGCCGTTTCGCCCATAAAGCGCACGCCAGCGACCAGCAGCGTTGAAGCGGGATGGGTGCTGCCGAAACGCGCCATTTCCAGCGAGTCGGCAACGCAGCCGCCGGTCTCTTCCGCCAGCGCCTGAATTTCCGGATCGGTATAGTAATGCGCCACCATAACCGCATTGCGTTCGCGCAGCAGGCGTTTAATCTTAGTGCGATAGTACTGCTTCTCATCAGCGGAGAGACGGCCCGGCTTGGGCGGGAAAGGATAAATGTCATTGAAATCGGACAACAGGCTCATTCAGCGCTCTCGTTTTATCAACTTAACTTATTTGGCCTTGTTAAGGGTGTTAAACGCTTTAAAAGGCGATATATGTTTTCTATGCTAAACAAGATAATGGAAAACGAGGCCGCTGTCGCGCATTTTTCGCGGCGCGCGCTGCAAGCGTCGCGCCACCCTTGTTACTGGCTCAGCAGGTCAGGCTTTTCAATCGCCAGCAGAAAGGCTTTCGCCTCCAGCCCGCCAGCAAAACCGGTCAGCTTGCCGTTAGCACCGATTACCCGATGACAGGGCGCAATAATAGAAACAGGATTTCTGCCGTTGGCAGCGCCCACCGCCCTTACCGCCGCAGGATGGCCTATCGCCCGCGCGATTTCAGCGTAGCTGCGCGTTTCGCCATAGGGAATCGCCACCAGCGCCTGCCAGACCTTTTTCTGAAATTCGGTACCGACAAAATCGAGCGGCACGGTGAATTGCCGTAGCTCGCCGTTAAAGTAGGCGTTAAGCTGCCGCTCCGCTTCCAGCAGCAAGGGGTGCTGCGGATCTTCCGTAACCGGCGTCAGCCGAAAGCGCCGCAATTCCTCAGGCCACAGCACCGCCGCCAGGCCGCGCTCGCTGGCGAATAAGGTTAATTCCCCCACCGGCGACGCCATTTTTTTGCTGTAATAGCTCATATTTTTTCTCCGTTCTCCTGCACATTCTGCTTATTATCACGCTTTTTTACGCGCTGACCGGCTGTTTTCGGTCAACGCAGCAAAAAATATCCCTGTCCGAAAACAGCGAGTTTTATCCCGCTTCTGCGCTTAAGATAAGATTCATGACCCGCAGCGGAGCAAGACGATGATCAATGACGATACTGCTTATCAAGCCCTGACCTCGAAAGATACGCGCTTTGACGGCCTGTTTTATGTCGGCGTCACCTCCACTGGCATCTACTGTCGTCCTGTTTGTCCGGTGAAAGCCCCGCGTCGGGAAAACTGCCTGTTTTTTGCCAGCGCTGAAGCGGCGGAAAAAGCCGCTTTTCGCCCCTGCCTGCGCTGCCGCCCTGAACTGGCACCAGGTAACGCGCCGGTTGATCATGTTCATCGCGTCACCGAACTGCTGTTACAGCGTATTGATGAGGGCATGCTCGACGACGTAAACAGCCTGGAAGAGGTCGCCGCCTGGTTCCATCTTAGCCTGCGTCAGCTACGCCGCATCGTCCAGCAGGAGCTGGGCGTTTCGCCGCTTGAACTGAAACAGACGCGCCGCCTGCTGCTGGCTAAGCAGCTGCTGACCGAAACGCGCCTGCCGATTACCGAGATCGCTTTCGCCAGCGGCTTTAGCAGCCTGCGCCGCTTCAACGATGTGTTTAATGCACGCTATCGTATGCCGCCCAGCCGCCTGCGTAAAGAAGCCGCGAACGGAGAAAAAGCGCTGAACCATCTGGATTCATCGACGTTATTACTGAGCTATCGACCGCCCTATAACTGGCAAACCATGCTTGATTTCCTGCGGCTGCGCGCGTTGAAGAATGTCGAGTGGGTTGATGACAACCGCTATCTCAGGACCGTGCAGCTGGGACGCTATCGCGGCTGGATTTGCGTGACGCATGTTGCGCAGAAAAATGCGCTACAGGTAGAGTTTTCCCACGCGCTGACCGGCGCGCTGCCCGCGCTGCTGCGTCGCCTGCGTAACTTATTCGACCTTAATGCGCACCCGCAGTGCATTGACGAACATTTGCGTCAGGATCCCTTGCTCAGCGAGAGTATCGAACGCGATCCCGGCCTGCGCGTGCCGGGCGCATTTGACGGCTTTGAGATGACGGTACGCGCCGTGCTGGGCCAGCAGATTACGGTGAAGGCCGCGACCACGCTGGGCGGACGTTTTGTCAGCGCCTTTGGTGAAGCGTTTGCCACGCCCTTCCCTGAGCTTACCCGGCTCGCACCAACGCCGCAGCGTATTGCCGAAGCGAACGTTGACGAGATCGCCTGCCTGGGGATTGTCAGCGCACGGGCGCGCTCGATTCTGGCGCTGGCCGCCGGTTGTGCTGGCGGTGACCTGCAGCTGGATGCCTGTACCGATCCTGAAGCGATGATGCAGAAACTTAAGCAGCTGCCCGGCATTGGTGACTGGACGGCGGCCTATATCGCCATGCGCGCGCTACGCTGGCCGGACGCCTTCCCCGCTGGCGATATCGTGGTACGCAATAATCTGGGTAAAATAAGCGCGAAGCAGGCGGAGGTGCGCTCTGCGGCCTGGCAGCCGTGGCGTAGCTATGCGGTGATGCATATCTGGAAGAATTTAACGGCGAAGAAGTAAGGTGGCGCTGGCAACGGTCTCGCTACGCTCGGCCCGAACCTGCTAGCGTCTCATCCTGCCGATTTCGCATAGCAAAAAGGCGCCTTTAGGGCGCCTTTTTACATTGGTGGGTCGTGCAGGATAACTCGGCTTCGCCTCGCCCTTCGGGCCGTTGCCTGCGGCAACGTTGTCTCGCTGCGCTCGGCCCGAACCTGCTGCAGGTTCTCATCCTGCCGATTACGCATAGCAAAAAGGCGCCTTTAGGGCGCCTTTCTACACTGGTGGGTCGTGCAGGATAACTCGGCTTCGCCTCGCCCTTCGGGCCGTTGCCTGCGGCAACGTTGTCTCGCTGCGCTCGGCCCGAACCTGCTGCAGGTTCGCTTCCTGCCGATTTTGCATAGCAAAAAGGCGCCTTTAGGGCGCCTTTCTACATTGGTGGGTCGTGCAGGATTCGAACCTGCGACCAATTGATTAAAAGTCAACTGCTCTACCAACTGAGCTAACGACCCGATGGTGGGTGATGACGGGTTCGAACCGCCGACCCCCTCCTTGTAAGGGAGGTGCTCTACCAACTGAGCTAATCACCCGCAATGCGGTTACTGCTGTTAAGGAAAAAAACCTGGGTTCGCTTCCTGCCGATTTTACACCGGTTACTGCTTAACGCTTGGTGGGTCGTGCAGGATGACTCGGCTTACGCCTCGCCCTTCGGGCCGTTGCCGCTGGCAACGTTGTCTCGCTTACGCTCGACTCGAACCTGCTGCAGGTTCGCTTCCTGCCGATTTTACACCGGATACTGCTTAACGCTTGGTGGGTCGTGCAGGATTCGAACCTGCGACCAATTGATTAAAAGTCAACTGCTCTACCAACTGAGCTAACGACCCGCAATGCGGTTACTGCTGATAAGGAAAAAAACCTGGGTTCGCTTCCTGCCGATTTTACACCGGTTACTGCTTAACGCTTGGTGGGTCGTGCAGGATTCGAACCTGCGACCAATTGATTAAAAGTCAACTGCTCTACCAACTGAGCTAACGACCCGCAAT